>NZ_FYDL01000017.1:0-16557 GCF_900187505.1 Pseudomonas sp. Irchel s3h17
GGAAGTGATGAACCTGATGCGCAGGGCGCAAAAGCACGACAAGGGCACCCGGGAATACATCGAACTGATGGCGGCGATCGTCGCGGTATCCGCTGCCGGGCTGGAGCTGGGGGCGGTAGCGGTGGGACTGGCCGAGCGCAGTAGCAACAGCGCGGTCCGCCAGGCTGGGCGGGTGATGGGCAGTCAGCTGAAGTTGATGGCGGGGGTGTTAGCGGGTGGGGCGGCGTTGGTGGGGATGATTTATGACATAGGCGACGGAGTTAGGGCTTCGGATGACAAAAAAACTCTCGCCGGTATCTACATTTTGCGCGCTGCCGCCCAATTAGGAGGTGCGCTTTTTTCGATAGCCATCGGGCTGGCAGCTGCGGCGCCCTACCTAGAGCGCCTGTAGTGGTCAACTAATCCCGGACACGACGTTAAGTTTTTCTTCGGCCCGAGCTGGCGCCAGCCCACCGTTGAATTGATGGGGTCGAATCCAGTTGTACCGATGCATCAAGAATTGGCTGATATCACGCTGGGCTTCTTGAGCCGTTCTGTAGCCCGTGTTCGGTATCCATTCTGTTTTCAAGCTGCGGAACACGCGCTCCATTGGCGCGTTGTCCCAGCAATTTCCCCGCCGGCTCATGCTCTGGCGCATGCGATAACGCCACAGCCGCTGGCGAAATAGACGACTCGCATACTGCGACCCTTGATCCGAGTGAAACAGCAGGCCCTGAGGTTTGCCTCGTTGTTCGTAAGCCATATCCAGCGCCTTGATAACCAGATCGGCGTCCGGCTTTTCCGACAACGCCCAGCCCACTACCCGGCGTGTGCAAAGATCCAGCACGACAGCCAGGTAATGCCATTTCCCCTGGGCCCAGATGTAGGTGATGTCGCCGCACCACACCTGGTTGGGTGCCGGAACATCAAACTCCCGACTCAAGAGGTTCGGGATATCCAACCGTTCAACTGTCGCTCGTTTATAGGCATGTGATCCGGGCTGTTTACTGACGAGGTCAAGCTCGCGCATCAGGCTGCGCACTTTGAATCGACCGAGCTGCTCACCGTCGTCACGCATCAGCGACAGGATGCTGCGGCTGCCCGCAGCACTGCGACTTTGCGAAAACAGCTCGCTCACCCGGCTGCGCAACCGAAGCCGTTCGACATCAGGTGTTCGGCGCCTAAGGCGCTGGGCGTAGTAGCACGAACGGGTGACTTCAAACACCTTGCACAGCCAATCAATCGGCTCATGGACTCTCAGCTGATTGATCAGCGCGTACGCTCGTTATCTTCCGACATCAAGAGCGCGGTAGCCTTTTTTAATATCGATTTTTCCCGTTCAAGGCGGGCGATCCGGGCTTCCAGCTCCTGGATTTTCTGCTGTTCCGGGGTCAGCGCTCTGCTCTGCGGAGTGACGCCTTGGCGCTCCTGCTGAACCTGATCAACCCAGCGGCGCAGGGCCGACTCGCCGACGCCGAGTGAACGGCTGGCTTCGATGTAGCTGTAGTTTTGCTTGAGCACGAGGTCGGCAGCCTCGCGTTTGAATTCAGCAGAAAAGGAACGGCGTTGTTTGGTCATCTGACACCTCGATCTGGCGAGCATTCTCACCTAAATGGGTGTCCGGTTTCATTAGACCACTACAGCCTCATTCAAATACATGGAAGAAAACGTTTTCTAATCTATACACACAAAGTGTCCACTCAACTCGCACTGAAAATGGCTTTTATGCTTCGCTGGTGCATACGGATCAACATTGTGATCTTCGTCACGTCCGTGACTTTAGAGCTCTTGCTTCCGAATGAGCTTCAGACCTATTTGCGTCACAGCACGTTCCGCAAGGATCGAGGCAACGGCACGCCTAAATCCGAGGAGCAAGAACTGAAGAACTTCCAAAAGGCGATTGAGGCCACGTTCTAATGTACTTATTCGAATGGCTGATGTTTGACGGGCGAAAAACGGTTGACTACGAGGCCTTGGAGAAAGAAGCCGATCGGCAGATTGATGACGATGAAAAGATCCCCCCCATAGGCGTCACGCAAAGCGTATCCGAAGCGCTTTACCACAACGACTCGCTGTATGCCTACAACTCAACTTACATAGATGTGCGCACGCCTAACGACGAAAAGCGAGGGCTGATCACATTAATACCCGGAACTGGCGGCGTGTTACTTATATGGATGCTAATCGGTACGCTCTACTATATTGGCAGAGATTATTTATCCTTGTTTATGGGTGACAAACCTTCCTTGCATACCCTTGAATACTTGCTTATGTGGATAATCCCTGCAATCCCCATCGTATCTCTGTACCTCTACTTCAAGTACGTCTTCTCCTACCTCCGTCTCGAAATCTTCACCGCCCGCCGCCTGATCGTCCGTTTCAACCGCATCACCCGCAAGGTCTACCTGCTCCGCCCCAAGCACCTGGGCGGGGTGGTGGCGCTGGACTGGGACAAGACCGACGTCTGCATCAACCCCAACATGTCCGAACTGGACGGCACCGGTGGGTTTGTCCTGCTGGGCTGGGAAAAGGAATACCACGCGGTGTCTGACGCCGACGGCAATCCCAAGGATGATTTCGAGATGACCCTCGTCGGCAAGCCGACCCGCAATGCCGCTGAGTTGCTGGCCTTCTGGGAGTACATCCGGCGCTACATGGAAGACGGCCCCGAGGCCGCGCCCGCGCCTGAACGGTTGCTGCCCAGGTTTCCCTGGCCTTGGCATTCCCTCAGCGCTGTCTGGCGCCTGGACACTGGCTTTATCAAGACGCCGGCCTTGTGGATTTTCATACCGATCCACCTGCTGTTACTCCCACTGATCCTGATTCATGCCTGTGCGCACTGGGTGTCACTGTTGCTGTGCTATGAACCGCGGTTTCCTCGCGCCATCGCCAATGCGGGTATGCGCCGATAAAGACGGTCTAGCTTGGCCACTGTAGAACCTACAGAGCTCAGCATGAGTTCACGGCTTCTAAATAGAGGGGGCATTTGCGAGCTCTCAGGTGCCAGAACGCCCTTTGGCAAGCGGTTTACCGGCCCGCCACCGGCAACGCCACCGGCGTCAGCACCGGGCGATTGGAGAAAAACGCCAGCAGGTTCTGCCCCACCAGTTCCACGGTGGCCTGGGTGGCTTCCGGCGACAGGCCGGCGACATGGGGGGTGAGGATGACGTTGGCGAGTGTTTTCAGGGCATCCGGTACCTGGGGTTCGGCGTCGAAGACGTCGAGGGCGGCGCCGGCAATCCGGCGTTGTTCCAGCGCGCTGATCAGGTCGGCGGTGACGATCACGCTGGCCCGGGCAATGTTGACGATAAAGCCATGGGGCCCCAGTGCGTCCAGCGTCTGTTTGTTGATCAGGTACTCGGTGCCCAGGCCGCCAGGGGTGCAGACCAGCAGAAAGTCCGAGGCGCGCGCCAGTTCCATGGGGGTGGTGCAGAAGTCATAGGGCACGTCGCCGCGTATTTGGCGATTGTGGTAGCTCACGCGCATGTCGAAGCCGTTGGCCGCGCGTTTGGCGATGGCCATGCCCACGGCTCCCAGCCCCAGAATGCCCAGGCGCTTGCCTGCCAGGGACGGGCGCATGATTTTCGGCCATTCGCCGCGTCGCACCGCGGCATCGGCCCGCGGGATGTCGCGCACCAGGGCCAGCAACAGGGCCATGGCGTGGTCGGCGACCGAAGAAGCGTTGACCCCGGCGCCATGGGTGACGGTGATGCCCCGGTTGCTGGCTGCCTGCAGGTCGACATGCTCGTAGCCGGCACCGATCACACAGATGATCTTCAGGTTGGGCAGGGCGGCGATTTCTTCGGCGTGCAGGCCCAGTGGCCCGCGAGTGAGTACGGCGTCGATGTGCCCGCCGTGGCTGCCGATGGCCTGGGCACGTTCGTCGGGGGTGGGGGCGAGGATGAGATGAAAGCCCTGGCGTTCGAGAATCGGCAGATAGTCGTTGATGGTTTCAACCAGTACCAGAACGGTGGCAGGCATGCTCAGCTCCTGAGGGTGTCGAAAAGGGCACATCACGAATTCGCAAGATGCTCAAAGATTGCCGATTGGCCGGCGTTTGGCAATGGGGGCGGCGACTGGCAGCACCTTCAGGCCATTGATGGGCGCGCGTCAGCGAAAAAAAGCGCTGATACGCATCACCGCTCCTCAGCTAAGTCTTTGCTTCTGCTCATTAATCCCGGACAATCGCGCCCCTGTTTCGGCCAGGGCGCTGCCTGTCAGCTTTTTCTGACTCGTCCTGACCGAGTGGCAAGTGACCGGAATGCGGAGATCCGACCGGATGAATGATCAGGCCAATAGCGTTGATGAACGCTATGAAGCGGCGGCACCAGCAAGCCTCACCAGCTGGAATCGCCATGACACCACCTGGATGCTGGGCCTGTTTGGCACGGCGATTGGTGCGGGTACCTTGTTTTTGCCGATCAACGCAGGCCTTGGCGGTTTCTGGCCGCTGTTGATCCTGGCGTTGCTGGCGTTCCCGATGACGTTCTACGCACACCGCGGCCTGACCCGCTTCGTCTTGTCCGGTCGCGAAGGGGCGGACATCACCGAGGTGGTCGAGGAACATTTCGGGATCAAGGCCGGCGCCCTGATCACCTTGCTGTATTTCTTCGCCATTTTTCCGATCCTGCTGATCTACAGCGTTGCCTTGACCAACACCGTGGGCAGCTTCCTTGAGCACCAGTTGCACATCATGCCGCCACCGCGGGCGATTCTGTCGTTCGTGCTGATCCTCGGCCTGCTGGCGGTAGTGCGTTGTGGCGAGCAGGTGATCGTCAAGGCCATGAGCCTGATGGTCTACCCGTTCATCGTGGCCTTGCTGTTCCTGGCGGTGTTCCTGATTCCGCACTGGAACGGTGGCATCCTGGCCACCGCGACCACGCTGCCCGAGCCGTCGGCGCTGCTGCACACGCTGTGGCTGGCGATTCCGGTGATGGTGTTCTCGTTCAACCACTCGCCGATCATCTCGGCCTTCGCGGTGGACCAGAAGCGTCGTTACGGTGTCCACGCCGAAGAGCGCAGCTCGCAGATCCTGTCCCGTGCCCACCTGCTGATGGTGGTGATGGTGCTGTTCTTCGTCTTCAGCTGCGTGCTGACCCTGTCGCCGGCACAACTGGCCGAGGCCAAGGCGCAGAACCTGTCGATCCTGTCGTACCTGGCCAACCATTTCAGCAACCCGACCATCGCGTTCGTCGCGCCGTTGATTGCCTTCGTGGCCATTTCCAAGTCGTTCCTGGGCCACTACATCGGTGCCAGCGAAGGCTTGAAAGGCTTGATCGTGAAAAGTGGCAAGCGTCCGGGTGCCAAGGCATTGGACCGCATGACCGCTGCGTTCATGCTGGTGGTGTGCTGGATCGTCGCCACGCTGAACCCGAGCATTCTGGGCATGATCGAAACCCTGGGTGGCCCGGTCATCGCGGCGATTCTGTTCCTGATGCCGATGTACGCGATCCGCAAGGTTCCGGCCATGGCGCGCTATCGTGGCCAGGCGTCCAATGTCTTTGTGACGGCGGTAGGCCTGGTGGCCATTTCGGCGTTGATTTACTCGCTGACGGCCTGAGTGCCGGGTGGTTCGACCGGCCAGGCCGGTATCGAGCCCGACCCTGAGTGAAAGAATGGCCGCTGACGACACCGTCAGCGGCCATTTTTTTGCCTGCCGAAAAGTCCGGCCTCTCAACCAGACATCCCGTGGCGAGGGAGCTTGCTCCCGCTGGGCAGCGAAGCGGCCCCGACAAGGCTGGTGCGGTGTTACAGACAGAACGCGGTGAATGGCTTTGGGGCTGCTGCGCACCCCAGCGGGAGCAAGCTCCCTCGCCACAGGTGTTCGGCGCGATGTTTCTGGGAGGGGTGGGATGACGCGGCCGCTACACTGCTGTTGTTCAAGGGCTACTGATGTTGCTCAGTGCCGACTGCATTCCAGGCAGGTAGGCTTGCGCTGGCAAAACCCCGTGGACGTGGGTCGGTTTTGTGCCGTCATCGATCATCGGGTCGGCCTGGAAACACTGTTCTGGAGAGACCTGATTGCCGACTGATCCGCTGATTGCTTCTAAACAAACTCCCGCCAAAGGTCGTAAACGCTGGCTGGATGTACTGGCCGGGTTGTCGATCGCCGGCCTGTTGCTGCCCGAGGCGGTGGCCTATTCGAGCATCGCCGCGCTGGCGCCCCAGGCCGGGGTGATCGCCTTGTTTGCCGGTCTGCTGTGCTATGGCGTGTTCGGCACCAGCCGGTTTGCCATTGTCGCGGCGACGTCCTCGTCAGCGGCGGTGCTGGCGGCCGCCACCTCGACGCTGGCCAACGGTGACCCGCAGCTGCGTTCGAGCCTGGCAGTCGCCCTGGTCCTGGTGACTGGGGTGCTGTTCGTGCTGGCCGGGCTGTTCAAGCTGGGCCGCGTGACGTCGTTCATCGCCAAGCCGGTGCTGCGTGGGTTTTCCTTTGGCCTGGCGCTGACCATTATCCTCAAGCAGCTCGCCAGTGTGGTGGGGGTGCACCTGAGTGATGGCAACCTGGTGCGTTTTCTGCCGCAGTTGTTGGGGCAGTTGCCTCAGTGGAACTGGGCCGCGGCCGGTGTGGCCGGTGTGGCGTTGTTGCTGTTGGCGGTATTCGCGCGGTTTCCCAAGGTGCCGGGCGGCTTGTTGGTGGTGATGGTCGGCATCGCGGCCGGCCAGTGGCTGAATTTGCCCAGCTATGGGATCAAGCTGATTGGCGTCATCGACCTGAGCCTGGAGTTGCCGAGCCTGCCGGTGTTGCCTTTCGCCGACTGGTTGCGCCTGGGGGAGCTGGGCTTTGCCATGGTGATGATTCTGTATGCGGAGTCCTACGGTTCGATCAGCTCATTTGCCCTCAAGCACGGTGACCGGGTGTCGTCCAATCGGGACCTGCTGGCGCTGGGCGCCTCCAACCTGATGTCCGGGCTGTTTCACGGCATGCCCGTGGGAGCGGGGTATTCCGCGACCTCCGCCAACGAAGCCGCCGGCGCCAATTCGCGGCTGGCTGGCGGTGTGGCGGCGTTGGTGGTGCTGGTCATTGTCCTGACCGTGCTGCCCTATATTGCCCTGACCCCGGAACCGGTGCTGGCGGCCATCGTCATGCATGCGCTAGGGCGTGGCCTGAGCCTGAAACCCCTGGGGCGTTATTTCGTCTGGCAACGTGACCGTGTGCTGGTGGTGTGCGCGGTGGTGGCGGTGCTGACGCTGGGGGTGCTGGATGGCTTGCTGGTCTCGGTGGCGATCAGTGTGTTGTTGATGCTCAAGCAACTGTCGGTGGCGGACATCCAGGTGCTCGGGCGTGCCGGTGAGGGCCATGATTTCGTCGACCTGGAGCGTCATCCTTCGGCCAGCGCGGTGCCAGGGGTGCTGGTCGTACGGCCGGGAGAAGCGCTGTTTTTCGCCAACGTCGAGCGGATTCTTGGTGGCGCCTTGCATTTGATCCGGCATTCGGAAATGCCGATTCATACGGTGATTCTCAGTCTGGAGGAGTCGCCCAATCTGGATGGCACCAGCATCGAGGCCCTGCAGGAGTTCTTTGTGCGGGTGCATGCCGAAGGCAAGCAACTGGTGCTGGCCCGTCTCAAGCACCGCGCGAAAGCGGCGTTGCTGGCATTGCCCGAGGTGGAGCGCCTGGGGGTGGTCCTCAGTGGACGGAGTGTCGACGGTGCGGTCGGGTTGGCACTGACGCCGTAAACGAAAAGCCGGGCATAAAAAACGCCGCCCCTCGCAAGAGGGGCGGCGTTTTCTATTGCGTTGTCAGCTTAGGCTTGAACGACCGGGATGTTGGCGTTCGCAGCAGCTTCACGGAACTCGGCAATCTGGTCGAAGGACAGGTAGCGGTAGACATCGGCCGCCATGCTGTCGATCTTGCCAGCGTATACCATGTACTCCTCGACGGTCGGCAGGCGACCCAGGATCGAAGCCACGGACGCCAGCTCGGCCGAAGCCAGGTAGACGTTCGCGCCGTCGCCCAGACGGTTCGGGAAGTTACGGGTCGACGTCGACACGACTGTCGAGTTCGGCTCTACACGTGCCTGGTTACCCATGCACAGCGAGCAGCCTGGCATTTCCATGCGCGCGCCAGCCTTGCCGTAGATGCCGTAGTAGCCTTCTTCGGTCAGTTGGTGAGCGTCCATCTTGGTCGGCGGCGACAGCCACAGACGGGTTGGCAGCTGACCCTTGACCTGATCCAGCAGTTTACCGGCAGCGCGGAAGTGACCGATGTTGGTCATGCACGAACCGATGAACACTTCGTCGATCTTCTCGCCAGCAACGCTGGACAGCAGACGGGCGTCGTCCGGATCGTTCGGCGCGCAGAGTACTGGCTCCTTGATCTCGTTCAGGTCGATTTCGATGGTTTCAGCGTATTCGGCGTCAGCATCGGCAACCATCAGCTCAGGGTTGGCAACCCAGGCTTCCATCGCTTGAGCACGACGTTCCAGGGTACGAGCGTCGCCGTAGCCTTCGCCGATCATCCAGCGCAGCAGGGTGATGTTGGAGCTCAGGTACTCGGTGATCGACTCTTTCGACAGCTTGATGGTGCAACCGGCAGCCGAACGTTCGGCCGAGGCGTCGGACAGCTCGAAAGCCTGTTCGATGCTCAGGTTGTCCAGGCCTTCGATTTCCAGGATGCGGCCGGAGAAGGCGTTCTTCTTGCCTTTCTTCTCTACGGTCAACAGGCCAGCCTGGATCGCGTAGTAAGGAATGGCGTGAACCAGGTCACGCAGGGTGACGCCCGGTTGCATTTCGCCTTTGAAGCGCACCAGGATCGATTCCGGCATGTCCAGTGGCATGACGCCAGTGGCTGCGGCGAACGCTACCAGGCCGGAACCGGCCGGGAACGAAATGCCCATCGGGAAGCGGGTGTGGGAGTCACCACCGGTGCCGACGGTGTCCGGCAGCAGCATGCGGTTCAGCCAGCTGTGGATGATGCCGTCGCCCGGACGCAGGGATACGCCGCCACGGGTCATGATGAAGTCAGGCAGGGTGTGGTGGGTGGTCACGTCGATCGGCTTAGGGTAAGCCGCGGTGTGGCAGAAGGACTGCATCACCAGGTCGGTCGAGAAGCCCAGGCACGCCAGGTCTTTCAGTTCGTCACGGGTCATTGGACCGGTGGTGTCCTGGGAACCCACGGTGGTCATCTTCGGTTCGCAGTAGGTGCCTGGACGAACGCCAGTCACGCCGCATGCCTTGCCGACCATCTTCTGCGCCAGGGTGAAGCCCTTGGTGCTTTCGGCAGGTGCTTCCGGCTTCTTGAACAGTTCCGACGGTGGCAGGCCCAGTTCGGCACGTGCCTTCTCGGTCAGGCCACGGCCGATGATCAGCGGAATACGGCCACCGGCGCGCACTTCGTCCAACAGGACCGGGGTCTTCATTTCGAAGGTGGTCAGGACTTCGTCGGTGCCGTGCTTGCAGACTTTGCCAGCATGCGGGTACAGGTCGATCACGTCGCCCATGTTCATGTTGGTGACGTCGAATTCGATTGGCAGTGCGCCAGCATCTTCCATGGTGTTGTAGAAGATCGGAGCGATCTTGCTGCCGAAGCAGAAGCCGCCTGCGCGCTTGTTCGGCACGTAGGGAACGTCGTCGCCGAAGAACCACAGCACCGAGTTGGTGGCCGATTTACGCGACGAACCGGTACCGACCACGTCACCGACGTAGGCGATCGGGAAGCCGGCGTTGCGCATTTCTTCGATCTGCTTCATCGGGCCGGTGACGCCTTGCTGGTCAGGCTCGATGCCTTCACGGGCCATTTTCAGCATGGCCAGGGCGTGCAGCGGGATGTCTGGACGGGACCAGGCATCAGGAGCAGGGGACAGGTCGTCGGTGTTGGTTTCGCCGGTGACCTTGAACACGCGCAGGCTGATCTTGTCGGCCAGGGTCGGGCGGTTCTTGAACCACTCGCCGTCAGCCCAGGATTGCATGACGCCCTTGGCGTGAACGTTGCCGTTCTTGGCTTTTTCCGCGACGTCGTGGAACGCATCGAACATCAGCAGGGTGTGCTTGAGTTGGGCGGCTGCGACCGGGGCCAGTTCGGCGTCGTCGAGCAGGTCAACCAGGGTCACGATGTTGTAGCCGCCTTGCATGGTGCCAAGCAGTTCAACCGCGCGCTTCTTGTCGATCAGGGGGGAAGAAGCTTGGCCTTTGGCCAATGCGGACAGGAAGCCTGCCTTGACATAGGCTGCTTCGTCCACGCCAGGTGGAATGCGATTGGTGATCAGGTCCAGCAGAACGGCTTCTTCGCCAGCCGGGGGATTTTTCAGCAGCTCGACCAGGCCTGCAGTTTGTTCGGCGTTTAGCGGCTGGGGAACGATACCCAGTGCTGCGCGCTCTTCGATATGTTTGCGGTAGGCTTCAAGCACAGTTATTACCCTCATCAGTGGTCCCAATTGGGTGTCCGGGACGCTCATCCCGAAATTGCCGTACTCATGCGCTGCATGGCGTTGTGGGCCACTTAGCCAGAATTACCGACAATTCCTTACAGAAGCTGCTTTCAAAGTTTTACGCCTGCAGAACGGGGAGCTGATGAGGGTTGGCGTCAGGTTTTTCACCGCTGAAAAACCTTTCGCCAACACCGCTCTAAAGGAACGACTGTGCTCGTGACGCTTTGAAAACAGCTTCTAACGGACATTGGCGCCTAAAAAGGCTGGCTGATTCTACGGCAAAAAAAAATTAAAGGTAAGTTAGTGAGGGGTGATCAATGCTAGACAAAGGGCTAACATGCCGGCCTATTCTGCTTTTTCGCGTTTTGCCTACCTATGCCCAATCAGACCATCAAGACCCCCTGCATCGGCCTCTGCTCCACTGTTTACGGGGACTTGGTGTGCCGTGGCTGCAAGCGGTTCCACCATGAAGTGATTCACTGGAACGGTTACAACGAGGAAGAAAAACGTGCTGTGTGGCTGCGTCTCGAGCAGTTGCTGGTGCAGGTGATGGCCGCAAAACTGGAAGTTTTCGACCCCCGGCGCCTGCGCGAGCAGCTGGAATCGCGAAAAATCCGCTTCGTGCCCCACCAGTCGGAATATTGCTGGGCCTATCAGCTGATTGCCCGGGGCGCGCGGGTGATCAACAACCTGGAAGCCTACGGGATGGTGCTGCTGCCGGAGTTTCGCGAGTGGAACCTGCCGGAGTTGCGCGATGCCATTGATCGGGAATTCTTCCTGCTGTCCGAGGCGCACTACCAGCGCTACATAGCGCCGGGGTTTCTCAAGGACAATTTCGGCGGTTGAACCACCCATGACATCGCCGGATCGTCTTCGCGAGCAGACTGCGGGGGACGATCCGGCGATAACGGTCTTGCAGGCGCCTTACTTGTCGGCGCTCACCAACTCCTCCAGGTGGTCCATGATTTCCTGCGGCTTGAGCACCAGCACGTCGCTTTCCAGGGCATCGAGCACCACTTCCGCGGTATTGCCGATCAGTGCTCCGGAGAATCCGCTACGCGCCACGGTGCCGATCACCGTGACCGAGGCTTGCAGTTTATGGGCGGCGTGGGGGATCAAGACGTCGGCCGGGCCTTCCTCGATGTGCAGGTGGTCGTTGTCGATGTCGAACTCGGCCTGGAACGCCTTGCACTCTTCGCGGTAGCGCGCCTCGATGGTCTCCTTGAGCTGGAACACCGGGTCGGCGGCCGACAGCATGGGCGACGGGTGGGAGGTGATCACGTGCAACTGGGCCTTGGCCAGGTGGGCGATGTCGAAACCATGGTCGACGATGCTGGCGTGCAGCACCCGGTGCTCAGGGTCGCTGTTGCCGACGTCGATGGCCGCCAGAATGGTGCCGCCGGTCCAGGGCTTCGCGGTTTTCACCAGCAACACCGGGCTGGGGCACTGGCGCAGCAGCTTCCAGTCGTCGGGGGTCAGCAGGAATTTTTTCAGCGGGTTGTCGGCAAAGTGCTGCTTGACCACCAGCCCACAGCCTTCGGCTTGCTGCACGTCGATGATGGTCTGGTGCAGGCTGTCGTGCCACGCCTGCTCGGTGGTGACGCTGTAGCCTTCGTCGAGCAGGCTGGCCTTGAGCACGGTCAACAGCGCCGAGTGCTCCTGCTTTTTATCGCAAATCAGCAGATGCAGATGGGCCTGGGTCACTCCGGCGATCAGTTTGGCGCGCTTGAGGGCCAGACTTTCGTCGGGCAGTGGCTCGATCACCACCAGGATGCTGCGAATGGCTTGCATGGTCAGACTCTCCGTTGAATGAAAATGGCCTCGTTGCTCAACTATAGATGCTGGTCGCGGCCTGGGGTCTTGATGCATATCAAGTGAGGCGACTGGTGGTCTGCCGGCAGGCCGGTATAATCGCGCCCTTCGCTGTGAACCTATTGCCCGTGAGTCTCATGTTACTGACCCCTGAAATCGTCGCCGTCCTGCCCAATGCGCCTGTTGAACTGTCGGAAGCGAGCCAATGATCCTTCCTGAAATTCACGAGTTTCTGGGTTGCCGCACACCGGACGGCTGGGTTCAGGCCGCACTGGCTGATCAGGAAACCCTGCTGATCGACCACAAGAACTGCGAGTTCAAGGCGGCCAGCACCGCCTTGAGCCTGATCGCCAAGTACCACTCCCATGTCGACCTGATCAACCTGATGTCGCGCCTGGCCCGGGAAGAACTGGTGCACCACGAGCAAGTCATGCGCTTGATGAAAAAGCGCAAGATCGAACTGCGCCAGCTGTCTGCAGGGCGCTACGCCTCGGGCCTGCGCAAGGTGGTGCGCAGTCACGAGCCGGTAAAGCTGGTGGACACCCTGGTGGTCGGTGCCTTTATCGAGGCCCGCAGCTGCGAGCGCTTTGAAGCGCTGGTACCGCATCTGGACGAAGAGCTGGGCAAGTTCTACTTCGGCTTGTTGAAAAGCGAGGCCCGGCATTTCCAGGGCTACCTGAAACTGGCCTACCAGTACGGTGACGCCAAGGACATCGCTCAGGTGATCGACAGGGTACGCGCCGCCGAGCAGGAGCTGATCGAGTCCCCGGACGTCGAGTTCCGCTTCCACAGCGGTGTTCCAACGCTCTGACGGGCCGCTTCAAACACCTCGGGGCATCTCACATGACCCGTGGCGAGCGAGCTTGCTCGCGCTGGGCAGCGAAGCGGCCCCAATAAGGCTGTTGCGGTCTTGCAGAGAGAACGCGGTGGGCGGCTTTGGGGCTGCTGCGCACCCCAGCGCGAGCAAGCTCGCTCGCCACCGGGTAGCGTTCACGCTCGACTGAGCGGCAGGTTAACGGCCCAGGCCCAGGCGCTGATGCCATTGGGCGATGGACTCTTCTGGATAGACGTCGAACTGCCGGTCGCCAGGGTGTGCCTCGACTTCCACCCAGGGAGCCCTGGATCCAAGCATCAAGTGGGTGTGTTGCGGCGGTATCGGCAGCGGGGTGTCGATGGCCGATGCAAACGGATGGATCAATTCCGGCCACTCAGGGCTGAATAGCCACAATCCCGAGCCGCACAGCGCGCAGAAATGCCGCTCGGCGGTGCTGCGACGGGCGCGTTGGTCGCCGTCGTCCTTGAGCCGCGCATGGTAAATCGTGATGTGTTTGCGACCGCGTACTTTCAGGCTGGCGGCATCGCCCCCGAGGTTGATCGCATAACCGCCGGCGCCCTGGGTCTTGCGGCAGATCGAGCAATAACACCGTTGATAGGGGTAGGGGTGGGCGCAGGTCAGACTGAACGACACCGCGCCGCAGTGGCAGGAACCTTCGAGTTGCATGGAAACCTCCCGTCAATCTTGAGTTTGTCCATGCAAGCCTAGTCCTTCAGCGATCCTCGATTGGCACCAGGATCGCATCGCCGGTGGCCACCCGTTTCCGTTGATCGCCGTTCTGCGCGAACAACTCGGCGCGGGCGAACACCTGCTTTTTACCCGCCTTGATCACCGTTGCCCGGGCAATGAACACTTCACCAACGGCAGGTGCCAGGCAGTTCACTGAAAAGTGCGAGGCCAACACATTGCCGGCCACCGTTCCCGCCGCAAACCCGCAGGCGGTGTCCAATAGCGCGCCAATCAGCCCCGCATGCAGGAACCCGGCATATTGCGCCATGTCGGACTCGCGAAAGGCCATCGACAGCTCCACCTCGCCGGCGGCGGCGTGGGTGACTTCGAAGCCGCCCCAGCGGTTGAAGGCCGAGGTCGAGTTGATCCGTTTCAGTGTATCGAGCATGGCGAATCCCTCCGGTTGAGGGGTTCACCATGCGCCGGGCGTGAGGGGATGTCATTGCCGATAAGGGAAGGTGATGAGCGGCAGGCCTGATGGTGAATACACCGGCCGGTCACGGACTCGCTGAAGGCCACCGACTGCGGGCAGGCCGCACTATAATTAGTCAGTGTCGGTGTGGCTGTGGCGCCACAACGCATCGGGAATCCCTTGTGCCCGCCTGAACGGCAGCGGGTGGCACAGCCGGTGGGATGAGCCGTCCGCTTGATGACACGATAGAGGCACCTGCCATGAAAAATCATTCCTTCCAGCATTACTCCCACGACGTGGGAGCGGCCGTGCACGACGCGTGGATAACGACCCGGGTGAAATCAGCCCTGGCTTTTGCAGACACGAACCTGGCCTTGCACATCAATGTCAAAACCCACGCGGGCACCGTGGCATTGAGCGGCCGGGTCAATACCCACAAGCAATGTGAACAGGCCGTGGCGATTGCCCGCTCGGTGCCTGGCGTCGCAGAGGTCGATGCCAAGGAACTGCTGACCCATGTGTTCACCCCCGGCGGCATCCCTGAACCGCCAAACGCTGAAGAAAGCGCCGAAGACCGCACGCAGTCGTCGAAAAAAATCGACGATCAATGACCCGGTCAACCTTGTGAACGCGGCGCTCCCGACAGGGATTGGGGAGCGCTGCGTTGTCTGGTCGGCTGGATAGCCTTGCCGGACACGCTACCTGGATCCGGTGGGACAGGCGTGGGCCACGATCCAGTCCCGACCGCGCTGGACGCTATTGCACTGCCTGTGGCATCGTCCGGAGGATAAGTCACGCAGTAATCGGGGTTGGGACGATGGTGGCGGGTGAGGTAGGCGGCACACAGATGTCGATGGCAACGCTCAAGGCGTTCAATCGTTGCGTTCTTCAGTTGTCGAGCCTGGCACGTGAGCGTGGCGGGTCTCATTTCATTGCCGAGGGGCTGCAGGCGTTTGGCCAACTGGTGCCTTTTGCATCGGCCTGGTGGGGCGAAATGTCCGGAGCCGAGGCCAGCGTTTCCCCGCAAAGCTGGATGCATGGGCGAATCAACCTGCCCGAGTCGTTTGTCGGCGAGTGGAGCAAGGTCGCAGGTGCGGATGGTTTTGCCCGGACCACCTTGAACCTGCCGGGGCAGGTGGTGTGTGACAGCGGCTTCAACGACCCTGACGAGGAGGTCAATGAGTTCGCCCGGCGATACGACCTCTTCTACCTGATGTGCATCACGTTCGAGTTGCCCGAAAGCGGGTTGAATTTCTTCGTTTGCCTGTACCGTGGCCTGGATGACACCGGGTTCAACGAGCGCGAGGCCGGGTTGTTTGCGGCGTTTTGCGATCACTTGCTGCAGTTGTGGCGATTCCAGGTGCAGGACATGATCCGCTCCGACACGGGCGACGGGGCGACGGACTTCGGCGTGGCGCGCATGGACGGCAGCCTGCTGTACGTGGGCGCACAGTTGTGCGCGGCGATTCAGCGCGAGGTACCGGGCTGGAACGGTTCGGTGCTGCCGGCGGAAGTGATCGCGCAACTGCAGAAAGTGCCTTGTGTGATGCGCCTGGGGCGCAGTGCCCTGACACTGAGCCCGAATGCCGACCACGTGATCCTGTCCCTTGAGGCGCAGGCCCGCGGGGTGGTGCTGGCGCCCCGTGAGCGGACCGCCGCCATGCTGTTCGCCGCCGGCCATTCCTATAAGGAAATCGCCAAGATCCTTGCGTTGAGCCCCGCGACCGTGCGCACCTACCTGCGCAACTGCTACCTGCAACTGGGGGTCAAGAGTAAGGTCGAGCTGGGTTCGGCCCTGCGTTCTCACTCCTGATACCCGCCTGGCAAACCTCATCATCCTGGACGTCCACTGCGGGCGGGCGGAGCACCCACCGCCCGGACCGCTCCCACCAAGTGCCAGTCCCAATAACGCGTGAACGCTGTTCCCGTGGCAAGTGAGCAAGCTCCTTCGCCACGAAGACCGTGTTCAATCAAGAACAGAGGCGTCGTACACAGGCCCCGTGGCGAGCGAGCTTGCTCGCGCTGGGCTGCGCAGCAGGCCCAAGGCCTGTCACCGGGGTTTACCTGAAAGACCGCAACCGTCTTGTTGGGGCCGCTTCGCACCCCAGCGGGAGCAAGCTCCCTCGCCACAATGACAGCGGTCAGTCAAGAAGAGTGGCGTCGTACACATGCCCGTGGCGAGCGAGCTTGCTCGCGCTGGCCTGCGCAGCAGGCCCAAGGCCTGTCACCGGGGTTTACCTGAAAGATCGCAATGGTCTGGTCAGGGTCGCTTCGCAACCCAGCGGGAGCAAGCTCCCTCGCCACAATGACAGCGGTCAGTCAAGAAGAGTGGCGTCGTACACATGCCCGTGGCGAGCGAGCTTGCTCGCGCTGGGCTGCGCAGCAGGCCCAAGGCCTGTCACCGGGGTTTACCTGAAGGA
>NZ_FYDL01000017.1:16563-113820 GCF_900187505.1 Pseudomonas sp. Irchel s3h17
AAGCTCCCTCGCCACAATGACAGCGGTCAGTCAAGAAGAGTGGCGTCGTACACATGCCCGTGGCGAGCGAGCTTGCTCGCGCTGGGCTGCGCAGCAGGCCCAAGGCCTGTCACCGGGGTTTACCTGAAGGACCGCAACCTTCTTGTTGGGGGCGTTTCACGCCCCAGCGGGAGCAAGCTCCCTCGCCACGAAGGCCGCGTTCAGGCAAGGAGAGGGGCGTCGTACACATGCCCCGTGGCTTGCTCGCGCTGGGCTGCGCAGCAGGCCCAAGGCCTGTCACCGGGGTTTACCTGAAAGATCGCAACCGTCTTGTTGGGGCCGCTTCGCGCCCCAGCGGGAGCAAGCTCCCTCGCCACAATGACAGCGGTCAGTCAAGAAGAGTGGCGTCGTACACATGCCCGTGGCGAGCGAGCTTGCTCGCGCTGGGCTGCGCAGCAGGCCCAAGGCCTGTCACCGGGGTTTACCTGAAAGATCGCAACCGTCTTGTTGGGGGCGTTTCACACCCCAGCGGGAGCAAGCTCCCTCGCCACGGAGACCGCGCTCAGGCAAGAACAGAGGCGGCGTACACATGCCCCGTGGCAGCCATGTGATCAAGGCTGTCGCTCACACAGGCCCTGCGGCTTGATTGGCGGGCGCTGGCCTGTCTTTGTGGGCGCAAGCCTGCTCTTGCCCCTCCTCATTTGTGGAGGTCCTTTCCGCTCCCGCGTTCTATAGGGTGTGCCCTGCATACCTCACAGGTTGCACGGCAGCGTGTCAGGGCCACTTCCACAATTATAAGAACAGGGGTGAGGCATTTGAGATTGTCCAGGTTGTTTATCGCCATCTCCACGACAACGGTGTTTTCCTGCATGGCCCTGGCGGGGCAGGTGCAGGCCGCAGCGCCAGCAGACATGGTCATGCGCAACGGTTACGTCTACACCGTCGATGGTCGCGACTCGGTGCAGCAGGCGATTGCCATTGCCGGCGGCAAGATCGTCTACGTGGGCGGCGATGCCGGGCTCGGCCCGTACATCGGTGCACAGACACAACAGGTGGATCTGGCGGGGCGCATGTTGATGCCGGGTTTCATCGACGCCCACATGCACCCGGGTGACGGCGGGCGCGCCATGACCTTGTGCGACCTGAAGTACCAGACGATGACCCGGGCGGCTTTCCAGGCGAGCATTCAGGCGTGCCTGGATGCCGACAAGGACAAGGGCTCCGATGTCTGGCTTGAGGTGGGCAGTTGGGACCGCATGGGCATGACCGGGCTCGACGGCGACGCCGACAAGTCGACCCTGGACGCATTGAAGACGGACCGCCCGATTCAGGTCCGCTCCACCGACTTCCATACCGTATTGACCAACTCCCGTGGCCTGGCGCTCGCCGGCATCAACAAGGACACCGTGAACCCGGGCGACGGCAAGTACGCCCGCGACAGTGCTGGCAACCCGACCGGTATCTGCGAGGACGGTGCGGCCGAGGCCATGGCCGCGGTGGTGCCGCCAGCCACTGACGCCGAGAAGCTGAACCAGGCCCGTGCCGCGCTGGATGCCCTGCGCCAGCAAGGCATTACCAGCTTCTTCGATGCCCTGTCGGGTCCGGAAAACGCCAAGGCCTTCAGCGCCCTGCAACAGTCGGGCGAGTTGACGGCCCGGGCCTTGCTGGCGATCAAGCTGGACCCGGCCGCTGCGGCGGCGGACCCGGCCAAGACCATCGCCGAGGCCAAGACGCTGGCCAGCACCTTCGACCAGGGCGAGGCCAAGGTGGCGCCGGGGGTGAACATGCGTCACGTCAAACTGTTCATGGACGGCATCATCAACGCCCCGGCCGACACCGGAGCCCTGTTGACCCCCTACCTGCACAACGCCGGAACCGACAAGGCGCCCCAGTGGACCCCCGGGAAAAACCTCGGCGAGCTGTACTTCCCGGCGCAAGTGCTCAATCCGTTGCTGCTGCAGGCAGTCCAGGCCGGCCTCGATCCGCACTTGCACGCCACCGGGGAGCGAGCGGTGCGCGATGCGCTCAATAGCATTGAATACGTGCGCCGCCAATTGCCCGGCAATGGCTTCCGTCCGGCGATCACCCATGCCGAGACGGTGGACCCCGCCGATTACGGGCGCTTCAAGGCGCTGGACGTGACCGCCAATATGTCATTCCAGTGGGCCCAGCAGGCGCCGTCCACGGTCGACGGCACCAACGAGCACCTGGGCGCCGAGCGTTTTGCCCGCATGGAACCCTCGGGCAGCATCAGCCGCGCGGGTGGCCGGGTGGCCTATGGCAGCGACTGGCCGGTTGATCCGCTGGATGAATTCCTCGCGCTGAAGATCGGCGTAACCCGCTCGGGCGATCCGTTGAACCCCCACAGCTATGGCCCCAAATACGCCGGCCGGCTCAATGGCGACCCTGCTTTGACGCGGGCTGAAGTGCTGCGGTCCATCACCTTGAATGCCGCCGAGCAACTGCGCCTGGAGGCCGTCGTCGGCTCGCTCGAGGTCGGCAAGTTCGCTGACCTGATCGTGCTGGACAAGAACTTCATGCAGGCACCTGAAGAAGAACTGGCTCGCAATAGCGTGCTGCTGACCCTGGTCGGCGGCAAGGTGGTGTGGGCCAAGGCACCGTTCACCGGTCTTGCGCCGGCGGCGTCGACCCAGGCTTCGATTTCCCGATCCGCCCAATAGAAAACTAGAGAGCGTTCCGATGCAAAGATTTATTCCAAACCTGTTGGCCGCCGCATTGGCCTTATCCTCGGTGCAGGCGATGGCCGCCGCCGATCTCGTACTGTTCAACGGCAAGGTATACACCGCCGAACCCGGACAAGGGCTGGTCCAGGCGGTAGCGGTGCAGGATGGCAAGATTCTCAAGGTTGGCAGCGATGCCGAAATCAACGCCCTGGCCGATGCCAGCACCCAGCGCATCGATCTGGCGGGCAAGGTGCTGATGCCCGGGATGATCGATACCCATAGCCACCCGGTGGTGGGCGCGTTCGACAGCCTGCGTGCCAACCTGCTGGACGAAGTCAAGCCGCTGCCGGAGCTCGAGCAGTGGTTGATCGAGGAGGATAAGGCCGGCCGCGCCCGTGCCGGTGACGTGATCAGTATTGCCGGGGCGAGTTCGGCCTACTGGGAAAAAAGCCGCGAGCTGGGGAAGGTATTCAACCAGGGCCGCTGGGCTGACCAGCCGATCGTTTTCAGCGGGATCGACGGGCATACCGGCTGGGCCAACAACGCCATGCTCAAGCGTCTGCAGATCGACGCGGCCATGGTCAAGGGGCTGCCGGAAAAAGAGCGCGGCTATGTGGGCCACGAGGCGGACTTCACCCCTAACGGCTACTTTGCCGAGTCGCTTTGGGACAAGGTGCGCAACGGCATTCCCGCGCCGGATGAGCAGACCATGGTCAAGGCCGCCCGCGAGGCGGTGAAGATCAACAATGAATTTGGTGTCACCGCCTGGATGGACGCGGCCTCGAACGGCGGCAGCGAAGATTCGCTGTTCGACTTCAAGGCCACCCCGGACAGTGTCGGCGTACTGCCGCTGTACCGTGAGCTGGCGCAGAAGGGCGAGCTGACGGCCCACGTCGCGGCGCTGCTGGTAACCAACCCGAAGAGCACGCCCGCAGACCTGGAAGTCCTGGCCACGGTGATGAAGAAGTTCGAGGGTGTGCCCAACCTGACGTTCCCCGGCATCAAGGTGTTTGCCGACGGTGTCCTGGAGTACCCGGGGCAAACCGCCGCGGTCATCGTGCCGTTCAAGAACAGCCACAAGAACGGGCAACTGCTGATCGACCCGGCGCACTTCGGTGAACTGGTGGTGGCGGCGGAGAAGCGTGACTGGATCGTGCACATGCATGCGGTCGGCGACCGGGCCGTACGCGAGTCGCTCAATGGCTTTGAATACGCGCGCAAGCTCAATCCGAAGCCAATGCCCCACAGCATCAGCCACCTGCAACTGGTCAACCCCAAGGAGTTCCCGCGCTTCAAGCAACTGGGGGTGATCGCCTCCATGCAATTGCTCTGGGCCACCAGTGAGAGCTACACGGTCGAACTGGTCAAGCCATACATCAGCGCCTTTGCCTACGGTTACCAGTACCCGGCCAGGTCCCTGCAACACGCGGGTGCGACGATCGCCGGTGCCAGTGACTGGCCGGTGTCCAACCCCAACCCATGGAACGCGATTGCCCAGGCCATCACGCGCAAGGGGCCGCTGGGAGTGTTGAACGCCAAGGAAAGCGTCGACCGCCAGACCATGTTCCAGGCCTACACCCTCAACGCCGCCAAGACCCTGCGCCTGGACAAGCAGATCGGCTCGCTGGCGCCCGGCAAGCAGGCTGACCTGATCATCCTCGACCGCGATGTGTTCAAGGTCAGCAACGAGGACCTGTTCGAAACCAAGGTCCTGAACACCTTCTTTGCCGGCAAACAGGTGTACGGCCCGGCATCCTGACCAGCGCTTCACCCGTCGCCCGCAACAACTGCCTGGCTCCTCCCGCATCAAGGGGCCTGGCAGCGCCTTGCCCGAATTTACCCGCACACTCAAAAACAACAATAAGGGTTTTACATGAACGCTCGCTCAATCTTCGCCCTGGCCGGCCTGGTACTGGCCCCCCTGACCGCACAAGCCCTGACCCTCAATGACGACTTCGGCCTCGAAGTCACCCTGGGTGCCGTCAGCGACTATCGCACCCGTGGCATTTCGCAGACCCTGGGCGACCCGGCGATCCAGGGTGGCGCCACGTTGCTGCACAGCAGTGGCCTGTACATCGGCGCCTGGACCTCGAACGTGGACTATGGCGGTGGCTACAATACGCGTCAGGAACGCGAGTACTACGCCGGCTACTACTGGCAGGCGACCGAGGCCATCAGCCTCGACCTTGGCTACATCAAGTACGACTACCCCAAGGACAGCCAATTTAACCTGAGCGAGGTCTACGCCGTCCTTGACCTGTATGGGGTCAAGCTCGGCGCCTACTACTCCAACGACACCCCGAACTACTTTGGTGAAGACCAGGACACCCTGTACGCCTACGTGGGCTACACACTCGCCTTGCCGGCCGAGTTCGGCCTGGACCTGCGCGTGGGGCACAACGACGTGAAGGATCCGGCGTTCTGGACGGCCAGCGGTGATAACCGCGAGTCCTACTACGAGTGGGAAGCCAAGCTGACCCGTGACTTCGTGGGCGTGACCTGGGGGCTGAGCTATGTCGACACCGACCTGTCAAAAAACGAATGCGCCAGCTGGTACGGCTATGACGACCTGTGCGGGGCCACGGTGGTAGCCAGCGCCAGCAAAACGTTCTAAGTTCCTGCCCGTACAACAAAAACAACAGCCGCTTTCGGTTCCGCCAAGGAAACACCCCCATGACCCAGGTCATCGATAGTCCCAAACGCAGTTCACTGATCGAGACACGCTCGATCGATTTCATCCCCGAGGCCGAGCGTCACGGCAGTCTCTACAGCCAGTTCACCTTGTGGCTCGGCGCCAACCTGCAGATCACCGCCATCGTCACCGGGGCCCTGGCCGTGGTGCTGGGTGGCGATGTGTTCTGGTCGCTGATCGGCTTGCTGATCGGCCAACTGCTGGGCGGCGCGGTGGTGGCGCTGCACGCAGCGCAGGGGCCCAAGCTCGGGCTGCCGCAGATGATCTCCAGCCGCGTGCAGTTCGGCGTCTATGGCGCGGCCATCCCGATTGTGCTGGTGTGCCTGATGTACCTCGGGTTCAGCGCCACTGGCGCGGTGCTGTCAGGGCAGGCCATCGCCCAGTTGATCAGTGTCAGCGACAGCGCCGGCATCCTGATTTTTGCCGCCTGCATCGCCTTCCTGACGATCTTCGGCTATCGGGTCATTCACCTGGTGGGCCGGGTGGCCAGTGTGCTGGGCATCATTGCCTTTGCTTACCTGTTTACCCGCCTGATGACCCTCAACGACATCGGCCTGTTGCTGGACAATCGCCACTTCAGCTGGAGCACCTTCCTGCTGGCGGTGTCCCTGTCGGCATCCTGGCAGATCGCCTTTGGTCCCTACGTGGCCGACTACTCGCGCTACCTGCCGAGCAAGACGTCGTCGTGGAAAACCTTCGCCGCCGTCGGCCTGGGCACAGTGCTGGGCGCCCAGGCGTCGATGGTGCTGGGGGTGTTTGCCGCGGCGTTGGCCGGTGCCAATTTTCGCGGGCATGAAGTCGCGACCATCGTCGGCCTGGGCAGCACCGGGGTGATGGCCTCCTTGCTGTACCTGAGCGTGGTCTTCGGCAAGGTCACGGTGTCCACCCTCAATGCCTACGGCAGCTTCATGTGCGTGGCCACCATCATCAGCGGCTTCCGCCGTCGCCTGGAGATTACCGCCGGGCAACGCATGGTATTCGTGCTGCTGATTGTCGCGGCATCCACCACGCTGGCGCTGCTGGGGCAGTACTCGTTTCTCACCTCGTTCAAGTATTTCATCCTGTTCCTGCTGACCTTCTTCACTCCCTGGAGCGCGATCAACCTGGTGGATTACTACTTCATCAACAAAGAGCGCTATGACATCCCGGCATTGTCCGACCCGGCGGGGCGGTATGGCCGCTGGAACCTGCTGGGGATCGGGACGTACGTCGTCGGCGTGTTGATCCAGTTGCCGTTTGTCGACACCCATTTCTACTCGGGACCGATGGTCGCGCAGTTGGGTGGCGTGGATATTTCCTGGATCGTCGGGCTGGTGGTGCCGGGCATGCTGTATTACCTGCTGGCCCGCTCGTCCGCCATGGCCGCGTTGCCCGAGGCAGGCCGCAAGGCTTGAGTGGGTAGAACCCGAGAACGCTCACCCAGGCGGGTGGGCGTTCCTCGGTCCGAGGGGGCTGGCCTGGCGCCCAATACGAAACGTCAGGTGTCTTGTTACTGCAATCCGAAACTCGCCGTCAGGCGCTCAATGATCCTGTCCAGCGTTCCCTTCAGGCAAATGGCCTTCAGATCAATTTCTTCTTTCGCCAGGCGATCCAGAAACGCTCTCATGTCATTCCGGATGCTGTCTGGCAATTGAATGGGGTCATCTGTCAATTGACCGCTCAGCTGCAATACATCATTTCGATGCTTGCGAATGTTCTTACTGTCTACTTGCTCCCCGGCCTGTTTACGGGCTGACAAGTCGAGCCAGGCAAGCGCTTTGAATGGAATCAGCCGGTCGGCCTTGATGTAGGTCACTGCTGCAGTGTTCTGCAGGCCATCTATGAGAAATGCATAGTAGGTATCGTCGAGCAGAATTGCGGACAGACTGGATACCGATTCGTCTGTGGGAATGGGTGTCAGGGTGGCATTCTCGGGTGCTCAAGTCCTTCGGGAGCACGAGAAAACAGTTCAATCTGTACGGGGAAAGTATCATTTTCCGGATTCTGAAAACGGTAGAAAATGGGTCTCTCGCCACCAACTTGCTTGATCTGATATCCACCTGCCTTGATGAAGTCCCAGAAGTGGACAACAAACTCAGTATTCAGTGCCTCAATGACCAGAACGATGTCCAGATCCTTGGTGGTCCGGAACGATTCCCCGGCCTCATCCATCGTCAGCCAGGAGGCAACACCACCAATCAGTACGTACTGATCGCGATAGGCGTTGAAGTGCTTTGCGAAAACATCTAGTCCTCTGATTTCAGCCATTCGACCTTCTCCTTGATTTCATCCAGCGCTATCTGGATACGTTCATCCGGGTTGTCCTCCAGACTCAGCAGTAACGATGCTTCATCTGCTATATGGTTTTCAGTCTTGAGGCTTCTGTAGGCCCAGATTTCGACCCATGCCCTGGTTTCATCCACTGAGTCCGCCACCTTGAGCGCGTTCTGTTCGACCATGGCATCGAACTGTTTCTTGGTCATGCCATAGACCGGCTGTACGGGCTCGGCAAGCATTGTGTATTTCGCGAGTGCGGTCTCGCCGGCGAGAAAAATGCCGTTCACCAGGGGTAGCTTTCTGTCGATGGCGACCTTTCGCTTGACGGGTGAGCGCATGTACCGGCGTGCATGGCTGAAAACCCGAGTACGAGAAGATCCGAACGAATACACATTCATGAACCCCTGGCTTGGTGCGGCTTCCAGAATGCGTAGTTTCAGAAGCTGGTTAATCACTTTGGAGAGGGTAACGCGGCTGTAGTTGAACCCGCCCATGATGGCATTAGACGTATAGAGCGTATCGCTTCCCCAGTTTTGAGTCAGGCAGCCCAGTAACATGGCCTGTGCTGCGGGTAGCAAGACCGTTACCTCTTCTTCATTTCTACGGGTGCGAACGCTCTCGCGCAGATCCATGGCAAGCTCGGGAATGAACATCTGGTAGCCGGGCTGGATGAAATTGATGTGATGTGCGATCAGGCTGCGGCGCTCAGGCGCCGACAGGGATTTGCACACGTACACCACCACCTCGTCCGTTGCTTTTCGTACTAGCGTGATGTGTTTTCCGAGTGCCACGGCGCCGGGATATTCATCTTCCACAGGCAGTAGCAGAAGCATCGAGAGTGTCGATTTGCTGCTGATCAGAATGTTCAGGTGGAGGAGGGTGTAGGCATCCTTGATATGAAAGGGAACCCTCAGCTCAGAGGTCGGGTTCAGGTGCGCCTCCACACCCAGTGTCGATTCGATGTAAACCTTGATGTCGTCTCGTAACCTGGTCATTTCAAGTCATCGTGTAAACTGATTTTTATCACTGTAAACCATGGTTGTTTACGAGTCAAAAAAGTAGATTACAGTCTGGCGTGGGGGCTATGGAGAAATCACCGGGACCGAGTAAATGCAGTTGAAAAGGATGTAAAAAATCCGATACCAGACATCCGGTATCGGATTTTCGAGGGAGCCCGCGCTTGGTCTCAAATACGAAAAAGCCCGCACAAGGCGGGCTTTGGAAATCGAGTAGGTGGCCGGTGCTGGTCTCCGGCTTACAAGGTTTATCAGGCCTCTCACAGAAAAGATTATTCAAATTGGGCTTTTCTGCTTCACACGGCATAAGGGCTGGATCCCAGCGCGGAGATCTTTCTAACCGTGTACCCTTCGGAACGCGCCCCACGTTTCCTTGCTATCCTCTTGCGCATCAGTCTGCGTCTTCACCTACACCTTCAGGATAGCAAAGCTTGTACGGCGCAAGCCGGGCTTGTTAGACCGATTGCGTTCAAGGGCAAGGGCGGCAAGCTGGAAAAATACTATCGCCTGCCGGCTCTCCCGGCGGCCCTCAGAAAGTATGAGCCTCTACCACCTGCTTGACCCTGGCGAGCGCTTGCTCAAGCGCATCCAGCGCCAGCGAACCCAACGCGAGCCTGATCGCGTGAGGCGGATGAGCGGAGGTTGCGAAGGGTTCGGCGGTGGACACTGAAACCTGCTGCTCCATCAGCGCCGTCGCAATCCGGTCAGCCCGAACCTCTTCGCCCAGCGGCAGCCAGAGGAAGTAGGAATTGGGATGGCTGATGCAGGTCAAGCCGGACAACGCGGCCCTGGCCATGGCTTGCCGGTGGGTGGCGTCCTGGCGTTTTTCTCCCTCCAGTCGCGTGACCGTGCCGTCGTCGAGCCACTGGCAGGCAATCGAGGTCATCACGCCCGGGGTGTTCCACACCGTGGCGCGGATGGTTCTTTCCAGGGCCGGGACCCAGCCGACAGGCGCCGCGACAAAGCCGACGCGCAGTCCGGTGGCGACGCTTTTCGACAGGCCGGACACGTACACCGTTCTTTCCGGCGCCCGTGCCGCCAGGGGCGCAGGCGGATCTTCGGCGAGGAAGGCATAGGCGGCGTCTTCGATGATGATCAGATCATGTTCGCGGGCGATGCGCACCAGGCGTTGCCGCCAGTCCTCGCTGGCGACCCAGCCCAACGGGTTGTGCAGGGTTGGCATGGTGTATACCGCCCGTACCTTTCTGCGTGTGCACAGGTGCGCCAGGGCATCTAGGTCCGGTTCGCAGCCGGCGGAGGGAATGGGCGCCAGCTCCAGGCGCTGGGTGTCGGCGAGGACTTTGAAACCGGGGTAGGTCAAGGCATCCACCGCCACCACATCGCCCGGGCGCAGCAGCCCCATGACGGTCGTCGCCAGGCCGTGCTGGGCGCCACTGACCATCAGCACCTGCTCTTCACCGACGTCCAGGCCCCGGCAGCGCAGATGCCGGGCCACGGCGGCGCGCTCATGGGGACGGCCGCCGTGGGGCTGATAGCGCAGCAATGCCTCCAGGTCGCCCGACGTCGCCAGTTGGCGCAAGGCGCCCCGCAGCAACTCGGCCTGGCCGGGCAGGGCGGGGTAGTTGAAGTTCAGGTCCAGCACGCCCGAAGCAACTGCGTGCTGGTCGATGCCCAGCCCTGGCGGCAACGAGGTCTCCCGGACAAAGGTGCCGCGCCCGGCTTCGCCACTGACCAACCCCATGGCCTCCAACTCCCCATAGACACGGGTCGCGGTGGCCAGTGCCAGGCCTTCGCGGGTCGCCAACTCGCGGTGGGTGGACAGGCGCGTACCCGGTGTCAGGCGTCCCGCGCGAATGTCGGCGGCGAACGCGTCCACCAGGGACTTGTAGCGGGAGCGGGCCATGGCGTTGTATCCAGTACAATAATTTGATTGTACTGATTATTCGCCATAGCCTGCGCCTGTACAACCGCCGACCTGCGGCGGCTGCCAGCCACTTCTGTGCGAAGGCCCCCCTCATGCATATCGCGATTCTCACGTTCGAAGGTTACAACGAGCTCGACTCCCTCATCGCGCTCGGCGTTCTCAACCGCGTCAAGAAACCGGGATGGCGCGTATCGATTGCCAGCCCGAGTGCCCGCGTCCGTTCGATGAACGGGGTGGTGATCGAGTCCACCGCCACGCTGCGCGAGGCCAGTGAAGCCGAGGCGGTCATCATCGGCAGTGGCTCGCTGACACGCGAAGTCGTCGCGGACAGCGCCCTGATGGGGCAATTGCAGCTTGATCCGTCACGGCAACTGCTAGGGGCGCAATGTTCGGGCACCCTGGTGCTGGCAAAACTGGGTCTGCTCGATGGCGTGCCGGCGTGTACCGACCTGACCACCAAGCCCTGGGTCCAGGCGGCCGGCGTTGATGTGCTGAACCAGGCGTTCTTCGCCAAAGGCAACGTCGCCACCGCCGGCGGATGCCTGGCCTCGCCCTATCTCGCGGCCTGGATCATTGCTCGCCTGGAAGGTGTCGACGCGGCCGAAAGCGCATTGCACTACGTGGCCCCGGTGGGGGAAAAGGCAGCGTACGTGGCGCGCGGGATGGGCAATATCACGCCGTATTTGTAAGCGCAGTGGTTGCCGGACCCCGGGCGGGATTGGAGCGCGCACGGCTCCAATCCCGCCAACGGCTATGGCTTGTCCGCCAGCAGCGGTGGGGTTCGAGGCGGGATCAAGCGCTGGGTCCCGGTCGACTCGAATGCCGAGGCCAAGCGCAGCAGCGTCGAATCGTCATAGGCCCGACCGGCAAACGTCAGTCCGACGGGCATGCCGATGTCCGGCATGACGCCCATCGGCACGGTGACCGTGGGCACGCCCAAGTGGCGGATGGCAAGGTTGCCGTTGGCGACCCAGACGCCGTTGCTCCAGGCAATGTCCGCCGCCTGCGGATCGACATCGGCATTCGCCGGCGCCACGTCGGCCACTGTCGGAAACAGCACCGCATCGAGCCCCAACCGGTCCATCCAGTCCTCGAGATCGATGCGCCGGGTCTGCTCCAGGCCCCGCAATCCATCAGGCACGGTGCTTATCTGGTCCCAGGGGGTGATGCCGCGCTCGGCCATCCGCACGTACTCGTCCATGCCCGCGGCAAGGTCGCCTTCCCGGTTGGGGAGGGTTCCCGGGTCGTGGGGGAAAATCAGCGGTCCGTCCACGTCGACCAGGCGGTTCAACCTGGGGTCGCCATTGGCCTGGAGAAAGTCATCGAACGCCCAGGCCGTCAGGTCCCACAACTCATGGTGCAGGAACTCCTTGGACACCAGGCCGCGGTTGTATACGGTCGGCGCACCGGGACGATCACCCTCGCAATTGGAGACCAGCGGGAAGTCGACCTCGATCACGTCGGCGCCAGCGGCTTCAAGTGCCTGGCGAGCCGCTTCCCAGAGCCCGATCACCGAGGGTCGGGTGTGGATGCGCTGGCCTGTCGGGCCACCGATACCGGGCGCATCCGCCGTGCCCGCTTCGGGGTCGGCATTGATGTACATGCGCGGCACGCCCAGGCGCTTGCCCGCCAGTGCCGAGGCATTCGCGGCGAGTGCCTGGTAGGAGGCCGGACGCACCGAGGCGACGCTCGGCAGGGGCACCCAGGGTTGCATGCGCCACAGATCGCCCCGGGTGTCGGGGTCCTCCGCGACGACCACGTCGAGCACTTCGAGCAGGTCCGCCATGGTTCTGGCAAACGGCACGACAACGTCCATGGTGGGCGTCAGCGGCCAGTTGCCACGTACCGAGATCACCCCACGCGACGGCGTATAGGCACACAAGCCATTGTTCGAGGCCGGGCCCCGTCCGCTCGACCAGGTTTCTTCGGCCAGGCCGAACGCGGCGAAACTGGCCGCGGTGGCGGTGCCCGCGCCGTTGGACGAGCCGGAGGCGAAGGGGGCGGTCAGGTAGTCCGCGTTGTACGGACTCTCCGCCCGGCCGTAGACCCCGCGCTGCATGCCGCCGTTGGCCATGGGCGGCATGTTGGTCTTGCCCAGGCAGATCGCGCCCGCGGCGCGCAGCCGTTCGATGGTGAACGCATCGCGATGGGCGATCAGGTTGGCGAAGGCCGGGCTGCCAGAGGCCGCGGTGAGCCCCTTGACCAGGTAACTGTCCTTGGCGGTATAGGGGATGCCATCGAGCGGACCCAGTGCCTGGCCCTTGGCCCGCCGGGCATCGGAGGCCTGCGCCTCCTTGAGTGCGTCGGGGTTGCGCACCACCACCGCGTTGAGGGCGGTGGGCGTGTCGGGGCCGTCGTAGGCCTCGATCCTGGCGAGATAGGCCTGGACCAGCTCAACCGCCGTGGCCTGGCCGGATTCGAGCGCCGCGCGCAGCTGGGCAATGGAAACCTCGGTGACCTCGATCATGGGGTTACCACCGTTGGCTGATGGAGGGCGTGGTGACGGTGTTCATCACGCGGGATCCTGTGCTCAGGGGCATCACTTGTCTCAAACTGGGTGTTCATATCGGTTCTCATGCGCAGCATGCGTCAGGTCGCAAGCGCATAGTTTACTGGCGATTGCCCAATCGAAAAGTACCTGTCTCTACCTTTCGGGTTTTCCCGGTCGAGGGGGTTTCTTGATCACCGTCAATCGCCTGGGCCGGCCGACGCTGTAGCCTGCAGGACAACCCGTTGCTGTCGTCGAAACCACAAGGCCTGTTGCCCATGAGCGAAGTTGTGCTGACTCACCTCGATTCCGATGGCCACGCGCGGATGGTCGATGTCACCGAAAAAAGCGTGACCTGCCGCGAAGCCATCGCCGAAGCCTGGGTGCGGATGCGTGCCGAAACCGCGCAGTTGATTGTCAGCGGTGGCCATCCCAAGGGAGACGTGTTCGCGGTGGCGCGGATTGCCGGGATCCAGGCGGCCAAGCGTACCAGCGAGTTGATTCCGCTGTGTCATCCGTTGCTGCTGAGCAGTGTCAGCGTGACGTTGAGCCTGGAGAGCGACAATCGGGTGCGTGTTGTCGCAGGCTGTAAGCTGGCCGGGCAGACCGGGGTCGAGATGGAAGCGTTGACCGCCGCCAGCGTCGCCGCCTTGACGCTGTATGACATGTGCAAGGCGGTGGACCGTGGCATGAGCATCGAGTCGGTGCGCCTGCTGCACAAGAGCGGCGGCAAGAGCGGTATCTATGAGGCGCCAACCCCATGAAACTCACTGTGCATTATTTCTCCCGCTACCGCGAAACCCTGGGGCGCGACGCCGAAGTCGTCGAGGGGGAGTTTGCCTCGCTCGATCAATTGCGCCAGCACCTGGTAGGCCGCTCCGGCGCCTGGCAGGTGCTGGCCGAGCAGCACCTCATGTGTGCTCGCAACCAGGACATGTGCGGGCTCGATGAACCCCTGAAGGACGGCGATGAAGTGGCGTTCTTCCCCACGGTGACAGGGGGCTGAGATGATGATTCGAGTGCAGGCCGCCTGCTTTGACCCCGGCGCCGAACTCAACGCCCTGCAGGCCGGCAGCGCAGGGGTGGGCGCGGTGGTGAGCTTTGTCGGTTATGTGCGGGATTTCAACGCAGGCCAGGACGTGTGCGGGATGTTCCTTGAGCACTACCCGGGCATGACCGAAAAGGCCCTGGGCAAGATCGTCGACGAGGCCCACCAGCGCTGGCCGCTGCTGGGCCTGAAACTCATCCATCGGGTCGGCGCCTTGCAGCCAGGGGACCCGATCGTCTTTGTCGGGGTCACCAGCAGCCACCGCCAGGCGGCTTTCGAGGCCTGTGCCTTTGTCATGGACTACCTGAAAACCCGTGCGCCGTTCTGGAAGAAGGAGCAAGGGGCACAGGAGGCGCGGTGGGTCGAGGGGCGCGACAGCGATCACCAGGCGGCACAACGCTGGGCCGAAGCTGTTCCGGGGGTCACATGAGCTATCCGCTGCTGTTGACGGTGCACCTGTTTGCTGCGCTGGTGTTTATCGGCACGGTGTTCTTCGAAGTCCTGTTCCTGGAAAGTATCCGCAAGCAGCTACCGGCCAGGGTCATGCTGTTGCTCGAGCAGGGCATCGGCCGGCGCGCCAGGACCCTGATGCCCTGGGTCTTGCTGGCGTTGTTCGGTGCCGGGCTGGGCATGGTCTGGTTGCGCTACCTGCCGGTCCTGGCCGCGCCGTTGGCATCGTCGTTCGGCACCTTGCTGCTGTTGAAAATCCTGTTGGCCACCAGCGTGCTCATGCATTTCTTCACCGCGATGTTTCTGTTCAGGCGCGGGCGCATGAAGGCCCGTTACCTGAAAGTGATTCACCACAGCCTGTTCGGGCACATGGTGGCCATCGTCCTGTTGGCCAAAGGCATGTTCTATCTGACCTGGTGAACGGGACAGACGGTGGTGCGGCGCGCCACCGGTGCTTGATGCAAATCAAGGAGCCTTGAGCGATAACGCTGGACACTGGCGACCTGCAGCCAGTCTCGGAGCTCTGTCATGGCCGATTTATTCCACGCCCGCCGCGAGCCCTTCGTTCGCCACGACCAAGGCGTGCTCGACCCCAATTGTCATGCCGACACCCGCAAGTTTCATGGAGGGATCGGATCTCTGGATGTGCTGCGGGCATTGCGCGTCAGTCGCCAGAAGTGTCGTCCGCTGTCGTTGAACGTGCAGATTCCCGCGGGTTTCAGGTCTGAGCCTCATTTTCAGTGTCTGCTGCGCGAGATCGACCTGCTGGGGTGTCACTTGGGGGCGGGGCAACGTGTCGAGCAATTCCACCTGGGCGGAGGAACCCCGCAGGCGCAGCCTGTGCAGCGGCTGATGGCGCATCTGCGCAACCGGTTCAACATTCTCGGACACGAGTGCGGCGACTACAGTGTCGACGTCGATCTGCATCACACCGATTGGGCGATGATGGGCGTGCTGCGTGAGCAGGGGTTCAATCATGTGAGCATCGGTGTCCCGGACATCGGCACCGACGGCGAGCGGTCAGCGACCAGCTACCAGAACCCCGCACCGATTCACTCGCTGATCGACGCCGCCCGCACCTTCGGTTTTCGCTCCGTCAACGTCGACCTGGGGTACGGCCATGCCTGGCAGACCCCGCACAGCTTCGCCCTGAAACTGGCGGCTATCATCGAGCTGGAACCGGATCGCGTGCAGGTGTTCGACTACGCCCAGCCGCCACCGCGCTACCGGCACGGGCACCACGCCACCGATGCCTGCAGCGAGGACGCCAAGGGCGCGATGCGCCGGACCTGTTTTGAACAGCTGCTGGCCGCCGGGTATCAAGTCATTGGCCTGGGGCAGTTTGTCCGCCCCGACGATGACCTGGCGATCGCTCAGGAACGCGGCCGCTTGCGTCGTACCTGCCACGGCTTCACCCGGCACGGGTACTGCGATCATGTCGGCTTTGGACCGGGCGCCATCAGCCAGTTCGACGAGTTGTATGCGCAAAATACCGAGGATCCTGAACACTATCTGCAGCAGCTGCACAGTGGTCAGTTGGCAATCTGCCGTGGCTGGCGCTGCGAGGCGGGCGATCAGGTCAGGCAGTTGGTGATGGAGCGCCTGGCCTGTGACCTGGAGCTGGATATCCGGGCCATCGAAAGCCGTTACGGGCTGATTTTCCAGCAGTACTTCGCCGCCGCCTGGCAGTGCCTCCGGCAGATGAGCGAGGACGGCCTGGTCGAGCTCTCGGAGCGCTTTATCAGCATTCTTCCGGCCGGACGGCTGGAGGTGGACGCTATCTGCCAGGTGTTCGAACAGGACGTGAACCACCCGGGGCACTCATCCCCTCAAGAGTTGATCGATCATGATGCCTGTCTTTGATTTCAATCGTGCCCTGGTCAGCAAATATGACCGTCCGGGGCCGCGCTACACCTCCTATCCCACGGCGCCGCAGTTCCATCAGGCCTTTGCAGTCGACGACTATCGGCAAGCGGTGCAGGCCAGCAACCAGTTGGCCGTGCCCAAGCCGCTGTCCGCCTACATCCACATTCCGTTCTGCCAGAGCCTTTGTTACTACTGCGCCTGCAACAAGATCATCACTCGCAAGCCGCAGCGCGCCGTGGAGTACCTGGGCTACCTCAAGCGCGAGATCGCCATGCAGGCGGCCTTGTTCGACCGCACTCGAACACTCACGCAGTTGCACCTGGGGGGCGGTACACCGACTTACTTGAGCGACGAACAATTGGCCGAGCTGATGGCGTGCCTGCATCAGGCCTTCAACCTGGATGACAGCGATGACCACGAGTTCTCCATTGAGGTCGACCCGCGCACCATCAGCACCGGGCAGGTGCACACGCTGCGTGGGCTGGGCTTCAATCGCCTGAGCTTCGGTGTGCAGGATTTCGACCCGGCGGTACAGGCGGCGGTCAATCGCCAGCAAAGCGAAGAGCAGATCTATGCGCTGGTCGCCGCCGCGCGCCAGGCACACTTCAAGTCGGTCAGCGTCGACCTGATCTATGGCCTGCCGTTGCAAACGGTGGACAGCTTCGGTGTCACCCTGGACAAGATCATCGCACTGCGTCCCGACCGGATCGCCGCCTACAGTTACGCCCACATGCCGGAACTGGTACGCGCGCAACGGCTGATTCGCCCGGCCGACATGCCGCCGCCGGAGCGCAAGCTGGAGTTGCTGGAGCTGACCATCCGCCGTCTGACCGAGGCCGGTTACGTCTACATCGGCATGGATCACTTCGCCTTGCCCGAGGACGAGCTGACACGGGCCCGGGCCAATGGCACCTTGCAACGCAACTTCCAGGGGTATTCGACCCATGCCGACTGTGACTTGATCGGCCTGGGCGTGTCGTCGATCGGCAAGGTCGGCGACAGCTACAGCCAGAGCGTCAAGGAACTTTCGCAGTACTACGCGCGGATCGATCAAGGCCTGTTGCCGGTGCATCGCGGCTACCGCCTGAGTGCCGACGACCTGTTGCGCCGGGAGGTGATCAGCGACCTGATGTGCCATGGCCGGATCGATTTCGCCAGGTTCGAAGCGAGCCACGGTATCTGTTTCACCGAGTATTTTGCCGAGGCGCTGGCGCAACTGGACGAGCATGTGGGGGATGGACTCCTGCAGATTCATCGCGACGAATTGGTGCTGTTACCGCAAGGCTATTTGATGATGCGCAGTGCCGCGATGGCGTTTGACGCTTACCTGGGGGGTGAACAAAAGGGTCAGTTTTCCCGCACCGTTTGAGGCTCCGGGACGCTCTGGCGCAAGGGATCTCATTGAGTTGATCTCAATCAAGGGCAGGGCGTGCAGCACGCACTAATATGGCCGCAAGCCCCTTTGAAATCAGCGAATTCATGACAATCCCTCAGCCTTCGATACATGGCAGCCGGAGCGCCTGGCGCGTCGGGCTGGGAGTGATGGTCTTGCTGCTGATCGCGACGTTCGCGGCAGTGCAGGCCAAGTCCTACGGTGACATCGAGCAGCAGCGTATCGAGAAGGTCTTCCCTCAAACCGATTCGGTTTCCGCACCCGAAGGCCCATTCAAGGTGCGCACGCTGTCCGCGGCGGACAAGGTCATCGGGTATGTGTTCCAGAGCCTGGATGTGGTGGATATTCCCGCCTACTCGGGCAAGCCGATCAATACCCAGGTGATCCTCGACACCACCGGCGTGATTCAGGACGCCTATGTGCTGGAACACCACGAACCGATTCTGCTGATCGGCATCCCCGAAGAAAAACTTCACGGCTTCAGTGCTCGATACAAAGGGATCAAGGTCAATCAGCGAGTGGTGGTCGGGCATTCCAGCGACCCGAGCGCGGTCACTGTCGATGCGATCGCTGGCGCCACTGTCACCGCCATGGTGGTCAATGAGGTCATCATGCGTGCCGCCCATGAGGTGGCCGTATCGCTCAAGCTGATCGAGGACAAGGGTGGGGTGGTGAACAAACCCGCCACCGTACGCCAGGATTTTTTCGAATCCGCCACGTGGGAGCAACTGACTGGCAACGGCGCCATTCGCCGGTTGAACCTGACCCGTGGACAGGTCGATGCCGCCTTCAAGGGCACTGAAGCCGAAGGTGTCGACGACGCCGGCCCGGATCAAATCAATGACACCTTCATCGAGCTGTACACCGCCGACCTGAACCCCCCGACCATCGGCCGCGCGCTGCTGGGCGACCATCAATATCGCGTCCTCATGCAGGAACTCAAACCCGGCGAGCAGGCCATCGCGGTACTGGGTCGTGGGCAGTATTCCTATAAAGGTTCGGGCTATGTGCGTGGCGGGATTTTCGATCGGGTGCAATTGCGCCAGTTCGGCAATGTCATCAGTTTCCGTGACATGGACCATCAGCGGCTCTCCGACGTGTTTGCCAAGGGCATGCCCGAATTCAATGAAATGTCGGTGTTCATTGTCCGCAAAGCGGCGGGATTCGATCCGGGATCGGCCTGGTCCCTGGAGTTGCTGGTGCGGCGTCAGACCGGTCCGGTCAGCGGCACCTTCAGCAGCTTCGAACTGGCTTATCAACTGCCCGAGCCATACCTTGAGCGACCCGCACCCAGTGCCGAAGAGCTGGCGGCCATCGAGGAAGCCAACCGGCCGATGTGGCTGACCATCTGGTACCAGAAATACTTCCAGATTGCCGTACTCGCGAGCGCGTTGTTGCTGCTGACGGCGATCTTGTTCCTGCAGGACAAGCTCGCTCGCCGGCCCCGTTTTCTGCACTGGCTGCGTCGTGGTTACCTGCTCTTCACCGTGGTTTTCCTGGGCTGGTATGCCCTGGGGCAGCTGTCGGTGGTCAATGTCCTGACCTTTGTCCATGCGCTGTTCGAGCACTTTCGCTGGGAGCTGTTTCTCACCGATCCGCTGATCTTCATGCTGTGGGTCTTCACCGCCGCGAGCATTCTGCTGTGGGGCCGTGGCGTGTTCTGCGGCTGGTTGTGCCCGTTTGGCGCCTTGCAAGAGTTGATCAACGAAGCCGCGCGCAAACTGAAGATTCCCCAATACGAATTGCCCTTCGCGGTCCATGAGCGGCTGTGGGCGATCAAGTACATCATTTTGCTGCTGCTCTTCGGCATCTCCCTGGAGTCGATGTCCACCGCCGAACTGTTCGCCGAGGTGGAACCCTTCAAGACCGCCATCACCCTCAGGTTCGACCGCCAGTGGTGGTTCGTGCTGTACGCGGTGGCGCTGCTGGTGATCAACATCTTCACGCGCAAGGTCTATTGCCGCTACATCTGCCCGTTGGGCGCGGCGCTGGCGATCCCGACCCAATTACGCCTGTTCGACTGGCTCAAGCGCCGCAAGGAATGCGGCAATCCCTGCCAGTTGTGCGCCAAGGAATGCGAGATCCAGGCGATTCACCCGGATGGCCGGATTAATGCCAACGAGTGCCACTACTGCCTCGATTGCCAGATGACCTACCACAACGACGACAAATGCCCGCCGCTGATCAACAAGCGCAAGAAGCGCGGCAAGCCGGCACCCGTGGCTGTGCAACTGATACCTGTCGTGGAAGTGACGTCTCCTGAATGAAGCTCGCGAGCGCACGTCCGCAGTGACCGTTTTATCCCTTCAAGGAGTACGCAGCATGACTGACAAAGAATCCACAAAGCCCGTGCAGGACGAAGAGCAGACCGGACTCAGTCGTCGCGGTTTTCTGGGCAGCAGCGCCGTGACCGGCGCCGTGCTGGCGGGTGCCACCACACTCGGTGGTGCGGTGTTCAGCCGCGAATCCTGGGCCTCGGCGGTCAAGGATGCGCAGGCGAAAGTCCATGTCGGGCCAGGCGAGCTGGACGAATACTACGGCTTCTGGAGCGGTGGTCATCAGGGCGAAGTGCGGGTGCTGGGTGTGCCGTCGATGCGCGAATTGATGCGTATTCCCGTGTTCAATGTCGACTCTGCCACCGGTTGGGGCCTGACCAATGAAAGCAAGCGGATCCTGGGCGACAGCGCGAAGTTCCAGAACGGCGACTGCCATCACCCGCACATCTCCATGACGGACGGCAAGTACGACGGCAAGTACCTGTTCATCAACGACAAGGCCAACTCCCGCGTCGCGCGCATCCGCCTGGACATCATGAAGTGCGACAAGATTCTCACGGTGCCGAACGTGCAAGCCATTCACGGCCTGCGCCTGCAAAAAGTCCCCTACACCAAGTATGTGTTCGCCAATGCCGAGTTCGTGATCCCGCACCCCAATGACGGCCACACGTTCGATCTGCAAGACAAGAACAGCTTCACTATGTTCAACGCCATTGATGCCGAGAAAATGGAAATGGCCTTCCAGGTGATCGTCGACGGCAACCTGGACAACGCCGACGCCGATTACACCGGCAAGTACGCTGCTTCCACCTGCTACAACTCGGAGAAGGCCTACGACCTTGGCGGCATGATGCGCAACGAGCGTGACTGGGTCGTAGTGTTCAACATCCCGCGCATCGAGGCTGCCATCAAGGCCGGCAAGTTCATCACCCTGGAAGACTCGAAAGTGCCGGTGGTCGACGGTCGTAAAACCGATGGCAAAGACTCCGAATTCACCCGCTATATCCCGGTCCCGAAGAACCCCCACGGCCTCAATACGTCCTCCGATGGCAAATACTTCATTGCCAACGGCAAGCTGTCGCCAACGGTATCGATGATTGCCATCGACCGCCTGGACGACCTGTTCGCCGACAAATTCAAGGACCCCCGCGAGGTCATCGTCGCCGAGCCGGAACTGGGCCTGGGCCCGTTGCACACCACCTTCGACGGTCGCGGCAATGCCTACACCACACTGTTCATCGACAGTCAGGTGGTGAAGTGGAACATGGAGGAAGCGATACGCGCCTACAAGGGCGAAAAGGTCAATTACATCAAGCAGAAGCTCGACGTGCATTACCAGCCAGGCCATAACCATGCCTCGCTGACCGAAACCAGTGAAGCGGATGGCAAGTGGCTGGTGGTGTTGTGCAAATTCTCCAAGGACCGCTTCCTGCCGACCGGGCCGCTGCACCCGGAAAACGACCAGTTGATCGATATTTCCGGCGAAGAAATGAAACTGGTGCACGACGGTCCTGCATTTGCCGAACCCCACGATTGCATCCTCGCGCGCCGGGACCAGATCAAGACCCAAAAGATCTGGAGCCGCAACGATCCGTTCTTCGCCCCCACCGTGGAGATGGCCAAGAAAGACGGGATCAACCTGGAGACCGACAACAAGGTCATCCGCGACGGCAATCATGTGCGGGTCTACATGACCTCCATGGCCCCGGCCTATGGTCTGACCGAGTTCACCGTCAAGCAGGGCAACGAAGTGACCGTGATCATCACCAACATCGACCAGATCGAGGATGTGTCCCATGGCTTCGTCATGACCAACCATGGCGCCAGCATGGAGATCAGCCCGCAGCAAACCTCGTCCATCACCTTTACCGCCGACAAGGCCGGCCTGCATTGGTACTACTGCAGCTGGTTCTGCCATGCGCTGCACATGGAAATGGTCGGCCGCATGAAGGTCGAGCGGGCCTGACGGTTACCCATCGACAGGAGCGGGCCGATGACCGATATCAAGGGAAACCCAATCAAGGTGATCGCGCTTGCGCTCCTGCTGATTTCCGGTAGCGCGCTGGCGTCGGTGCAACCGATCACGACGTTGCCATTGCGGCTTGACGCCGAACAACGCTGGCACCTGCCGGCGGGCGAGTACCGTGGCTCGTTCAGCGTCGATCAGCCGATGCAGATCGTTTGCGAGCCCGGTGCCGTATTCCAGGCGCAAGGGCAGGGCAACGGGGTGATCGTCAGCGCACCCGATGTCGGGATCGAGGGTTGCACCTTCCTGGACTGGGGGCACGATCTCACGGCCATGAATGCGGCGGTGTTCCTCCAGCCCGAGGCCCGTGGCGCGGTGATCAAAGGCAATCGCCTGCAAGGCCAGGGTTTTGGTATCTGGGTCGACGGCACTCAGGATGCGAGCCTGATCGACAACCGCATTCAGGGTGATCCAGCGATGCGCTCCCAGGATCGCGGCAACGGCATTCACCTGTATGCGGTGCATGGCGCCAGGGTCATCGGCAACCAGGTGCGCGACACCCGCGATGGCATCTATATCGACACCTCCAACGGCAACCTGCTGCAAGGCAATACCCTGGAAGACCTGCGCTACGGCGTGCATTACATGTTCGCCAACGACAACCGGCTGATCGGCAACACTACCCGCCGTACCCGCACCGGCTATGCCTTGATGCAAAGCCGCAAGCTCACGGTGATCGGCAACCGCTCCGAACAGGATCAGAACTACGGGATCCTGATGAACTACATCACCTATTCAACCTTGCGTGACAACTTCGTCACGGACGTGCGTGACGGCTCGACCGGCGACAGCATGATCAGCGGCGCCGAGGGCAAGGCACTGTTCATCTACAACTCGCTGTTCAACAGTATTGAACACAACCACTTCGAGCACAGCGCCGTGGGCATTCACCTCACCGCCGGCTCGGAAGACAACCGCATCGCCGACAACGCGTTTGTCGGCAACCAGCGGCAGGTCAAATACGTCGCCACCCGCTTGCAGGAATGGTCGGTGGATGGCCGGGGCAATTACTGGAGCGATTACCTGGGCTGGGACCGCAACAACGATGGCCAGGGCGATATCGCCTACGAACCCAACGACAACGTTGACCGCCTGCTATGGCTGTACCCGCAGGTGCGGCTGTTGATGAACAGTCCCGGGATCGAATTGCTGCGCTGGGTGCAACGGGCGTTTCCGGTGATGAAATCGCCTGGCGTACTGGACAGCCATCCGCTCATGAAGCCCACCACTCAAACCCTGACCCAGGAGCCTATCGCATGAATGTCATCGACATGGAAGGCGTCAGCCAGCGCTATGGGCACACTACCGTGTTGCATCAGTTGAGCCTGAGCCTCGCCGAAGGTGAAGTGCTGGGCTTGTTCGGGCACAACGGTGCCGGCAAGACCACCAGCATGAAACTGGTGCTCGGCCTGCTCCAGGCCAGCGAAGGGCAGGTCCGGGTGTTCGGCCGATTGCCCAGTGATCCACACGTTCGGCGTCTGCTGGGCTATTTGCCGGAGAACGTGACCTTTTACCCGCAGATGAGCGGCCTGGAGACCTTGCGTCATTTCGCACGACTCAAAGGCGCAGCGCCCGCCCAGGTGGACGTGTTACTGGAGGAAGTCGGCCTGGCGGGCGCCGCGCATCGACGGGTCAAGACCTACTCCAAGGGCATGCGCCAGCGCCTGGGACTGGCGCAAGCCTTGCTCGGCGAGCCGCGCTTGTTGCTGCTCGACGAGCCGACCGTCGGCCTCGATCCGATTGCCACCCAAGACCTGTATCGGTTGCTTGACCGGCTGCGCAGCCAGGGCACCAGCATCATTCTCTGCTCCCACGTATTGCCGGGGGTCGAGGCGCACATCAACCGTGCGGCGATTCTGACTCAGGGGCGCCTGCTGGCGCTTGGTAGCCTGCGCAGACTGCGAGAGGAGGCCGGGTTGCCGACGCTGATTCGCGCCAACGGACTCAAGCACGCCGGGCCCCTGCAGGCATCCTGGAACAACGCCGGGCATGTCACCCAGCGCTGGGGCGTGGAAGGCCTGGAAGTGGCCGCACACAACGGCAGCAAGCTTGGTCTGTTGCGGCAATTGCTCAATGAAGACGAACCGGCCGACGTGGAAATCGACCCACCGTCCCTGGAAGACATCTACCGCTATTACATGGGGCGGGCCGGTGCGACCCCCAATGGAGAGATCGCATGAACCCGATCTGGAACATGGCCCGCAAGGAATTCAATGACGGTTTGCGCAACCGCTGGCTGTTGGCGATCAGCCTGTTGTTCGCGGTGCTGGCAACCGGCATTGCCTGGTTGGGCGCCGCGGCTTCCGGTCAATTGGGGTTTACCTCGGTGCCCGCCACTATTGCCAGCCTGGCCAGTCTGGCGACGTTCCTGATGCCGCTGATCGCCTTGCTGCTGGCCTATGACGCCATCGTCGGCGAGGACGAAAGCGGCACCTTGCTGCTGTTGCTGACCTATCCGCTTGGGCGTGGGCACATCCTGCTCGGCAAGTTCATTGGCCACGGGTTGATCCTGGCGCTGGCCACGCTGATCGGTTTCGGCTGCGCGATGCTGGCGATCGCCGTACTGGTGGAGGACGTCGAACTGAGCCTGCTGCTCTGGGCGTTTGGACGATTCATGCTGTCGTCGACGTTACTCGGCTGGGGCTTTCTTGGGCTGGCCTATGTGCTGAGCAGTGTGTCCGCCGAGAAATCCACCGCCGCCGGGTTGGCGCTGGGGGTGTGGTTCTTTTTTGTGCTGGTGTTCGACCTGGCGCTGCTGGCATTGCTGGTACTCAGCGAAGGGCAGTTCAATCCGAAAGTGCTGCCCTGGTTGCTGCTGCTCAATCCTGCCGACATCTATCGCCTGATCAATCTCTCCGGTTTTGAACCGGGCGCCAATGCCGCTGGCGTGCTGACGCTGGGCAGTGATCTGCCGATGCCGGGCGCGATGCTCTGGCTGTGCCTGTTGCTGTGGGTAGCGGCGCCATTGGGCTCGGCCTGGCTGCTGTTCCGTCGACGGGCGACATGAATTCCCACCTTGATATTTCTGGAGCAGTTGACGATGAGCACTCTTTATCTAACGACGGTACGCGCGGTGGCAGGTCTGATGGTCTGCCTGCTGCTGGCGGCCTGTGACAAACCGGAGCAAGCCAGCTACAGCGACGCGCCCACCGCGTTTCATCCCAGTGATGAATGCCATGTCTGCGGCATGATCATCGACGGCTTCCCCGGGCCCAAGGGCGAAGTGGTCGAGCGCAGCGGCGTCAAGAAATTCTGTTCCACGGCGGAAATGATCGGTTGGTGGTTGCAGCCGGAAAATCATCATGGCGATGCCCGGTTGTATGTCCACGACATGGGCCGCAGTCCGTGGAATGCACCGGATGACTCCCACCTGATCGATGCCAGGGATGCCTTCTACGTGGTTGGCACCCGGCTCAAGGGGGCCATGGGCGTGGTGCTGGCGTCTTTTTCCACTCAGCAGGCCGCTGAAAAACTGGTCGCCGAGCAGGGCGGTCGCGTGCTGCGGTTCAGTGAAATCGATCAGGCGGTGCTTCAACAACCGGCCATGTCGCACTCGACTCACTGACCGGTCGGTTCTCTGCGCAACCTTTGAAAAAATCTGATCGCCGTCAAGTCGGTATTTTTGCACCTGTTCAAAGATAGGGACCCGTAATGTCCCTAGTGCTTGGCATCGACGATGCCCAGGAGAACATGATGCAAACCGAGTTTCAGGACCGTTTGGCCGTGATCACCGGCGCCAGTTCCGGGATTGGTCTGGCCCTGTGCGCTGCGCTGTTGCCGCGTGGCGTCAAGGTGCTGGCGATGTCACGTACCGTCGGTGAGTTGCCGACCTTGCAGCAGGTCTACGGCGAACGGTTGCAATGGTGTGCCGGGGACGTCACCTGCGAGGAGGACCTGCAAGGGCTGGCCCGGCGGGCGGCGGCGCTGGGCCCGGTGGATTATCTGGTGCCTGGCGCGGGGATCGCGGAAATGGCCGACAGCCTGGACATGCCGGCCTTTCAACGCCAATGGGCGGTCAACGGTGCCGGGGCGTTGAACACTCTGGCGGCGTTGCGCGGGGAGCTGGCGAGCCCGGCTTCGGTGGTGTTTGTCGGCAGCTTCCTGACCGGTTCGACCTTTCCCGGCCTGGCTGCCTGCATAGCCAGCAAGGCCGCGCTGGCAGCACAGGCGCGCACGTTGGCGGTGGAGTTTGCCCGTTTTGATGTGCGCATCAATCTGGTCTCCCCGGGGCCGACCGCCACCCCGATGTGGGACAACCTGGGCTTGAGCGACGATGAACTCAACGAAGTCGCCGACACCCTCGGCAAACGTCTGCTGCCTGGTCATTTCCTCGACGCATCCGCGGTGGCCAACGTGATTGTCTTTCAGCTGTCCCAAGGCGCTCGGGGTGTCTACGGGCAGGATTGGAAGGTCGATAATGGTTATACCTTGGGCTGAAGGGTGAACACACATTTGGGCTGCGAAGGCGGTCCGTGGTTTGTTGACCGAGTACATATCGATTCCTGCGGTAACGGCCACTAATGGTTCCGCTCTTACAGCGGGTTACTTGGAAAAGCCTGCGCGGCCCGGCGCAAAGTAACCAAACGCTTTCGCCCCTGACGTACGGTGGCTCGCCCAGGCTCGCCATACCCTCACTCCGGTCCTGCTCCGTGGGCCCGCCGCCATCGGCCATCCATGGCCGGGGGCGGCTAACCCGGCATCCATGCCGGGTTGCCCACTGCGCAGAACCTGCGCTCGGCCTTCCGACGGGGCAGGTCAAGATCAAAGCCAAAGCAAACGCAAACGCAAAAGCAAGATCAACGGCCAGAGCCAGAGCGGCGCTGTACCTGTAGGAGCGAGCTTGCTCGCGAAAAACGTATGGAGAACACGTTCATTCAGACAGCACGCGTTATCGTTGACGTCCTTCGCGAGCAAGCTCGCTCCTACAGGGGGAACACGTATGCTTGAAGAAACAGGCCGGCTGGCAGGCCGCCTCGCGCGGCTTTTGCGGTATGCGCCCCCTCGAGAGGCCGAGTGGAGGTTCTGCGCAGTGGGCAACCCGGCATGGATGCCGGGTTAGCCGCCCCCGGCCATGGATGGCCGATAGCGGCGGGCCCACGGAGCAGGACCGGAGCGAGGGCATGGCGAGCCTAAGCGAGCCACCGAACGAAAGGGGCAAAAGCGCTTGGTTACTTGGCGCTTTTCCAAGTAACCCGCTGTAAGAGCGGAACCCATAGCAGCCGTTACCGCAAAAACGGATATACACCCAACCCCTAATGCGAAGTCCCCTCCACAAACTCGATCTTGTTCCCCACGTTATATTTGCCCGACGGCTTGTTCATCGGCAGGCGCTTGATCTCCTTGAGGGTGTTGCTGTCGTAAACAATCAGCGCGCCATCGGTGGCCCAGATGCTCAGCAGCAGGTAGCGCCCATCGCGTGTGAACTCGACGTGGGCGGCCGTCTTGCCGGGCATCGGGCGCAAGGTGTGGGCGATTTCCAGGGTCTGTTTGTCGATCAGGTGAATCGCATCGTTGTCCGGCCCGAAGAACACGTCGGTCCAGGCATACCGCGAGTTGACGTGGCTACGCATGAAGAAACCCGGCCCCAGGGTGGGGATTTCCTTGATCAGTTTCCAGGTCTTGAGGTCGATGACCGAGATCAGCCCCTGGCTGATGTTCGGCGTGGCGAACACCCATTGGCCGTTGTGTTTCCAATAGGTCCCGGACCCCAGGTGGGGCATGCCCGGCAGCGGTATGTCGGTGACCACTTTGCCGCTGTCGAGGTCGATCACTTGACCGCCTTTGGCCTTGCGCGACGTGGCCAGCAGTTGCTTGTAGTCCGGGGAAAAGGAAAAGTCGTCCAGCACATCCTCGGCCTGGATCCGTCGCGGTTCGAAGTCCGGTGTGCCGGCGCTCGACAGTTCCCAGGCTTCCTTCACGTCTTTGAGCGCGACGATGAAACTGTCCCGTGGCGGGGCGGTGTAGACCGCGCTGACCCGTGATACGGTGCCGTCCCGGCCGATCGCGGGGATGGTTTTGACCAGCGACAGATCGCGGGCATCGAGCACCACCAGGTTGCCCGGCAGGTAGTTCCCCACCAGCACCCAGCGACCATCCTTGCTCACCGCCAGGTTGCGGGTATTGAGCCCGGCGCGGACCTCGGCGATCAGCTTCAGGTTATGCAGGTCGTACAGGCTGACCCAGCCATCGCGCGAGGCGACGTAGACGAAGCGCCCATCCGGCGAGAACTTCGGCCCGCCATGCACCGCAAAGTGCGAAGTAAATCGCGCCAGCACTTCAAAACGATCGCCGTCGAGGATGTTGATGTGGTGATCGCCGGCTTCCACCACCACGAACAGGTTCAACGGATCGGCGCCATGCTGGGGTGTGTCGGGCAGTTTGCTGATATCGGCGAGTATCGTGTGGCTGCCGAGAATGTCGTCGTTACTCCAGGTCGGCGGGGTGGCGGGCGGTTGCTGAAGGTAGTTCGCCAGCGCGTCGATCTGCGCCGGGTTGAACACGCTGGCAAACCCGGCCATCTGGCTCGCCGGGCGACCGTTCTGGATCACGTTGCGGATTTCGTCGGGTTTGATCCGGCTCAGGCTCTCCGGCAGCAATGCCGGCCCCGTTCCGCCGAAACGGTTGGCGCCATGGCAACCCTGGCAATGCTGTTGGTAGTGGCTGACGGCCTGTTCACGCGCTGCGTCGGCGGGCGGAGTCGCTGCGCCGGCATGGGCCGCACCGACCCATAACAACGAGACAAGCACCCTGCGTTTCATATCGCCACCTTGCCGTGGCGTTGCTGCGCCTGGGCAGGATAAAAGCGCGCCGGGTATTCCATTTTCTGTGCGGCGAACAGGTCGACCACTTTGCCAATTACCGTCAACGTCGGAATCCCGGGCGGGCAATCCAGCGCCAGGGTCGGCAGTTGGTGCAGCAAGCCACGGACGATATGCTGGTCGGGCCGCGTACCGTTGCTGATCAGCGCCGCCGGTGTGTCGGCAGACAGGCCGGCGTCTATCAAGTGCCGAGCGATAATCCCGAGGTTCGACAAGCCCATGTAGAACACCAGGGTCTGGCTGCTGTCGGCCAGGTCGTGCCAGGGCAGTTTCAACTCGCCGTCGTGTTGCAAGTGGCCGGTAATGAATCGACAGGAGTTGACCAGGTCCCGGTGGGTCAGCGGGATCCCGGCGTAAGCGCTGCACCCGGAGGCGGCCGTAATGCCGGGGACCACCTGGCAATCAATATTGCGTTGCAGCAGATACTCCAGCTCCTCGGCGCCGCGACCAAAAATCAACGGATCGCCACCCTTGAGCCGGACCACACGCTGTCCTTGATCGGCGAGGTCGGCGAGCAGTTGGTTGATCTGCTCCTGGGGCAGGCTGTGGCAGCCGCTCGCCTTGCCGACGTAATGCCGGGAGCAGGTGAGGGGGATCAACGTCAGGAGCTCGGGGCTGATCAGGCGATCGTAAACCACCGCGTCGGCCTGCATCAACAGGCTCCAGGCGCGCAGGGTCAGCAGGCGTGGATCGCCGGGACCAGCGCCGACCAGGGCGACTTCGCCCGGTCTGAACAGGGACTCAAGTGTTGTCGGTATAGCAATTGATGGAGGCATGGGACGTCCTTGGTGCTTCATCAGGTTGACCGGCCCCAGCCTTTTTCAGGTGGTTGGCCGGACGGGCAATTCAGTGTGTGATGCAAGGAATGGTCGTTATCGGTGGCACGCCGATTTCTTCATCGCTGAGGTGGCAGCCGGGGTCCTGGCCCCAGAGGTCGCCTTCGGCCCAGGCGCGGGTTCGGGTGTTGCCATTGCAGATGTCCAACCAGCGGCATTGACCACAGCGGCCACCGACTGCGCGCGGATGCGCACGCAGCTGCTGCAGCAAGGCGTCCGGCCGGTCCAGCCAGAGTGTGCGAAATGGCGTGTGCCGCACGTTACCCACCGAGTGCTGCCACCAATAGGTGTCGGGGTGTACTTCGCCGGTGTTGTCGATGTTGGCGATGCCGCTGCCCGAAGCGTTGCCTCCCCAGGCGCGGAGCATGTGTTCCAGGCGCGGGTAATGTTCGGGTAGATGCAGGCCTGCCCATTGCAGCAAGAGAATCGCGTCGGCATCGTTATTGCCACTGACAAAATCGCTGTCGCGGCCCTGCACGACATCTTCCCAGGCCCGTTCAAAAATCAGCGTCATCGCATCACGGCTCATCTGTTGCCGGGCGTCGAGCTTGCGGCTGCGTTTGCCGCGACCGCTGTAGTTGAGGTGCGACAGGTAAAACTTCTGCACGTCGTACTCGCGCATCAGCCCCAGTAATTGGGGAAGCTGCCCATGGTTTTCCTGGGTGAGGGTGGTGCGCAGGCCGACACGAATGTCCTGTTCGCGACAGAGCCGGATCGCCTGCATGGAACTGGCAAAACTGCCCTTCAATTGGCGGAAGGCGTCATGGGTGGCTTCCAGGCCATCGATGCTGATCCCGACATAATCGAAATTCGCCGCGCGGATCTGCGGGATGTTTTGCTCATTGATCAGCGTGCCGTTGGTGGACAAGGCCACAAAGAAACCCTTGGCGCGGGCGTAAGCGCTGAGCACAAACAGATCGTCGCGCAATAAGGGTTCACCGCCGGACAGAATCAGGACCTTTACGCCTGCGTCGTGCAGGTCGTCGATCACGGTGAGTGCAGTCGGCGTATCCAGTTCATCTCGAAAGACACTGTCGGCGGAGGTGGCGTAACAGTGTTTGCAGGTCAGGTTGCAGCGCCTGAGCAGGTTCCAGATCACCACTGGCGCCCGGTGGTTGCCCGGTGGGCTGGTTCTGGGGGCGGGCGCCTGGCCGGCCAGCGCTCGCAGGTATTGGCTGATCCTCAACATGCAACTCTCCTTGAGTCGGCGCGTGTTCAGCGCGAAGTGGGTGGCAGGCGCAAACCGGTTTTTTTCAGGATGCGGCTGCTTATCAGCATCTCGTCGGCGGCACAGGCATCGCCCAGCAAATAGCGCAGGTGCTCGCGGTAGCTGTCGATTTCCTCGCGACTGCGGCCATGCACCATGGCAAACAGGTTGTAGCGCCACTCGGCCCGGCGCGGACGTCGATAGCAATGGCTGACGAAGGGTTGCGCACCGATCAGTGCGCCGAGGCGCGGCATGTCCGTGTCGAGCACATCCCAGACCGTCATGCCGTTGTAGCAATAGCCCAGGCGGTAGTGGTTGGGGACGGCGGCGATGCGCCGGATGGCACCCTCGGCCTGCAATCGCTTGAGCAAGTCCAGGGTCGATTCAATGCTCAGCCCCAGCTGATCGGCGAGCCAGGCCCAAGGGTCGTCCAGCAACGGCAGGCCGGCCTGGGTCAGCTCGATCAGGCGGTGGGCCAGAGTGTCTTCAGACCGGGAAATACAGACCGACATGGTAGGTCTCCTCTTTAGGCAGGTTAAGCAACGGCAGGCCGGTCAGGGATTCGATGCGATGCAGGGCATCGGCCAGGTCTTGTTCACTGGCGCAGCCGAGCACGAACCACATGTTCCAGCGGTGTTCGCGTCGATAGTTGTGCGCCACTTCAGGCAGCTCATGCAGTTGCGCGGCGACGTTTTCGAAACGTTCTTCCGGCACCGCCAGCGCCGCGAGCGTGAAGGCCCCTCCCAGTCGTTCGATGTTGAACATCGGGCCGAAGCGCGTGAGCACACCGTCCTCCAGCAGTTGGTGGAGGCGATCGAGCAATTCGGCGCTGCTGCTTTCCAGTTCGGCGGCCACTACCTGCCAGGGATCGCGTACCAGCGGCAGGCCCCGTTGCAAGCGATTGATCAGCCGACGGTCGAGGTCATCCACGGGGAGGTGCTCCTGTTGGCAAGGGTGCAAAACGCCCGCCGCATTGTTTGAAGGCGTGGGTGCTGAACAGCAGCTGGTGGGGCAGGTCGCTCAGCAGGTGTTCTTCCAGCAGCGCCTGGATTTGCGCCTCGACCCGATCACGTTGACGCCCGTGAACCATGCAGAACAGGTTGTAGCGCCATTGCGGCAAGCGTCGCGGCCGTTGATAGCAGAGGGTGATGCCGGATGCCCGGCCCAGGCGCTGGCCGACTTCATCGATCAGCGCGTCCGGAACATCCAGCACCAGCATGGCATTGGCGGTAAAACCCAGCGCGCGATGGTTGAGTACCAGGCCGACCCGACGGAACAACCCTTGCTCCTGCCACTGGCGCATTTGCGCGAGTACCTGGTTTTCGTCGGCGTTTATCCGTTCGGCGAGGGCCTGATAGGGGCGCGCCACCAGCGGCAAACCGCCTTCCAGGTGTCGACGCAGGGCCAGCGCCTGCTTGGGGTTCAATTGCGCTTTCAAGGGCCTTCTCCCAAGGCAAAACCAAGGTCGATGCGGTAGGCGGTCAACATCGGCAGGTCCAGCGGTGTGAGACCGGTGTCGCTCTCCAGTTCTTCGAGAATGCGCTCGATGTGCTGGCGGTCGGGGCCGGTCAATACAAACCACAGGTTGTAGTGGTGTTCTCGCGCATAGTTGTGATTGACCTCGGGGTATTGGCTGACGCGTTCGGCAACCTGATGCAGGCGTTCGACGGGTACGGCGAGGGCGGCGAGGGTGCTGGCCCCGGCGCGCCGGTGTTCGAACACCGGGCCAACGCGTGACAAGGCTCCGGCCAGTTCCAGGCGTTGCAGGCAGGCCATCACCTGCGGCTCAGTGCAACCCAGGATATGGGCCATCTCACGAAAGGGTTCCGCGCACAGCGGCATGCCGTGCTGGAAACGGTCGATCAGTTGCTGGCTGAGCAGGTCGAGGTTCATTTCAATAGCCCATTTTTTGCGCGCGACTGCTGAAGAAGATGCCGCTCGGCGCGGTGGCGGGCAGGGTACTCAGCTGCTTCAGGCTGTACGGGTCCCAGACCTGAACCTGATTGCCATCGCGTAACGACAGCCACAGCTGGTCGCCGCGCGCGGTGAATTCCATGTGCAGCACTGCGGGTCCCGGTCGCAGATCGGCGACCACGGCGTGGGTTTCGGTATCGATGACCTGAACCCGATCGTTGTCCGGGTAGGCGAAATTGACCCACAGTTGCCGACCATCCGGCCGCGATGTGACGAACACGGGTTGACCGGCAACGGGGATGACTGCGGTCTGCTGCCAGGTGCGCGAATCCATCACCAGCACCTGGTGTCGGCCGACGGCGGGCACGAAGGCCTGATGGTCGGCAACGGCCCAGCCCTCCAGGTGCGGCATCTTGTAGACGGGCAGTTTCGCCTGGCCGCGTCCGTAATCGCCGAGCACTCGCTGTACCCCGCGCTCGGGATGCCATAGGTCGAGTTGGGCCATGCCGTCTTCGCCGAACAGCCCGGCCATGTAGTAGCGACCGTCCGGTGTAATCAGCGCGTCGTAGGGTTGCTTGCCAATGTCAGTAAAGCGGCTGATCCGCGGGGACATGCCGTGGCTGAAGTCGGCGGTCCAGATTTCGCCGGTATCGAACAGGCTGAACACAAAGCGCTGGCCGGGCGCGTCGACCAGGCCAACCACCCTGGAGCGCTGGGTGCCATCGGCCAGTGGTGTGGCCGGAATATCGGCCACTTGCTGAAGGGTTTGCGCATCGAAAACCTTGACGCCGCCAGGGACGTAGTTCGACACAGCGATCAATTTTCCGTCCTGGCTGATGGCGCCGCCGATGCTGTTGCCGCCCTGTATTACCCGATGGTCGATGCGTTGGGTCAGCAGGTCGATCTTGCTCAGCCCTCCGTCGCGGCCGAACACATAGGCATAGCGCTGGTCGCGGGAGAACACCACCGAGGCATGGGACAGATCGCCCAGCCCCTCGAGTCGGGCCAGTGCCGTGCGCGTGTCGTTTTCGATGATTTGCAGGCTGCCGGTGGCGCGCTCCACCACCACGCCGAGATCGCCGGTGCCACGCAACGGCGGCTGAACACACGCGGACAACAACAGCCCGGTCGCCGCTGAGAGCAGGATTGAACGGATCATGGTGCGGGATATCCCTGGAGAAGAAGGTCGACCAGCCAACGGATGTCGTCCGGGCCAAGCAATGGCGCCCAGCCGGGCATCGCGGTGCCGGGCCGGCCTTGGGTGACGGTGGCAATCAGGCTGTCCCTGGACTTGCCCGCCAGCGCTGCGCGAGTCAGTTCGGGACCCAGCCCGCCGGTCATGTGCAGCCCATGGCAGGCGCCACAATCCTGTGCCAGCAGGTGTTCGAGTTGGGCCTGACGCCTGGCGTCCGGCGCCGCAACCGCGGTTGCGCAAATGAGGAGGAGGGCCGCCAGGAATACAGCGTGTCGGTACACCATCATGACGCCCTCCCATTGGCTATTTCAGGCTCAGGACCCAAGTCGCAAGGGTCTTCGCTTCTTCATCCGTCACCGGGTTGGCCGGCATCGGCATCGGGCCCCAGTTACCTTGCGTGCCGTTCTTGATGTGGTTGGCCAGGGTGTCCGCGGCCCCGGCCACTCCCGCGTTCTTGGCCGCCACCTCCTTGAGCGCCGGGCCGACGAGCTTGGTGTCGATGGCATGGCAGGCGGCGCAGGGTTTGCTCTTGAACAGCTCCAGCGCGTCTTGGGCCATGGCCGGCTGCACGCACAGCGCAGCGGTCAGGGCGAACAGTGAAAGCAGAGTATTTTTCATGGTGTTTCCTTGTATTGATGGAGCTCAATAGATGTCGTGTTGGGTGTTGTAGACGTTGAATTTGCCGGTGGGTGTGATCAGCCGCTTGTCCTTGATAACCGATTTGAGCTTCAGCGTTTTGTCGTCGATCACTACCAGCGCCGATTCGTCTGCCTGGCCGCTCCACACGGAGAACCAGACTTCATCGCCGGCCTTGTTGTATTCCGGTTGCACGACGCGCATCGCCCCTTGCTTGATGCCCGCGTATTCGGCGATAGGCAGCACGGTGTAGCCGGCGTCGAGCTTGTCGATGTTGAACACCGCCACTGACTGACTGAGTTTTGCGTCCGGGTTGAGGGTGGTATCGACATACAGGTGACGGGAGTTGGGGTGGGTTTTGATGAACAGCGAGCCGCCGCCCTGGCCCTTGATCGAGGTGACCTGTTTCCAGGCGTACTGCGGGTGTTTGACCGGGTCGGTGCCGATCAGCGAGATGCCCTCATCACCCAGGTGGCTGGTGGCCCAGACCGGCCCGTAGGTCGGGTGGTCGAAGTTGGCGCCACGGCCCGGGTGCGGGGTTTTGCCGACATCCACCAGGGCGGTCAACTCGCGCTTCCTGGAGTCGATCACGGCGACTTTGTTGGAGTTGTTGGCGGCGGTCATGAAGTAGCGATGCGTGCTGTCCCAACCGCCGTCATGCAGGAACGGCGCGGCATCGATGTAGGTGATGGTGAGGTTTTTGATGTCCTGGTAATTGACCAGCATGACCTTGCCGGTTTCCTTGACGTTGACGATGAACTCCGGCCATTCGTGGGAAGCGATGATCGCCGCGACTCGCGGCTCAGGGTGATATTCCTGCTTGTCGACGGTCATGCCGCGGGTCGAGACGATCTGCCTGGGCTCCAGGGTTTCGCCGTCCATGATGGTGAACTGCGGCGGCCAATAGGAGCCGGCAATGGTGTACTTGTCTTCGTAGCCCTTGAACTTGGAGGTCTCCACCGAGCGTGCCTCGATGCCCACTTTGACTTCGGCGACCTTGGTCGGCTCCACCGGCCACAGGTCGATCATGTCGATTCGCGCGTCTCGACCGATCACCAGCAAGTACCGGCCCGAGGCGGAGATGCGCGAGATGTGCACCGCGTAACCGGTCTCGATCAGCTTGACGATCTGCTTGCTGTCACCGTCGATCAGGGCAATCTTGCCGTCATCGCGCAACGTTACCGAAAACAGGTTGGGCAAGTTGAGTTTGCTCAGTTGCCTGGTCGGACGATCCTCGGGTTTGACCAGCACTTTCCAGGTTTTCAGCGTTTCGGCCATGCCCCATTCCGGTGGCGTCGGCGGCGTGTGCTGAATGAACTTGGCCATGTCCGTGATCTGATCCTTGGTCAGCGCATTGGACGTCCCCCAATTCGGCATGCCTGCGGGCGATCCATAGGTAATCAACGCCTCCAGGAAGGGTTGCCCGCGGGCCTGGGTGATGTCCGGCGTCAGGGGTTTCCCGGTGGCGCCTTTGCGCAGAACGCCATGGCAGCCGGCGCAGCGCTGGAAGTAGATTTCCTTGGATGCGTCGAACTCGGCCTGGCTCATGTCGGGCGCGCCGGCGGTTTTGGCCATGGGCGGGTTGGCCGCTGCAGCGGCGGGTTCATCGGCTCTGGCCGCATGAGTCACCGCAAGGGCCAGTGCCGAACACAGTGTGGCGACAGTCAGAGCAAACGTTTTTCTATTGCTGATCAGCATTCCATTTCTCCTCAGGCAAGACCTTTGCGATGTGCTTGAACGGCCGCACAAGACGCAGGTTCTTAGTGCGCTGCAAGGCTATGCCCGAGCAGGCCAATGCTTGCTTGACGGGGATCAAGTTTGTCGGCCACGCCACTTGCCAGGTTGTCGCAGGGGGCCGTAGCGTGTTCCTCAATTCCGCTGTTGAATCAGGTGCCCCATGGACCGCAGCCAGTCTTGCGAACACACGATCGAACCCTTCTACCAACCGCTGAATAATGAGCAGGCGCTGTTCGAGCAAGCCTGGCGACACGGCATGCCGGTCCTGATCAAGGGCCCCACGGGCTGTGGCAAGACTCGCTTCGTCCAGCACATGGCCCACCGCCTGAACCTGCCGTTGCACACCGTGGCGTGCCACGATGACTTGAGCGCCGCCGACCTGATCGGCCGGCACCTGATCGGCGCCCAGGGCACCTGGTGGCAGGACGGGCCGCTGACCCGCGCGGTGCGCGAAGGGGGCATCTGTTACCTCGACGAAGTGGTCGAGGCCCGCCAGGACACCGTGGTGGTCCTGCATCCATTGGCCGACGACCGTCGTGAGTTGTTCCTGGAGCGCACCGGCGAAGTGCTGCGGGCACCGCCATCCTTCATGTTGGTGGTGTCCTATAACCCCGGTTACCAGAACTTGCTCAAGGGCATGAAGCCCAGTACCCGCCAACGTTTCGTGGCGATGCGCTTCGACTACCCGGCGCCCGCCGAGGAAGCGCGCATCGTCGCTCGCGAGGCCCGGGTGGACGCCGCGCTGGCGAACCAGGTGGTCGGGTTGGGGCAGGCATTGCGTCGCCTGGATCAGCATGACCTGGAAGAAGTGGCGTCCACACGCTTGCTGATTTTTACCGCGCGCATGATCGGTGCCGGCATGAATCCCCGCGAGGCCTGCCTGGCCTGCCTGGCCGAGCCGCTGAGCGATGACGGGGTGACGGTGGCCGCGCTGATGGACGTGGTTGATGTCTACTTCGGCTGACACCGCCGGGCGCTCGCGTCGCCACTTGCCGGGGGACCTGGCGATGTGGTTTTTCATCCTCGCCGAGCTGACGGTGTTCGCCATCCTGATTCTGGCGTTCGCCGTGACCCAGGCAATCAAACCGCAGTTGTTCGTCGAAAGCCGTCTGTTGCTCAATACCTCTACCGGCCTGGCGATGACCCTGAGCCTGCTCACCGCCGGGCTGTTCGCCGCGCTGGCTCAGGAGCAAGTCAGGCGCTCATGGCCTCGCCACGGCGCTGTCTACCTGCTGGCAGCGCTGCTCGCCGCCAGCGTCTACGTGGTGTTGAAGCTCACTGAGTACCGGCACTTGCTGGCCTCGGGGCTGGGCATGGAGCACAACACCTTTTTCACCCTCTACTGGATCCTCACCGGGTTTCATTTTCTTCACGTATTGCTTGGCATGGTCATTCTCGGATGGCTGGCCGAGCGTTGCCGTCGTGGCCTGTACGACGCCGGCAACCGCAGCGGATTTGAATCCGGCGTGTTGTATTGGCACATGGTCGATCTGATCTGGGTCGTACTTTTTCCGCTGGTCTACGTTCTGAATTGACGGGGGGCTGATGTCAGTTTCCAGGTTTTTGCTCGTCTGTTGGGCCGCACTGGCGACGTTAAGCGTGTGCACGGTGGTGCTGGCACAGTCCGGCGCGACATGGTTGCTGTCCGTGGCCATTTTACTGGTGGCGGTAGGCAAGGCCTGGCTGATCACCGATGGCTTCATGGAACTGCGCCGCGCCCCACGATTGTGGCGAGGGTTGATGGTGAGCTGGGCGCTGGTGTTGGCAGCCGTTGTGGGGTCGATGCTGGTGTCAGGCAGCTAACCCACCTGTGGCGAGGGAGCTTGCTCCCGCTGGGGCGCGCAGCGGCCCTAAAACCAGTCACCGCGATATTCGGATAGAAAGCAGGTGCAAATGCGGCCGCTACGCAGCCGAGCGGGAGCAAGCTCCCTCGCCACAGGTATGTGCCTGGCTTCCTGGCGCCAATACCCGAGTGAAACCATCGGCGTTTCTTGATCGCCATCAAGCAGGTTTCAACCCTTCGCTTCCTATCATGGACGGGCCAAGCAAAGAGGAAGCGACCATGTCAGAGACCTTCACCAAAGGCATGGCCAGGAACATCTATTTCGGGGGAAGCGTGTTCTTCTTCCTGATATTCCTGGCCTTGACCTATCACACCGAGCAGACCTTTCCCGACCGCAGCAATGCAGCGCAATTGACCGAGTCAGTGATTCGCGGCAAGACGGTCTGGGAGCAAAACAACTGCATCGGTTGCCACACGTTGTTGGGCGAGGGCGCTTACTTCGCGCCTGAACTGGGCAATGTGTTTCAGCGCCGCGGCGGCGAGGAGGCGTTCAAACCCTTCCTGCATGCCTGGATGAAGATGCAGCCCCTGGGCGTACCCGGGCGTAGGGCGATGCCGCAATTCAACCTGAGTGAGCAGGAAGTCGACGACATCGCCGAGTTCCTCAAGTGGAGCTCGAAAATCAATACCAATGGCTGGCCGCCAAACAAGGAGGGCTGAGTGATGAGCATTGCCAATCCACATCTGAAGTTCGCCTCGCAAGCCGTGGCCAAACCCTACTTCGTATTTGCCCTGATCCTGTTCCTGGGCCAAGTGTTGTTCGGTTTGATCATGGGCTTGCAGTACGTGATAGGGGACTTCCTGTTCCCGGTCATTCCCTTCAACGTCGCGCGGATGGTGCACACCAACCTGCTGATTGTCTGGCTGCTGTTCGGTTTCATGGGGGCCGCCTACTACCTGATTCCGGAGGAGGCCGACCGTGAGCTGCACAGCCCGAAGCTGGCGCTGATCCTGTTCTGGGTGTTCGCCGCCGCTGGTGTACTGACCATTCTCGGTTACTTGTTGGTGCCTTATGCGGGCCTGGCGAAGCTGACCCACAATGAGCTGTTGCCGACCATGGGCCGGGAGTTCCTGGAGCAGCCGACCATCACCAAGATGGGCATCGTGGTGGTGTGCCTGGGGTTTCTCTACAACATCGGCATGACCCTGCTCAAAGGCCGCAAGACCACCGTCAGCATGGTCATGATGACCGGGTTGATCGGCCTGGCGGTGTTCTTCCTGTTCTCCTTCTACAACCCCGGCAACCTGGCCCGCGACAAGTTCTACTGGTGGTGGGTGGTGCATCTGTGGGTGGAGGGTGTGTGGGAACTGATCATGGGCTCGATGCTGGCCTTCGTGCTGATCAAGATCACCGGGGTGGACCGGGAAGTGGTGGAGAAATGGCTCTACGTGATCATCGCCATGGCGCTGATCACCGGGATCATCGGCACCGGTCACCACTTCTTCTGGATCGGCGCGCCCGAGGTCTGGCTGTGGGTGGGCTCGATCTTCTCGGCGCTGGAGCCGCTGCCCTTCCTGGCCATGGTGATCTTTGCCTTCAGCATGGTGAAGAACCGCCGCCGGCAGCATCCGAACCGCGCCGCTACGCTGTGGGCCAAGGGCACCACCGTGACCGCCTTCTTCGGTGCCGGAGTCTGGGGTTTCCTGCACACCCTGGCCCCGGTCAACTTCTACACCCATGGCTCGCAACTGACCGCCGCCCACGGGCACCTGGCGTTCTACGGTGCTTACGCGATGATCGTGATGACCTTGATCAGCTACGCCATGCCACGCCTGCGCGGGCTCGGTGAGGCCGCCGACGAACGCTCGCAGACCCTGGAGATCTGGGGCTTCTGGTTGATGACCCTGTCGATGGTGCTGATCACCCTGATGCTGACCGCCGCCGGAGTGGTGCAGGTGTTGTTGCAACGTTGGGCAGAGGACGGCAGTGCCTTGCCGTTCATGGCCACGGTCGAGCATCTGCAAGGCTTGTTCTGGGCGCGCCTGGTCAGTGGGCTGGGGTTCTTCGTCGGGCTGCTCTGCTATCTGGCGAGCTTCCGCCAGCGCGCTCGTGCCGCGTTGCGCGCACCGGCGGCGGTGGTTCCATCATGAGTCGCCGTTAGGTCTGGAAAGGGTCGGTCCGGCGGCGACGCCGGGCCGTTTTTTGGCACATGAAACCAGGAGGCTCCATGGCCTTCACCCTTGAATTGGAAGAATGGGTCGGTAGCGTCTGGCATCGCTTCATCACCCGCCGCGCGAGCCCGGACTTCCCAGAGGCCCGGGTCGAACTGGCCCCGCGGCAACGCTCGCTGGCGCTGTTGCAGCGGGCCATGGGCGATGTCGGCAACCGGGGCGTGGAGGCCGCCAGCGAGCGTGACCTGCTGCTGCGGCGTACCCTGTTGCAGCAGATCGCCGGCACCTGCCGGCAGGTGCCGTTGGCCTGGTGTGACGCACAGAATCTGCGCCTGCCGGCGAGCCTTGCGGTGTTTCCCGACGCCGGCCTGAATGAGGAACTCTATCGCTGGCTGGCACTGCTGGCGGCGCATTCCGGGCCGATGCGGCACTGGGGCCGGGACAACCAACGCTGGACCCAGACCCTGTTGCAGCGCTATCCGCCGTTGCGCGCCCGCTATCGACGTCTGGTCGAGGCCCATCTGCAACTGCGCCCGGATCCGGCGTCGCTGAGCCCCGCCGAAGCCGCGCTGGAGCGCAGTGTGTGCCAGGCCCTGCGTGAACCGGGCAGTGTCAGCGAGTTTGTGCGCAGTGAGCGGGCGGCCTGGCCGGTGCCGCTGTGGCTGTATCCGCCGCTGCATCTGGCCAGCCCGCAAGCGGCGGATCTCGAGGAGTCGGATGAGTGCCTGGCGACACCTCCGGGCGAACAGCAAGGCGGTCGCAAGCGCGCCACGCGGATCGACGACAGCACGCGCCAGGGTGGGCTGCTGGTGGTGCGCCTGGAGAACCTGTTCAGTTGGACCGAGCACGTGGACCTGGATCGCTGGTCGGATGATCGCGAAGACCCCGACGCCGCAAGGGTCGCCGATGACCTGGACCAACTGACCCTGTCGCGCACCCGCCTGCGCAAGGGCGGTGGTCTCAAGCTGCACCTGGATTTGCCACCGGCGGACGTCGATGACATCCCCCTGGGGGCGGGCATCAAGTTGCCGGAATGGGACTATCGCCAAGCGCGCTTGCGAGACGACTTCGTCAACCTGCAAATGCTCGTGCCCCGTGATTCCCAGGCGCAGCCGCTGCCTGCGCGGCTCAAACCCTCGGCGCAGCGCTTGCGGCGACAGTTCGAACACCTGCGCAATGACCGGCAATGGTTGCGGCAGCAGCCCCAGGGCAGCGAGCTGGACATGCAGGCCTGGCTGGACTTTCACGTCGAGCGTGCACATGGGCAGTGCGCCGAGCGTGGCCTGTTCATGGAGCAACGCCAGACTCGTCGCGATCTGGCGTGCCTGTTGCTGGCCGATCTCTCGATGTCCACCGATGCCCACCTGAACACTGAACATCGGGTGATCGATGTGATCCGCGACAGCCTGCTGCTGTTTGGCGAAACCCTGTCGGTGCTCGGCGACGATTTTGCCCTGTACGGGTTTTCCTCGCTGCGTCGCCAGCAGGTGCGGATGCAGGAACTCAAGGCGTTCGATCAGCGTTATGACGACACTACCCGGGGGCGCATTCAGGGGCTCAAGCCGGGTTACTACACGCGCATGGGGGCCGCCATCCGCCAGGCCACCCAACTGCTGGGCGGCTGCAAGCGGCGGCGCAAACTGTTGCTGTTGCTCACGGACGGCAAGCCCAATGACCTGGATCTGTACGAGGGGCGCTACGGCGTTGAAGACACCCGCCAGGCGGTGCTGGAGGCCCGGCGCCAGGGGCTGACGCCGTTTTGCATCACCATCGATCGTGAAGCCGGTGCGTACCTGCCGTACATGTTCGGCGGCCATGGCTACACCCTGATCCACCAACCGCAACAACTGCCCCTGCGCTTGCCGCAGCTGTATCGGCAATTGACCCAGCCTTGAGGGTAATGCTGTTCAGTCAAGAAGTGCTTAAAGCGAGTAAAAGCCCCCGTGGCGAGCGAGCTTGCTCGCGCTGGGGCGTGAAGCGCCCCCAACAAAGCGACCGCGGTCTTTCAGAACGAACTCGGCGATAGTTTTTGGGGCTGCTGTGCAGCCCAGCGCGAGCAAGCTCGCTCGCCACGGGGGATGTATTGAACCCCCTGTCCTTAACTGAACAGTATTGCAGCCTTGAGGGGCGGCGGTTGGCGGCGAGCCGCCGCGCTTAACCGCGCGGCAGCCAGAAAAACATCGTCACGCAGAAGATCGAAAGACCAATGCAGAACCACCTGAAGCGTCGTAGCGTGCGTTGTCGGGCACCGTTCGCCAGCGCTGACAGGGGCATGCCGCAGTGGCTGCAGGTAGTTTGCCGAGGCGGGTGAGGGTGCTGGCAATACAGGCAGGCGGGCAGGGCATTCACTCGAAGTGCTCCAGGCGCGGACGGTCGAGAATGACAATCTGGCGGCCGTCCTGGGTGATGATCTTCTCATCGATCAGGCGGCGGATGATCCTCGAGAAGGTTTCCGGCTGGATGGACAGGTGGCCGGCAATCAACTGCTTGGCCATCGGCAACTCGAACTGGCGCTCGACCGGCTGCAGGTGCATCAGTTGCGTGAGCAGGTACCGCACGACCCGGTGGGTGGCGTTCTTCAGCGACAGGGTTTCGATCTCGTTGATCCGTTGATGCAGGCGCATGCTGAGTTTGCCGAGCAGGGCGAAGGTCAGGCGGCTGTTGCTCTGCAGCAGGCGCATGTAGGTGCTGTTGCTCAGGCGATAGAGCTGCGTGGGGCCCACGGCTTCAGCCGAGGCCACATAGTTGGGCGTGTCCATCAGCATCATCGCCTCGGCGAAGGTTTGTCGCGGGCCGATGACTTCGAACACTTTCTCCTGCCCGTCCGGGGTCAGGCGGTAGATCTTCACCGCACCGGCAATCACAAAGTAAAACGAATCGGCGGGCTCGCCCTGGCGAAACAGCGGTTCGCCCTTGTCGATGCTCAGCAAATGGCTGGACCCCATCAGCTCATCCAGTTGTTCTTCATTCAAGGGCTCGAACAAGTGATGGCTGCGCAGAATCTGGTGATGGACGCGGTGAAGCACCATGAGAATTCATCCTGAAGAATGGAAAAGTAAGCGTTAAGGGGGTCTATCCGTGGCGAGCGAGCTTGCTCGCGCTGGGCTGCGCAGCAGCCCTCAATAAAGCTGTTGCGGTCTTTCAGAAACAACTCCCAGGCCAGTTCTGGGGCCGCCATGCGGCCCAGCGCGAGCAAGCTCGCTCGCCACCGGCAGCGTTCACTTTTGGCGGCGGCGTTGGCTTCAAACCAGGCCCAGGGAAATGCCACTGGCCAGGGCGATGACCGAGCTGAGGACGACAAACCACGCCAGTGGCTGGATAACGTTATTCATGACGACTCCGGCGGAGTGAAAGGGGATCAAGGTGGCATGGCTTGAGCAAGACTCGGGCCAGGCGCGCCGCCCTAGCATTTAGTGGGCTTCTCAAAACCATGAGGTCAAAATGACTATGGTGTTATGTGTCTAAATGACCATCATCTTGTCATTTAGACCATTTTCTTGAAGGTCCCCGCCATGAGAGGGGCTGCCGGGACCCTTGTGTGCCGGCACCGCAGTCTCACCACGGGAGCAGGGCACGGCCCTTGCAAGTCCTGATGTGACAGCAGGCGGGCAGTTTGCCCCCGTTGTTGTCCGGCAAGCTTGATTTGCGACAAAGGCAGTGACGCGTCATTACCGGATGATTGCCTCGGAATTCAATTCGTCGCGAGCGGACCCGTGTCAGGTCGGCAGCGAGGTAAAGGAGTGGCTTGATGCAAGTACTTGACCGCCGCACGGCGATGGCCATCGTGCCAGTGTTACGCCTGGCTTTTCGGCCGTTGTTCCTCGCCGGCGTTTGCCTGGCGTTGCTGGCGATACCGCTCTGGCTGATCGCCTTGAAGGGGGGCGTTGGTGACTGGCAGCCCGCCGGTGGCTGGCTGGCCTGGCATCGGCATGAGCTGTTGTTCGGTTTTGGCCTGGCGATCATCGCCGGCTTCCTGTTGACCGCGGTACAGACCTGGACCGGCCAGCCTGGTCTCAGCGGCAAGCCGCTGGCGGCACTGGCCTTGCTCTGGCTGGCCGCGCGGGTGGCCTGGCTGGTGAATCTGCCATGGCCGCTGGTGGCGCTGCTGGAACTGGCGTTTCCGTTGGTGGTGGCGGGGCTGATGGGGCGTTCCCTGTGGCGCGTGAGGCAGCAACGCAACTACCCGATTGTCATGGTGTTGCTGCTGTTGGCGGCGGCGGACGGCTTGTCGGTATATGGCCTGGCGCAGGGTCATGAAGGCTGGCAGCGCCAGGGCGTGCTGACCGGCATCTGGCTGGTGGCGGCGATGATGGGCTTGATCGGTGGACGGGTCATTCCGTTCTTCACCCAGCGTGGCCTGGGCCGGACCGAGGCCGTTGCCCCGTGGGCCTGGCTCGATCGTCTGTTGTTGGCAGGGGCGGCGCTGGTGGCGTTGCTGTATGCCGCCGGGCCGGCGCTGTCGGCCAATCGCTGGATCGGCCTGCTGTTCGCGGCATTGACGGTCGGGCACCTGGTGCGCCTGGTGCGCTGGCATGACCGCGGGCTGTGGCGCGTGCCGTTGCTGTGGTCGCTGCACCTGGCCTATGGCTGGTTGGCGCTGGCGTGCCTGGGCATGGCGCTGTGGCATTTCGGTGTGGCACTCAACCCCAGCCTGGCGGTGCATTGCCTGACGATAGGGGCCATGGCCGGGCTGATTCTGGCGATGATCGCGCGGGTCAGCCTGGGGCACACCGGGCGTGCACTGGAACCGCCGTCGGGCATGACCCTGGCGTTCATTCTGCTCAACCTGGCCTGCTTCAGCCGGGTGGTGCTGGTGCTGGTGCTACCGGTGGCGGCGTTGTGGCTGGCGGGACTGTGCTGGGCCCTGGCGTTTGCGCTGTACGCCTGGCGCTACGGGCCGATGCTGCTGCGGGCCCGGGTCGACGGGCATCCGGGATAAGCGCACGGCGCAGGAGGCGGACGATGATCTATCCCTTTTTACTGGTCACTCATTTGCTGGCGGCCATCGGCTTCATCGGCACCCTGTTTTTCGAGGTATGGATCTGGCACTCGGCGCGTCGGCAATTGGCGGCGGATGCCCGGGCAACGGCGGACCAGGCCATTGCCGTGCGCTCGCGCAAGGTGCTGCATGGCGTGGTGCTGGTGTTGTATGGCGCAGGTCTTGGCCTTGCCTGGCAGCATCGCGGCGTCCTGAGCCATCCGCTGGACAGCCGTTTTGCCAGCCTGTTGAGCCTGAAAATCGTGCTCGCCCTGAGCATCGTCGGGCACTACCTGCTGTTGGCGTACTGGCTGCACAACGCACGGCTGACAGAGGCCCGGGCCAGCTGGATTCGCCGCAGCATCCTGGGGCACATGCTGCTGATCGTGATCCTGGCCAAGGCGATGTTCTATTGGCACGGTTGAACGCCGGTGCGTTGACCGTCAGGGCTTCTTGATCAGTGAGGACTGTGTGCTGATGCATCACCCATTCAACGCCCGCTGTTGATGATGATCAAGGTGTTGCTGTGCACGGCCTCGCAGACTGTGCGCAACCTCACCGGAGATCACCGTCATGCCCCTTTCCCTGGCTCAGATGCGTCGCAACTACACCCTCGATGGCCTGCAGGAGGAGGGCGCGCCGGACGATCCATGGCGGTTGTTCGGCCAGTGGCTGCAACAGGCCCGCGATACCGAACAGGCACCGGTCGAGGCCAACAGCATGCTGTTGGCCACGGTCGACCGTGAGGGCCGGCCGCACTGCCGGGTGTTGCTGCTCAAGGGTTACAGCGAAGCCGGCTTGACCTTTTTCGGTCACTACCAGAGCGCCAAGGGCCAGGAGCTGGCCGCCAACCCCCATGCCGCCATGACGTTCTTCTGGCCGGCGCTGGAGCGCCAGGTGCGGGTCGAAGGGCAGGTATCGCGCCTCGACCCGGATCTGTCGGATGGGTACTTCGATTCGCGCTCCCGGGCCAGTCAGTTGGGTGCCTGGGCATCACCGCAAAGCCATCCGCTGGCCAATCGGGCGCAGTTGGATGGGTGGCTGGCGCAAACAACCCGGCGCTTCGACGGCCAGCCCGTGCCACGTCCCGAGCAGTGGGGCGGTTACTGCCTGCAGCCGCAACGCATGGAGTTCTGGCAGGGGCGCGCCGACCGCCTGCATGACCGGCTGGACTACCGTCTGCACGAGGGCGTGTGGGCACGCAACCGCCTGGCTCCCTGAACGGCGGCGCCTCGTGGAGGTACCTCCTTGGAGGAATAGGTTCGCCCGGTGTTTCGGTTCAGGCTTGGGTCAGTCCTCATTTACGGGAAGGCTTGGATATGGCCCATCTGGCGCAACGCACGTTTCAACCGTTGAACATTGCCGTGCTGACCATCAGCGATACGCGCACCTTTGCCACCGACACCTCGGGGCAGACCCTGGCCGACTTGCTGCAAAAGGCCGGGCATGTGCTGATCGATCGTGACCTGGTGCCGGACGATATCTATCAGATTCGCGCCAAGGTCTCACACTGGATCGCGGACCCTCAGGTACAGGTAGTGCTGATGACCGGCGGCACCGGTTTCACTGCCCGGGACAACACGCCGCAAGCGGTGATGCCGTTGCTGGACAAGCATGTGGAAGGCTTCGGCGAGTTGTTCCGCCAGGTGTCCCTGGCGGAAATCGGCATGTCCAGCCTGCAGTCCCGTGCCTTGGCCGGGATCAGTAACGGCGTGCTGGTGTGCTGCGTACCCGGCTCGCCGGGTGCCTGCCGCACTGCCTGGAACCAGATTCTGCTGCAACAGCTGGACAGCCGCACCGGCCCGTGCAATTTCGCCCCTCACCTCAAGCCTCAACCACACCAGGTGCTCGAGGCGTGCGAGGTGCGCTCATGACCGGCCGGGTCTGCGACAGCGGTCAGCTGATGCCCGTGGACGAAGCCATCCGCCATCTGCTCGACCAGGCACCGCCGCCGCCCTCGGTGCAGACGATTCCCCTGGATCAGGCCTTGGGCCGGGTGCTGGCCAGCGACATCCATTCGCCGCTGAGCCTGCCTTGCTGGGACAACAGTGCCATGGACGGTTTTGCCTTCAGGGCCGCCGACCTGCCCGCCACCGGGGGCAGCCTGCCATTGGCCGGACGTATCGCCGCGGGGCAGCAGGCAGGCTCGCCTTTGCCGGCGCAGGCGGCGGTGCGGATCTTTACCGGTGCGCCGTTGCCGCCGGGGGCTGACACCGTGGTACCGCAGGAGAGCTGCCGGGTCGAGGGCGATCGTGTCTGGTTGCCCCCGGCAACGGTGGGCGATCACGTGCGCAAGGAAGGCGAGGAGATCCGTCAGGGGCATCTGTTGCTCATGGCCGGCAAGCGCTTGCGCGCCCAGGAGCTGGGGTTGCTGGCCGGTGCCGGGATTGCCGAGGTCGAGGTCTATCGGCCGTTGCGAGTCTGCCTGTTGAGCAGTGGCGACGAGCTGCGCGAGCCGGGCCAGTCCCTGGCGCCGGGGCAGATCTACAACAGCAATCGGTATTGCCTGTCGGCCTTGTTGCGCGGCTGGGGCGTCGAGGTGCATGACTATGGGGTCATGGCCGATGAGTTGGCGGCCAGCCGGCATGCCTTGAGCCTGGCGTCGTCGGAGTGTGATTTGCTGTTGACCTCGGGCGGTGTCTCGGTCGGCGAAGAGGACCATCTGAAACGGGCCATCGATGAGTTGGGCAGTGTGGATTTCTGGCGGCTGGCGATCCAGCCAGGCAAGCCACTGGCGTTCGGCGAAGTGGCGGGCAAGCCGTGGATCGGCATGCCGGGTAATCCGTCGGCGGCGCTGGTCACCGCCCTGGTGGTGGTGCGTCCATTCCTGCTCAGGGCCCAGGGCGTGAGTCAGGTGATGCCGCGGCCCGTGGCGCTGCCAGCGGGCTTCGACTGGCTGCAAGCCAACCGGCGCCGGCAGTACTTGCGGGCAAGACTGGTCCCCGATGCCGACGGACAGTTGCGTGTGGAGCTGCATCCCCAGCAAAACTCGGCGATGTTGTCGGCGGCCTGCTGGGCCGATGGCCTGGCGGTCGTGGAGTGCGAGCAGCAGGTGCGCAAGCACGACAACGTGCAATTCCTGTCCTTCGCCGAGTTGATGCACTGATGGCAATTGATTGCCGTCAAGGCCGTTGCTGCCGGTCTCGCTAGACTGGCGGCGCACTCGACACCGCGGGCCTGTCCGCACCCGGCACGACGCGCAGGTCCGCACGCACTCCTTGATGAGGATTCCCCATGCAACTGGTCTGCCCGGCAGGCAACCTGCCTGCGCTCAAAGCGGCGGTGCGCCAAGGCGCCGACGCCGTTTATGTCGGTTTTCGCGATGACACCAATGCCCGGCATTTCGCCGGATTGAACATGGACGACAAGCAGTTCGATGCAGCGGTCGCCCACATTCGCCAGCATCAACGCAAACTCTATGTCGCGGTCAACACCTACCCGCAACCCAAGGGCTGGGAGCGCTGGCAGCGCGCCGTGGACCGTGCCGCCGATCATGGCGTGGACGCGCTGATCGCCGCCGACCCCGGGGTCCTGGCGTATGCCAGCCAGCGTCACCCGCAACTGACCTTGCACCTGTCGGTCCAGGGCTCCGCGACCCATGCCGCCGCGCTGGCGTTCTATGCGCAGCGCTACGACATTCGGCGCGCGGTACTGCCACGGGTGTTGTCGCTGGCCCAGGTGCGCCAGGTCGCGGCCAGCAGCCCGGTGCCCATCGAAGTCTTCGGCTTCGGCAGTTTGTGCATCATGGCCGAAGGGCGTTGCCACCTGTCGTCCTACATTACCGGCGAGTCACCGAACCTGTGCGGCGTCTGTTCGCCGGCCAAGGCGGTGCGCTGGAGCGAAGATGCCGAAGGCTTGAGCGCACGGCTCAACGACGTACTGATCGACCGCTATACCCCTGACGAAGCCGCCGGCTATCCGACCTTGTGCAAGGGGCGCTTCCTGGTCGACGGCAAACGCTTTCATGCCCTGGAGGAACCCACCAGCCTCGACACCCTGGACCTGCTGCCGGAACTCGCGGCCATCGGGGTGGAGGCGGTAAAGATCGAAGGCCGCCAGCGCAGCCCGGCGTATGTCGAGCAAGTCACCCGGGTCTGGCGCGCGGCCCTCGATGCCCATCGCGCCGCGCCTAAAAGCTTCACGGTCAAGGACCAGTGGCGTCAGGTGCTGGCCGGTTTGTCCGAAGGCAGCCAGACCACGCTGGGCGCCTACCATCGATCATGGCAATGAGGGGCAGAACATGAAGCTTAGCCTGGGACCGGTCCTGTATTACTGGGACAAAGAACAAGTGGGGCGTTTTTACGCCGAGATGTCGAGCCTGCCCCTGGATGTGATTTACCTGGGGGAAACCGTGTGCTCGAAACGCCGGGTATTGTCCCTGGATCAATGGCTGGGCCTGGGGCGCGAATTGCAAGCGTGCAGCCAGGCGCAACTGGTGCTCTCCAGCCTGACCCTGATCGAAGCCGCGTCGGAGCTCTCGAGCCTGCGCCGCCTGTGCGACAACGGCGAGTTGCTGGTGGAGGCCAATGACATGGGCGCGGTGCAGTTGCTGGCCGAACGCAAGTTGCCGTTCGTGGGTGGCCCGGCGCTCAATCTGTACAACGGTCAGGCCCTGGCGCAACTGCAAGACAGCGGGATGATCCGCTGGGTGCCGCCGGTGGAGTGTTCGGCGGCCTTGATCCGCGCGGTGCTTGAGCAGGTGCGTGAGCTGGGTCGTGAAGTGCCGCAAGTGGAAGTCTTCGCCTATGGGCATTTGCCCCTGGCCTATTCCGCTCGCTGCTTTACCGCCCGGGCGGAAAACCGGCCCAAGGATGATTGCCAGTTCTGTTGCATCAACTACCCCGATGGGTTGGCGCTCAGCAGTCAGGACGGGCAGGCTCTGTTCACCCTCAACGGTATTCAGACGATGTCCGCCGAGGTGACCAATCTGCTGGCCGACTATCCGGGGCTGGTGGCCAGCGGCGCCGATATCGTGCGCTTGAGCCCACGGGCCCAGGGCATGGCCGAGGTGATTGCGGCCTGGCAGCGGGTCCGCCTGGGTGAGGCGCCACCGTTGTTCGTCGAAGGCTGCAACGGCTATTGGCATGGCCAGGCCGGGATGTTGCGCGTCGAGGAGGCCGGCCTGTGTTGAATCGAAAGAAATGGCTGTTGCACGGTGCCGATCGCGTGCTCCCGCTGGTCCGGCGGGTGCCTTTCGTGGTGCAGCGCCTGGCGTTGCAGCAGGCCCTCAATCGCTGCCTTGCCGAGCCGTTGCGCGAGGGCGAGTTCGATCTGTTGCGCGGGCGCTGGCTGTGCCTGCGGATTCCGGACCTCGGCCTGGCGTGGTACCTGACCCGATCCCGAGCAGGACTGCAGATCGCCGAGCGGGCCGAGGCCGATGTGACCATCAGCGGCAACTGGCGCGAGTTTCTGCTGCTGGCCAGTCGGCAGGAAGACCCGGACACTCTGTTTTTTCGCAGGCGCCTGGTCATCGAGGGGGATACCGAATTGGGGCTGACCCTGAAGAACCTGATCGACAGCCTTGATCCGGAGGTCTTGCCAGGCTGGTTGTGGCGCAACCTGGAACGGGCGGGGAAGGGGTTGGCGGCAGGTTGAGCAACTTCCACAAAACGCGGTACACCCCCTTGCCACCCGCTCCAGCGTGAACGCGGCCTTCGTGGCGAGGGAGCTTGCTCCCGCTGGGCTGCGCAGCGGCCCCGGAAAGGCGATTGAGGTTTGGCAGAAAGACCTCGGTTACCGGTTTTGGGGCTGCTATGCACCCCAGCGCGAGCAAGCTCGCTCGCCACGGGTTTGGCCTCCCGGGTTTTGTGATGACAGCCGACGGCGCTGCTTCGAAGTACGCCTTCCACGCCAGCGTGAACGCTGCCCTTGTGGCGAGGGAGCTTGCTCCCGCTGGGGTGCGCAGCGGCCCTAAAAAGGCGACTGAAGTCTGTCAGAAAGACCTCGGTTACCGGTTTTTGGGCTGCTTCGCACCCCAGCGCGAGCAAGCTCGCTCGCCACGGGGGCCAGTGTTTGGCATCCCGGCTCCTTGGCGAGAGCGGGCTGTGTGATAAAGGCAGTTGCCTCCATTGGATTTATTTTGCCCGTCAGGCCGCTTCAGCAGGCTCCAATCCGTGGGTTTCAATACTGCCGGGCATCACTGGCAATCAACCCCTTGATCTCTTCAAACAACTCATCACACTGCAGCCCCGTGCAATCCTCGCCATAGCGCTTGCGCAGCCCGTAATGGCTGAGAATCAGGTGCACATCGGCGTGCAGGCCATGTTGTTTCAAGCAGTTTTCGACGCATTGCAGGGGGCAGCCGTCCAGCGCCAGGATCCGGTGTGCGGAACGTGCCTTGTTGACCAGGGCGCTGACATGCCCGCCGACTCCGGCGATGCAGGACATTTCGGCAAGCCCCTGGCGATCCAGGCGTACAGCGAGGGTGTTGGCCAGTTGGGCGACGTTGGAACAGCCTGAGCAGGCGTAAACCAGAGGCAGGGTGGATGGGGGCATGAAGGCTCTCCGCTGATGGACCCCGCCAGTGTGCAAGGCTGTGCGCCGGGCGCCTTGATGATGGTCAAGTCCGCCCGTGCGCATCAGAGGTGGTGGGTGGCCAGCAGGTCTTGCGCGAGGATATGGATGGTGCGCCGCTCCATGGCGATCAGGCCGCTCTCCACCAGACGATGCAATATCCGCGAGAAGGTCTCCGGCTGGATGCCCAGCTTCGAGGCCACCAGGCGTTTGGACACCTGCAATACGACCTGGCCGTTGTCCGGGTCGTGCTCCTGCAACAGAAAATTGATCACGCGCCGGCTGGCGTTACTCAGGGTCAGGGTGTCGATGTCCTTGAGGCGCTGATGCAGGTGAATGCTCATGCTCGCCAGGATCGCCAGGCAGACTTTCGGCTGGTCTTCCAGGGCATTGCGGTAATGGTTGCCCTCGATGCTCACCAGCACGCTGTCCTTCAGCGCCGTGGCGCTCACCGGGTAATAGCGGGTCTGGCTGAACAGCAGGGCCTCGGCAAAGGTCTGCCCGGGCTGGACGATTTCCACCAGGTTCTCCTGGCCGTCGCCGGTGATCCGGTACAGCTTGACCTGACCGCTGACCAGCAGGAAAAAACGCTTGGCCGGGTCCCCCTGGTGCATGAGCGTGCTGTGACAACTCAGGCGCTTGAGCGTGGCCAGGCCACAGACCTCCTCGAAGACCTTGTCCGGGAGTTGCTTGAACAGGTGATGACGACGCAAGACTGAAACGGTGGATGGGTGGGTCAGCATGGCGTACCTCCGCTGCCGGCCATGGTAGAACGCGCGGCCGTCATGGCCTATGCCTCTGCCGGCCTACCTCCAAAGGGGCATGGCCCTCAGCCGGCGTTGCGCAGATGCTCCATGGCCCACACGGCCGCCTCGACGCGCGAGCGCAGCCCCAGTTTGTGCAGCAGGTTCTTCACATGGACCTTGACCGTGCCTTCGGTGATGCCCAGCTTGTGGCCGATCACCTTGTTGCTGAAGCCGCTGGCAATGGTCTTGAGTACCTGGCGCTCGCGCTCCGTCAGTTCGACCTCGGCCTGGCGCGGAGGCGAGCGCAGCGCCTGGGCCATGACCCGGGTCAGGCCCGGGCTGATCACCAGGGCACCGTTCAAGGCATCGCGGATGTACTGAATCAGCAGCTCGGGTTCCATGTCCTTGAGCAGATAGCCATCGGCATCCAGGCGCAACGCGTCGCGAATGTCGTCCTCCGCATCGGACACCGTGAACAGCAGCACCTTGGCGTTGCAGTTCATGGCCCGCAAGCGCCGCAGGGTTTCGATGCCATTCATTTGCGGCATGTTGTTGTCGAGCAGCACCAGGTCAGGTTGCAGGGGCTCGATCATGGCCAGGGCTTCCTCGCCGTGGCCGGCTTCGCCGACGATCTGGAAATCATCTTCAAGTTCGAGCATCTGGCGGATGCCGCGACGCATCATCGGATGGTCGTCTACCAGCAGGATTCGGTATTGCGGGGACGGGTTCATGTGACGCTACCTTCTGTGGGTTGTCCGAGAAATTCCGGTCGGAATTCCATCTGGACGAGGGTGCCCTGGGGCTCCCGGGACACTATCTGCAACTGGCCACGCAAGCTGCGGGCACGTTCGTTCATGATGTTCAGGCCGTGGTGCTCGCGCTGGTCGCAGCTGCCGCTGAAGCCCCGGCCATCGTCCTCGATCGACAGCCGCACGTGCTCGCCGTCCTGGCGCAGTTGCAGCCAGGCATTGTGCGCGTGGGCATGGCGCAGGCAATTGGAGAGCGCCTCGCGGGTGATCTGCAGGATGTGAATCTGTTCGCTGGCCGACAGCTCGAAGGCCAGGCTGTCGACATGCAGGTGCACCTGGAACTCTCCCCGGCGGGAAAACTCCTGGGCCGTGTCCTTGAGTTCCTGGACCAGGCCGGCGTCGTGAATCTGCAGGCGAAAGGTGGTCAGCAGTTCGCGTAACTGGCGGTAGGCATTGTTCAGCCCTTCGCGCAGTTCGGCGGTGACGGTTTCCAGGGTCTCGACCGGTTCGCCCCGGCGCATCAGGGTTTGCATGCGGCTGACTTGCAGCTTCATGTACGACAGCGCCTGGGCCAGCGAGTCGTGCAGCTCGCGGGCGATGATGGTGCGCTCTTCGAGCAACAACAGGCGATGATCCTGTTCCCGTTGCCGCTTGAGCGAGAGCGAAGTGCCGATCAGGTTGGCCAGGGCCTGGATCAGCTGGGTTTCCCAGGCTTGTGGTGCGTGTCCATCGATGAAGTGGGCCTTGAGCTCGCCCAGTTCGCTGCCCTGGTTGCTGATGCTGAGGGTGATCGGATGGGGCTGCTGGTGTTTCTGGCAGGAGGCGCAATTACTGCTGGCGCAGACCTCGCGGTTGCGCGCGCCATGCAGGGCGAGCAGTTGCTGGGCAGGGGCCTGCAACTGGCCTTGCAGGCACAGCGACAGGCGCAACCCGGGCAGGCGCTTCTGGAAGCGCCGGATCAGCTCATCCAGGCCCTCGGCATTGGCCAGGCGTGTCGCCAGGCTGCGGCTGCTTTGATACAGCAGCTCCAGGGCGGCATTGGCCTGTTGCAGGTTCAGGGTCTTTTGCAGGACCTGGGTCTCCAGGGTGCGGTGCGACTCTTCGATGGTTTCGGCCATGGCGTTGAAGCTCATGGCCAACTGTCCCAGCTCATCGGGGGAGCGATAGTTGACCCGGGCCTTGAAGTCGCCCCGGCGAAAGCGCTGGGTTGCCTCCACCAACTCCTCCAGCGGAGTGACCACGCTGTACTGCAGTTCGTACAGGCCAATCAGCAGGATGATCATGGTGGTGAACAGGGCGACGCCCTGGATCACCTGCTGCCAGGTTTGCTTGTGCTCGCTCTGGCGCTGCAACAGGCTGACGAACCGGTTCAGCTGTTCGACGAAGGGCAGGGCGCCGGCCTGGAACGTCGCCCCGTCGCCACGGACCAGGGCCGGATGCAGTGCCTCGTTCCAGTCTTGCTGGATCTGTTGGTAGCTGCGTTGCAGGTCGGGATTGGCACCGTCTTCCAGCACCGCCTTGAGTGACTGGCTGTTGAGACGCTGTTGCAGGCTCTGGGCAATCCGGGTGAGTTCTTCGGCATTGGCCCCCGAGGCCAGTTTCCAGCTCAGGTGATAGGTCTCCATGCGCACCGAGCCTGCGGTGTTGATGGCCGCCGCGTCGCCCTGGCTGAACCAGGCGATCAGGCCGGCGCTCAGGGAACTGGCGAGGGCGAGCACGGCAATCAGGATCACCGCCAGCCCGGCGCGCGCGGGCAGGGAGCTGCGCAACCAGCGGATCATGGGCGCGGGCCTTGGGCAAACACAGGAAAACCGGCCATGCAGAGCTCCAGGGGGGGACGGGCGATGGTGTTGCCGCCGATCCTTGGCGCACTACCTCTAAAGAGTTGTCGACCGCTCGATGTCAGCAATGGCCTTGAGGCGAAGCGGCAAGATGCTGATAAACAAAGGGTTTACAGGCTTCTACGGACTACCTCCTTGGAGGTAGGCAGCACAAGCATAGGCCTGAGGGCCCCGGGGCTTCGTTGATCCTGATCAAGTTTTTGCGGGGTTGGTCTCTCTAGTCTGCCGCCATGGCTAATTGACTGGAGAGCGAGATGACCCAACCGCGTGTACGACAGGGCCTGGTGCTGGGCATGAGTACGCTGGCCTTCACCGTGTGCTTCATGGTGTGGATGATGTTTGCCGTGCTCGGTGTGCCCATCAAGGAGTTGCTCCAGCTCAACGAAACCCAGTTCGGCCTGCTGGCCGCCACCCCGGTCCTGACCGGTTCGCTGGCACGCTTGCCGCTTGGGCTTTTGACCGACCGCTTTGGCGGGCGCAGCGTGTTTTTCCTGCTGATGCTGTCCTGCGTGTTGCCGTTGTACCTGATCAGCCATGCCACGGCCTACTGGCAGTTTTTGGTCCTGGGCCTGTTCGTCGGCCTGGCCGGGGGGTCGTTTTCGGTCGGCATCGCCTACGTTGCCAAGTGGTTCGACCAGGACAACCAGGGCTTTGCCATGGGCATCTTCGGTGCGGGTAACGCCGGGGCCGCGGTGACCAAATTTCTCGCCCCGGCGCTGATTGCCGCCGGCAGCTGGCAGTTGGTGCCAAAGGTCTTCAGCGCAATTCTGTTCATCACCGCGCTGCTGTTCTGGTTTCTCAGTGCCGAAAACAAGCAGCATCGCAGTGCCTCGGGCGCCAGTTTGCGTGAGCAACTGAGCGCGCTGAAAGACCCGGCGGTGTGGCGCTATTGCCAGTACTACTCGATCGTCTTCGGTGGCTACGTGGCCCTGGCGTTGTGGATGACCCAGTACTACGTGAAGGAATACGGTTTCAGCCTGCAAAGCGCCGCGCTGCTGGCCGCCTGCTTTTCCTTGCCGGGCGGGGTACTGCGTGCGGTCGGTGGCTGGATGTCGGATCGCTGGGGCGCACAGAGCGTGACCTGGTGGGTGCTGTGGGTGAGCTGGATCTGCCTGTTCCTGCTGTCCTATCCGCAGACCCAGTTGCAAGTGCAAACCCTCAACGGCCCGCTGGATTTCCATATCGGCCTCAACCCCGCGCTGTTCACCGTGCTGCTGTTCGTCATGGGCATCGCCTTCGCGTTCGGCAAGGCCTCGGTTTTCAAATACATCGCCAACGACTACCCGAAAAACATGGGCGCGGTGTCCGGCATTGTCGGCCTGGCCGGTGGCCTGGGCGGCTTCGTCCTGCCGATTCTGTTCGGTGCGCTGGTGGACCTGACCGGCGTGCGCTCCTCCTGCTTCATGTTGTTGTACGGCGTGGTCTGGGTGTCCCTGGCCTGGATGTACCTCAGCGAAATACGCCAACGCCCACTGCTCGGCAAGCCAGCACTGGCGGCCGCGCCCCGGATTTCCAGCATTGCCCAAGGAGACAACCATGTCCGTTCTGCAAAAGCCTGACAAGGGGCCGGTCATTCATGACTGGCGCCCGGAAGACCCCGAGTTCTGGGGGCGTAGCGGTAAACAGACGGCGACGCGCAACCTGTGGATTTCCATCCCGGCGCTGCTGCTGGCGTTTGCCGTGTGGATGGTCTGGAGCACGGTGATCGTGCGCCTGAACGCCATCGGCTTCAGTTTCACCACCGACCAACTGTTCTGGCTGGCGGCGTTGCCGGGGCTGTCCGGTGCGACCTTGCGGGTCTTCTATTCGTTCATGGTGCCGATCTTCGGCGGCCGCCGCTGGACCGCCCTGAGCACCGCTTCGCTGCTGTTGCCGGCGTTGTGGATGGGCTTCGCCGTGCAGGACCCGAGCACGTCCTACAGCGTGTTTGTGTGGATTGCCCTGCTGTGTGGTTTCGGCGGCGGCAACTTCGCCTCGAGCATGTCCAACATCAGCTTTTTCTACCCCAAGTCCCAGCAAGGCACGGCCCTGGGCCTGAACGCCGGCCTGGGTAACCTGGGGGTCTCGGTCATGCAGTTCTGTGTGCCGCTGGTGATCACCTTCGGCGTGTTCGGCTTCCTCGGCGGCCAACCGCAGACACTCGAAGACGGCAGCCAACTGTGGTTGCAGAACGCCGGGTTCATCTGGGTGCCCTTCATCGTTGTCGTGACCGTGCTGGCCTGGTTCTGCATGAATGACCTGTCCAGCGCCAGGGCCTCGTTCAGCGAGCAGGCGGTGATCTTCAAGCGCAAGCACAACTGGCTGATGTGCTGGTTGTACCTGGCCACCTTCGGTTCGTTCATCGGTTTTTCCGCGGCCTTTCCGCTGCTGATCAAGACCGCCTTTCCCGAGGTCGTCGCCCTGAAATTTGCCTTCCTCGGCCCGCTGGTGGGTGCCCTGGTGCGGCCATTGGGCGGCTGGCTGGCGGACCGGCTCGGCGGTGCCAGGGTCACGTTGTGGAACTTCGTGCTGATGATCGTGATGGTGTTCGGGGTCCTTCATTTCCTGCCGCAGAACGGCACGGGCGGCAACTTCTACGGGTTCCTCGGCATGTTCATGCTGCTGTTCATCACCACGGGCGTGGGCAACGGCTCCACGTTCCGCATGATCCCGGTGATCTTCCGCACCCTGCATGAGAAAGCCGCGGCCGGCAAGGCGCCGGCGGTCCGCGAACAAGCCTTGAAAAATGCCGGCAAGGAGTCGGCCGCCGTCCTGGGGTTCAGCTCGGCCATGGGCGCCTTCGGCGCGTTCTTCATTCCCAAATCCTTTGGCACGTCGATGGCCCAGACCGGTGGCCCGGAGATGGCCTTCTACATGTTCGTCGGCTTCTACCTGAGTTGCATTGTGGTGACCTGGTGGTGGTACGCCCGTAAAGGTGCCGCGACGCCCTGCTGACATGAACCGAATCCAAACCTTGCATGGGCGGGGCATAGAACCCCGCAGCAAGCCTGAGAGGAAAGCACCATGAGTCATTTGCTGGATCAACTGCGGTATTTCAATCGCAAGCAAGGCGAGTTCTCCGATGGCCACGGGGAGACCCGCAAGGAGTCCCGCGACTGGGAGAATGTCTACCGCTCGCGCTGGCAGTACGACAAGATCGTGCGCTCCACCCACGGGGTGAACTGCACCGGTTCCTGCTCGTGGAAGATCTACGTGAAGAACGGCCTGATCACCTGGGAAACCCAGCAGACCGATTACCCGCGCACCCGCAACGACCTGCCCAACCATGAGCCGCGCGGCTGTCCACGGGGAGCCAGTTACAGCTGGTACATCTACAGCGCCAACCGGCTCAAGTACCCGAAAATCCGCAAGCCATTGCTCAAGTTGTGGCGCGAGGCGCGCCAGACCCTGGCGCCAGTCGAAGCCTGGGCCAGCATTGTCGAGAACAAGGCCAAGGCCGACTCCTACAAGAGCAAGCGCGGCATGGGCGGCTTCATCCGTTCCAACTGGGAGGAAGTCAACGAGATCATTGCCGCGGCCAACGTCTACACCGTCAAGCAATACGGGCCTGACCGGGTGGTGGGCTTCTCGCCGATTCCGGCCATGTCGATGGTCAGCTATGCCGCGGGGGCCCGTTACCTGTCGCTGATCGGCGGCGCCTGCCTGAGCTTCTACGACTGGTACTGCGACTTGCCGCCGGCCTCGCCGATGGTCTGGGGCGAGCAGACCGACGTGCCGGAATCGGCCGACTGGTACAACTCCAACTACATCATTGCCTGGGGCTCCAACGTTCCGCAGACCCGTACCCCCGACGCGCACTTCTTCACCGAAGTCCGCTACAAGGGCACCAAGACCGTGGCCATCACCCCCGACTACTCGGAAGTGGCCAAGCTCACCGACCTGTGGCTCAACCCCAAGCAGGGCACCGACGCGGCGCTGGCCCAGGCGTTCAACCATGTGATCTTCAAAGAGTTCCACCTGGACAAGCCGAGCGCCTATTTCACCGACTACGCCAAACGCTTCACCGACCTGCCGGTGCTGGTGCTGCTCAAGCCGATGCTCGGCGTGGCGCCGGGCGCCGGTTATCAGCCGGATCGCTTCCTGCGGGCCTCGGACCTGACCGACAACCTCGGCCAGGAAAATAACCCGGAATGGAAAACCATCGCCCTCGACGCGAGCGGCGAACTGGTCTCGCCGCTAGGCTCGATCGGTTATCGCTGGGGTGAGCAGGGCAAGTGGAACATCCAGGCTCGCGAAGGCGGCGAGGGCCGCGAGATCGACCTGACCCTGAGCCTGATCGGCGGCGAGGTCACGGAAGTGGCATTCCCGTATTTCGCCGGTGAATCCCAGGAGTACTTCCAGCACGTCGCCGGCGATGCCGTGCAGTATCGCCGTGTGCCGGTGCGCAGCCTGACCCTGGCCGATGGCAGCCAGGCCAAGGTCGCCACCGTGTTCGACCTGTCGGCGGCCAACCTGGCCATCGATCGTGGCCTGGGCGGTGCCAACGTGGCCAAGGACTACAACGACGCCACTGTGCCCGGCACCCCGGCCTGGCAGGAGCAGATCACCGGCGTCAGCCGCGAGAAGGCGATCCAGATCGCCCGTGAGTTTGCCGACAACGCCGACAAGACCCGTGGGCGCTCGATGATCATCGTCGGCGCGGCGATGAACCACTGGTACCACATGGACATGAACTACCGCGGGCTGATCAACATGCTCATGCTCTGCGGTTGCGTCGGCCAGACCGGTGGTGGCTGGGCGCACTACGTGGGCCAGGAAAAACTCCGTCCGCAATGCGGCTGGCTGCCCCTGGCATTCGGCCTGGACTGGAGCCGTCCGCCACGGCAGATGAACGGCACCAGCTTCTTCTATGCCCACAGTTCCCAGTGGCGCCACGAGAAGATGAGCATGCACGACGTGCTCTCGCCGCTGGCGGACAAGAGCCAGTTTCCCGAACACGCACTGGACTACAACATCCGCGCCGAACGCGCCGGCTGGCTGCCCAGCGCGCCACAACTGAACACCAACCCGCTGCACATCTGCCGTGACGCCGCCGCAGCCGGCATGGCGCCCAAGGACTATGTGGTCAAGTCGCTGCATGAAGGCTCGCTGCGCTTTGCCTGCGAACAGCCGGACAGCCCGGTCAACTTCCCGCGCAACATGTTCATCTGGCGCTCCAACCTGCTGGGCTCTTCCGGCAAGGGCCACGAGTACATGCTCAAGTACCTGCTGGGCACCAAGAACGGGGTGATGAACGAGGACATCGGCCAGGTCGGCGACTGCAAGCCTACCGAAGCCGAGTGGGTGGACGAGGGCGCCATCGGCAAGCTCGACCTGGTCACCACCCTGGACTTCCGCATGTCCTCGACCTGCGTCTATTCCGACATCGTGTTGCCGACGGCCACCTGGTACGAAAAAGACGACATGAACACCTCGGACATGCACCCCTTCATTCACCCGTTATCGGCGGCCATCGACCCGGCCTGGGAATCGCGTTCCGACTGGGAAATCTACAAGGGCATCGCCAAGGCGTTTTCCAGCATGGCGGTCGGTCACCTGGGCGTTGAGCAGGACCTGGTCACCGTGCCGTTGATGCATGACAGCGTCGGCGAACTGGCCCAGCCCTTTGGCGGCACCGACTGGAAAAGCGCCGGCGTGGCGCCGCAACCGGGCAAGAACGCACCGAACCTGCAGGTGGTGGAGCGCGACTACCCGAACATCTACAAGCAGTTCACCTCCCTGGGGCCGTTGCTGGAGAAGCATGGCAACGGCGGCAAGGGCATCAACTGGAACACCGAGGAGGAAGTGAAATTCCTTGGCGAGCTCAATTACCGCGAAAGCGAGGCGGGGATCAGCCAGGGGCGGCCGAAGATCGACACGGCCATCGATGCCGCCGAGGTGATTCTGTCCTTGGCCCCGGAAACCAACGGCCATGTTGCCGTCAAGGCCTGGGCCGCGTTGTCGGAGTTCACCGGTATCGACCACAGCCACCTGGCCCTGTCCAAGGCTCACGAGGCGATTCGTTTCCGCGATATCCAGGCGCAGCCGCGCAAGATCATTTCCAGCCCGACCTGGTCAGGCCTGGAAGACGATCACGTCAGCTATAACGCCGGCTACACCAACGTTCATGAAGCGATTCCATGGCGCACCATCACCGGTCGCCAGCAGTTCTACCAGGATCACCCGTGGATGCAGGCCTTTGGCGAGCAGCTGATGAGTTACCGGCCGCCAGTCAACACCCGGACCATCGAAGGGGTGAAGGGCAAGCGCAGCAACGGCGAAACCGAAATCGTCCTGAACTGGATCACTCCGCACCAGAAATGGGGCATCCACAGTACCTACAGCGACAACCTGCTGATGCTCACGCTGAGCCGTGGCGGACCGATTGTCTGGCTCTCGGAAATCGACGCCAAGCGTGCCGGTATCGAGGACAACGACTGGATCGAATGCTTCAACGTCAACGGTGCCCTGACGGCGCGGGCGGTGGTCAGCCAGCGGGTCAAGGAAGGCATGGTGATGATGTACCACGCCCAGGAACGGATCGTGAACGTGCCAGGCGCCGAAACCACCAAGACCCGTGGCGGCCATCACAACTCGGTCACCCGGGTGGTGCTCAAGCCGACCCACATGATCGGTGGCTATGCCCAGCAAGCCTACGGTTTCAACTATTACGGCACGGTCGGTTGCAACCGCGACGAGTTCGTCGTGGTGCGCAAGATGGCCAAGGTCGATTGGCTCGATGGTTCGACGGGCGATGACCTGCCGCGCCCCCTGCCGACCGAGATGGATTGAGGAGTTGTCATGAAGATTCGTTCACAAATCGGCATGGTGCTGAACCTGGACAAGTGCATCGGGTGCCACACCTGTTCGATCACCTGCAAAAACGTCTGGACCAGCCGCGAAGGCATGGAATACGCCTGGTTCAACAACGTCGAAAGCAAACCCGGGATCGGTTACCCGAAAGAGTGGGAAAACCAGGACAAGTGGAAGGGCGGCTGGGTTCGCCACGCCAACGGTTCGATCAACCCGCGCATCGGCGGCAAGTTCCGGGTGTTGGCGAACATTTTCGCCAACCCGGACCTGCCGAGCCTCGACGACTACTACGAACCCTTTGACTTCGATTATCAGCACCTGCACACCGCGCCGCTGGGCGAGCACCAGCCCACTGCGCGCCCGCGTTCGCTGGTCTCCGGCAAGCGCATGGAGAAAATCGAATGGGGCCCGAACTGGGAGGAAATCCTCGGTACCGAGTTTGCCAAGCGGCGCAAGGACAAGAACTTCGACAAGATCCAGGCGGACATTTACGGCGAGTACGAAAACACCTTCATGATGTATTTGCCGCGCCTGTGCGAGCACTGCCTGAACCCGGCGTGCGCGGCGTCCTGCCCGAGCGGGGCGATCTACAAGCGTGAGGAAGACGGGATTGTCCTGATCGACCAGGAGAAGTGCCGCGGCTGGCGGATGTGCATCAGTGGCTGCCCGTACAAGAAAATCTATTTCAACTGGAAGAGCGGCAAGTCCGAGAAGTGCATTTTCTGCTACCCGCGTATCGAAGCCGGGATGCCGACGGTGTGTGCCGAAACCTGCGTCGGGCGCATTCGCTACCTCGGTGTGCTGCTGTATGACGCCGACCGGATCAGCGAAGTGGCGAGCACCGCCAATGAGCAGGACCTGTACGAGAAGCAGCTTGAGATCTTCCTCGATCCCAACGATCCGGCGGTGATTCGCCAGGCGCTGGAAGACGGTGTACCGCAGTCGGTGATCGACTCGGCACAACGCTCGCCGGTCTACAAGATGGCCGTGGACTGGAAGCTCGCGCTGCCGCTGCACCCGGAATACCGCACCCTGCCGATGGTCTGGTACGTACCGCCGCTGTCGCCGATCCAGAACGCGGCCGCCGCCGGCACCGTGGGCATGAACGGGGTCATCCCGGATGTCGACAGCCTGCGCATTCCCCTGCGTTACCTGGCCAACCTGCTGACCGCCGGCGACGAGAAACCGGTCAAGCGTGCCCTCAAGCGCCTGCTGGCGATGCGCGCCTACAAGCGTTCCGAACAGGTGGACGGAGTCCAGGACCTGCAAGTGCTCAAGGATGTCGGACTGAGCGTGAGCCAGGTCGAGGAGATGTACCGCTACCTGGCGATCGCCAACTATGAAGACCGTTTCGTGGTGCCCAGCGCACACCGTGAGGAGGCCATGAGCGACGCGTTCGCCGAGCGTTCCGGCTGCGGTTTCAGTTTTGGCAGCGGCTGCAGCGGCAGCTCCGACACCAATATGTTCGGGGCGAAGAAGGCCAACCGCCGCGACATCCTGAAAACCGTGCAGTTGTGGGAGGACTGAGCATGCGCATTCTCAAAGTGATTTCACTGTTGCTCGATTACCCGACCGACACCCTGATAGCGGCTCGAGACGAACTGGAGCAGGCAATCATCCACTCCCGGGAAATCAGCCCCCGGCAACGGGGGGCGCTGTTCGAGTTGCTGGAACTGATCTGCGGTAACGACCTGATGGATGGGCAGGAGCACTACGGTGCCTTGTTCGGTCGCGGTCGCTCGCTGTCGCTGCTGTTGTTCGAGCATGTACACGGTGAGTCCCGTGACCGTGGCCAGGCGATGGTCGACATGATGGCGCAGTACGAGGCCGCCGGTTTCGCCATCGGCGTCAAGGAGCTGCCGGACTATATCCCGCTGTACCTGGAGTTCCTGTCCACCCGCGAAGACCTCGAGGCCCGCGAAGGGCTGGCCGATGTTTCGCACTTGCTGGCCTTGTTGGCGGCACGTCTGGAGGAGCGCGAGAGCGCCTACGCCAGCTGCTTCCGGGCGCTGTTGCAGATTGCCGGTGCCGAGCCGCAGGAGGCGGTGGCGCAATTGCGCGCGCAGGTCGCCGCCGAATCCAGGGACGACTCGCTGGAGGCCCTGGACAAGGTCTGGGAAGAAGAGGCGGTGGACTTCCTCCAGGCCGAGCAGCAGGACCGTTGTGGCGCGCAGCCGAGTGCGCCGGGCAAGGCCCGGGAAGAAAGCGCGGTACCGCTGCACTGGGTCGATTTTCAGCATGAAGGCGTGGCCAGCGTGCCCGCCGGGGAGGTGGGCAATGTCTAAGTGGAACCTGTTGTTGTTCGGGGTGTATCCCTATATCGCGCTGGCGATCTGTCTGCTGGGCAGTTGGGCCCGCTTCGATCTCTCGCAGTACACCTGGAAGGCTGGCTCCAGCCAGATGCTCAACAATCGCGGGATGCGCGTGGCGAGCAATCTGTTCCATGTCGGCGTGCTGTTCGTGCTGGCCGGCCACTTCGTCGGCCTGCTGACCCCGGCGTCGGTCTATCACCATGTGATCAGCACCGAGCACAAGCAATTGCTGGCGATGGTCTCGGGGGGCTTTTTCGGCCTGTTGTGCCTGATCGGCCTGCTGATGCTGGTGAACCGGCGCCTGAGCGACCCGCGTGTGCGCGCCACTTCCAGCACATCGGACATCCTGGTGCTGCTGGTGCTGCTGGCGCAGTTGGTGCTCGGTCTGCTGACGATTGTGGCGTCCACCGAACACATGGACGGCTCGGTGATGGTGCTGCTCGCCGACTGGGCGCAGAACACCGTGCTCCTGCGGCCGGTGGAGGCAGCGGCGGCGATGGCGCCGGTCGGCCTGATCTACAAGTTGCACGTGTTGCTCGGCTTGACCCTGTTCGTGCTGTTCCCGTTCACCCGTCTGGTGCACATCGTCAGCGCACCGGTCTGGTATCTGGGACGGCGCTATCAAATCGTTCGGCAGAAAATCTGAGGAGGCAATCATGTCAGGTGGATGTGGATGTGGCGGCGGTAAAGGCGGCAGCGGTGGTTGTGGGGCTTCCAGTGCCCCGCAGCCACTGGCGACCGAAAGCGTAGCGGGCGGGGCGGTGGCATTTGAACCGCCGCACCCTGAACCGGCGGCGGCTGAGCAAGCCCCCGCACAACTGATCGCCAGCAGTGAGCAGGAGTGGCCGATCATCAGCGTCAATCAGGTGCCGATCACCCCGGAAGCGATGGCCCGGGAGCTGCAATATCACCCGGCGCCCAGCCGTGAGGAGGCGGTGTACCAGGCAGCCAGGGCGCTGGTGATCCGCGAACTGTTGCAGCAGCGCATCGCCGAGCTTGGCCTGTCGCTGCAACTGGGCGCCGGCGAAAACGAAGAGGAGGCCGCCACGCGTTTGCTGCTCGAACGCGAGGTGCAGGTGCCCGAGTGTGACGAGGCCACCTGTGAGCGTTACTACGACAGCAACCGCGCGCGCTTCCACAGTGCGCCGTTGCTGGCGGTGCGACACATTCTGCTCGAATGTGCCCCGGACGATGCCGAGGCGCGCAGCCTGGCGCACATTCAGGCCGAGATCCTGGTGCAGCGCCTGGAGGAATTCCCCGGCAGCTTCGCCGAGCTCGCGCAAAAGTACTCGGCCTGCCCGTCGAAGGCCCAGGGCGGATCGCTGGGGCAGATCAGCAAAGGCCAGACCGTGCCGGAGCTGGAGCGGCAGTTGTTCACCCTGGCGCCGGGGTTGGCGAGCAAGCCACTGGAAAGCCGGTTTGGCTGGCATGTGGTCAGTGTCGACCAGCGGATCGAAGGCAAGGCGTTGCCCTATGAGGTGGTCTCGACGGCGATCCGCACCCAGTTGCAACAGGGTGTCTGGCAAAAGGCGCTGGTGCAGTACCTGCAAACCCTGATTGGCGCCGCGGATGTTCGCGGCATCCATCTACAGGGCGCCGACTCACCGCTGGTGCAGTAACCACGAGGCCAAGGGGAATGTGATGAGCACGCTGATGCAGGATGGATATGGACGGCAGATCGACTACCTGCGGATGTCGGTGACGGACCGTTGTGATTTTCGCTGTGTGTACTGCATGGCCAAGAACATGACGTTTCTGCCGCGCCAGCAGGTGCTCACCCTGGAGGAGTTGCAGCGCCTGGCGACGCTGTTCGTCGGCCTGGGTGTGCGCAAGATCCGCCTGACGGGGGGCGAGCCATTGATTCGCCCCGGCATTGTCGACCTCTGTCGTCACATCGCTGCCTTGCCGGGCTTGCGCGAGCTGGTGATGACCAGCAATGGCTCACAACTGCAACGCCTGGCCCGGCCGCTGGTAGAGGCCGGGGTCAAGCGGATGAACATCAGCCTCGATAGCCTGGACCCAGAGAAGTTTCTCGCGATCACCCGCAACGGTAATCTCGATCAGGTCCTGGGCGGCATCGAAGCGGCGCGGGGGGCGGGGTTCGAGCGGATCAAGCTCAACTGCGTGGTGATGAAAGGGCGCAACTTCGATGAAGTGCTGGCGCTGGTGCAATACGCCATCGACCAGCGCATCGATATCAGTTTCATCGAGGAAATGCCCTTGGGCGATGTCGGCCGTGCCCGGGGCGAGTCGTTCTGTTCCAGCGACGAGGTCCGGGCGCTGATCGCCAGTCGCCATCCGTTGCTCGACAGCACCGAAAACAGCGGTGGCCCCGCACGCTATGTGCGCCTGGCGCAGCATCCCGAGACCCGGATCGGTTTCATTTCGCCCAATAGCCATAACTTCTGTGGCAGCTGCAACCGGGTGCGAATGACCGTTGAAGGGCGGCTGCTGCTCTGCCTGGGACAGGAGGATGCCCTGGACCTGCGTGGCTTGCTGCGGCGTTACCCGCTGGACGACCAGCCGCTGATCAACGCCGTGCAACAGGCATTGCGCCACAAGCCGTTGCGCCACGACTTCAATCCCGAAGGGACCGTGCAGTTGGTGCGATTCATGAACATGAGTGGGGGGTGAACCGAACCGTCAAGAAACGAATGGTCTGGTCAGGGTCGCTGCGCAACCCAGCGGGAGCAAGCTCCCTCGCCACGGAGAGGGTATGCAGTCAAGGAGTGGGGTGTCGTACGCAGGCCTAGTGGCGAGCGAGCTTGCTCGCGCTGGGCTGCACCGCAGCCCCAAAACCAGTCACCGGGTTGTACCTGAAAGACCGCAATGGTTCGGTCAGGGTCGCTGCGCAACCCAGCGGGAGCAAGCTCCCTCGCCACGGAGAGGGTGTGCAGTCAAGGAGTGGGGTGTCGTGCGCAGGCCTCGTGGCGAGCGAGCTTGCTCGCGCTGGGCTGCACCGCAGCCCCAAGGCCAGTCACCGGGTTGTACCTGAAAGACTGCGATGGTCTGCTCAGGGTCGCTACGCAACCCAGCGGGAGCAAGCTCCCTCGCCACGGAGAGGGTATGCAGTCAAGGAGTGGGTTGTCGTACGCAGGCCTCGTGGCGAGCGAGCTTGCTCGCGCTGGGCTGCACCGCAGCCCCAAAACCAGTCACCGGGTTGTACCTGAAAGACCGCAATGGTTCGGTCAGGGTCGCTGCGCAACCCAGCGGGAGCAAGCTCCCTCGCCACGGAGAGGGTATGCAGTCAAGGAGTGGGGGGCGTACGGAGGCCTCGTCACAGGGTTGTCATCGGCGATCCAATGGTCTTTTTCGATCGCCTCCGGGCGATTTTTTTGCTGGTAAATCTTGATGTTGGTCAATTGCAGGCGCGTCCTTTGTCCGTAGCCTGCACTGCATATTGTGGTTTCAAGTTAAATAAAACCTATATGTAGTGTCTGGAGCTCAAATGCATAGCACGCTGATCAGTGTAGGACGCAACCGGCTGCACAAACGCGATGGCAGTCTGGTTGCCTTCGATGCGGACAAGATTCGCCAAGCGTTGATCGCTGCGGGCAAGGCCACCGGCGAGTACACCGAGGTCGAGGTCGAAGGGTTGCTCGAGGCGGTTCTGGCCCAGCTCGAAGGACACGCGCGACTGCATGTCGAGCAGATCCAGGACCGGGTCGAACGGGTATTGATGGACGCCGGGTTTTTCTTCGCCATGCGCGCCTACATCGTCTATCGCGAGCAGCACGGACGCTTGCGCCGCGACCGCAAGACCATGGTCGAGGTGGCGGCGTCGATGAACGAGTACCTGGACCGAGAAGACTGGCGGGTGCAGGCCAATGCCAACCAGGGCTATTCCCTGGGCGGGCTGGTGCTCAACGTATCGGGCAAGGTCACCGCCAACTATTGGCTGGACGAGGTGTACAGCGAGGCTATCGGCCGGGCCCATCGCGAGGCGGATCTGCACGTGCACGACCTCGACATGCTGGCCGGCTACTGTGCGGGCTGGTCGTTGCGTACGCTGTTGCACGAAGGGCTCAATGGCGTGCCCGGCCGGGTCGAGGCCGGCCCGCCGAAACACCTGAGCAGTGCCCTGGGGCAGATGGTGAACTTTCTCGGCACCCTGCAGAACGAATGGGCCGGGGCCCAGGCATTCAGTTCGTTCGACACCTACCTGGCGCCCTACGTGCGCCAGGACCAGTTGAGTTTTCAGCAGGTGCGCCAGGCGATCCAGGAGTTCATCTACAACCTCAACGTGCCATCGCGCTGGGGCACCCAGACGCCCTTTACCAACCTGACCTTCGACTGGGTGTGCCCGGAGGATCTGCGCGAGCAGATCCCGGTGATCGGCGGCGAGGAAATGCCCTTTGCCTACGGTGATCTGCAGGTGGAAATGGACCTGCTCAACCGTGCCTACATCGAGGTGATGCAGGCCGGCGATGCCAAGGGGCGGGTGTTCACCTTTCCGATCCCGACCTACAACATCACCCACGATTTTCCCTGGGACAGCGAGAACGCTGACCGATTGTTCGAGATGACCGCCCGTTACGGGTTGCCGTATTTCCAGAACTTCCTCAATTCGGACATGCAGCCCAACCAGGTGCGTTCGATGTGTTGTCGGTTGCAACTGGATGTCCGCGAGTTGCTCAAGCGCGGGGGCGGCCTGTTCGGCTCGGCCGAGCAGACCGGATCGCTGGGCGTGGTGACCCTCAATTGCGCGCGCCTGGGTTACCTGTTCAAAGGCAACGCCAGCGGCCTGCTGCAGCGGCTGGACGCCTTGATGGAGCTGGCGATGGAGAGCCTGGAGGTCAAGCGCAAGGTGATCCAGCACCATATGGACGCCGGTTTGTACCCTTACACCAAACGGTACCTGGGCACCCTGCGCAATCATTTTTCAACCATCGGCCTTAATGGCCTGCACGAAATGCTGCGTAACTTCAGTGGTGACGAGCAGGGCATGCACACTGAACAGGGACGTACGTTTGCCCTGCAGTTGCTGGACCATGTGCGCGCCACCCTGGTGCGGTTCCAGGAAGAAACCGGCCATCTCTACAACCTCGAAGCGACCCCGGCCGAGGGCACCACTTACCGCTTTGCCAAGGAAGACCTCAAGCGTTATCCCGACATTCTCCAGGCCGGCAGCCGCGAGGCGCCGTACTACACCAACTCCTCGCAACTGCCGGCAGGCTTTACCGACGACCCCTTCGAAGCCCTGGAGTTGCAGGACGAGCTGCAATGCAAATACACCGGCGGCACGGTGCTGCACCTGTACATGGCCGAGCGGATTTCCTCGACCCGGGCCTGCAAGCAACTGGTGCGCAAGGCGCTCGGGCGCTTCCGTCTGCCGTACCTGACCGTGACCCCGACCTTTTCCATCTGCCCGGTCCACGGCTACCTCGATGGCGAACACGAGTTCTGCCCCAAATGCGACGAGGCCTTGTTGCGCGAGCAGCACCCGGGCACGGCCCATTGATTTCGTTTTACTCAACCGCAAGGAGCTACACCATGAATGCACTGCACACATTGCCCCAGGCCAAGCGTCAACGTTGCGAAGTCTGGACCCGGGTGATGGGCTATCACCGCCCGGTCTCGGCATTCAACCCGGGTAAACAGTCCGAGCACCGCGAGCGGGTCCATTTCACTGAATGCGCGGCATCGGCCGGGCGCCAATGAGTCGAACGCTCAGGGTCGGGGGCATGGTGCCCCTGACCACACTCGACTATCCAGGCATGCTGGCCTGCGTGCTGTTCTGCCAGGGGTGTGCCTGGCGTTGTCGTTACTGCCATAACCCGCAGTTGATCCCGCCTCGCGGCAGTGAAGAGGTGGACTGGTGCCGGGTGCTGGCGTTCCTGCAACGCCGTGAGGACTTGCTCGATGCCGTGGTGTTCAGCGGCGGTGAGCCGACCTTGCAGGACAGCTTGCTGGCGGCCATGGATGAAGTGCGCGCGATGGGTTTTCGTATCGGCTTGCACAGCGCCGGGATCAAACCGGACGCCTTTGCCAGGGCCGTGGCCGGTGCCGATTGGGTCGGCTTCGACGTCAAGGCGTTGGCCGAGGATTGCCAGGCGATCACCGGTGTCCGGGGCAGTGGCGTGGCCAACTGGCAGAGTCTGGAGCATCTGCTGGCCAGCGGCGTCGACTATGAGTGTCGCACCACGGTGCATTGGCACCTGCTCGATCCTGCCCGGCTATTGACCCTCGCCCGACGTTTGAGCGAGCGCGGGGTCAAGCGTTTTGCCGTGCAACTGGTCAGGACCGAACGGATGCTCGATCCGCACTTGTCGAGTGTCTCATTGCAGTTTGACCAGGTTGAACTGTGGGCGGCCCTGCGTGAGCTGTTTCCAGAGTTCGTGTTGCGTGGGTAGGGCCAGATGTAGGGGCGAACTTGCTCGCGATTGCGCGGACCAGTGGCCGGTGACGACGGTTGCCCCTCCGTGGCGAGCGAGCTTGCTCGCGCTGGGTTGCGCAGCAGCCCCAAAACGGGTCGCCCGGTTTTATCTGAAAGACTGCAATCGACTGGTTGGGGCCGCTTCGCGCCCCAGCGCGAGCAAGCTCGCTCGCCACGAGGTATGTGCATCCTCGCGCCTGACAACAGATAGGGTGAGGTGAATGGCGCTGCCTTGCGCCTCAGTTCCACCCCCAGAATTGCAACCACCAGCCATACCCCACCAGTGCGTTGGCCAGTAACAGGCAAACACCCGCGGCGCTGCGCCGGGGCAGGGGAATGCCCTGGAAGGCCATCCGTTTCCAGCCCAGCAACAGGCTCCAGACGATGGCGCCCAGCAACAGCCAGGCCCGGGCCGGTTGTACCCATTCCAGCAACAGCCCTTCATAGCGCAGCAACTTCACGGTGGTCGCCGACAGCCCGAGAAACAGTCCGGCGGCGCCCAGGGGGGTGAGTGTCAGGCTCAGGGGCACGTACAGCGCAGGGTCACCGGCCAGTCGCGCCGCCGCGCGCAGCAGGATCAGCAAGCCGCCACCCAGCAGCAGGGCGCTGGCCGTCAGGTACAGGACGATGCTCAAACCGTCGAGCCAGCTGAAACTGTCGTTGAGTGCGGGGTAGTGAGTCAGCAGCCACCAGGGCGCGTTGTCCTGCAAGGGCCAGAACACCTCGTGCCCGACCAGCCATTGCGCGAGGGACTGCTTGAGGGCAATGAACCAGGGGCTGACCGTCCATTGAAACGCGCCCATGGCCAGGCCAATCACGCCAAACAGCAACAAGCGGGCGTCCCACGGCGACAGGTTATCTTCTGTCGCGTGGAGGATCTCCTGGTTGCTGGAACGGGCGATCAGTTGCACTGCGCCACGTTGCCCGCTGCAACGCCCGCAGGCATGGCAGTCGCTGGCGCCCCGCAGGCGACGAATGTCCAGCAAGGGCGCGCAATTGGGCGGGGGCAAGCGGGGGCCAGCATTGTCTTTCCAGCGCTGTTCGTCGACCTGGAAGTGCACCGGGGCCAGGCGCGCGAGCAGGGAAAAGACCCCGCTGACCGGGCACAGGTAACGACACCAGACGCGCTTGCCCCTGGCGAACAGCAGGCCGACGCCGACCGCCACGACCGTGGAACCGCCCAGAATCAGCAGGGCGGCCTGGGCGTAGTCATACACGCTGATCAACTGCCCGTAGAGGGTGGTCAGGCAGAACGCCAGGGTCGGCCAGCCGCCCCAGCGCACCCAGCGTGGCACGCCGAGGCCTTTGCCGTACTGGCTGGCCCACTCGCTGAGTGAGCCTTCCGGGCACAGCACACCGCACCAGAGTCGGCCGAACAGCAGCATCGACAGCAGCACGAACGGCCACCAGATACCCCAGAACAGAAACTGCGCGAGCAGGGTCAGGTTATCGAGTATCCGGGCCTGGCTGTCCGGCAGCGGCAACAGGGCCGGCAGCACCAGCAGCCCGCCATAGAACAGTACGACCAGCCACTGCACCACGCGAATCGCCGTCGCGTGGCGGCGCATGCCGTCGCCCAGGCGCTGCAACCAGCGGTTGTGCCGACTCAGCCCGGGCATGGGACAGCCCTCGGGGTGCGCTGGCGCAACCAGCCGCCGACCGTCAGCCAGTAACCGCTCAGCACCAGCAGGGTCAAGCCGCTGGGCGCCGCCCGGTAACCGGTCATACTCGCCAGGAAACCGCCCGGGCCATGGCTGTCATTGAGTACGGCACGGCTGTCCCACAGCGCTTCGCCGATCAGGCCATAGGCCCAGTCCGGCAAGTCCAGGGCAAGCAGTTGGCCGCTGATTCGTTCGGTGCCACTGACCAGTAGCGCCGCGCCGAGCAGCAGCAGAATGACTTCGCTGGCGGCAAAGAAGCGCTGCCATGAAATGAGTCGACGGGTGCTGTGCAGCAAGCCGATGGTCAACCCCGACAGTACCAGCCCCGCACCTGCGCCGACGGCAAACAGGCCCAGTGCCGGACCTTGCAGGCGGGCCCCGGCGCCATACAGAAAGACTACGGTTTCGCTGCCTTCGCGGCTGACCGCGAGCATGGCCAGGAGCATCAGGCCAACGCCGCCCTGGCGAGCCAGCTGGCTGTCGGCCTGGCGTTGCAAATCAGTCTTGAGGCTGCGTGCGTTGCGGTGCATCCAGCCGACCATCTGCACCATCAGCAAGCTGGCCACCAGCGCCAGGGAAGCCTGGAACCATTCGTTGGCGGAACCGCTCATGGCGTCACCGGCGAACAGAATCAGCAGCGCCAGCAGGCCCGAGAGCATCAACCCCAGGACCACGCCCGCCCATAGGTAATTGACCAGCCGAGCCGCCTGGCTTTGCTGGCTGGCCCAGGCCTGGAGAATGCCGATCACCAGCAGCGCCTCGACGCTTTCGCGCCAGACGATGAACATTGATTGATTCATGGAAACTCCGTGCATTAGCCGCAATGCTGTTCATTCAAGAAAAGCTTGAGGCGAGTGTGAGTCCCGTGGCGAGGGAGCGTGCTCGCGCTGGGGGGCGATACGCCCCCCAAAACAGTTACTGCGGTCTTTCATAACCACTCGGCGACCGCTTTTGGGACTGCTGCGCAACCCAGCGCGAGCAAGCTCTCTCGCCACGGAGTGTGTATTTGGCAACCCTATCCCTGACTGGACAGCATTGCGTGGTTGAGCCGGTTATTTCGCGAGGATGGCGCCCTCGGGCAACTGCGGGTTGAGCTCGTCGAAGAACGGGTAGTGGCCGGGCCGCAGGGGGTGAATCACGACGAAGGTCGTGACCCCTGGTGACAGCACCTTCTCGACCCGCAACGGGGTGCTTTCGAATTCCGCCGGCCCCTCGCCGACGTTCTTCAGGATGATCTTGAAGCGCTGCCCGGCCGGGACTTCCAGCAGGGCGGGGGTGAAATGGCCGTCGCGCAGGCTCAGCTCGAAGCTGGGCAATTGGGCGTGGGCCATCTGGGGTATGACCGCCCAGGCCAGTATCAGCCAGGCGAGGCGTCGGTGAACCGGGGCCAGGCGTCCCGGTGCCGGTGGCTCGGGTGGCAGGGGGGGCATTTTAGTAGCCGCCTTTTTTGCCGATCCCGGCATAGATGAACTCGTAGCGCAGCTCGCACTGTTCGAACCAGGGTTCGACACCGGTTTCCTTGTCGGTATGGCGGCCCAGGGAGCCATGGCCGCCGGGCGGCAGGAGGGTGAAGGTCAGCTGGTATTTGCCGGGACCCTGCAGCTTCACGTTGTCGCCGTAATGAGGGCCGTCGTTGGCGACCATGGCGTGAAAAATCCCTTTGACCGGTGGCTCGCTGCCGGATTTCTGCAGGCTGAAGGCAACGTTCAGGTAGGGCACGAAACTGCCTTCCTGAAAGCCCTGGCGATTGTCCGCCGTGGCGCGGACATCGGCTTCCAGGTGGATGTCGGAGTCGGCCGTGGCGCGCATCATGCCCGCAGGCGCCATCTCGATCGGTTGCAAGTACACCGCGCCGACCTCCAGGCCCGGGCACAACTGGGGCTCTCCGATCGGGTATTCCTTGGCGTGTACCAGTGGCGCAAACAGCAGCAGGGCGAGTGACAGCGAGAGGGGAGTACGCATGATGGCTTCCTGGGGGCTGACGAGTAGGAGCCCAAGTCTAGGAAGCATTACTGAGAATAATAATGATTATGGTCAATTTTCGCAGCGATCAACCGGGGACGCCGGTGCGCCTGTCCAGGCGTGTCATGCAAGCAGGGATGCCGGAATTGACCTGCATCAAGGGCATTGTCGTCCCGGCACGGTAGGTTGGACGCCTACCCATCGATCATCCGGGGATCGACATGGCCAAGACCTTTCCCATCAGTCCCAAACATCCTGAGCGTATTTGCTGGGGGTGCGACCGCTACTGTGCCGCCAGTGCCCTGGCGTGCGGCAATGGTGCCGACCGGACGATGCATCCGGCCGAGATGATCGGCGACGATTGGTACCTGCATGGCGACTGGGGCATCGAGCCGCCCGTCGCCACCGACAAGGCAGTGGACGAAGGGCGTTCCTGAGCGGGTCGGCGCGCTAGCTGGAGTGGGCGATTTCTTCGTCCACCGCCTCATCCTGCGGTTGTGCTTGCCCCGGCTCTTCGGTGATCACCGTGAAGTCACTGACCTCGACCGCGCCCAGCCCATAGCCCAGCAGGTGGAAGGAGAACGCCTTGCGCGACTCCGGGTTATCGAAGCTGAAATCCATCTCCAGCGGCTGGTCGGCGGTGACCATCATTTCTTCCGGCAAGCCCAGTGGCACATCCTGTTCCAGTTCCTTGGCCTTGAGCAGGATGTACGCCGTCTGCTGCGGGTCGACTGCGCGCACGGTCAGGCGCACGCGGGTCTGTGAGCCCTTGGGCATTTCCAGGTATTGCGCGCCGATCAGGTTGTCCGCCCAGTCGTCCTTGATTTGCGCCTGCAGCGGGATGATCGCCGGGCTGCCGAACTGGTAGTGCTGGTTCAGGGGCGTGCGCAGCAGGGTGCGATCCAGGGCCTCGGCCCGGGCGGTGATTTGCCGTGCCCGCTGGCCGCCATATTGCCCGCCATACACCGCGCGATCGGCAATGAAGCCCTCGCTGGCGTAATAGCGGCAACGCTGCTGGAAGTCGCACTCGGTGAACGTGCCCTGGCCATCGTGATAGCGCAGGTTGCCGTTGGTGTACGACATGATCTCGCGACCGGTTTCATAGTCTCGAAACAGCGAACGACCGCTCAGGCTCGGCGGTACCGGCAGGGCGAAGTAGTCGAGGACCGAGGTGCTCAGGTCGACATGGCCGTAGACCCCGGGATGGATGCGGGGCAGTTGCGCCTGCTCGGGTGCCAGGGTCAGGTTGAAGCCCCAGGAGGAGGCCAGGCGCACGCCGTCAATGCCGTGGGACTCGTCGGAGGTGATCATCACCAGGGTGTCCTGCAGAATGCCTTGTTGCTCCAGGCCACTGAGGAAGTTGCCCAAGGCATCGTCCAGATAGGCAACGGCCGCCTGCTTGGGCGTGTCGTAGCGCTGCAGGTAGTCTTCGGGCGCCGAGTAGGGCTGGTGTGTGCCGACGGTCAGCAGGGTGAGCATCCAGGGTTGCTGCTGCGTCTTGAGCTGGCCGACATAGTCCAGCGCCCCTTCGAAGAAGGCCTTGTCATCCTTGCCCCAGGGGAAGTCCAGGTACGACGCATTGGTGAACCAGTCCAGGCCCAGGGTGGTGTCGAAGCCGATGTGCGGCATGATCTTGTCTTTGGCCATGAAGCGCAGGCCGGCACCCTGGAGGTAGTGGGTGGCAAAGCCGTGCTTGCGTAGCTGGGCCGGCAGGCATGCCTGGTTACGCTCGCTCTGGGTCAGCATCTCGACGCCCTTGGGCGTGCCGTTGTCCAGCTTGTCGTAATCGCCACAGAGCATGGCGTACAGGCCACGGATGGTCTGGTGGCTGTGCAGCACGTAGTCCGGCGTGTTCATGCCGCGCTCGGCCCAGCGGCTGAGGTTGGGCATGAGGTTTTCTTGATAGCTGCTGTGCAGGGCCTGGCGGTTGGCTTGGATATAGGCACCGGGAATGCCTTCCAGCGCGATGATCAAGACGTTGCGCGCGCGGCCGGGTTCGGCAAGGATCTTCTGCCCGTTCAAGTCCAGTTGGGTGAGCCCGGCCATCTGCGGAGCCGTCTCGACCACGTCGCCCTCAAGCCATTCTTCCGTGCGCATCTGCACCTCGCCGACGCCGGCGGCCAGCAACTGGTGGGGCAGGTTGAACAGGCGCCATTGATCGGCATCGGACGGTGCCAGGTTCTGTGCGCCCCAGTGCCCGAGCAACAGCAGCAATGGTACTGCCCAGGCCTTTCGCGGTAGCGCTGGCCGGGGCGTCGAGCGGCCGGCCCACTGGGTGATCAGCCAAGCCAGCAGACCGAGCCCGAGGGCCGCGGCCAGCCAGGGTTGGGCGAAACTGCCACTGGTGGACTTTTCCACGAACTGCGGATCGATCAGGTAGTTGAGATCGCCGGCATTGGGCAGTCGCCCGACGGCGCTGACCAGTTCGGCGGTGGCCACGGACATCAGGCCCCAGACCAGCAACACCGGGAGCGCCAGCCACCAGGCACGGCGATGCAGGAGCACCACCAGCAGGCTGCCGATGGCGAGGTCGGACAGGTAGCCGAGTGGATTGAACCAGCCCAGTGCGGTGCGCAGGCACAGGGGGACGATCAGCACCAGGGTGATGAGGGCACTGAGGCTGGCGTGGGGGTGCTGTAACCAATGGCGAAAAAGATTCACAAAAAATACTTCCAGACACGAATTCTTCACATAAGTGTGCGCAATGGTACCAAGTGATGCCAGGAATGACCGGGATATTGGCTGTGGGATCGCCCGGCCAGGCGGGTTGGGGCACGGAACGCGCCTGGCACTGGCCGGGCGGCTGGGCTGCAGGCCAACGATAGAGCGCATCAGGGTGCCGGGGCGTGCCTGCGGGCGGTCAGGGGATTAAGTGTTTCAGGCTGTTTAACCTGAACGCCCAGCCGCTTCTTTCCACTGTGCATACGCCTGGGGCATGCACACCGCGCACGGGCGGTAACCGGCGGCGCGGGCGGTGGCTTCGTCGGCAAAGAACACCCGATGCTTGACGTAGCCGCCTCGTGCGATGGCGCGCAAGGCGCCGGGGCAATCCAGGCGGCCATAGATCCTTGAGCGACGATGGCCACCCAGCAGCCCCGGTTCCGTGCTTGGCACCGTCTCGCGGCGGGCGTTCAGCAAGCTGTAGGTTTTCATGCCTTCGGCACTCGCCACAGGTACCACGACGCCACTGTGCGGTAAGGGCGCAAGGATTGGCCAAGGTCGATCATCTGCTTGCGGCTCGGCGTGGTCGCCAGGCCTTTGAGACGTCGATAGCCATCCCGTACCCCGAAGTCGTCGGCGGGCAGGATGTCCGGGCGTTCGAGGGTGTAGATCAGCAGCATCTCCACGGTCCAGCGACCAATGCCACGCAGCGGGGTCAGGCGCTCGATCAGGGTTTCGTCGTCCAGGGCCAGTGCGGTCGCGTAGTCGGGCACCACGCCATTCAGGGTCGCTTGGGCGATCCCCTGGATGGTCGCGACCTTACTGGCCGAAAAGCCGCAACCGCGCAGCAGGGCAACTTCACTGGCCGCCAGTTGTTCGGCACTGGGAAATGACTGGTCGGGGAACAACGCGAGCAACCGGCCGACAATCGCATCGCCGGCGCGCACATGCAGTTGTTGATAGGCGATAGCCCGCACCAGCGCTTCATACGGATCGCGAGTCGGCTTGGGCTCGTGCAGGCAAGGGCCAACGGTGGCGACCAGGCGCGCCCAGTCAGCGTCGAGGGCGGACAGGAACTGGCTGGCGTGGTCATAGGGCATGGCGGATCCGGATAAGCAGTGGGGCACACCCTGGACAGATTAGCCCTGCGTCCAGAGTGCCGCACCCGGAGTCTTGCGGCCACATTCGTCGTGGCTGCGCCATCAGGCCTTGCTGGCGGCCAGGTAGGCGCCCAGGCGGCGTCCCATTTCTTCGGCCAGCGCCTGCAAACCGCTCATGGGACGGACCATCACTTCAAACTCGACGATTTTTCCCTGTTCGTCGAAGCGGATCATGTCGATGCCTTTGAGCGTCTTGTCGCCGACCTTGGCGCTGAATTCGAGGACAACGTTCAGTCCGTCGGCGGTCGCCAGCTCACGGTAATAGGTAAATTCCTCAAGTACGTCGATCACCGTATTGAGGATCATCGATACCGCGGGCGCCCCCGGGTAAGGCGAGTGGGCCATTGGCGAGCGGAACACTGCTTGAGGGGCCAGCAAGTCGGGCAGCGCCCGCAAGTCATGGCTGCGGAGCATGGCGTGCCACTGTTGCAGCGATGCTGCGGCGTTGGGATGCAGTTTCAGCGCGGACATAGTCAACTTCCTGTGTTTTTGTTGGGCTGGAAACGTTGCTGGATTGCCCGGGCCGCATGGTCTGCCCAAAGGCTGTAGATCGCCGGGCCCGGATGGAACCCGTCCGCCGCCATCAGGCCGGCCACCGGGGCCAGGCTGATGGTCAGTAATGTGCAGTGGTCCTTGCGCTCGGCCAGGCCGGCCAGCCGGTGGTTGAAACGACTGGCCCGGCTGCCCAGGTACCAGCGTAGCGGTTGCGGCAGCGCCGGGAACAGGTGCATGGGCGGCAGCGGGGACACCACAATCTGCTTCACGGCGTATTTGCCGCTCAACAACTCCATCAAGCGGTCCTGTTGAGCCAGCCATTGATCAGCGGTGATGCGGCTGGTGACATCGTTCACGCCTACGCACAGCAGCACCACATCAAAGGGTTCCGGCGAATTGCGTTCGAGCACGTTCAACAGCGCCCGGGAATCCAGGCCCGATTGCGCCCAGAGTGTCCAGGTAATCCGATAGTCGTTGGCCAGCCGTGCGACCAGTTTCCCGGTGATGGCTTCGTCCTGGGTCGCTGCGCCGACACCAGCGGCTGCGGAGTCGCCCAGAATCAACAGGCGCAGCGCCACGCCACGACCGGCCACGCCCTGGCGCTCGCCCTCGGCTTCCGGCAACTTTGGAGTAATCCAGCGGGTGTACAGGCCCTGAATCAGCAGAAGGGGCCCCAACGCAATCCTTGCAAAGGCTTCAGTCATTTTTCTGGTTCGCCTCAGGCGCGGCGCGCCATCAACAGTACGGTCGCCGCGGACAACAATCCGGCGCAGCAGCGATTGAACATCTCCTTGCCCTGGGGCCGGGCAAACCATCGACGCATGTGCAGGCCCATGTAGGCGTACGCCGCGATGGCAATCCACTCCTGAAACCGCGGCAGGAAGCCGGTGAAAATCAGGATCGCCTTGGGGGTGCCTGGGCTGAACGAGGTGTTGCATCGATCGGTTGAATCCACAACCCAAAACCGACAGTCGGTAGTGCCGCGACTCTGGAAAGGGTGAAGAGATCAAAAAACTATTTTAGAGCTGCGACCGAGCGTGGGGGCGCATCCGGATGTGCAAGCTAACGCTTGAAATGCACGAGCTCGATCGCCTGGCTATATGGTTTAGTTTTTCTTCTTGATGAGTTTGCTCATGTAGTACTTGAGGCTTAAACGATCTTTGGGCCTTGGCTTGTAGTGGGTTTTGTTTCGTTGTGCGGGATCGATCGCCATGGTTCCTGCAGTGTAGTAATAAAGCGCTATAGACCTGCGCGTGATGTGCTCTGGAGTCGTTAAAGGCTCTGGGTGCCCATGATTGCTGTCTTTGTCTGTGTTGAAAATGACGCAGCGATTGTAAATGGGCAGGACTTTTTTAAGGCAGGTCTTCATGTCGACATCCCAAAGTTCCAGGTTGCCGCCGTATTCCTCTTGCCAGTCTGGATTCAGATAAATGATGACATTCAGTCTGCGCTCGACATTAAGCTTTTTGTTGAGCCTGAAGTCTGAGTGCACCCCCAGGAAACCACCACTTTTCGTTTCATGCAGCCCGCCACCGGAAAAGTAGGGGTCGGGTATCAAACCCTCGATGCCTGTGAGCTTTTCAAGAAACTGCAGCATGGGCGCCGAGTTGAAGGCGTTGAAAACAGTCTTCAAATGCGGGGCGCATTCGTTCGGGCTAATTTGACGTTTTCGTTGACCTTTATAGCCGCGCTCGTAGAGCATTTCGTTGTTGGTTGGCTCGACTGGGAAGTGTGAGCAGATACTCGCAATCAGGTCTTCGTTTAAGAAGTTGTCGATGACGATGTGCGGAAATGGCGTAGCCTGAATATAGTGACTGGCCAATGAGCAACCAAAAGCGTTGGCGGCGTTCTGGTCGAAATCAAGCTCCGGGGACAGAGTGATAGGTAGTACTTGAGTGATGGGTGCCATTGCCGCTCCAATAACTTAATATAAAGACCTGTGGGTGACTTCAAATAGAGTCGAACGCACTGCTCGCTGTGTGTTTTCGTCGCTTAATTTTTGCTGTCGACCTTGTTCAGACGCTTAAGGATGTCGTTGTACATTTTGGTTCGTCTATGAGTCTTTTCATAGCCGCCAGCCGCTGCGACAGTGCCGGACTGGATATGATCCAGGTAACTGAAGATTTTACGCGGTGATAACATTTCAATGACATAGCCAAACTCGGTCATGCGGTCTTGGAGGGTATAGCCAGGAACGCGATCATCCATTGAAAAATGCATGCCGTGCTGTTTGATAAGTTTGCAGTTCCACAATGTACAGAAGCTCTTCAGGTAGATTTCTCTGTACGGTTTTGGTTCTCTGGAGCGTAGTCCAACGGAGATTTTCAGGCGTCTGAAATGATGTTTGAATAGCCGTGAGCTAAAGCGCCAAAGCGTTCTGACGGTGCCGCGATTTATTTGCTCTACACAACCGACGGCTACGACTTTTTGGTTTTTAATGCATTTATTCAGCATCATCTGGAAAACATTCTTATCGAAAACAAATGTGTCTGTGTGCATCAGGAATAAATAATCAGTGTCAATTCGCTCTAAAACCAGGTCAAGTGCTTTGCCATGCGCGATGTGCCCCGGCTCTGGTTCAGAAACAGAACGCTCGATTAAATTGATCCAGTCAAGCGTACGCAAGTATTTAGTGCTTTCATCGGCGGAATAGTTGTCAACTACCCATATTGGAGTGTTGTTGATGTCCACGTGCTGGCGCAATAAATCTAAACATATCTTGGTGATTTCTGGTGTCTTGTAATTTACTATGGCTATGCTGAAGGTTTTAGAGTTTTCAGTCGGAACGCTAGTGTTGTTCATCGTTCAGGCACTCAATATTATTGTGTGTAGATGTAGAGATAATTGAATCTGTGTCCGGTTTTGCTTATTTGTCCGTGCGAAGTTTTTGTTGATTATAAAGCGTAATTTATCAAGTCGTTTTGTTATGCGCTGAATAATCATGTTTTACTCAGGCCTGATTGAGAGCAGTCGATGCGGCTCATCGTATAAGGATCTGCTCTATAGGTAAATATCCGTGAATTAATTCGTTACATCCGCAGGCTGGTTAGGCGAGTTTCTCGGGACGGTGTGAACTGAACTGCGTACGGCATTCTGGTACTTTGTTACGTCAGAACCGTCCCAAACAGGGGCGTCACGCGCCGCGTACATAGGCCGGTTGAGCGGGCGTGGGTGCATGCGATTCATTTTTCGGGTACGACCACCTCAGTGAATGGAACCTCGGTTATAGGCACGAGTAAGGCCTGCTCTTGGCCGATAGTTGCCTGTCACCTAGATGTATATTGGGCATTGGCAGGCTTGTCCGCCGCCACCAGAAACTCCTGCCGGGCCAACGCCAGCAAACGCCCGACACCGGCCAGGCAGGAGGTGCGATAGCCGTAGCGGGTTGCATTGCTGACCGACAGCAGGTTGTTGGGCCCGGGCGCCATGTTCAGGGCGAAGCAGGCGGGGAGAAAGAGGGTGAGGGTGGCGAGATCCATGGACGGGTCCACACTTGTGGTTCTGTAAACGTCTGATTGTGGATCATGGGCGAAAGGTTTGTGAATGCCTTGAGCCGAGCCTGGTGGTCTGCGCAGGTCCTTCATGGGCGATGACCCAGCGGCGACAAGGGGGCACATCCATAGAGGCTATCAATACCATTCCCAAAACCTATTGGATGGGGTGGGAACCGCGTTCCACACTGCACAGTGGATTAGTCTGAAAACAACAGTTGGAGTTAGCCATGTCAACCGAATCGAAGTGCCCGTTCGCGGGTGACGCTCGTAAACATGTGGTAGCACAAGCCCCGTCGAATGCCGACTGGTGGCCAGATCAACTGAAACTGAGCATCCTGCACCAGCACTCTTCCAAGTCCGACCCCATGGGGGAGGAATTCAATTACGCCGAGGCCTTCAAGCAACTGGATCTGGATGCCGTGATCAAGGACCTGCATGCCTTGATGACCGATTCGCAGGACTGGTGGCCAGCGGACTTCGGGCACTACGGCCCCTTGTTCATCCGTATGGCCTGGCACAGTGCCGGCACGTACCGCATCGCGGATGGTCGCGGCGGCGGCGGGACCGGCAACCAACGGTTTGCCCCGCTCAACAGCTGGCCAGACAACGCCAACCTCGACAAGGCACGCAGGCTGCTGTGGCCGATCAAGCAAAAATACGGCCGCAACCTCTCCTGGGCCGACCTGATGATCCTGACCGGTAACGTTGCACTGGAGTCGATGGGCTTCAAGACCTTCGGCTTTGCTGGCGGGCGCGCGGACATCTGGGAGCCGGAAGACGACATCTATTGGGGGTCCGAGACCACCTGGCTGGGCGACAACCGCTACACCGGCGACCGGGACCTGGAAAACCCCCTGGGGGCCGTGCAGATGGGGCTGATCTACGTCAACCCGCAAGGCCCGAACGCTAACCCGGACCCGATTGCGGCAGCGCGGGATATCCGTGAAACCTTCGCCCGCATGGCCATGAACGACGAGGAAACGGTTGCGCTGATCGCCGGCGGCCACAGCTTCGGTAAAACCCACGGTGCTGGCGATGCCCAACTGGTGGGGCCCGACCCGGAGGCGGCCGACATCGCGCAGCAAGGCCTGGGCTGGAAGAGCGCCTTTGGTACCGGGATCGCGGGAGATGCGATCACCAGCGGCCTGGAAGTCACCTGGACCAGCACCCCAACGTCGTGGAGCAACAATTTCCTGTCCAACCTGTTCGGCTACGAATGGGAACTGACCCAGAGCCCGGCCGGGGCGCACCAGTGGAAGCCCAAGAATGGCGCCGGTGACGGTACCGTACCGGACGCCCACGACCCCTCGAAACGACACGCACCGTCGATGCTGACCACCGATCTGTCGTTGCGGTTCGACCCAGCCTACGAAAAGATTGCCCGGCGTTTCCACGACCACCCGGATCAGTTGGCGGACGCCTTCGCGCGGGCCTGGTACAAACTCACCCACCGCGACATGGGGCCGATTGCCCGCTACCTTGGCTCGCTGGTGCCGGCCGAGCAGTTGCTGTGGCAAGACCCGATTCCCGCCGTGGACCACCCCTTGATCGACGAGCAGGACATCGCCGCCCTCAAGGCCAGGCTTCTTTCTTGCGGCTTGTCCGCACCCCGGTTGGTCACCACGGCCTGGGCGTCCGCGGTCACGTTCCGCGGCAGCGACAAGCGCGGTGGTGCCAATGGCGCACGTATTCGCCTGGCGCCGCAGAAGGACTGGGCGGTCAACGAACCGGCTGAGCTGGTCAAAGTCCTGGGGCAACTGGAGGCGGTCCAGAACGACTTCAACAACGCGCAGTCCGGCGGCAAGAAGGTGTCGCTCGCCGACCTGATCGTGCTGGGCGGTTGCGCCGCCATCGAGGCCGCCGCGAAAAAAGCCGGTCACGACGTGAAGGTACCGTTCTCGCCAGGGCGCATGGACGCGTTGCAGGACCAGACCGACGTGGACTCGTTCGCTGTCCTGGAGCCGATTGCAGATGGTTTCCGCAACTACGCCAGCAAGGGACTGGAGGACTGTGCCGCCGAGGTGCTGGTGGACAAGGCACAGTTGCTGACGCTTACCGCACCCGAGATGACGGTGCTCATTGGCGGCCTGCGTGCGCTCAACGCCAACTTCGGGCAGTCCCACCACGGTGTGTTCACCCAACAGCCGGGAACACTGAGCAATGATTTCTTTGTGAACCTGCTCGACATGAACACCCAGTGGGCGAAATCCGCCACCGCTGAAGGCGTACTGGAGGGGCGCGACCGGGCCACGGGCACGCTCAAGTGGACGGGCACGGTGGTCGACCTGGTCTTCGGCTCCAACTCCCAACTCCGGGCACTCGCCGAAGTCTATGCCAGCAGCGACGCCCAGCCGATGTTCGTGCGTGACTTTGTCGCGGCCTGGAGCAAAGTGATGAACCTTGATCGATTCGACTTGAATAGCGGGGTATAGCGCAGAGGTTGTCGTAACGTTGGCAGTTCCGGCAAACAGCGCCTCGGCGCGGTTGCCGGCTCCAACATCTGCAGAAGGCATCCAGCGGCCATGAATTCTGGCTATCGTTGTCCAGTCTTCATGGCCCACGACCAACCAGCGACAGGGCAAGGCAGAGGTCGGCGGAGAATTGGTGATCTTGAACTGGGAGCCGACGACGTTGGGAGGGTGGTTTTGATACGAGTACTTTTTTCAGGGGGGTTATCGGTGAGCGCTGGCATCAAACTTCGCCTCGGCAGTACGTGGGGTAGCCACCGGTTTGCGCAGCAGTGAGTAGCCTCGATCGAGTAACGTGCGGCCGATAAAACGCGAGCCCACTTCATTCAAGTGCGAATCATCCAGGTACAGCAACTGGCCCTGAATGATTGGGCTGCACACGCCTGCCGGGCATATCACGTCATTGGGATTGATAAAGTGCACCTTCGGGAACTTCGCCCGCACGTCCGCCCAATAGGGCGCCAGGGTACTTTGAGGCACCGAGCAATTGCGGTCGATACCGAACATCAAGCGGCGAATCGGGCAGCTTGCGGCCTTTGCGATGCTCTGATTCCTCAAGATCACAATGACCTCGTCGCTATGCTCCACCACCCGCTTGATACTCGCTTCGACGATGTCTTTGGCAATCGCGTCTGTGGGCCAAACCGCCGCCAGTACCACGTAGTGGAATTTTTTCTGCTCGATCAAGCTGAACACCCGTTCGTTGCGCTTTGCACAATGGGCGGCATAGACCTCGGACATGTCGACGGTGTAGCCGATGATCGGCGGGCACGAGTCCATGGTGTAATCCATGATCGAGAGGTTGTCTGGTTTGGCCAGTATGTCGACCATGCCGGTGAAGTGGTTGGCAAACGAATCACCGATCATGATGCCGTCCAACTGTTCTTTTTTGACCCCCAGACGACACGCGTCATTAGGTTCGGTGCCATACAGCGCATTGGTGACGTGGCATCCGCTACGAATCTCGCTCGGCTTTTTCTGGGTCATCGCTTCAAGTAGCGAAACTTCAGGGCTAAAACGTTGCGGGAACCCGTTGAATTGCAGGCTCAACACCGCCAATGCGGCCAGTCCCAATGCCGGGACGGCGAATCGACGGGCGAAGATCCGGGAAAAGTGCAACGTCGCCCCGTTGCGCCGAAAGGGCACCTCGACATAACGCCAGGAGAGCCACGAGAGGATGATCGAAGTCGCGCTCAGCATCGCCCCGACAGGCAAATCGATAGGGATTTCCAGATAATTCAGATAGGCAATCAGCGGCCAATGCCACAAATACAGCGAGTAGGAGATCAAGCCGATAAACACCATGGGCCGGCAGGTGAGCAAGCGCGAGCGCATGTCGCCGCTGCCGGCCAGGATCAACAGTGCTGCTCCCAGGGCCGGGATTAGGGCGTTGATCCCGGGGAAGGTCGAGTTGGGGTTCAAGGCAAACAGAGAAAAACCGATCAGCAGGTAGCCCACCATGGCAATGCCATGGGCCGTCAGCTTCCCGATGATGCGCGGTTGATGCAGGTAGATCCCCAGCAGCCCACCCAGCATCAACTCGAAAAAACGTGTAGGCAGTAGATAGTAGGCGGCTGTCGCAAAGACGCCGGTCGCATATTCTGAAACGCCAACCGCGACTACCACGCCAATGGCCAATACCGGCAGCACGTAACGCGGCGCCAAGCGATAGAGCAACACGATGAACAGCGGCCAGATAACGTAGAACTGTTCTTCAATACCCAGTGACCACGTATGCAGCAGGGGGGCTTCACCGGCGTCGGCGGCGAAGTAGTTGCCGTACTTGACCCAGATATAGATGTTCGAAACGCCCAACAGAGAGAGCAGGGCGCTAACGTTGAGCCGGATCAGGTCGACCGGAGATAGGATAAAAGCCCCAACGAACACGGTTGCCAGCAGTACCGTTACCAGTGCAGGAACAATGCGATTGATGCGTCGCTGATAAAAACCCTTCAGCGAGAAAGCGTTGCGCTTGACCTCGGAAAAAACCTGGGAGGTGATCAAAAAGCCAGAGATGACAAAGAAGATGTCAACGCCAACAAACCCTCCGGGTAGCAGGCGGGTGTCGAGGTGATGCAGAAGTACCGCTATCACCGCCACCGCCCGCAGCCCATCAATGTCGGAGCGATACTTGCGTTGAGTCATGTGCCTGACCATCCCGAAAGCTCTTGCCATCAATCGGATGGCCCGCCCCATGACAATCACTGTCAGTATTTGGACACTCTCCATCCCACGTATCATTTGTAGTTGGAAGTTTGACGGTAGGCAAAATTGAATACGAAATAACCGCTTCGATTCTAAGAACGGCTTGCCGGCAAAGGTGTCGTCAAATGGTGCATTGGACTTGCGGGCGTCGACGCAACAGATTGGCTCAATCTATCAGCGGACGCTTCGTAATCTAGTGCTTTCAAAAGCCCTCTACCTTCGCGCCGGGCTCTTGCGTTACGCCCGCAGGCATCACCAGTGGCGTCGCGAAATTCAACGCAACCATGTACACCAAACCTCTGCCCGGCCCGGTCAGCCCGGCGTTTGCACAGATGAAGTCGAACACCGCTTCGGCCTGGGCTTCATCCACCACCACGTTGACCACACGGGAGAGAACCGCTTCCGGCACTTCGTTGCGGGGCGCCTTGGCGGCCTGCAGTACGGCTACACCGCGGCAACTGACGCTGTCCGCGCGCGTAATGCCATGCGCCTCTCGCAACAGCAGCAACAGCCTGCGCTCCGTGCCATCGTCGGGCAACACGCAGGTAATGAGTTTTGCAGCCCCGCCCGGTATACCTGCAACCGCGACGCTCACGAGGCATTCCCCTGTTCCAGCATTTCCCGGGGGATGTAGGTGGCCACTTTTTCCACCGGTGTCGCATAGATCATGCCTGCACCGGGAACATCCAGGTTGGCCGCGTGATAGATGGCCTCGAGTACCGCGTCCTGGTAGTCGGCAGCGACCAGCAGGCTGACCACTTCTTTCTCCGCATCGATGGCGATGCTGAGCAGGCCGTGCCGCTCACGGGGGCCAAGCCCGTTGGCGTGGTAGACAATGGCGCCTGGCGCGCCCATGCCCTGGGCCGCACGGATCACCAGGTCTGCGCGCCCGACGGGGACAATGCAGGTGATCAGTGCAACGTCAGTAAGGTAGGTAATTCCTTCAGCTTTCATCCCGCTTCTCCCGTGCCCAATAATTGATTCGCAGGCTGTTTCGTGACGGCCTTTGCCTGTCTCCACAACTGGAAACGCGCCCACTGTCCGAGGAGCATGACGGTGATCACGGGGCCGACGGATGCCATACACAGAATTCCGAAACCCTCGACTGCGTTGGTGGCATTGCCCAGTCCCAGCCCCATGGCCAGAACGAGCGGCACGGTGATTGGCCCCGTGGTGACACCCGCACTGTCCCAAGCCACATTGACAAACTCTTCGGTCGAAAAGACCGTCAGCACCACAGCGAATAGATAGGACGGCACCACCAGCCAGACCAGTGGCAGGCCGAACACCAGCTTGGCCACACCCACGGCAATACCGCAGGCGACGCCTATCGATACCGCACGTATCAGGCTGCGCTTGCGGATAAAGCCGTTGGTCAGGGTCTCTGCGGTGACTCCGAGCGCATTCAGCGCGGGTTCGGCGACGGTCGCGCCGTACCCGAGCACCCAGGCGAAGGCCAGGGCCAGCACCAGCCCCACCTGATACCTGTAGAGCGGGGAGTCGTCCGAGCCGGGAGTCTGCATGAAGGCCGTCGGAATCAGCGAACCGGCACTCCCTCCCAGCTTCGACAGACCGTAGGTCAGCCCGAGATTGAACACGCACATGCCCACCACGGTCAGGGCGATACCGAGGAAGATCTCACCGCGCCGCGGCAGGCTCTGGCGCAGCAGCAGTTTCAGTATGATTAGTAGGAATACCACCAAAGGCACGATGGCCCGTAGCCCCGAAACAATCTCCAGTCCGGGGCTGACCTTGTGCCAGTGCGCAGCCTGTTGTCCGGCGTCGGTAGCGGCCTGCGCCGCGGCGATGATTTCCGCCGGCGAGGAGATAGCCGCCACGTACAGGCCCAGTGCCATTACCCCGATGACGGGAAACAGCGAGGCCAGGGTGACAATACCGAACCCGGACAGCCCGGAACCGCCCTTGCCTGCGGCAGCCGCGATGCCGATGCCTAGCGCCAGGACCAGCGGTACAGTGACCGGCCCGGTGGTGACCGCGCCAGCATCCCAGGCCAGGCCAATAACCTTTGCCAGCTCAGGGTCACTGCTCATATACACCGTCAGCAGCAGAACGGGCGCCAGCGATAAATAGATCAACGGCTTCAGGCTCCAGCCGTAGAGGAAGCGGAGCGTGCCGGCTACAGCGGCCAGGCCGACGCTGGCCCCTACAACCAGGACCAGTTCGCTGGTCCACTGATTGAGTATCGCCCAGAGGTAGGGCGCGTGCTGCGCAGAAACGTTCTGCCCAGCGGCGCGCAGCGCGCCGATAGCGGGCTCGGCGAACGTCACCCCGATGCCCAGCAGCAGGGTAACCAGCAACACCACAGGCAGGGATAACTTGCGCGGAAGGTTGCTGCCGATGATTTCGCCGAATGGCATCAGGCCGAGTTTCAGCCCTTCCATGAACAGCATCAGGCCGACGATCACGGCGAACAGGCCGCCCGTGACAAGCAGCGAGTCCTCCACCAACTGGCGCAGGATGATGATCTGAAACAACACCAGGTACAGGGCCAGCGGCACCACGGCGCGAAGCTGCGCCATCAGCCGGACATTGATATAGGGCTTGAGGATGGCGGCGATCTCGTCTCCGCGCAATTTCGCAGCTTTGTGGGGCGCGGCCTGCCAGCGGCCATCGACATCGCGAACCGGTGCGGATACCAGTTCACGCATGGGTATTTCGCGGCGACCGGCTCCGATCATGTGCATGTAGTCGGCGTAGCGAATGGGGTCTTTCATAGGCTCATCTGTTGAGGTTGATCTACCGGTGTACGATCAACAGGCGGTCTCGCATTGTCGCGACTCGGGCTAAAAGCCTATTTTCTTTTCCTGTCGCGTAGGATTTTGCCTGCCCTCGGCAAGCAACGTGATGACTTTAGTCATGATGTTGATTGATCTATCACCCCTGCTTTCGCAGGCATCCGAGGGGGATTTTTGTCCTTTTCCCCGCTAGCGGGAAGGGCCGATACCACTCATTCCGGTCAAGGGTGAGGTGACGAACCCCGATCGCTTCGAACTCACGTAATCCCACGGCCTGGAGGCTTCTGTACCCACTGATCCCCGATCTGGCGCCGGATGCCCCGCGCCAGGCCGGGGCAGGAGGGCGCCTGCCCGGCTCGCTCAAGGGGTGATTCTGATCCGTATTTTTCGTTGCTTTCTGCTGCTGTAACGAACACCGCCCGCGCCGCACAATAACGCCACGACCGCAGACTGAAGAGGGTGGAGACCACATGTTGAAGATGGCCGTGTTTCTGGGTGGATTTCTGGCGTTAACCATCCTGATTGGTGCACTCGCCACCATTTCTCCGGTTTGACCGGAAGAGGGCAAGAGCCACGTTCGGCAACCCCGACCCTTGCACGCCAAGGGGGGAAGGCCTTTAAAAATCAGTGGCTTGGACAACAGTGCGCGTGCTAACCTAATGAATCTAAGGGCGTTATGGCTGGATCGTTCGCGACCTCGGCCGACCCTGTAGAAAGCTCTGTAGATCCATGATCTACAGAGCTTTTTTGTTTCGATTGCGTTGCAAGGTTTTGTCTTGAAATTAACCTCGACGAACTTGCTTAGCAGGGGATGGCTGTATATATTTCTCCCCCTGCCGCGACAGTGGCAAAAACGACGGGTTTGCAGCAGATCGTCGTGAACGCATCACCGCGCTACCGCCCGAATGGCGAAACTGGTAGACGCATGGGACTTAAAATCCCCCGCTCGTAAGGGCGTGCCGGTTCGATTCCGGCTTCGGGCACCATTTACGCTTCCAAGGTTATACCAGACCTTCTCAAAAGCCCCGCAGGCATTGGCCTGGCGGGGCTTTTTCGTTATTGCTCCCCTCCATCATTTAGCACGTCTTCTCAATTTTTTTAGTACATTGCTCAGCACATCTGAATTCGACTGCCATGGTTATGTACTAATGCCCCTCACTGATACAGCTGTCAGGCAAGCAAAGCCCAAAGAGAAGGATTACAGCGTCAGCGATACCGCTGGATTGTCCTTATTTGTAGCTGTCAAAGGCTCGAAAGCGTGGCACTTCCGATTCTCATGGCATGGACAGCAGCCGCGCATATCCCTGGGCACCTACCCCGAAATATCCCTGAAAGAAGCCCGCGAACGCCGGGACCAGGCCCGCGCTCTTATTGCAAAGGGAGTTGACCCTCGTTCGCAGCGCCGTGAAGAGAAGCGTGCAGCCATTACCGGCGCGGTGAAGACCTTCGAGGTTGTGGCCAACGAATGGTACGCCTTCAAGGCGCCACGCATGCTGACTGCCAAAAAAGGTGGCGCTACTCAGTCGCGCATGTATCTGGACAAGGATCTGATCCCGGTGCTTGGCAAAATCCCGGTGGCCGATGTGAAACGCGCTGATGTACTAAGTGCCATGCGTCGAGTCGAGGCACGCGGTGCACTGAACGTGGCACGAAAGTGTCGTTCATGGCTCAACGAGATTTTCAGGTTCGCCATCGCTTCCGACTACATTGAAACCAATCCTGCCTCCGACCTGGATATCGTTGCGGTCAAAGAGCCACCGGAGAAGCACAATCCGATGCTTCGACAGGCAGAGCTGAAAGACTTCCTTGTGGCGCTTCGTCAATTCAATGGGGCTGCCTACACGAAGAGCGCGATCCGTATTCTGCTTCTGACCGGGGTGCGCACCGGTGAACTGCGCAATGCAACCTGGAGTCAGTTCAATCTCGATGACGCGCTCTGGACTATTCCGGCCGAAGGCGTAAAGCAGCTACAAAAGGTGATCAGGGCAAAAGGGGGGGATAAGGTGCCGGCCTATCTGGTGCCACTGTCGCGGCAGGCGGCTGAAGAGGTACGTCAGGTCCATGAGATGACTGGCCGTTACAAACTGCTGATCCCGGGTCGGAGTGACCCGGGCAAGCCGATCAGCGACGGTACAGTCAATATGGCCCTGAAGCGCATGGGGTATGAAGGCAGACTGACCGGGCACGGTATCCGCGCCACAATCTCAACGGCCTTGAACGAGATGGGTTACAACGAGGACTGGATCGAGGCGCAGTTGTCGCATGCGAGCTCGAGCAAAGTACGGAAGACGTACAACCACGCGGAATACGTCGAGCAGCGACGGGGGATGATGCAGGACTGGGCCGATTATCTGGACAAGCTAGAGGGGAGGTAACCATTCTGCTCGCGGGCAGCTGCACGACTGGCTGCCCATTGCGTGACTTCCGAACGAATCCAGGCGACTGCCTTGTCACCAATCTTGGCCTGACGCGGGAATTTTCCGCTGGTCGCCATACGGTAAATGGATGCCGTGCTGAGCCCGGAGATGCGGCGTACTTCTGGCAGGCGGATGTACTCGATGAAGTCTTCATTTTTTTCAGTATTCATTTGATGCTCCATGCCACGCGTGGCGGTAGAAGGAGGGGGGGGGTCAGATGATGGCGGTCAGCGTCTTACTGCCGTCGGCATGGGTGGTGGTCATGTGCATTACGGAGTGGCTGGGCGGCCGGATGAGATTCAGCGCCTGGACAAACCTCTCGCACGACACCTCATCCGTGCCAGGCAGGATGGTGGTGCAGAACAGCTCTCGCTCATCCTCGTCCTCAAGCTGGGCAGAAAGCAGCAAGGCAATCTCATGCTCTCTGCAGATAGCGATGATCTTGTGGACCAGAGGGTTGATTTGTTCGTCGTACACGTTTTCTTTGGTCATGAGAATTCCTCGCCGGCCGTTCACCGGCAGGCTGGTAGTGGTTTGTCGAAATCTGATAAAGGGAGTTAGGCAGGTCTTGCGGGTGAGCTACTGTTGATGCGCTCGCCTCACCAGTTGCTGGCCATTCAGCCCCCTTCCTGAGGTGGCTGGTGGGGCGAGCTCTTTTGCCGTTTCATGAACGTGATCCAGTGCGTTTTTTCACGCTTGCCGGACTTGTGGCCAAACAGGGGCTTTTCATCAGTGAGGGCGAGCAGTTCGCTAACCAGCACCTGTGTTTCGTTCCACTTGAAGATCAATATGCCTTCGGGCTCCAGCACCCGGAAGCACTCAGCGAAGCCCTGGCGGATGTCCTCGCGCCAGTCGGCTGTGAGCATTCCGTACTTAGCGCGCATCCAGCTGTTGATGCCGGCGCGGGTAAGATGCGGTGGATCGAACACCACGAGGCGAAAGGTGTCGGTATCGAAGGGCAGCTGACGAAAATCCATGAGGACGTCGGGTTCCACTTTCAGCACCCGTCCGTCGCAGAGCAGGTGCTGCTCATCACGGATGTCGCCGAACAAGGCGCGCTGGTCTTTCTTGTCGAACCACATCATTCGGCTGGCGCTGCAGGGGTCGAGAACTCTTGCAGCGGCGGTCATCGCCGTTGCCCTGTGTAGATGAGCCAGGCGATGTAGGCGAGGGCAAAAAAAGGCATAGGCCGTCCTTGCCGCTATGGCGGCTGACTTTGAAGGGGAAGGAGTTATTTGGTGTTGAGCTTGATCGTTTCGTCGATTGCCCAATTCACGCCATTGTCGAAGGTGTTGCCAACATCACTGTCCCGGGCTTTAAGTACGCTTTCCACGAGCTCAGCCGGCGCCACGGTGTCTCTTGAATATTTCCAGCCTGCATGGTCACCCTTGTGCTCATAGTGCTTCTCCCAGCGCTGTCTCTCCCACGCTACCGGATTGCCCTAGGGGGGGGGGCGCGGCGGGCTTGTCAACGTTCAACAGCAGGAACAACTATTCGCCGAAGTCGTGGACTTCATAACTATCCATAAGGTGCTGACGAAAACCCCCAGCCGCTCACGCGGCGCGCTGATCATCTTTTCGATATTGCATGACCGGTTATTTATAGGCATAATTTTCTGTCAAATATTTTTCACAAGAAGGCTCTGCTTTCAGAAAGTTGTCGTTTGCTATCGAACGAAAATTATGGAAGCCAGCAATTAAAACAGGGATTGTAAATGGCAACAGATGACTCGGTAGCAAAAAACCAGGCGAGTAAGTGGTGGTCGGGAAGTAGGGATGTCTCGGTTTCTAGAACTTATACGCTGCTTTGGATCAATATGGTCATTGGCCTGTTGTTCTACTGCGCTTTCTCTGTAATACCGCCGATTAAGGGTATTTTAATTAAAAAAGAAGAAATTATGTCGGCTCAATTGGACGGCCTGCAGAGAATTCCTCGCATTGAAGAAGCGATTGGAAGGATGGAAAAAAGACAGGCTTTACTTACTTCTGAGTCTGTTGATGCGCGCCTCAAAAAAATAGAAGTGGCTGTGGCGGGTGGAAAATTGAACGTTGATGATATTCGCTCATTAGTTCAGTTGAATGAGGAGGTTAAGGGGTTGAAAGATTTTGTGGTCAAAGATCCTTCGTCCTTTTTTGAGCTTAAAGAGCTGCAAGGGAATTATAAAAGCTTGATTAGTGATCAAGGAAAATATGCTGTCAAGGATGTTGTTGATTCTCAGATATCTACAATTCAATGGGTTGGCGGTATAGCGCTAGGGATTTTTGGTATTATTCTCGCGATCGTCTTTAACCCATTTGGTTCTAAATCTTTAACCACCCGTCCACTGAAGCAGAAAGGTACAGCTGGCGATGGTGCAGGTAGCGCGACTGAGGAGGAAACTCTGTGATTTCTCTTGTCACGTTGATATTGTCTGCGGATAAACTGGATCTTCCTAAAAAGGAAGAGGTAAGAAACATTATTCGCGAATTGGGTTTTGATACTTATGTCGTGAGTGACAAAGATAAGAAACTTCCCCTGCCTGACATGGTTTTCTGCGGTAAGTTTGAAGGCGCAACTGCTGGGAAGATTCGAGATGATGTTACTCAATTGGTTTATGAGCCTCTCAAGTCCGCTGGGGTTAAAACTAGAGCCATGGTGTTGGTAAGTAATGGTTACGCTTGGGGGCTTAGAAGCGTTTAGTCGTCAGGCCTGACGCTCATCGTATAAGAGGGGAAGGCGCTGGCGGGCAGAACCGTAGTGTCAGGTGGCGACCTCGTTCAACTGTGCTGTCTTCGGCATCGCCCAGATCGGCGCAGTTGTTGATGGCCAACAGGCCTCTGGGGGAAGGTTGAATTGCGACTGGCGAAGGCGCTGGCGCACCGGTTTCTTGATTAGTCTCATGAGTGATCGGCGAGAATGATCGCGTCATGCGGCTGGGCCATCGGAGTGTCGATCACTGCGCACCTCCGGTAAGACGGTTGACCTTTTCTTCGTACTGCATGGCCAAGTCATGGGCGGCCTTGTAGTCCTGGCGGAAGGCGTGGGCCTTGCCGCTTGTCCGGTCGACGATCTGGAGCAGGCCGATGCCTTTCACGTTGACTTGGAAGCGCACAGGTTTGGGTGGCTCTTGCCGATCAGTGCGCCCGAAGAGTCCGGTTTGCGCCGCTTTTGTTTTTTGCAGTAGCGCACAGAGTTCATCGAAGCGCTCTTGGAATGATGGATGCATGGAAAGTCCTCAATGTTGGTTGCGTGTATTCGCTAGCAATCTGGCGGCCTGCTGGCTGCCATTGGGCGCATGACGGATAAAGGTAGACATAAAAAAGCCCGAGGGATCCCGGGCTTTTGTGGTACGTCACACAGACCTCCCTATGTGAGCGCTGGTCCGCCATTGGGCGGGCTTCTAAGTGGGCTATTTCATCGCAAATCCTCCTTGCCGTTTGGGTTGAGCGATGCAGGTGGCCGGCGCCGGGCCGGGTGTTCGTCCGCATTGGGGTGTGATCTGCCGTCCGGTCTGGGCTGCCCGGATTACTGGGCTTCCCCTCCCATCTTCACGCCTCGCCGAACTGAGGCCATGCAGACAGATCACACTCCGATACAGCCTGGTGCTGGGGAGGACCAGGTGCTCGGGCAGTTAGCGACAGGCTGTCGTTTTGGCGATGGTTGATTCGTTATTGGGGCTTCGACAAGCCCGCCTGAATACGCTGCGTGATCTCGTCTCGATGCACCGGGACATCCTTGGGTGCGCTTGTTCCGATGCGTACCTGTTTGCCACTCACACCCAGCACAGTGATCGTGATGTCGTTACCTATGTTGATGCTTTCGCCTTCTTTGCGAGTCAAAATCAGCATTGTCCATTTCCTTGCGTTAGTTGGTTTCCCAATGCCGCCTTGCAAGAAGCGGCATCAGTGAAACGTCATTGCATTACGCGGATTTCATTGCGCGGGAACCACGCGCCGTCAACCTTGACCATGCAGCCGACAAAGGCGGCGTAGCGGGTCTCTCGGTCAGTCTGGAAGCCGTAGTAGGAGCAAGTGGCCCGTGAAGCGAGACTGCTTAGCAGCATGCCGCCCACGATCAGTACAAGCAGGATCAGCAGAACCTTTGTTGCGTACTTCACGCCTCGATACCGTAGTCAGCTAGGCGCAGACCGAAGTGCATGCCTATTTCTTTCAGCACCACCATCTCTGCGGCCTCGATCTCTCCGTCGGCCTGAGCTACGGCCAGAATGTTAACGAAGGCTTCCTCCGCGTCGGCCGGAACGTTTTTGATGTCGGCCAGTTCGCGCTTGATCGCCAGCCGACCTACCTGGAAGTTGGCGTTCAACTGACCGGTGAAGCGATTGATGGTCTCGGTGATCTCGCTGCCGAAGTGCGTCAAATTTGGGTTGGAGCAAATCAGCTCGTCCAGCTTGGAAACCTCACTGGCTTCAATCTCACCATCAGCCGCGGCGACCAGTAAGCCGCCACCGACAATGGCCTGCATCAAGTCGCGGTTAACGACTTTCTTCATTTCGGCCTGAGCGTTGCCGACTTGTTTACCGAAGAGCTTTTTCATTCCGAACATGGTGTTTCCTCAGGGTGGTTACATCCCGATGCACCCTGTCGCCAAGGTGCAGCAGTGATGCTGTCTGTCCTATTGCCGCTGGAGGAGCGGGGCGCATTGCTTGCCGGATAATTCACGCGGTTCTGGCGTTTCACCATCGAGCAGCCGTCCAGGTTGTTCCTGTCGTGGGCAGGCTTTCGGGCCTGTCTGCTCGCCGGTCTGAAAACCGTCCGGGTGCTGGTTGCGAAGGGTGTCGTTTCTTCAAACGACACCCCCTATGTCCACCCACAAAACGGTCAGGTCTATCGCGAGTTCCTGTTGTCTCAGCGCGACACCCTGGTGGTGGTCTCGGGTTACAGCGTCGAGCTGCGCGCGCGGATCATTGACCGCTGGCAGGAACTAGAGGCCCAGGCAGGGCAGTTCCAGATTCCAGCGACTTACGCCGAGGCATTACAGGCTGCTGCCGATCAGGCCAAGGACAACCAATCACTGCGCTTGGTCATTCTCGATCAGGCGCCAAAAATTGCGGCCATCAAACGCTTGGCTGCGTCTGGCGGGGCGATCTGTATCACTGACACCGCGAAGCAACTGCACATCCCACCGGCCAAATTGTTCTCCTGGCTTGAGCAGCATCGTTGGATCTTTCGCCGCAAAGGCTCCAAGCGTTGGGTTGCCTATCAACCTCGTATCACCTCCGGCTACATGACCCACAAGGTGACGGCCTTGATACCTGACAGTGAGACCGGGATCGAACGTGCTGCCTTCGATCCTATGGTCACTCCCAAAGGCCTTG
>NZ_FYDL01000042.1 GCF_900187505.1 Pseudomonas sp. Irchel s3h17
TGGGTTGCCCCTCATAACCCGAGCGAGCAATACCGCGACTTCCTGCTGACCCCACCGGCCTGGCTGGAAGGCGGGCAAATGCAGTTCCTGCTCGGTACCGACGAGCTGGGTCGCGACCTGTTGTCGCGCCTGATCGCGGGCTCGCGCCTGTCGCTGCTGATCGGCCTGTCATCGGTGGTCATGTCGCTGATTCCAGGGATCCTGCTGGGTCTGCTCGCCGGGTTCTTCCCGCGCATGCTTGGCCCGACCATCATGCGCCTGATGGACATCATGCTGGCCCTGCCCTCCTTGCTGCTGGCCGTGGCGATCGTCGCCATCCTCGGCCCTGGCCTGATCAACACCGTCATCGCCATCGCCATCGTGTCCCTGCCGTCCTACGTTCGCCTGACCCGCGCTGCGGTGATGGGCGAGTTGAACCGTGACTACGTGACCGCAGCGCGCCTGGCCGGTGCCGGCCTGCCACGCCTGATGTTCATCACCGTGCTGCCCAACTGCATGGCGCCGCTGATCGTCCAGGCGACCTTGAGCTTCTCCTCGGCGATTCTCGATGCCGCCGCCCTGGGCTTCCTCGGCCTCGGCGTACAACCGCCAACCCCTGAGTGGGGCACCATGCTGGCTTCGGCTCGCGACTACATCGAACGCGCCTGGTGGGTCGTCAGCCTGCCTGGCTTGACCATTTTGCTCAGCGTGCTGGCAATCAACCTGATGGGCGACGGCCTGCGCGATGCGCTGGACCCGAAACTCAAGAACGCCGCCTGAGGGGATTCACATGTCATTGTTGGAAATCAAGAATCTCAACGTTCGCTTCGGCGACAAGAACGCCGTTCCCGTGGTCGATGGCCTGGACCTGACCGTGGACAAGGGCGAAGTGCTGGCCATCGTGGGCGAGTCGGGGTCCGGCAAGTCCGTGACCATGATGGCGCTGATGGGCCTGATCGAACATCCCGGCATCGTCACCGCCGACGCCCTCAGCTTCGACGGCAAGGACATGCTCAAGCTGAGCAATCGCCAGCGCCGGCAGATCGTCGGTAAAGACCTGGCGATGGTCTTCCAGGACCCGATGACCGCGCTGAACCCGAGCTACACCGTGGGTTTCCAGATTGAAGAAGTGCTGCGCCTGCACCTGAAAATGTCCGGCAAGGCCGCCCGCAAGCGCGCCATCGAACTGCTGGAGAAAGTGGAAATCCCGGGCGCCGCGAGCCGTATGAACGCCTACCCGCACCAACTTTCCGGCGGGATGAGCCAGCGCGTGGCAATCGCCATGGCGATTGCCGGCGAACCCAAGCTGTTGATCGCGGACGAGCCGACCACGGCCCTGGACGTGACCATCCAGGCGCAGATCATGGACCTGCTGCTGGCCCTGCAAAAAGAGCAGAACATGGGCCTGGTGCTGATCACCCACGACCTCGCGGTCGTGGCCGAAACCGCCCAGCGCGTGTGCGTGATGTA
>NZ_FYDL01000005.1:0-160787 GCF_900187505.1 Pseudomonas sp. Irchel s3h17
GGAGCGCTTGCCGCATGCGCAGTCGATTGAAGACTATGAAGCGCTGCTGCCATGGAACTGCTCGCCAGAAATGCCACGGTAAACACGAAGCGCTTCTGGCGGTAGGTGTAGTTCATGGATCGGATACGTAGTACTTGCCGCGTATTGGCGACGGCAGATACGTGATGTCCCACGACCAAACCTGATTGGGCGCTTTGGCCGCATGCGTCGTCGGTAATGCGTGACGCCTGGGGCGCTGACTACGACCTCGATATTGCTGTTGACCCGCCGCACGCAAGACGCGATAGAACGTCGCCTCCGACGCCAGATAACGCCCTTGATCAGCCAGGCGCGGCACGATCTGGCTCGGCGGCAGATGGGCATACGCAGGGCTGTTGCACAGCGTCACAATCGCCTGTCGCTCAGCCTCGTTCAACGTATTACGCGGCGTTGGTCGCACGGTGGTCGTTCGAGCATCGGCCTGAACGATCTGGGCCTCGGTCCAGCGTTGCAAGGTTCTGAGTGACAGACCAACCTCCTGGCAGGCCCTGATCTTTCTGGTCCCTGCTGCGACGGCTTCGGTCAACCACGCCACGAGTAATTGCCGTTCCGGCAACGATGTCAGTTGTCCTCGTTGTCGGTCCCCCAGTAGTCGTTGAGCTTTTTTCGCAGCACCAACAACGCGGCTGTTTCAGCGAGCGCCTTGTCTTTGCGACGCAGTTCGCGCTCAAGTTCCTGGATGCGTTTCTTGTCCTTGCGAGACTGCTCCCGATCTTATTTTTGCAGGGCCTTTTCCGATTTCTGGCCGGTGATGAAGGCTTGCCGCCAAGCAGTGATTTGTTCGGGGTAAAGGCCTTTGCGGCGGCAATACTCGCCGAGGTCGATCTCGGACAAACCGGCGGCTTCAAGGACGACAGCAAACTTGGTTTCGGCTGACCAGTTCTCGGCCAACGGCTTGTTTTCGGACACTGCATTTCCTTCAGAACTGAGCTGCTTGCGCCAGTTGGACAAAGACATTTCGCTGACCCCTTCGCGCCGGGAAACCTCGGCCATCGACAGGTTCAGTGGGGGAAGCAGCATCTTGAGTAATGCGGCTCTGCGTTCAGGTGAATAGTACGGCACGACCAGTCTCTTTCCGCCCCCGATATGCTTTTTCAGGAAAAACCGAAGAGGCGACAACTATCCTGACACCGGGGGTGACCACTACAGTTTGGCACGCCTCAATCTTGCTTGTGTATTACTATTCTGTCTCTGTGCTTGGGACGTTTCGGACGGTGTGGCATCATTATTCGTGGCAGCGAATTAATTACGAGTAGGTGATGTCGAACGCTCACAGGTTGCGAGCGAAATTCCGTGCGGGTACGAACGGATGCGTTCTGCTTTTTGGATTTGCCGACACTGAAGGTGAAGGTGAAGGGAGAAAACCTAGGTGAGTGAGGGATTTATGGATAGGGTCAGGGCGTTGCTGTTAGGTCTACCAAGACGGCGCAAGCGACTGATTCAGGTTGCCACGGATATCGTGCTTGTCTGGGTGGCCCTGTGGCTGGCGTTTATCGTCCGACTCGGCATTGACGACATGTACAGCCTCATCAGAACCCACCTCTGGCTGTTTGCCTCTGCGCCTGTCATCGCAATCCCACTGTTTATTCGCTTTGGAATGTATCGTGCGGTCATGCGCTATTTTGGCAACGACGCCCTGATCGCGATTGTAAAAGCTGTCAGTTTGTCTTCTTTGATTCTGGTTGTGGTCGTTTATTGGTACAGCAACCATGAGGCGGTGGTCCCGCGCTCGATCATTTTCAACTATTGGTGGCTGAGCATGGTCATCATTGGCGGCTTGCGACTGTGCATGCGCCAATACTTCATGGGTGACTGGTTCACAGCCGCTCAACACGTGCCGTTTGCCAATCGTGATGATGGCCTGACCAAGGTCGCCATTTATGGGGCAGGTGTTGCCGGCAACCAGCTTGTGGCAGCGCTTCGCATGGGGCGTGTGATGCGACCAGTGGCATTTATCGATGATGATCCTAGTATTTCGGATCGCTCGATATCGGGTCTCCAGGTTTATAAACCTAAACATTTGCAGCAGATGATCGACGTCACCGGCGCTCAGGAAATTCTTCTGGCGCTACCGTCATCCACCCGGGCCCGTCGCAGGGAAATTCTCAATCTGCTGGAAGGCTATCCGCTTCACATTCGCAGTGTCCCCAATTTCACCGATCTGGCCAGTGGCCGTGTGAAGGTCGATGATATTCAGGAGGTGGACATTGCCGACTTGCTTGGGAGGGATTCGGTGCCAGCCCAACCCGATCTGTTGGCACACTGCATCAAGGGCAAGACAGTGATGGTTACCGGGGCGGGTGGCTCAATCGGTTCGGAGTTGTGTCGACAGATTTTCTCCATTGGTCCGACCACGCTTTTGCTGTTCGAGCACAGTGAGTTCAACCTTTACAACATTCTTTCCGAGCTCGAGCGGCGCGCTGCCCGGGAGTCTTCTTCTGTCCGGTTGCTGCCGATCCTGGGGTCCATTCGTCATCCCCATAAACTGCTGGATGTCATGAAAACCTGGAGCGTGGACACCGTCTATCACGCCGCCGCGTACAAGCACGTTCCAATGGTCGAGCACAATATCGCCGAAGGCGTGCTGAACAATGTGATGGGTACGCTTAATACTGCGCAAGCCGCATTGCAGTCGGGTGTCGCCAATTTCGTGCTGATCTCGACCGACAAGGCGGTACGCCCCACCAATGTGATGGGCAGTACCAAGCGTCTTGCCGAGATGACCCTTCAGGCGTTGAGTCGGGAGATTGCGCCGGTATTGTTGGGCGAAAAGGCGAATGTCTCGCGCGTCAACAAGACCCGGTTCACCATGGTGCGCTTCGGCAATGTGCTGGGCTCGTCGGGTTCGGTGATTCCGCTGTTTCATAGTCAGATCAAGTCGGGAGGACCGCTGACGGTCACTCACCCTAAAATCACCCGTTACTTCATGACCATTCCCGAAGCAGCCCAGTTGGTGATTCAGGCCGGCTCAATGGGGCAGGGGGGGGACGTGTTCGTCCTGGATATGGGCGAACCGGTGAAAATCGTCGAGCTGGCGGAGAAGATGATTCACCTGTCAGGTTTGAGTGTACGGTCGGACAAGAACCCTCAAGGTGATATAGAGATCGAGTTCACGGGGCTTCGTCCGGGTGAGAAGTTGTACGAAGAGTTGCTGATCGGCGATAACGTCGCGGCCACTCAGCACCCGATGATCATGACGGCCAATGAAGACCATCTGCCGTGGGATGTGCTCAAGGGGCGTTTGAAGGAGTTGCTCAGCGCCGTTGAGCAGGATGACTACACTCGGGTTCGCCAGCTTCTGCGCGAAACTGTCAGCGGCTACACCCCCGACGGTGAAATCGTTGACTGGATCTACCAGCAGCGTCGCCTCGAACCCTGATTGTTACACACTCTGCAACGGACACATTTTTGACAGAACCGCGCCATGACCTAGTTTTGGGAGGCAGCCTCGCAAAGGTTGCTTCTTCCCTAACGATGTCATGGAGTGTCACTTATGCGTACAGGTTACTTCCTCTCTCTGGTTTTCATCCTGATGACCAGCCTGTCCACTACCGCACTTGCAGCGCCAACGGCGAAGACAGAGGCGGGTGCTGCGCCGGTGACGGTGCCGGCAGTATCGTCGGTCGGGTCCGCAAAGGTTGATTTGAACAAGGCGGATGCCGTGACCTTGCAACGTGATCTCCTGGGAATCGGTGAGGCCAAAGCCAAGGCGATTGTTGCGCATCGTGACAGTAATGGTCCATTTGCATCGGTGGACGAGTTACTGGAGATCAAGGGCATTGGCAAGGCAATCCTGGACAAGAATCGCGACAGGCTTGCCGTGAACTGATGCGTAGATGGGGTGCAAGGGCCGGTCATTGATCGGCCTTTTTTGTGCCTGACGGTTGAGTCTCAGTGCGCTGGCGTCACGTCGCCATTTGTCCGAAAACAAATATTATGTCTGTAATATTATCGTTGGATTATGCCTATAATCAGTTCGCCAGCCCAGTTGGCATTCCGCGAGCGGGGGCATCCAGGTTCCCTACGGCATCTTCCAGGAGTACGGCTATGAATTCTGTTCAGTCCAAAGGTACGGCGCTGGTTACCGGGGCTTCTTCCGGCATAGGCGCTATCTACGCCGAGCGCTTGGCGGCTCGTGGTTTTGACTTGCTGTTGGTGGCTCGCGATGAACAACGGCTGCAACGTGCCGCAATGCGTTTGCGGGCTGAGCATGGGGTGCAGGTGGAAGTGTTGAAGGCGGACCTGACGCTCAAGGCAGATGTGATCACCGTCGAGCAGCGCCTGCGCAGTGATGCGAGTATCAGTTTGCTGCTGAACAACGCCGGTGTGGCGGCTGATGGGACCTTGGCGGGCGCAGACCTGGATCAACTGGAGCGGATGATTCAGCTCAATGTGGTGGCGGTGACGCGCTTGGCCTCGGCGGCCGCGGCGAGTTTTTCACAGGCCGGCAGAGGGGCCATTATTAACATTGCCTCGGTGGTTGCCCTGTTCCCGGAGCGTTTCAACGCGACCTACAGTGCGAGCAAGGCTTACGTGCTGAGCCTGACGCAGTCACTCAACGCGGAGCTCTGTGGTTCGGGGGTTCAGGTTCAGGCTGTTTTGCCAGGTGTGACGCGTACCGAAATCTGGGAGCGCTCAGGGATCGACGCCAGTGCCATACCAGCGGAGATGGTCATGGAGGCCGGGGAGATGGTCGATGCGGCGTTGTCCGGGTTCGACCAGGGGGAACTGGTCACCCTTCCTTCGCTACCCGATGCCGCGGACTGGGACGCTTTTGTTGCCGCGCGCTACGTGTTGGGGCCAAACCTGTCCAGGAATACGGCGGCTGCGCGCTACAAGTAAGGCGGCTCTTTACTCGACCTGTTTTTTAAGGTGTTCACGGGTGACGTCGAGGAGCCGCCGGGCCAGTTCCGGATTTTCGACACTGCGTGACAACAGCAATGCGCCGACCAGGGTCGACATGATGATCAGGCTTTGGTCGGCGGCATTCTCTGCGCCGAGCGCTTGCTCGACCTGTTCGAGTCGCGCATTGAGTACCGCGTCGCTGGTGGGACTGGCCTGGCCACGCAAGCCCAGTTCCGACGACATGGTGGGCAATGGGCAACCCTCGTGGGGAGAGGACTTGTGCCATTCGGACAAGTAGGCGTCGATGAAGGCTTCCAGGGGGCGGTTCTCGGAAAAAAGCTGCGCGCAACGGACACTGACTTCTTCACCGGCCGCTTGCAGGGCTTTCTCCACCAACTCGTCCTTGGACTTGAAGTGAGAGTAGAAGCCACCGTGGGTCAGGCCCAGGGCTTTCATCAAAGGTTGCAGGCCAGTGGCGCCGATACCGTCGCGGCGAAAGCGTGCTGCGGCTTCCTTGATGATGCGCTGATGGGTCTGGGCTTTATGGTCCTGCGAGTAGCGCATCTGAAAATCTCCACGGCGATGAGCCATCTTAACCAAGGTAAATAAGATGGTGACTGTACTTTTACTGCCATAAAGCATGCAGATGCGTCCAACGTGTCAGTAACGCGCGTAAACAGGTGACACGAATACGGATTAATCAGTGACTGGCGATTGTTCAACAAGCGCGAGTTGATGAGGGTGAGTGGCGGATTTCCCGGGCTGACCACACCACACTGGAGCTGCATGCCGACCGCATTGGTGGCCGCTTGCTCCCGGGCAAGGCGCTGGCAGCCCTGGATCTACTGCCCCACGGCTTGACGGACCTCGACATGCATGACGTGCTGAATATTTTCCAATGCGCGGGCACGCACGGGCTGCACATCGCAAAGGCGGATTGGCAGGTGCAGTGAGTGCCGTGGCGAGGGGGCAATTCCCTTGCCACGTTTTTCAATCAGCGATCCTGAGCGTCCTTGGCGTCCATTTCTGCGTTGCGCTCGGCCACACGTTTACGCTGTTCATCGGTCAGCTCAACCTTGTTTGCGGTGTCGCGCAGCAGCATCAGGCCACCGACGATCGAGCCGATTGCAAGTATCAGAATCAACCAGCCATACCAGGGCATAGGGCTCTCCTTAAGTGCAGGCGTCAACGCCGTGCTTGTCCATTTTGAGTCACTGCGTTTGTCAGTGGTTCCATTCTAGGCCTGTTCTGCACGATTGACGTCATTTACGCCGCAGGGCAGCGCATTGCTCGCAGCGGGTGTGCTCGCGATGACCTGGTTCAATCCGCCGTAACAAAGCCATAAAGCCACTCTTTACGCATTCTTTATGCCGCTCCCACCTCCTCGATCTCGTTCTTTTACGGCCCGGCTGCGGACAATGGTTCCACACGCGGCAATCGCCGTACGACGGAGAAATTCCATGAGCGTTCTGGACGGGGTGTCCCTGCTATTGGCGGTTGGACTGTTCATCTATCTATTGGTCGCGCTGTTGCGCGCGGATCAGCACTAGGAGCGGCTATGCACAGTTATGACTATTGGCTGATCCTTGCCTTCTTTGCCGTGGTGCTGGTGCCGGCGCCGTTTCTGGGGCGCTTCTACTACAAGGTGATGGAAGGCCAGCGCACTTGGCTGACGCCGGTTCTGGGGCCGGTGGAGCGCGGCTGTTATCGCGTGGCCGGGGTCGACCCGAAGCGTGAACAGAGTTGGCAGAAATATGCCCTGGCGTTGCTCGCGTTCAACCTCGCGGGCTTTTTGCTGTTGTTCGCGATCCTGCTGTTCCAGAACTACCTGCCGCTCAATCCGCAGCATTTGCCGGGCCAGGAGTGGACGCAGGCCTTCAACACCGCGGTCAGCTTCATGACCAACACCAACTGGCAGTCCTACAGCGGTGAGGCCACCCTGAGCTACTTGAGCCAGATGGTCGGCCTGACCGTGCAGAACTTCGTCAGTGCGGCCACCGGCCTGGCGGTATTGGTAGCGTTGTGCCGCGGTATCAGTCGCAAATCGGCCCAGACCCTGGGTAATTTCTGGGTCGACATGACCCGCGCCACGCTCTATGGCTTGTTGCCGCTGTGCTTGCTGCTGGCATTGTTCCTGGTCTGGCAGGGTGTTCCCCAAACCTTCGCGCAGTATGTGAATGCGCTGACCGTGCAGGGCGTTGACCAGGTGATTCCACTGGGGCCAGCGGCCAGCCAGATTGCAATCAAGCAACTGGGTACCAACGGTGGTGGCTTCTTCGGTGTCAACTCGGCGCATCCGTTCGAGAACCCCACGGCCTGGAGCAACCTGTTCGAGGTCTCCTCGATCATTCTGATTCCCGCAGCGCTGGTGTTCACCTTCGGCCATTACGTCAAGGACCTGCGTCAGAGCCGGGCCATCATCGGCTGCATGCTCGCGCTGTTCTTGATCGGTGGTGCGGTGTCGCTGTGGGCTGAAAACCAGCCGAACCCGAGCCTGAGCAATGCAGCGGTCGAGCAAGCCGCACCCCTGGAAGGCAAGGAAGCGCGCTTCGGGACCACCGCGACCGTGCTGTGGTCGGTGACCACCACGGCCGCCTCCAATGGCTCGGTCAACGGCATGCATGACAGCCTCAACCCACTGAGCGGCATGGTTGCACTGGTCAACATGATGGTCGGCGAGGTGATTTTCGGCGGTGTCGGTGCCGGCCTCTACGGCATGCTGCTCAACGTCCTGATCGCCGTGTTCCTTGCCGGCCTGATGATCGGGCGCACACCGGAATACCTGGGCAAGAAATTGCAGGCCAGGGAAGTCCAGTTGCTGGTGGTGACCTTGCTGGTGATGCCGGTTGGCGTGCTGGTGCTTGGTGCCCTGGCGGCAAGCCTGCCTGGCCCGGCGGCCACCATCAGTAACCCGGGACCCCATGGCTTCAGCCAGTTGCTGTACGCCTACACCTCGGCCAGCGCCAACAATGGCTCCGCCTTCGCTGGCCTGGGTGCCAACACGCCGTTCCACAACCTGATGCTGGGGCTGGGCATGTTGATCGGGCGCTTCGGCTACATCCTTCCGGTCCTGGCGCTTGCCGGCAGCCTGGCGATGAAGAAAGCCGCGCCGATTGGCCAGAACAGCTTCCCGACCCATGGCCCGCTGTTTGTCACCTTGCTGACCGTGACCATTCTGTTGGTGGGTGGCTTGACCTTCCTGCCGACCCTGGCGCTGGGTCCTATCGCTGATCACCTGAGCATGGGCTTCTAAGGAATCCATCATGAATATGCACGTTCCTGCCTCAAAACAAGCAGCTCCCGCCAAATCGGTCGAGGTGCCTAAAACAGCGATTTCGGCCCTGTGGCGACCGGCGCTGGTGCAAGCGTTCGTCAAGCTGGACCCGCGGCAGCTCAAGCGTTCGCCGGTGATGCTGGTGGTCGAGCTGACGGCCATCCTCACCACGGTGCTGTGCTTTATCCCGGACGCGGCGGTGCCGTCCTTTGTCGCGGCGCAAATTGCCCTGTGGCTGTGGTTCACCGTGTTGTTCGCCAACTTCGCCGAGGCGCTCGCCGAAGGTCGTGGCAAGGCGCGCGCCGATAGCCTCAAGGCCGGCAGCGAAGGCCTGAGCGCACGGCGCAAACAAGCCGACGGCCGCTTTCAGGTCGTGCCGGCGAGTTCATTGCGCAAGGGCGATGTGATACGGGTTGAGGCCGGGGAGATGATTCCCGGTGACGGTGAAGTGATCGAAGGCATCGCGGCGGTCAACGAAGCGGCGATTACCGGCGAATCCGCACCGGTGATTCGTGAGTCCGGCGGTGATCGTTCGGCAGTCACCGGCAATACCCGGCTGGTCTCCGACTGGTTGCTGGTGCGCATCACCGTCAACCCGGGTGAGTCGACACTGGACCGCATGATCGCGCTGGTGGAAGGCGCCAAGCGGCAGAAAACGCCGAACGAAGTGGCGCTGGATATTCTGCTGATCGGCCTGACCATGATCTTCCTCGTGGTGGTCGTGACCCTGCAGCCGTTCGCCCACTTCGCCAGTGGCAACCTGCCGCTGGTGTTTCTGGTGGCGCTGTTGGTCACGCTGATTCCGACCACCATTGGTGGCTTGCTGTCGGCCATCGGTATTGCCGGGATGGACCGTCTTGTGCGCTTGAACGTCATTGCCAAATCCGGTCGTGCGGTGGAAGCCGCGGGTGACGTACACGTGCTGCTGCTGGACAAGACCGGCACCATCACCTTCGGTAATCGTCGTTGCAGCGCTATCTACGCAGCGCCTGGCGTCAGTTCCAAGGAGCTGGCCGAAGGGGCGCTGTTCGCCTCGCTGGCCGATGACACGGCCGAGGGCAAGTCGATTGTCGAGTACCTGCGCGGCCTTTATCCACAGGCCGAGCCGTCCGCTGAGGCGCTGACCGCCGTGCCATTCAGCGCCGAGACCCGCTTGTCCGGTGTTGACTATCAAGGCCGTGTCTATCGCAAGGGGGCCGTGGACTCGGTGCTGGCGTTTGTTGGCCTGACGCGTGCCGACATGCTGCCTCCGATGTCGCGGGAAATCGACAAGATCGCCCAGAGCGGTGGTACGCCGTTGCTGGTGTGTGCCGAGGGCAAGTTGCTCGGCGCGATCCACCTCAAGGACGTGGTCAAGCCGGGTATTCGTGAGCGTTTTGCCGAGCTGCGCAAGCTGGGGATTCGCACTGTCATGGTCACCGGCGACAACCCGCTGACCGCCGCCGCGATTGCCGCTGAAGCCGGCGTGGATGACGTGTTGGCCGAGGCCACACCCGAGAAAAAACTCGCCCGCATTCGTCACGAGCAAAACGACGGTCGTCTGGTGGCCATGTGTGGCGACGGCGCCAACGATGCTCCGGCACTGGCTCAAGCGGATGTCGGGATGGCGATGAACGACGGCACGCAGGCCGCTCGCGAAGCGGCGAACATGGTCGACCTCGACAGCGATCCGACCAAGCTGCTGGACGTGGTGCAGATCGGCAAAGAGTTGCTGGTTACCCGTGGTGCGCTGACGACGTTCTCCATCGCCAACGACGTCGCCAAGTACTTTGCGATCCTGCCGGCCTTGTTCGCCTCGATTTATCCACAGCTGGGCGTGCTGAACATCATGCACTTGAGCAGTCCCCAGAGCGCGATTCTGTCGGCCATCGTCTTCAACGCCCTGATCATCGTTGGCTTGATCCCGTTGGCGTTGCGTGGGGTACGGGTCCAGGCCGCGAGCGCGGCGCATTTGCTGCGTCGCAACCTGCTGATCTACGGCGTGGGTGGGATCGTGGTGCCGTTCGTGGGCATCAAGCTGATCGACATGCTGCTGACGGCGCTGCACCTGGTGTAACTGCTGCACGCCGCGCCCCGGGCGTGGCGTTCACCCTGAATTGAGGTTTTTGACATGTCCACAATGATTCGTCCGGCCTTGAGCCTGCTTGTCCTGATGACGCTGGTCACGGGCGTCGCTTATCCACTGGTGGTGACCGGTATCGCCCAGGTCGCCTTCCCCGGCCAGGCCAATGGCAGCCTGGTGCGTGATGCCGATGGCAAGGTTCGTGGCTCTTCCCTGATTGCCCAGGATTTCGTCGGTGACGCCTGGTTCCACCCACGGCCATCGGCCGGCGGATTTGCCACGGTTGCCAGCGGCGCCAGCAACCTGGCACCGAGCAATCCGGCCCTGGCGACGCGGGTGATCGACGACGCCACCCAGCAGTGGGTCCCAGGCCAGGGGCCGGTTCCCCTGGCGTTGCTGACCACGTCCGGCAGTGGCCTCGATCCACACTTGCCACCTGCCGCGATTACCTATCAACTGGCGCGGGTGGCAGCGGCGCGTGATGTGCCGGTTGCCACCTTGCAACAGTTGCTCGACGCCCACATCGAACGGCCATGGGTGGGGCCACCGGTGGTCAATGTGCTGGAATTGAACCGGGCACTGGACGCGTTGTAGACACGTGATTGGCCGGGACGCCGAACGTCCCGGTCTGTATTCCCGAGCCAGGCCCGGGAGCGAACAACCTGAAAGAAAGAGACCCTGATGAGTGACTCCGGCCGCGCCGATGCACTGCTAGCTGAACTGCCCCGCGACGGTCGCGGCCGACTCAAGGTGTTTCTGGGTGCCGCCCCCGGTGTCGGCAAGACCTACGCCATGCTGCAGGCCGCCCACACCCAGTTGCGTCAGGGTGTGAAAGTCATCGCCGGGGTGGTGGAAACCCATGGTCGTGCAGAGACCGAAGCGCTGCTCGCCGGCTTGGCGCAGCAACCCTTGGTGCGCTCCGAATACCGCGGCGTGATGCTGGAGGAGATGGACCTCGATGGCCTGCTCAAGGCCAGGCCGAAACTGGTGCTGGTGGATGAGCTGGCACACAGCAACGCCCCCGGCAGCCGGCATGCCAAGCGCTGGCAGGACATCCAGGAGCTGCTCGCGGCGGGTATCGACGTGTTCACCACCGTCAACGTCCAGCACCTTGAAAGTCTCAACGATCAGGTGCGCGGTATCACCGGCGTTCAGGTGCGTGAAACCTTACCCGACTGGGTGCTGCAGGAAGCCTACGAGCTGCTGTTGATCGACCTGCCGCCACGAGAGTTGTTGGAGCGCTTGCGCGACGGCAAGGTCTATGTGCCCGAACAGGCGCGGGCGGCAATCGATGCCTTCTTCACCCAGACCAACCTCACCGCGCTGCGTGAGCTGGCCATGCAAACGGCGGCGGCCCAGGTCGATGATGACCTCAGTCGCGGCTATCGACAGCTGGGGCAGGCGGCCCCCGCGGTACGTGGTCGCTTGCTGGTGGGGGTGGACGGCGATGCCCAGGCAGAACGCCTGGTGCGTCACGCCAGTCGGGTCGCGCAGCGCCGGCATTTGCCCTGGAGCCTGGTGCATGTGGATAACGGCCGCGTGGGCGATGAACAGTCGCGCCTGCGTCTGCAAAATGCCCAGCAACTGGCGGAACGGCTGGGCGGGGAGGTGGTACTGCTGCGCGCCGGTGAAGTGGCGAAAACCCTGATCCAGCACGCCGCCGAGCGGCGTGCCAGCCTGCTGTTGGTCGGTCAGTCGCGCCCGCGCCTGCGTCGTCGAGTGTTGGGTGGCGGGTTGGCGTCGCGCTTGTTGCGCAATGCCCGAGGTCTGGAAATCAACGTTCTGGACAGCGACGAACAACAGTTCCAGCCACGTCAGCGTTCGGTGCAGTCGCTGGTCTGGTTCGACTATGCGCTGGCGCTGCTGGCAACGGTGCTGGCCACCGGTATTGCGTGGGCGGTGTCGAGCCTGCTGCCGTTGCCGAACATTTCGCTGGTGTTCCTTGCGGCGGTGTTGCTGGTGGCGGTGCGCAGCAGCCTGGGACCGGCGCTGGCGTGCGCGGCGTTGTCCTTTCTGACCTACGACTTTCTGTTTATTCCACCGACCTTTTCCTTCGCGATCCAGCGTGAAGAGGATGTGCTGACGTTGCTGTTTTTCCTGTTGATGGCGGCGCTCACCGGCAACCTGGCGGCGCGCCAGCGGCGACAGTTGCAGGCATTGCGCGACACCCAGGAGGAAACCAGCGAGTTGCTCGACCTGTCGCGCAAACTCACTGCGGCCACTGACCGGCAGGCCGTGGTCAGCGCGGCCGCACAGCACCTGGTGGGCTGGAGCGATATGCAACTGTGCCTGGTCAATCGTGACGGGCAGGCGGGCTGGAAGGTCGAGGCCGGTGGTCCGATACAATTTTCCGACGCCGAGCGCGCGGCGGCCGATTGGGCCTGGCAGTATGATCAACCGGCCGGCATGGGCACGGGCACCTTGCCGTTTGGCCGTTGGTGGTGGTGGCCGTTGTCGATCGACGACGGGCCGTTGGGCCTGCTCGGTGTATGCCCGAAGGAGGGGCAGCCGCTCAGTGGCCAGCGTCGGCGCTTGCTGACCGCGTTGAGCCAACCGCTGGCGCAAGCGTTGGCCCGCGCCCAGTTGGCCGAAGACCTTGAAGCGGCACGCCTGCACGGTGAAACCGAACAACTGCGCAGCGCTCTGCTGGCGTCGGTATCCCACGATCTGCGCACGCCGCTGACCTCCATGCGCGGCAGCATCGACAGCTTGCTGGCGCTGGGCGAGGCGATTCCGTTGGCGGATCGTCGCGAGTTGCTTGAAGGTACCCGGGATGAAGCCGAGCGCCTGGATCGCTACATCCAGAACCTGCTGGACATGACGCGCCTGGGGCACGGCGCATTGAAGCTGGCGCGGGACTGGGTGTCGCCTGCCGATATCGTCGGCAGCTCACTCAACCGCCTGCGCGCGGTGCTGGCGCCCTTGCAGGTGAGTGTCGAGGCCCCAGGCGAGTTGCCGCTGCTCTTCGTGCATGCGGCATTGATCGAGCAGGCGCTGGTCAACATACTGGAAAACGCCGCACGCTTTTCACCGGTCCATGGCCGCTTGCAACTGCGTGCCGGTGTCGCCGACAGCGAACTGTTTTTTGCCGTGAGTGATGAGGGTCCGGGTATTCCCGAAGCGGAGCGGGCGAAGATCTTCGACATGTTCTACACAGCCGCCCGGGGTGATCGAGGGGGGCAGGGGACGGGCCTGGGCCTGGCGATCTGTCAGGGCATGGTCGGTGCGCACGGTGGGCGAATCAGCGTGGCCGACGGCATTGACGGGCGTGGCACCTGCATCACCATTCACCTGCCGTTGCAGGAGCAGCCGGGGATGGACAGTGAAGCTTGATGCGACCTGCGCTACGCTTGCGGCTCTTTGTTTGCCATTTCCTCTTATTGATGTGAATCCATGAGCCAGACCGCGACCATCCTGGTCATTGACGATGAACCGCAGATCCGCAAATTCCTGCGCATCAGCCTGGCCTCCCAGGGCTACAAAGTGCTTGAAGCCGGCACCGGCAACGAAGGCCTGGCCCAGGCCGCGCTGAACAAGCCGGACCTGCTGGTGCTCGACCTCGGCTTGCCCGACATGGACGGCCAGCAAGTGCTGCGCGAGTTTCGCGAATGGTCGACGGTGCCGGTGCTGGTGCTGTCGGTGCGCGCCAGCGAAGGGCAGAAAGTCGAAGCCCTGGACGGCGGCGCCAACGACTATGTGACCAAGCCGTTCGGCATCCAGGAATTTCTGGCGCGGGTCCGTGCACTGTTGCGTCAGGCACCCGCGGGCGAAGCCCGGGAGGCGGCGTTGTCCTTCGGTCCGTTGACCGTGGACCTGGCGTACCGACGGGTGCTGCTCGATGGCGCCGAGGTGGCGTTGACCCGCAAGGAGTACGCCGTGCTGGCGCAATTGGCGCGCCATGCCGGGCGGGTCATCACCCAGCAGCAACTGCTCAAGGATATCTGGGGCCCGACCCATGTCGAGGACAGTCATTACCTGCGGATCGTGGTCGGGCACCTGCGGCAGAAGCTGGTAGACGACCCGACCCGACCCCGGTTCATCCTGACCGAGGCGGGGGTGGGGTATCGGTTGTTGAGCGAGGGGAGCCAATGATCCCGCCCGGGATGCGGGCTCCTCAGTCGCGCTCGTTCTCGTAGCGATCCAGGGTGTCGCGGGCAATTTCCCGTCCCAGGGCGATCAGTTCCGGCGCCTTGTAGAACTCGAAGAACCGGCAGACCCGCTTCGGTACGTTGATCAGGATGTCCGGTGGGTAACCGGCGATCTTGTATTGCGCCAAGGAGGTTTGCATCACCTCGAAACTCTGGTTGATCAAGTCCAGCAGCGAGGCCGGACCCACGTTGTCGATGATGAACGACCCCGTGGCGGATTTTGGAGCACCTTCGTTTTCCGGGCCCGCGGCGGGTTGCTGGGCTTCGGGGGCGGGGGACTCGATCCACGGATTGATCTCGGCGGCCTCACTGCGCAGTGCTTCCTGTTCCAGCAGCAGCAATTGTTCGGCTTGTTTACGGCGAAACGGCAGGTGCGAACCCACGGAGTTGATCAGGCTGTCGAACCGGCTTTTGAACGCGGCAGGTCGCTGGATCACCGGCAGTTGGTAATGCTTCTGGTTGGTGGAGTTGAGGTTGACCGCGATGATCAGGTCACAATGGCTCGACACCACCGGCACGATCGGCAGCGGGTTGAGCAGGCCGCCGTCCACCAGCATGCGGTTGCCTTGCATGACGGGAGTGAACAGGCTCGGAATGGCCGCCGAGGCACGCATGGCCTGGTGCAGGCAACCTTCCTGGAACCAGATTTCCTGCTGGTTGGTCAGGTCCGTGGCCACCGCCGTATAGGGGATACGCAATTGTTCGATGTTGATCTCGCCGACGATCTTGCGGATTTGCCCGAAGACTTTCTCGCCACGAATGGCGCCCAGGCGAAAGCTCACGTCCACCAGGCGCAGCACATCGAGGTAGTCCAGGCTTTCGATCCAGTCACGGTAATCGTTGAGTTTGCCGGCGGCATAAATGCCACCGACCACCGCGCCCATGGAGCAGCCGGCAACACAGGCAATGTCGTAACCACGGCGTTCAATTTCTTCGATGACCCCGATATGGGCATAGCCCCGGGCGCCACCTGAGCCCAGCACCAGTGCGACACGCTTTTTCATGTACTCGTCCTTACGTCAAACAGGCTTCAACAATGCACCCATCGAGGGGCGTGCTTCAATCATGTTGATCGGGCGTGCATGATGCGCGTCGTTTTTTCGACATTCGATGACGGCACATGAGTGCTCTGGCGGCCGCTATAGTTTCCAGCGACGCTGCAAGGCACTTTTGGCCGCGTTGACCGTCTTACCCAGCATGATTGTTTTTTTACCTTGAGGTGTCATTGATGAAAGCCTGGATCTGTCTGCCATTGATTGCGTTGGTACTTGCCGGTTGCGCGGGTAAAACCGCCTACCGTGACAGTTGTGGTAGCCAACTGGATGCGGCCTGGAAAGAGCTGGATCTGGCCAAGGCCGAAGGGTTTGCCGGTACCGTGAGTTACTCCAAGGCGTTGTCGCTGCTGACCGGGGCCAAGACCCAGCAGCAGTTCGAGGCCTTCGAAGGTTGCGCCAACAAGGCCCAGAAGGCGCGCTTCTACATCCGTGAGTCCCGCGCGGGTCGTTGAACCATCATGACCTGGCGCAATACAGGCGCCAGGTAGCCGGCCCAGTATGGGCCTATGCTTGTGCTCTGGTGTGGATGCCTGACCTGGGAGAAGACGATGTCTGCGTTGGTAGATCGGTTAGTGTCCCGGGTCCTGGGGCTGGAGGTGCGTTTGCTGGCCTGTCAGGCCCGGCTGAGTGCAAGCACCGACGCCGAAGCGTTGCATGATTTGCGCATCTCGGTTCGCCGTTTGCGCAGCCTGTTGCGACCCTTGCGGGGCTTGCCCGGGGTTGAGCAACTGGAGGTGGCCGCGGCGGCGGTGGGCACCCTGACGACCCCCTTGCGCGACCGTGAAGTGCTGGCTGTCTATCTGCTCCAGCATGGGCAGCGGCAAGCGGCCGAGCATCGCATGCTGCAGATGAGCCAGGCGTACCCGGCGGTGGCGGACAGCCCGCAGCTGGCGCAGTTGATGATGATCCTCGACGCGTTTCCGCGTTTTCTACGCGCCTGTGAGCGCCAGGGGTTGCTCAAAGGTTTGCGCAGGCGCATCGAGAAGCGTCTGGCCAAGCAGTGGAGAACCCTGGATCACACCCTGCACGATCCCGCCCACGATCGCCACCGCCTGCGTCTGCTGATCAAGCGGGTGCGCTATGCCATCGAAGCCTACCCCGAGCTGGATCGCCTGCCTGCGGCTGCCACGGCACGGCTCAAGGCGGCACAAGGCGCCCTGGGGGATTGGCATGATTGTTTGCAATGGCTGGCGCGGGCCGAACATGAGCCCGACTTGTCGCCCTGCGTGGAGGGCTGGAAGGTGACCATGGCCACGGCTGAAAGCCGTGCCGATCGGGTGCTCGACAAGCTCAGTGCGGCTTGCTTCAAGTCTTGATCGCATGGCATTGCCCGAGCATCCGGCCTATCTGTCCGTTTCTTTGGCCGGAATAGGCGCTGTACCGGGGGCGAAGGCTGGTTAAGATCCGTCAGTCTTTTCCTAGCCTTGAGGTGTTCATGCGCTTTTCAGAATTACTCGACGCCGTGCGCAACTCGCCTGATGAGCTGGTGATACCGGCGCAGTGGGGGCAGGGCCGCGCCAGTTTCGGTGGTCTGGTGGCCGCGCTGCAGTACGAAGCCATGCGTGCGAAAGTCCCGGCCGAACGCCCGGTACGCTCGTTGGCGATTACCTTTGTCGGTCCGGCCGAGCCCGGTGTTCCCATCCGCTTCGAAGTGGAAGTCTTGCGTGAAGGCAAGGCGGTCAGCCAGGTACTGGGTCGAGCACTGCAAAATGGTCAGGTGGTGACTGTGGTGCAGGGCAGCTTCGGTGCCTCGCGTCCTTCCGAAATCGCGGTGACGGCCCTGCCGGCACCCGAGATGATGCATTGGGACGATTGTCAGGAGCTGCCCTACATCAACGGCGTGATGCCTGAGTTCATGCGCCACCTGGCGATGCGCTGGGGTGTCGGTGGCATGCCGTTTACCGGCAACAAGTCCCGGGACATGGGGGGCTGGGTTCGCTTGCGCGGCGGCGTACAGGACGAGCCGGTGAGCGAAGCGCACATCCTGGCGCTGGTGGACGCCTGGCCACCGGCCTTGTTGCCGCACCTGGCGAAGCCCGCGGCAGGCAGTACCCTGACCTGGACCATCGAATTCGTACAGCCCCTGCTGGCCGTGAGCACGCTGGACTGGTGCAAGTACCATGTGGAAATCGAGCATGCCCGTGATGGATATGGGCATGCCGCCGCCGCGTTGTGGAACCAGGAGGGCGAGTTGATTGCCCTTAGCCGACAGACCGTGACGATTTTCGCTTAACGATCTTTATGCCGGTGGCGTTCGCACCAGGCGCGCCACCAGCGGCCACTGAAGAGAAAACGCGGGAACGTCAGGAACTGCTCCACCAGCAAGCGCGACACCGCATCCTTGCGATCACTGAATGGCTCGGAGGCCTGCGCCTCCAGCCTGTGACCATGACGCTGCAAACCCAGGGCTGCCAGCAGGCCGACAATGCCGATGGCGACGTTCCCAAGGTTCAGGCCGAACACCCCGGAAACGATCAGCAAAAATGCCAGGATGAACAGCGGCACGGCAATCAGGTGCAACACCAGATTGGTCGGATGCTGGTGATTGTTCGGGTACTCCCGCCATTGCCAGGCGGGAAGGTTGGGGTGACGTTTGCCCATCGTGATAGTCCTCGATCCGTGAAACTCATACCTGAAGAATAGGCGGGGTAGAGGTCGACGGCGAATCAAGGTTGGCTATCGAAGTGATAGGCGGTCACGGCCAATGATGAGGATGCCCCGGGTCAAAGCTTCAGTTGCCCGATGGCCTTGCTCAACTCTCCCGCCAGTGTTGCCAGCTCATTGCTGGTGGTGGCCGAGTCCACCGTCTGCTGTACCGTTGACTCGGTGACGTCACGAATACTCACCACGGCGCGGTTCATTTCTTCGGCGACCTGGCTCTGCTGCTCGGCGGCCACCGCAATCTGGGTATTGCTTTCACGCATCTGGGCCACGGCGCTGGTGATCTGCGCCAGTGCGGCATCCGCCTCCCGGGCCTGTTGCATGCAGTCGTCGGCCTTGTAGGAACTCTCCTGCATGAAGTCCACGGCGTCCCGGGTACCGGTCTGCAAGGTCGACACCATGCGGGTGATTTCGTCGGTAGAGGCCTGCACGCGCTTGGCCAGGTTACGCACCTCGTCGGCAACCACGGCGAAGCCTCGACCCATTTCCCCGGCCCGCGCCGCTTCAATGGCGGCGTTCAGGGCCAGCAGGTTGGTTTGCTCGGCGATGCTATGGATCACGCTGACCACGCCATTGATTTTCTGACTGTCCTCGGCCAGGCGTTGAATCATCTCGGCGGTTTGCTGCACGCCGGTGGACAGCCCGGCAATCGATGTTTGCACCCGACCCACCACCTCCTGACCACTGCCGGCGAGGATGTCGGCGGTCTTCGACAGGTCACGCGTGGCGCCGGCATGCTGGGCGATGTGATACACCGTGGCCGACATCTCATTGATGGCGGTGGCGGCCTGATCGGTTTCGCTTTGCTGGCCGAGCATGCCCTGGCGTACGTCGTTCATGCTGCTCGCCAGGCGCGCCGCGCCGACATCCAGTTGGCGCGCAGTGTGGGCCACGGTGCTGACCACCCGTTGGTAGCCGGCCTGCATGGCGTTGAAGGCGCTGGCCATCTGCCCGACCTCATCGGTGCAGGACAGCGGCACGCGCGCCGACAGGTCACCGGTTTTCTCCACATGCAGCATGACGTCCTTGAGGGTGTTGAGCTGGCTCAGCAGGAAGCGGATCAACAGCTGCGAGGCACAGAGCATCGCCAGCATGAGGATGAACACGGCCATTGCATAGTTGGCAAAACGATCGCTGAACACCTGGCTTAGGCTCGGGCCATAGGCCAGGACGGCGGTGTATTGGCCATTGCCCCGCGACACCACTTCGGCGCCGATCAAGTGTGTTTTGCCGAACAGCGGCAAGGGGTTGATGTCGACCCAGCCGTTGGCGTCGATCAATTGGGGCAGTGGCTGATCATTGAGCCTGGGTGTCTGGCCCTTGTTGAAGTTCAGCAAGGTATCGGCCTGGGGCAGTGCCTGACCGGCGGGCCACGCCGTGATCAACCGTGCCTGAGCGCTGGCCGCCTGCTGTGAAGCCTGGCTGCGCGCCTGTTGTTCCAGCTGCACGGCATATAGCACCAAGAGCAATGTGGTGACGAAAGCGACGGCGTTGACCGCCCAGAATTTGTATTTCAGCGAGATATTGCTAAGCCAGGCACCCATGGAAGGTCTTCTCTGATAGCGGAAACAGTATTGGCAAGGTGCCATCATTGTGCCGCTACTCAGGAGAAAAATTTTTGATGTGGATCAAGTCCACTGGGCGGCACAGAGGCGCACCGACTCAATCAATCGCAGGCAATGCAAAAAACGCCCGTGCGCAGGCGGTGCTGTGTGCCGCCAGATCTTCCAGCGACTCGCCACGATGCAGCGCGACTTCACGCAGTACTTCCGTCAGGTACGCCGGCTCATTGCGACCGTTCTTCGGCTTGGGGCGCAAGCTGCGGGGCAACAGATAGGGCGCATCGCTTTCAAGCATCAAGCGTCCACGGGCAATCTCGCGTACCAGCGGGTGCAAGTGCGTGCCCCGGCGTTCATCGCAGATCCAGCCGGTGATGCCGATGTGCAGGTCCAGATCGAGGTAACTGAACAGCGCCTTCTTTTCACCGGTGAAGCAATGCACCACGGCCGCCGGTAACCGGTCTCGGTAATCGCGCAGGATTTCCAGCAGGCGCTGGCTGGCGTCACGCTCATGCAGGAATACCGGCAATTGCAGGTCGACGGCCATTGCCAGGTGCTCTTCGAGTACCTTTTCCTGTTGCGGGCGTGGCGAGAAATCGCGATTGAAATCCAGCCCGCATTCACCCACCGCCCGCACGTTCGGCTCTTTGAGCAAACGGTGTAAACGCTGAGCGCTGTCGGCATTCCAGTCGCTGGCGGAGTGTGGATGAATGCCGGCGGTGGTGAACAACCGCTGCCCGGTTTCGTCCAGTTGCTGGCACAGCTCCAGGGCCTGCTCGCTGCCCTCGACACTGGTGCCGGTCAGCACCAGTTGGCAGACGCCAGCGGCATAGGCACGGTCCAGTACCGCCTGGTGTTTGTCGGCGAAACTGGGGTTGGTCAGGTTGACGCCGATATCGATGAGTTGCATGGTGCTACCCTAGGCCAATGGCCGGAAAGCATACCAGAGCTGTAGATTTATAAGAAAAACCAAGAACTACAACGAGTTATAGCTGTCTTTTGATGCCGAAAATGCACTTCGGCGGTTTTTTCCGTCGCCGATTGAGGCTTTCGCACCCTTGCCAGCGCTCCAGGCGCTCTGTTTCTGTCGACCTGCTGCAGCCCTTCTTGTGCAGCGGGACAGTATTCTTTCCGGAGAACGGATGACGCGACTCCAGGTTTTGCTACTGCTGTGCTTGTCGATGCTGCTGCCGTTGCCGGCGGTTGCCCGGTTGGCAGGCCCCGTGGAGGCCGTTCAGCCAGGCAAGGTCCGGGATCTGGAGCAGATCCGCAGCAGCCGTGTATTGCGGGTGCTGGTCAACCAGAGTCGCAACAGTTCCGGTGAAGTCCAGGGCCAGAGCATTGGCGTTGAGTACCATCGCTTGCGCGCCTTTGAGCAGTACCTCAACGGTCGCGCCCGTGACGGCCAGGAAATTTCCCTCAAGATCATTCCCAAGGCCAAGGACCAACTGCTCGGCGCCTTGCAGCGCGGAGAAGGGGACCTCGTGGCTCCGGGGGAATTGCTTGATCTGCAAAGCGCTCGTGGCGTGACGACCAGCGAACCGATTGTCAGCAATGTGCCGTTGCTGCTGGTGGGGATCAAGGGCGAGCGCCGCTACACCCGGCTTGAGCAACTGTCCGGCAAAACCCTGGCCTTGCCTGCCGGTAGCGCCGCCGGTGAAGCCATCAATCAGATCAACCAGAAGCTGGCGCTGCACAAGTTGCCGCCGGTCACGATCGAATGGGTCGACCCGAGCCTGGCGGTCGAAGATGTTCTGGAGATGGTGCAGGGCGGGATTTTTCACCTGACCATTGTCGAGCAACCAATCGCCGAGCGTTGGGGCAAGATCCTGCCCAAACTGCGTTTTGACCGGCAAGTGGTGATCAGTGAGCCGGGCGAGGAGTTCTGGTTCGTGCGTCGCGATGCATCGATGTTGCGGGCCAGCATTGACCGCTTCCTGGGTGGCTACAAGACACCGTCCGACCAGGATGTGGCATTCCTGCGTATCTATCGGCGTTTGTACCAGGTGCGCAATCCTCTGGCCCGGGCCGATCGCCAGCGTCTGGAGAAGGTGCGCACGGTCTTGCAGAAACATGCCCGCGAGCAGGGCATGGACTGGCTGAATCTGGCCGCGCTGGCCTTCAAGGAATCGGCGCTGGAACCCAACGCCCAGAGCGGCAGCGGCCCGACCGGGCTGATGCAGATCACCCCGTCGGCGGCGCAACGGGTCGGGGTCAACAATATTCAGTCCCTGGACAGCAATGTCCAGGCTGGGGCCAAGTACCTGGCGCTGATCCGTCGCAAGTTTTTCGCCAGCCCCAAGCTCAATGAACGTGAGCGCATGGCCTTTGTCCTGGCCGGCTACAACATCGGCCCGGAACGGGTCCAGGCCATGCGGGCCGAAGCCCGGCGACGTGGCCTGAATCCCAATCAATGGTTCTTCCAGGTCGAGCGTGTTGCGTTGGAGCAGGTGGGGATGGGACCTGTCAGCTATGTTAACAGTGTGAACAAGTACTACTTGGCCTATGACCGGGAACGGGAGTCGCTGGAGGCCCAGGGGCAGAACGTTGTCTCACGTAAATGATCAGCTAAACTGATTGGTATTGCGGATTTTTTGCGCTTTTAACATGAGATTTACTGATTAATATAGCGGCCAACCCACACACACTCGCAATGGATGACAGAGCATGAGCACATTGATCAACAAGGTACTTTCTACTCGCGCTGGCTACGGCCTGACCGTTTTGCGGATTTTCGTCGGCATCATCTTCGCTGCCCACGGTGCGCAGAAACTCTTTGGCATGTTCGGTGGCTATGGCATTGCCGGGACTGCGCAGTACATGGAAAGCCTGGGCCTGGCACCGGGCCAGTTGATGGCGACTCTGGCCGGTGGTACAGAATTTTTCGGCGGCCTGGCATTGATCGTTGGGCTGCTGGTGCGTCCGGCGGCATTGGGCCTGGCCTTCCTCTCGCTGGTGGCGATCTTTTCGGTGCACATCGGCAACGGCCTGTTCATGGCGAACAACGGTTATGAATTCGCCCTGGCACTGCTCGGCGGCAGTTTCGCCGTACTGGTCGAAGGTGCCGGCAAGCTTTCACTGGATCGCGCCATCGCCGACTGACCGCTCTGGCTCAACGAAAAGGCCCGCATTGCGCGTAATGCTGTTCAGTTAAGGATAGGGTTGCTCAATACGTCCCCCGTGGCGAGCGAGCTTGCTCGCGCTGGGCTGCAGAGCAGCCCCAAAAACTGTCGTCGAGTTCGTTCTGAAAGACCGCAGTCGCTTTGTTGGGTGCGCTTCGCGCACCAGCGCGAGCAAGCTCGCTCGCCACGGGTCTCTCACCCGCTTCAAGCCTTTCTTAACTGAACAGTATTGCCGCATTGCGCGGGCCTTTTTTGTTGCCCGGGATTCTTGACACTGTCCCGTCGGCTTCTCTAGGATGCTGTCATGCGCCGATTTAAACAGCTACTTGCGGGGCGCCAGGTGACTCATCCAGTTGCCGATAGAAGCTTGAAACAGGCTTCGAAATACCGCTAAAGCGCTGGTTCGGTGTTGCCTCTCACCTGCCATGCAGACTTTTGAGGCAGAGACACGACATCATGAATGCACTTCGCCCTCCCGTACGTCCCGCGCCGATCACGGCTCACCTGACCCAACGCAACCCGAAAATCCTCCTTGGCGGTCATCATCAGCCCACGCTCTTGCGTTATCTGGACGGCTGGCCGCGTCGCAATGGCGGCCCGGCGGCGTTCCTGATCCAGTTTGTCGAGGACGGTGAATCGCTGGCGCGCTTTGCCAGCGACAGCTTCGACCTGGCGGTGATTCAGTCGCCCAGTGCCGAAGAGGCGGTCGAAGTGATCAGGCAACTGACGCGCGTTGCCCGCCAGGGGCTGATTGCCCGTCGCTGACTCAGGGGTAATCGATGGCGACGATGTACACGAACTGCTCGCCGGTAGGCGTCTGGACCCGGACTTCGGCGTCCAGGGCCTTGCCAATCAGGGCTCGTGCCAGGGGCGAGTCGATGCTGATCAAGCCTTGCTTGAGGTCCAGCTCGTCCGGGCCGACGATCCGGTAGCGTGACTGCTTGCCGTCTTCATCCTCGATGGTCACCCAGGCGCCAAAGTAGACCTTGTTCGGATCGCTGGGTTTTTCGCTGACCACCTTGAGCGCTTCCAGCCGTTTGGTGAGAAAACGCACGCGGCTGTCGATTTCGCGCAGCATCTTCTTGCCGTAGGTGTACTCGGCATTTTCAGAACGGTCGCCCTGGGCGGCGGCTTCGCTGACCGACTGGGTGACCTGAGGGCGACGTACATGCCAGAGCTCATGGAACTCGGCACGCATCCGGGCCTCGCCCTCGGGTGTGATGAGGGCGGTGCCGGCAGGACGGGGAGGGCGATAGCGGCTCATTGCGATTTCTTTTGGTGAGAAGGCCTCGAGTTTATCAACCCTCGCGCAAGACTGTCAGTGGGCTGGCATTCAGCGCACGACGTGTTCCAAATACCCCGGCGGCGCCGACCAGCAAGGCACCGATCACCGGCAATAGCAGCAACCAGGGATGGGGGTGCCAGGCCAGATCAAAGGCATAACGGTAAAGCACCAGGCTCACCAGCTCCGAACCGAGTGCGGCGAGCAGGCCGCTGACGGCACCCAGCAAGCCAAACTCGATGCGCCGTGCCTTGACCAGCAGTTGCCGTTCGGCCCCCAGGGCGCGTAGCAGTGCGCCTTGGCGAATGCGTTCATCGAGGGTTGCCTGCAAGCCGGAAAACAGCACCGCCATGCCCGCCGCGAGGACGAACAGCAGTACGTACTCCACCGCCAGCGTGACTTGTCCAAGGATGCTGCGCAGTTGGGCGAGCAAGGCTTCGACCTGCAGGATGGTCACCGCCGGAAAGGCCCGTGACAGCTCGACGATCTGCGCGTCGTGGCCGGGCGCCAGGTAGAAGCTGGTGAGGTAGGTCGCCGGCAGGTCCTTCAGGGTGCCGGGCTGGAAGATCATGAAGAAGTTCGGCTGGAAGTTGTCCCAGTTGATGTTGCGCAGGCTGGTGACCCGTGCTTCGCGATTGACTCCGCCGACGGTGAAGACCATGTGGTCGCCGAGTTTGAGTTTCAGGCTCTCGGCCACTTTGCCCTCGACCGATACCCCGGGTATGTCGTCCGCAGGTTGCGCTGGCCACCAGTCGCCTGCGGTAATGCTGTTGCCCGCCGGCAATTCGGCGGCCCAGGTCAGGCTCAGGTCGCGCTGGATCGCCCGATCACCCTGGGAATCCTTGCTGACGATGCCCTGCACCGGCTCGCTATTGATGCTGATCAGCCGTCCCGGTACCACCGGGTACAGCGGCGCCGATTGAGCGGAGAGGTCGATCAGGCGATCGGTGAAGGCTTGTTTGTCGGCCGGCAGGATATTGAGCGCGAAGTAGTTGGGGGCGTTCTTCGGCAGCTGGTTTTGCCAGGTGTCCAGCAACTCGCCACGCAACAGGGCGATGAGCGCCATCGACAACAGGATCAATCCGAAGGCCAGGGACTGGCCTGCCGCCGCCAGCGGGTGGCGCAACAACTGCCCCAGGCCCAGGCGCCAGGGCAGCGGTGCGCCGGCCAGCAGGCGGCGCAGGCTTTTGAGCAGCACCAGCAACAGGCCTCCGAGCACCAGGGCGGCGATGATACCGCCCCCCAGCAGGGCGAACGTCAGCAACAGGTCCAGGCTCAAGCGCCACATGATCAGTGCCAGGGCCGCCAAGGCGGCGCCATAGACCATCCAAGTGCTGGAAGGAATCGGCAGCATGTCGCGGCGCAGGACGCGAAGCGGCGGAACGCGACCGAGGGCGGCCAACGGCGGCAGGGCAAAACCGGCGAGCGCGACCAGGCCGGTGCCTATCCCGGCAATGGCCGGCAGCAATCCCCCTGGCGGGACATCGGTGGGCAGTAGGTCATGCAGCAGCGCGAACAAGCCAAGCTGGGCCAGCCAACCGAGGAGGGCGCCGCTGATGCTGGCCAGCAGGCCGAGCACCGCCAGTTGCAGGCTGAACAGCAGCAAGGTTTCCCGGCGCGACAAGCCAAGGCAGCGTAACAGGGCGCTGGCGTCGAAGCGGCGAGTGGCGAAGCGGGTGGCCGAGAGTGCGACGGCGACGCCCGACAACAGCACCGCCACCAGGCTGGCCATGTTCAAGTAACGCTCGGCCTTGCCCAAGGCACCGCCGATCTGTCGGTTGCCGTCGCGGGCGTCCTGCAACCGCTGGTTGGCCGCCAGCCCCGGCTTGATCCCTTGTCGGTAGGCTTCCAGTGCCGAGGCCTCGCCGCGCCACAGTTCGCGGTAGCTGACCCGGCTGCCGGGCTGCACCACGCCGGTCGCGTCCAGGTCGGTGAGGTTGATCATCACCCGGGGCGTGAGGCTGTAGAAGTTGCCGGCCCGATCCGGTTCGTAGGTCAGGACGCGGCTCAGGCGCAGGGTTTTCATGCCGACGTCGATGCTGTCGCCGATCTTCAGGTCCAGTGCCGTCAACAAGCGCGCCTCGACCCAGGCTTCGCCCGGTTCCGGACCGCCGCCCGCTTCCTCGGGGGCAAACGGGGCGGGCGCGCTTTTCAGCTGGCCCCGGAGCGGGTAGATCTCATCGGCGGCCTTGATGCTCGACAGCTGAATACCCTTGTCGGTGGCGATGACACTGGAAAATTCCACCACCCGGGCGTGTTGCAGGCCCAGTGCCTTGCCGCTCTGAATCTGCTCCGCACGGGCCGGTGAACTGCCTTCGAGCAGCAGGTCGGCACCGAGGAACTCGGTGGCGCGCAACAGCATCGCGCTGTTGAGGCGTGCGCCGAAGTAACCGATGGCAGTGCTTGCCGCCACGGCCACCAGCAGGGCGAAGAACAACACCCGCAGTTCTCCGGCACGGGCATCGCGCAACAATTGGCGAATGGCGAGGCTGAACAGGCGCAACAGCGGCAAGCGTGCCATCAAGGCTCCAGGGGGGCGACCAACAGGCCGGCTTCAAGGCGGATCAGGCGGTGGCAGCGATGGGCCAGGCGTTCGTCGTGGGTGACCAGCACCAGGGTCGTGCCGCTTTCTTTATTGAGGTCGAACAGCAGGTTGCTGATGTGCTCGCCGGTGTGGGTGTCGAGGTTGCCGGTGGGCTCGTCGGCAAACAGCACGTCGGGCTCGGCGGCAAAGGCCCGGGCAATCGCCACGCGCTGTTGCTCGCCACCGGAGAGCTGGCGCGGCGAATGGCTCAGGCGCTGGCCGAGGCCGACGCGACGCAGCAGCTCAGTGGCGCGCTCACGGGCATCCTTGCGGCCGTCGAGCTCTAGCGGCAGCATGACGTTCTCCAGGGCGTTGAGGCTGTCGAGCAGTTGGAAGGACTGGAACACGAAGCCGACATGCTCGGCGCGGATGCGCGCGCGCTGGTCCTCGTCCAGGTTACCCAAGGCCTGGCCCGCCAAAGTGACCTCGCCGCTGCTGGGCAGGTCGAGGCCGGCCAACAACCCCAGCAGGGTGGATTTGCCGGAACCGGAGCTGCCGACAATGGCCAGGCTGTCGCCCTTGTTCAGTTCCAGGTTGAGTTGATGCAGGATGGTCAGTTCACCTTCCGCGCTGGGAACCACTTTGCTAAGGTTCCGCGCAGTGAGAATGCTTGCGCCCATGGAGAGTCCGATGCGTGTGTGGTTTTTGAGTGCTGGCCTGGCCTTGGTGTGCATGGCCCAGAACGCAGCGGCGGGTACAGTCCTGATCGTTGGCGATAGTATCAGCGCCGCTTTCGGCCTGGATACCCGGCAGGGGTGGGTGTCGTTGCTCGAGCAGCGGCTGCGGCAAGAGGGTTTCAGCGATAAGGTGGTCAACGCCTCCATCAGTGGCGATACCAGTGCGGGGGGGCAGGCGCGGCTGCCGGCGCTGCTTGCAGAGCATAAGCCTGAACTGGTCGTGCTGGAGTTGGGGGGCAATGACGGCCTGCGCGGACAGTCGCCCACACAATTGCAACAAAATCTTGCGTCGATGATCGACAGCGCCAGGGCCAGTGGCGCCAAGGTGCTGTTGCTGGGCATGCAACTGCCGCCTAATTATGGGGTGCGCTACACCGAGGCTTTCGCGAAGGTCTACAGCAACCTGGCGGAACAGAAAAACGTCCCGCTGGTGCCGTTTTTCCTGCAGGGAGTCGGCGGTAATCCCGAGCTGATGCAGGCCGATGGCATCCATCCGGCGGTCGCGGCGCAGGACAAGTTGCTGGAAAATGTCTGGCCTACGCTAAAACCGCTGCTGTGACGCTTTTCTAGCGGCAGTCTTTCGGCTAATGTGGCGCCCCCCTGATTTGGAGCCCCCGATGCCGCGTTCTGCCTGGTCCCTGTTTGCCTATCAACTGATCGAGCCTGACGAGCAGCTGGATCTGTTCGCCTGCCAGGAAGTCCGGGTGCATCTGGTGACGCGTCAACTGGAGTTGGGCGGCTCGGCCGACCGTACCTTGTGCGGCAGCTTGTTGCCGGCGCAACCGCGCTGGTCGAGCGTCGACCGCACGGTGTTCCAGGACCAGCGTCTGTGCTCGCTGTGCCGGGCGATCCTCGAGTCGCAAAAGCGCGGTACCTCGCCGATCTGGCCCGAGTTGCGTTTCGAGTTGTAACACTCCAGTGGGGCGGGCCGTCGGCCCGGCTCCCCGATTCTTCGGGTGTCAGTGTACAATCGAGCGTTTATACCCTCTGTTGACCATGCAAAGGATTTTCCGGATGTTGCCGCGCTTTCCTGCCGTCGCCCGCTGCCTGTCTCTTGCCGCCTTGTGCGTTGCAGGTCCCGTTGCAGCGTTGGAGCTGCCTTTACCGCCACCGGGCGAAGATATCGTCGGTCAGGTGCAGGTGGTCAAGGCCAAATACGAAGATACCTTCGCTGATCTGGGCACCACCTATGACCTGGGTTATTCGGAAATGGTCGCGGCCAACCCGGGTGTCGACCCATGGTTGCCTGGAGCGGGTACCGAAATCATTCTGCCGACGCGCTTCATTCTGCCACCTGGCCCGCGCGAAGGCATCGTGATCAACCTGGCCGAGTACCGCCTGTACTACTACCCCAAGGGGCGGAACGTGGTCTACACCTTCCCGCTGGGTATTGGTCGTGAAGGCTGGGGCTCGCCGATTGCCCATACCAGCATCGTCGCCAAGACACCGAACCCGACCTGGACCCCTCCAGCCTCGATCAAGGCTGAGCACGCGGCCGATGGCGACCCGCTGCCAAACGTCGTGCCGGCCGGCCCGGACAACCCACTGGGGCCCTTCAAGTTCACCCTGGGCACGCCTGGCTACCTGATCCATGGCTCGAACAAGAAGTTCGGCATCGGCATGCGCACCAGCCACGGCTGCTTCCGCATGTTCAACAACAACGTCCTGGAAATGGCCAGCATGGTGCCGGTGGGCACTCCCGTGCGCATCCTCAACGATCCGTACAAGCTGGGCATGAGCGGTGGCAAGGTCTATCTGGAGGCGCATACGCCGATCGACGACAAGGGCAACCCGTCGGTGGTCGACAAGCACACCTCGGTGATCAACGCCATGCTCAAGCGTGAAGACATCACTGGCAACATGCGCATGAACTGGGACGTGGTGCGCGACGTGGTCGCTGCCGAAGATGGCCTGCCGGTAGAGATTGCAGTGCCGAACGCCACGGCGCCGATGGTCACCAGCGCGCCGCTCGAACTGCAGTAAGCGCTTCAAACAACCCGTCGGGGCGACATCGCTTCGGCGGGTTTTTTTATGGCCTGAAGAAACCGCAGGCGATAAAAAAGCCGACCCAGAAACTGGGTCGGCTTGATAACAATCCCGAGGGATTATTACTTGCGGCTAGCTTTTTCCAGCATGCGCAGAGCACGCTCGTTAGCTTCGTCAGCAGTCTGTTGTGCTTTTTGAGCAGCAGCCAGAGCTTCATCAGCTTTACGGTAAGCTTCGTCTGCACGAGCCTGGGAGCGAGCTGCTGCGTCTTCAGTAGCAGTCAGACGTGCTTCGGTTTCTTTCGATACGCTGCTGCAACCGGTAGCCAGAACTGCGGCCAGAGCCAGAGCAGAGAATTTCAGAACGTTGTTCATCGTGTTCCCCTTCAAGGACTTTCAATTAAATAGCTATCACCTCAGAGTGAGGAAACAGCCGGCGTACATACTACCCATTACTTTTAGTAAGTAAACTGACGTAGCGCAAGAAGCAAAAAAAATTGTAGGCGCTGATTCTTTTTCGAGCAACTTTTAATCGCGCTGTATAAAAAGTATGCAGCCGGGATGCCCGCCCTGAGCGACCTGCTTGAAACGCGCAACCTGCCCAGGTGCCTGTTTCGCAGTATGGGGCTAAAGTCAGTCTTTATTGATTCGTCTACACTTTTGTTGACGATTTGCGGAGCGCCTCACGCGAGTTTGCTTGTTAGAGGTGACTTTAACTACCGACGCTCGTCTCAAGTCTCAATATCCGGCAATGTTCAGGCGCCCGCCCCGGGAGGATTTTCGGCCGGGCCCCCTCGACGTGACCCGTGTCGATCCAGCGCATGCGCTGTCATGACGAGCGCGCCTTGAGCATTTGTGCCATTGGTGCCTACTATTTGATACGTGCAAGACTGCGCGAGATCGGTACGGCCTTTTCTCGGTGTCCAGACAGGCACGGGGTGGCGCAGAGGTTCCTTCGCCGGAAAAACATCGGTAAGGTAGGGGTCAATTCAAGACCCGCGAGGAGTAGTGATGAGCGAGGCGTTGTCCATCCACCATGACCAGGCTGGTCATCAGTTCGAGACCAATGTGGACGGTCATCGTGCCTACCTGACCTACATGGACCTGGGTAAGCAAACCCTGGATATCTATCGCACGTTCGTGCCCAACGCGCTGCGTGGCCGTGGTATTGCCGCCGCGTTGACCGAGCATGCGCTCGAGTATGCGGAACAAATGGGTTACACCGTCATCCCTTCGTGTTCCTACGTGGAGCGCTACATGGAGCGTCACCAGCGGCATGCCGCCAAGCTCTGATCAGGGGCACTCATGAAAACGCCGGGCTAAGCCCGGCGTTTTTGTGTGCGGTACATGCCGGTCAGGTGCGTTCACGCTTGGGCAGCACGTCCTTGAGCTTGGCATGCATGCTGCGCAAGGTGTTTTCGGTCGCGGACCAGTCGATGCAGGCGTCGGTAATCGACACGCCATACTGCAGTTCGGCGAGGTCCTTGGGAATCGCCTGGCAACCCCAGTTCAAATGGCTTTCGACCATCAGGCCGATGATCGACTGGTTGCCTTCCAGGATCTGGTTGGCCACGTTCTCCATCACCAGCGGTTGCAGTGCCGGGTCCTTGTTGGAGTTGGCGTGGCTGCAGTCGACCATGATGTTCGGCTTGATCCCGGCCTTGTTCAGCGCTTGCTCGCAGAGCGCGACGCTGACCGAGTCGTAGTTCGGCTTGCCGTTGCCGCCGCGTAGTACCACGTGGCCGTAGGCATTGCCTTTGGTGGTCACGATCGACACGCCGCCTTCCTGGTTGATCCCCAGGAACCGGTGCGGGCTGGAAACCGATTGCAGGGCGTTGATGGCTACGGTCAGGCCGCCATCGGTACCGTTCTTGAAGCCGACGGCCGAAGACAGGCCCGAGGCCATTTCACGGTGAGTCTGGGATTCGGTGGTGCGGGCGCCAATGGCCGACCAGCTGATCAGGTCCTGCAGGTACTGCGGGGAGATCGGGTCAAGGGCTTCGGTTGCCGTCGGCAGGCCCATTTCGGCCAGGTCCAGCAGCAACTGACGACCGATGTGCAGGCCGTCCTGAATCTTGAAGGAGTCGTCCAGGTACGGGTCGTTGATCAGGCCTTTCCAGCCGACGGTGGTACGTGGCTTTTCGAAATAGACCCGCATGACCAGGTACAGGGTATCGGACACTTCAGCGGCGAGCACCTTGAGGCGCTCGGCATATTCGTGTGCGGCCTTGATGTCGTGGATCGAGCAGGGCCCGATGACGACGAACAGGCGGTGGTCGGTGCCATCCAGGATATTGCGAATCACTTCGCGACCCTTGGTCACGGTGCGCAGGGCGGCATCGCTCAAAGGGATATCACGCTTGAGCTGGTCAGGGGTGATCAGCGTCTCGTTGGAGGCGACGTTTAGGTCATTGATCGGTAAATCAGCCATCGTGTTACTCGTCAGGTCACGGGTGCCGGCCGCCAGCGATCCCCGCGCGGCGGAGCACAGCATGATTTAAGCGCAGCGGGGAGCCGAACCTTAGCGCGTTACGCTGTTGCTCGACAATGGGCAGGCGCGGGTTTAATCCAGTGCTGGCTGCACAAAAGCCTGGTGAACGGTCTCGTGGGAGTACTCCGTGGCATGCTGGTCGACCCATTCGAGGGCCAGGGCCTGGAGGCCTTGCTGTTCGCGCTGGCGTTCCTGTTGCCGGTAGTAACGTTCGATCTGGCAGATCTGCTCGCCCATCCGCGCCTTGAACAGGGTTTGCTCGTCGATGAACGCAATCCCCACCAGGTAGCCATGCTTTCGTCGCAGGCACCAGGCGACAAAGCCCAGGTAGCAGACATTTTCACTCAAGGTCGGCATGCGCACTTCCAGTGCCGTACCCTTGCGCCAGGCGCGGTGGTAATTGCAAGCCACGCCTCCGAGACTGATAGTGTGCAACTCTTGCCGAGAAATACACTGGTGTTTGCGCAACGTTAACTCGACGGGCACATCATCAGGATGAGGAATGAAACGCCCCATGAACACGGACTCCAAGTGTCGGTCATTCGACAGCGTTCTCCCCAGTATAGTGGTCGAATGGGAACTGACCGATTTCGATGCCGACCAGCGGTTGTTGGCGATGAAGGGCATTTCCCTGGTGATTTTCACCAGTGTGGGCTGTTCCGGTTGTCGCTGGGCACGTCAGCAATTGCCCCGCCAGGCGCTGGATATCGACCAGTTGTGCTGGATCGATGCCGGCAATAACGGTGGGGTGGTGGAGCGTTATCAGGTCTTTCATTTGCCGGCGCTGTTTGTGGTGCGCGACGGTGAGTTTTATGGGGCGCTACAGTCGCGCTTGACCTGCACCGAATTGAACACGGCGGTGGGGCTGGCGCTGAGTCGGGATCCAGAGGAGTTACCGTGATGAGTGCAACGATTCAAAAGCCGAAAATCGGCATTATCGGTACCGGGGCGATTGGTGGTTTCTACGGCGTGATGCTGGCGAAAGCCGGGTTCGACGTGCATTTCCTGCTGCGCAGCGAGTTTTCAGCGGTGGCTGAGCACGGCCTGCAACTCAACAGTGCGCCGTACGGTGCCGTGACCCTGAACCCGGTCCAGGCCTATTCGTCGGCGGAGGACATGCCGCCCTGTGACTGGTTGTTGGTCGGTACCAAGACCACCGGCAATGCCGCGCTGGCACCGACGATCATCAAGGCCGCCGCAGCCGATGCCAAGGTGCTGTTGCTGCAAAACGGCCTGGAGGTCGAAGACAGTCTGCGCGATGTACTGCCGGACAGCCTGCACCTGTTGGGCGGCCTGTGTTTTATCTGTGTGCATCGCGCAGGTCCCGGGGTGATCGAGCACCAGGCGCTGGGTGCTGTCCACCTGGGTTACCACAGTGGCCCGGCGCAGGCGGACGAGCCTGCGCGTCAGCAGATTGTGGAACAGGGTGCCGGCTTGTTCCGTGCCGCCGGTCTTGATTCCCAGGCCACGGCCAATCTTGCGCAGGCGCGCTGGCAGAAACTGGTCTGGAATGTCCCCTACAACGGTTTGTCGGTATTGCTCGGTGCGAGTACCAAGCCATTGATGGCGGATGAAAACAGCCGCCAACTGATCCAGGCATTGATGGCCGAAGTGGTGCAGGGGGCACTGGCGTGTGGCTACAGCATGCCTGCGGGGTACGCCGAGCATTTGTTCAAGGTCACCGAGCACATGCCCGATTACTGGCCCAGCATGTACCACGACTACCTGAATAAACGACCGCTGGAACTGGCCGCCATCTATGAAAGGCCCTTGGCGGCGGCCGGGGCTGCCGGTTGTTCGCTACCGAAAATCGAAGCCTTGTATCAGGCCCTGAGCTTTATCGACGGGCGTAACGGCTGAGTCTTTCAGCCAGGGGGGAGTACGCATGGCAAACGGGATAGACAACAGACTGGTGCTGGCGATTTCTTCGCGGGCGCTGTTCGACCTGAGTGACAGCCATCAGGTCTATCTGGCCAGTGGCGTCGAGGCGTACCGGCAATATCAGATCGAACACGAAGACGAAATCCTCGAGCCGGGCGATGCCTTTCCCCTGGTGCAAAAGCTGCTCAACCTCAATGCCAGCCTGGGCAAGGCACGGGTCGAGGTGGTGCTGGTGTCGCGCAACAGTGCCGACACCGGTCTGCGCGTGTTCAATTCGATCCACCATTACGGGCTGGCGATTTCCCGGGCGGCGTTTGTCGGTGGGCGCAGCCCGTACCCGTATCTCAAGGCGTTCGGCTGCGACCTGTTTCTCTCCACGCACGCCGACGATGTGCGCAGCGCGCTGGACGCGGGTTTTGCTGCGGCGACCATTCTGTCCGGGGGGGCCAGCCGTGCCGCCAGCGAGGAATTGCGCATCGCCTTCGACGGTGACGCGGTGCTGTTTTCCGATGAGTCGGAGCGGGTCTATCAGGCCGGTGGCCTGGAAGCCTTTCAGGCCAGTGAGCGCCAGGCGGCACGAGAGCCGTTGCGCGGTGGTCCGTTCAAGGGGTTTCTGGCCGCACTCAATGCCTTGCAGCGCGAGTTTCCCGAAGACCGTTGCCCGATCCGCACCGCCTTGGTCACAGCCCGTTCGGCGCCGGCCCATGAGCGGGTGATTCGGACACTGCGCGAGTGGGATATCCGGCTCGATGAATCGCTGTTTCTCGGCGGCCTGACCAAGTCGGCCTTTCTCGAGGCCTTTGCCGCCGATGTGTTTTTCGACGATCAGGCGGGTCATTGCGAGCTGGCTCGCGAGGTGGTGGCCACCGGTCATGTACCCCATGGCATCAGCAATGAACTGAAGGTTTAAGCCTGTTGTTCAACGCTTTACCCGGAATGTCGTACTCGCTGTGGCACTGCTAAGCTGAATCAAGCTCCGCCATCTTGGCATTCGAGGAGGTCACATGATTCATTCGATTCTGTATGCCACTGACCTCGGCCTATACGCTCCCTTCGTGATGCAACATGCACTGGCGCTGGCACGGACATTCAGAGCCGATCTGTATGTGGTGCACGCCGTTGAACCCATGGGACTGTTTGCCGAGTCGGTGTTGCAGAGCTATCTGGATGAGCAGGCCCTGAACGAATTTCACAGCCAGGGCTTGAGTACGGTAATGGCCAATATCGAGCAGCGCGTACTCGACAGTTTTCGCGAAGAGTTGGGGGAGGGGCAGCAGGACCTGGCGCTGATTCAATCGGTCAGAGTGTTTCAGGGCGACCCGTCGCAGGTCATTCTCGAGCAGGCACAGAAGCTCTCGGTGGACTTGTTGATCCTGGGCAGCCACAGCCATGGGGCAGGGGGGGAAACGCCGTTGGGGCGCACGGCCGCGCGGGTCTTGCAACTGTCCCAGGTCCCGGTTTACCTGGTGCCCTTGTCGCAACGCCGGCGCCACGGAGATATTTGAGGCGGTAACGCTGGCCTTTTGATGAAAAAGTTCTAGATTTATTCTTCAGGCCATTCATATAGTTATATATCGTCGCTGATGCCCGTGGCGTTTATCTGCTTTGAGGGATTCATATGAAGCTTCAACAATTGCGCTACATCTGGGAAGTGGCGCACCACGACCTCAACGTTTCCGCTACTGCCCAAAGCCTGTATACCTCGCAGCCTGGCATCAGCAAGCAGATCCGTCTGCTGGAAGACGAATTGGGTGTCGAGGTCTTCGCACGCAGCGGCAAGCACCTGACCCGAGTGACCCCAGCCGGTGAGCGCATCATCACCACCGCTGGCGAGATACTGCGCAAGGTCGAAAGCATCAAGCAGATTGCCCAGGAGTTCTCCAACGAGAAGAAAGGCACCCTGTCGATCGCCACCACCCACACCCAGGCACGTTATGCGCTGCCGCCGGTCATCAGTAATTTCATCAAGCAATACCCTGACGTTGCCCTGCACATGCACCAGGGCTCGCCGATGCAGATCGCCGAAATGGCCGCCGACGGCACCGTGGATTTCGCCATCGCCACCGAAGCCCTGGAGCTGTTCGGTGACCTGGTGATGATGCCGTGCTATCGCTGGAACCGTTGCGTGGTCGTGCCTCAGGGGCACCCGTTGACCAAACTGCCGAAGCTGAGCCTCGAAGCCTTGGCCGAATACCCGATCGTGACGTACGTGTTCGGTTTCACCGGCCGTTCGAAGCTCGATGAAGCGTTCAGTCACCGTGGCCTGACCCCGAAAGTGGTGTTTACCGCGGCCGACGCCGACGTGATCAAGACCTATGTCCGCCTGGGGCTGGGCGTCGGTATCGTGGCCAAGATGGCGGTCGATACCAAGCTCGACAACGACCTGGTGGTGCTCGATGCCAGCGAACTGTTCGAATCCAGCGTGACCAAGATCGGTTTCCGTCGTGGGACATTCCTGCGTGGGTTCATGTGCGACTTCATCGAGAAGTTCGCCCCGCACCTGACCCGTGAAGTCATGGCCAAAGCCATCCAGTGCCACAACAAACAGGAACTGGAAGAGCTGTTCGCCGGCGTTGAGCTACCGGTTCACTAAAGCACTTCGGTGACAGTGAACTGTTGCCGAGTGCCCGCCACCACAATCTCTACCTCATCATCCTCGAACTTGCCCACCAGGCTTTTGCCCAACGGTGAGCGCGGGGTGATGACGGTAATCGGCTGCCCCACCAGGCAGACCTTCAATCCCGCGCCGTCGGGAGCCAGAAACAGCCATTGCTGACGACCGTTTTCGTCCTCAAGACCGAGCAGGGTGCCGACCTGGATGCCTTGTCGCGCGTCATAGGCCCCCAGGTTCATGTTCTGGCAAAGCGCCAGCGCCTGGCGAATTTCCTCCACGCGCCGGGCCTGGCCTGCCGCCAGGTAGGACGCCTCCAGGCCCAGGGTGTCGTACTTGTTTTCGGCTATGTTTTCTTCATGGGTGGCGGTTTCGTAGGCGGTTTGTGCCGCGCGCCGGGCACTCTCGAGGTCGGCTGAGAGCTTTTCCAGAATCAGTTGGTGAACCGTTTGTTTATTCATGATCAATCGCAGAATTGCAGGACATTGGCGCGGCTTTTTTCGCTGGGGGCCGTCTGGTCTTGTTGCAGCCAGAACTGGCATTTGGGGTTGGACAGGTTGCGAGTGTTATTGCGTGCCTGGTCGAGCGACTGCTGCTGCGTCTGTTTGCGCAGGTTTTCCTGGTACTGCTCGAACAGTGCAGGCGCAGGTTCGACCGCCGATGGTTTGGGCTGCGTCAATTGTCGGGTCGCCTCGGCCAAAGGAGCCAGTTGCTCGCCGGGCAAGACCATCGACAACAGCCAGCAGGTCAGTGCGATGGCCAGGAATCCCAGCCATAGACCCAGCGCGATGCTGACAATCAATTGCCGTGGATCGAGCGTGATGGCCAGCGTGCGGCGAGCGGGTGGACGGTAGGGCATGACGGCCTCCTGGCGCGGATGTCGGGCAATCGGTGATTGTCGCATGAAGATTAATCGACCTTGGCACTTCTGCGCGCGACGATTTATGCGGACAATTGAGGTCTTTGCCCCGCGGAGCCCGGAATGAAAGTCGACTGGGATATTTTTTGCACGGTTGTCGACAACTATGGCGACATCGGCGTGACCTGGCGCCTGGCCCGACAATTGGTGGCCGAGCATCATTGTTCGGTGCGTCTCTGGGTCGACGACTTGCGCGCGTTCGAACGCCTGTGTCCGGAGCTGGACATTCACGCGGCGCGGCAATGGCAGCAGGGCGTGGAAGTGTGTCATTGGCCCGAGCACTGGCAGCCGACGGATACCGCCGACGTGGTGATCGCGGCATTTGCCTGTCAGTTGCCTGGTGCTTACATGGAGGCAATGGCGGCCCGTGAAACCACCCCGCTGTGGATGAACCTGGATTACCTGAGTGCCGAGGACTGGATCGTCGGATGCCATGGCTTGCCGTCGGTGAAGCACAAGCATGTGCAGAAGTACTTTTTCTTCCCGGGCTTCCAGGCGGGTACCGGCGGCCTGCTGCGCGAGCGCGATCTACTGCCGCGCCGCGAGCAATTCCAGGCCGACCCGCACGCCCGGCAGGCGTTCTTGCAAGGGTTGGGTGTCGAGCGCGCCGAAGGCGAAGAGCTGATCTCGCTCTTTGCTTATGAGAACGCCGGCCTGGCCGATTGGCTGGATGTCATGGCGGCCGGTGCTCAAACCACTCATCTGTTGGTACCCGAAGGACGAATCCTCGGCGATGTGTCGCGCTGGCTGGGTGTCGACGGATTGTCGGTCGGGGCCCGGGAGGTACGGGGCGCCTTGACTGTGCAAGTGCTGCCGTTCATCCGGCAGGATCAGTATGACCTGCTGCTGTGGAGCTGTGATTTCAACGCGGTGCGTGGAGAGGACTCGTTCGTCCGGGCGCAGTGGGCCGCTCGTCCGATGATGTGGCATATTTATCAGCAGGAAGAAGACATCCACCTCGACAAGCTTGAAGCTTTTCTGGCGCTCTATACCCAACGCCTGTCGCCCGCGGCGCGCACGGCGCTAGAGGGGTTGTGGCGAGCGTGGAACACGGGTGAAGGAATGGCCCCGGCATGGGTTGCGGCACGGGAACACTGGCCAGAACTGCAAAATCACGCCCAGGCATGGTGTCTGGAACAGGCTTTGCAAGCCGATCTTGCTGCGGCGCTGGTGCAGTTTTACCTAAATTGGATATGATACGCGGCCTAGATTTTTGTAAATCCCATCCAAATTCGGATATTCGCAATGAAAACTGGTAAAGAACTGAAACCCGGTACGGTGATCCGTCTCGAAAACGACCCTTGGCTGGTTCAGAAAGCTGAATTCACCAAGTCCGGTCGTAACAGCGCGATCATGAAGACCAAGCTGAAAAACCTGCTGACCGGTTACAAGACCGAGATCGTTTACAGCGCTGACGACAAACTGGACGACGTGATCCTCGACCGCAAAGAAGCGACCCTGTCCTTCATCAGCGGCGACACCTACACGTTCATGGACACCAGCGACTACACCATGTACGAGCTGAACGCCGAAGACATCGAAAGCGTTCTGCCATTCGTGGAAGAAGGCATGACCGACGTTTGCGAAGCCGTATTCTTCGAAGACCGCTTGGTTTCCGTAGAGCTGCCGACCACTATCGTGCGTCAGGTTGACTACACCGAAGGTTCCGCTCGCGGTGACACTTCCGGCAAGGTGATGAAGCCTGCCAAACTGAAGAACGGTACCGAGCTGTCGGTTGCTGACTTCATCGAAATCGGCGACATGATCGAGATCGATACCCGCGAAGGCGGTTCTTACAAGGGCCGCGCTAAATAAGCGCAGTTCTTGTAGGCACGAAAAAGCCCGACCATTGAGTCGGGCTTTTTTGTGCGCGTCTGATCAGGGCTAGCACTCAGACGGTGACGTGCAAGCGAACGTCGACATTACCGCGAGTGGCGTTGGAGTAAGGGCAGACCTGGTGTGCGGCATCGACCAGGTTTTGGGCGTCGGTCTGCTCCAGGCCTGGCAGGCTGATGTGCAGGTCGATGTCCAGGCCGAAGCCTCCAGGGATCTGGCCGATGCCGACATGGGCGGTGATCGAGGCGTCATCGGGAATCTTGCGCTTGGTCTGGCTGGCGACGAATTTCAGCGCGCCGATGAAGCATGCCGAATAACCGGCCGCGAACAGTTGCTCGGGGTTGGTCGCCGCACCGCCGGCTCCGCCCAGCTCTTTCGGGGTAGCGAGCTTGACGTCGAGGATATTGTCACTGGAGACGGCGCGACCATCACGGCCACCGGTAGCGGTTGCAACAGCGGTATAGAGCGTTTGCATGGTATGAGCCTCTTCGGAGTTTACGTTTTGCGCTAAAGGTTTGCGCGCTAAGTAATCGCCAAATAAATGTATCGCTCAAATATATTGCGCGCAAGATATTTTTTCGATGTGCTCGAACGAAATGGAATCTACCGGCCTAATGCCGGTCAGTTAAGCAACTCAAGCGACGAAGATCCTGTGGGAGCGGGCTTGCCCGCGAAGAAAACACCGCGGTTTTCCAGGCATTACGCGTTATCGCGCTTCGCGGGCAAGCCCGCTCCCACCGGTCCTGCGGCTTAACTGACTGGCATTAATCTGCTGGTCTGCGTTTTTTGGGGGGGAGGGCTGGTTTGGCAGTGCAGGCGGTGTCTCAGGAGCACCGCATGACTGTATTCGCCTGCAAGGCCGCTGCCAGGGAATGCGGCGTCAGAGGTTGTCTTGCAGATGGCTGCGCAGGTTCTGCAGATCGGCCTGCAGCTTGCGCATTTGCTCCAGGGTCTGGCCACTGGCGCCGAGGATGCAGGGCGGAATGTCACGGGCTTGGTCTCGCAACGCCCGGCCTTGTTCGGTCAGTTCGACGATGACCACTCGCTCATCTTCACGACTGCGGGTGCGGCTCAGCAGCCCCTCTGCTTCCAGGCGCTTGAGCAAGGGCGTCAGCGAACCGGGGTCGGTCAGCAGGCGGTGACTGATTTCGCCGACCGTCAGCCCGTCCCGTTCCCACAACACCATCATTGCCAGGTATTGCGGGTAGGTCAGGCCAAGCGCTTGCAGCAGGGGTTTGTAGACCTTGGTCATCAGCAGCGAAGTGGAGTGCAGGGCAAAGCACAGCTGGTTATCCAGCAGCAGGTTGTCGCAGTTGTCCGGGGTGTTGCGTGGAGGGGTCATGTCTTGGCCTTGATCGGTGATCGTCATGAATCTAGCGGGCGAGTGTTTAATGCGCCAGATAATTTTCAGCTAGAGCCGGCCGAAGTCCCGTTGCAGCGCCAGATCCCAGGGGGGCACCGGGCTGAAGCGGCTCTTGAGGTATTCCAGCAACAAGCGACTGCGCGAACTGGCCTGCTGCTCGAGGCGTAAGGCGTAGATGCCGGTGTTTTCCGGTTTCGGCAGACCGCCTTCGCAAAACAGCGGCAGCAATTCACCGCGCAACAAGTATTCGCCGCACAACCAGGTGGGCAGGTGGGCGATGCCCAGGCCGGCGAGGGCACCGTAGAGCAGGGCTTCGGCGTTGTTGGCGCTCAGGCGAATGCGTGGCGGGCGATGCAATTGCAGTTGCCCATCCACTTCGAAGCGCCAGGCGAAGGGCGGCGCCAGGCCAGCCCAGTCGAGGCCATCGTGCTCATGCAACTCCCCCGGATGGCGGGGTGTACCGCGACGCTTGAGGTAGGCCGGGCTGGCACAGGCAATCCGCACCATGCAGGCCAGCGGGGTGGCGACCATTCGTGTGTCCGCCATTTGCCCGGCGCGCAGTACCAGATCGACCTTGCCCAGGTTCGAGCCGTGCATGTCGACGAAGCTGTCGATCAAGTGCAATTGCACGTCCAGCCCGGGGTACAGCCCCAGGAAATCGGCGATCACCGGTGCCAGGTGCCGTCGTCCGAAGGCAGCGGGCGCGTCGACCCGGATCAGGCCTTCCGGCGCGCTGCTCAAGGACGCGGCCTCGGCGCGGGCCAGGCGCAATTCGCTGACGATCCGCCGCGCCCGCTCGGCAAACGCCAGCCCGGCGGGCGTGGCACGTACAGCGTGGGTGCTGCGCACGAACAACTGGCTGCCGAGGGCGTTCTCCAGGCTGTCGATGCGCCTGGCCACGGCCGAAGGTGTCAGCGGATGTCGGCGAGAAGTGGCGGAAAAACTGCCGGTTTCCAGTACGTCGAGAAAAAGCCCCAGTTGATCGGTGAGTGCGTTCGGATTCATGGCGCTGTGCTTGTGCGAAGTTGGCATAACCATTGTGCGTTGCTGTGCGTTTCCCCGCCAGAGCTGACTGCGTAGCATGTAGCGTCTGATGCGAGAGGAAATCGCCCGTGGTTGAATTAATGATCTATCTGGTACTGGGTGCCGCCCTTGGCACCGTGGGTGGCTTGTTCGGGATTGGCGGTGGCTTGATCGCCATTCCTGTGCTCGGTGTGCTGTTCGGCCTGGACCAGCAGATGGCACAAGGTACCGCGCTGGTGATGGTGGTGCCGAATGTCATGCTGGCGCTGTGGCGCTATCACCAACGCAATCGCATCGAACTGCGTCATGCGGTGCCGCTGGCCTCGATGGGCTTCTGCTTCGCCTGGCTCGGCTCGATCTGGGCGGTCGGGATTGATGCCCAGGTGATGCGCATCGGGTTTGTCGCCTTTCTGGTGGCCTTGTCGGCGTACAACCTGCTGCGCATGTTCATGGCCAGCACCCCGGCCACTGGGCAGATGCGTTACGGCTGGCCGTGGCTGGGCGTGCTGGGCGCAGCTTCCGGAGCCATGGGCGGGTTGTTCGGCGTGGGCGGTGCGGTGGTGGCGACACCGGTGCTCACCAGCCTGTTCGGCACTACCCAGGTGGTCGCCCAAGGGTTGTCGCTGGCGTTGGCCTTGCCCAGTACCGGCGTGACCCTGGTGACCTATGCGGCTCACCAGCAAGTGAACTGGAGCATCGCACTACCGATGGCGCTCGGTGGTTTGCTGAGCATCAGTTGGGGTGTGAGGATCGCCCATGCCATGCCGGAGCGATGGCTGCGCGCGTTGTTCTGCGGCTTTCTCGTGCTGTGTGCAGTGATGCTCGCCTTTAAAGTTTGAAGCCCTCGACAATGTGTTCCGCCAGGCACTCGGTGATCGGCGACGGGTGATGCAGGTTGCGCACCAGCATGATGCTGGCCTCGGGTAGCTGGGGCAGCCCTTGCGCTTCGCCGAGGATGCGCATGTCTTGAGGAATGAGACTCTCCAGTTGCGCAGTGATCGCCAGGCCCGCGCTGACCACCGCCATGATCGCCGACAGGCTCGAGCTGTTGTAGGCGATCCGGTACTCACGGCCGGAAGCGTCCAGCGCATTACAGGCCCAGAGACGGCAGAAGCAATCACTGTTGAACATCGCCAGCGGTAAGGGTGATTGTTCGATGGGGTTGTAGCACTGTGCCTGGGCCCAGACGAAGCGCTCCTTGCGCAGCAATTGGCCGATCTCGCTACCAGGTTCGCGGGTAACGATCGACAAGTCGAGGTCCTGGCGCAGCAGGAGCTGTTTGGACGACTCGCAATGCACTTCGATCTGGACCAGTGGGTAGGACTGGGCAAAGCGCGACAGAATGCCGGGCAAAAACCGCATCACGTAGTCATCGGGCGTGCCGATGCGCACGGTGCCGACCATGTGCGGCTCGCGCAGGGTGTTGAACACTTCGCTGTGCAGTTTCAGGATGCGCCGGGCATACCCCAGGAGCACCTGGCCCTCGGCGGTCAGCCTGACCTGGCGACCCTCTCGTTGAAACAGCTGGCGCTGCAACACGTCTTCTTCCAGGCGCTTCATCTGCATGCTCACCGCCGATTGCGTGCGGTTGACCAGCTCGCCGGCACGGGTGAACCCGCCTTGGTCGGCGATGGCGACGAAGGTGCGCAGGACGTCGGTATCGATACTGGGGTAGGCCAATTGATCAATCTCCGAGATGTGTTTCATTAGAAACATTCGTTGGATTGATCTTAGTCCCGGCGCGAGACTTGAGCCATCCACAACGGAGGGCAAGACGATGAAAGGTCAAAAAGGCTACGTGCAGCTGGACCATTTTTCACACCATGGCTTCTCTCTGCACCACCTGCTGGACAAGCTCACCCGCTGGCATCAGCTCTACCGTGAGCGCACGCTGTTGGCCAGCCTGAGCGATGAGGCGCTGAAGGATATCGGCTTGAGCCGGGCGGATGTCGAACAGGAATCCGAACGGCATTTCTGGGAAGACCCCATGGGGTTGGGTAAATAACCGCAAGCGCTTGTTGAAATGTCCGGTCACGGCTTCATCGCACCGTGCGAAAGCCCTTGCGGTGGGGCTTGTGGCGATCAGGAAACAGACGGTCATAGACATTCGCTAGGCCCGTTTCGGCACCTGTACAAGACTGCGCCCTCAATTTTGAGGAGCACCGTCATGGAACGACAGCGCAAATTAATGAGTGTGGGAGCCCGGGCACTGCGATCGACGCTGAATGCCTCCAGTCAACGCCTGTGCAAGGCAGTGGCGCAGTTGAGTCGCTGGCGACAGCTGAGCCAGGATCGTGCCGAGCTGGCTCGGATGAGTGATGACCGGCTGCGGGACATTGGCCTGAGCCGGGCGGACGTGCTCAAGGAGTATGCTCGTCCTTTCTGGGATGATCCGTTGAAACGATGACCGGGTTCGTTGGCATTTTGTCATCCTGGCACTAAGGTGGAGGGAGCCTTCATCACGAGTTATCGAATGACAGGTTCCCTCTGTTTTTCCTTGAATCAGGCCCGGCGCCTGGCGCTGACGGCCCAAGGGTTCTCCGGGCGCCAGCCATCGGCGGTGCTCAAGTCGACCCCGCTCAATCGGTTGATCGAGCGACTGGGTGTGTTGCAGATCGATTCGGTCAACGCCCTGGTGCGCTCGCACTACCTTCCCTTGTTCTCTCGCCTGGGCCATTACTCAACCGACTTGCTTGACCAGGCCGCCTGGAGCCAGGGGCGGCGACGGACGTTGTTCGAGTATTGGGGGCATGAGGCCTCCTTGCTGCCGTTATCGATGTATCCCCTGATGCGCTGGCGCATGCAACGGGCAGCGCAAGGGCAGGGCATTTATCAGCAACTGGCGGCCTTTGGCCGGGAGCAACAGGCGACTATTCGTAGGGTGCTGGCCCTGGTTGAGGAGCGTGGGGCGCTCGGTGCCGGCAGTCTGTCCACTCGCCAGGAACGAGCTGGCCCTTGGTGGGACTGGAGTGCCGAGAAGCATGCGCTGGAATGGTTGTTCGCCGCCGGTGAGGTGACAGTGGCGGGGCGCCGGGGGTTCGAGCGTCTTTATGATTTACCGGAGCGGGTCATTCCCGCGCAGATTCTGCAGCACCCCCTGATCGGGGAAACCGAAGCCCAGAAGGGGCTGTTGTTGCGCGCCGCCAGCGCCTTGGGTGTCAGTACGGAAAAGGACTTGCGTGACTATTTCCGCCTGGAGTTGGCGCCGTGTCGGCATGCGTTGGCCGAACTGGTCGAGAATGGCCAGTTGCAGGTGTGCCAGGTGCAGGGCTGGAAGCAACCGGCCTATTGCCTACCCAATCCTTCGGTGCCGCACAGTGTGGTTGCCAGCGCATTGCTGTCGCCGTTTGATTCGTTGATCTGGGAGCGCAGTCGAACCGAGCGGTTGTTCGATTTTCGCTATCGGCTGGAAATCTACACACCACCAGCCAAGCGAGTTTATGGCTATTACGTGTTGCCGTTCCTGCACCGAGAGCGGATTGCGGCGCGGGTCGATCTTCGGGCAGAGCGGGCATTCGGCTGCCTGGCGGTGCATGGGGTCCACGAAGAGCAGCAAGGCCTGGACGAGGAGGGGATGCTGGCGTTGGCACTGCACCTGAGGCAGCTGGCGAATTGGCTGGGGCTGGCGCGGATTCAGCTCAATTGCCCGCGCGCCAGTGCGGCGCGGTTGCGGGTGGCGTTGGCCGGCATGGGCGGTGACTGATCCGACGCTCGCGGCGAATCAGTCAACCCGGGACCGCCTGACTCAGCGCCGAACCTGTTTCAGGGTTTCAGCAATCAGGAACGCCAACTCCAGCGACTGATCGGCATTCATCCGAGGGTCGCAGTGGGTGTGGTAGCGATCCGACAAACCATCTTCGGTGATCGGTCGTGCGCCGCCGATGCATTCGGTGACGTTCTGCCCGGTCATCTCGATGTGAATGCCACCGGCGTAGGTGCCTTCTGCTTCGTGAACCTGGAAGAACTGTTTCACCTCGCCGAGGATCTGCGCAAAGTCCCGCGTCTTGTAGCCGCTGCTGGCCTTGATGGTGTTGCCGTGCATTGGGTCGCAGCTCCAGAGCACGTTCTTGCCCTCGCGCTCTACGGCGCGGATCAACGACGGGAGATGGTCGCCGACCTTGTTCGCGCCCATGCGGGCGATCAGGTTCAGGCGGCCCGGGTCGTTGTCCGGATTAAGCACATCGATCAGGCGAATCAGATCGTCGGTGTTCATGCTTGGGCCGACCTTGACCCCGATCGGGTTGTTCACCCCGCGCAGGAATTCGACATGGGCACCGTCGAGCTGGCGGGTGCGGTCGCCGATCCACAGCATGTGGGCCGAGCAGTCGTAATAGTCGTTGGTCAGACTGTCACGGCGTACAAAGGCTTCTTCGTAGTTGAGCAACAGCGCTTCATGAGCGGTGAAAAAACTGGTTTCGCGCAATTGCGGCGAGCTGTCCATGCCACAGGCGCGCATGAAGGCCAGGGTTTCATCGATGCGGTCGGCCAGGTGACTGTATTTCTCGGCCAGCGCCGAGTTGGCGATGAAGTCCAGGTTCCATTTGTGCACTTGATGCAGGTCGGCAAAGCCGCCCTGGGCAAAGGCGCGCAGCAGGTTCAGGGTGGCGGTGGACTGGTGGTAGGACTGCAACAGGCGTTCCGGGTCCGGCACGCGGCTCTTCGCGTCGAAGCCGATGCCATTGACGATGTCGCCACGGTAGGCCGGCAGGGTGATGCCGTTGATGGTTTCGTCATTGGCCGAGCGCGGCTTGGCGAATTGTCCGGCCATGCGCCCGACCTTGACCACCGGGCAACCGGCGGCGAAGGTCATGACGATCGCCATTTGCAGCAAGACTTTGAACGTGTCGCGGATCTTCGCTGCCGAAAACTCGGCAAAGCTCTCCGCACAATCACCGCCCTGCAACAAGAATGCCCGCCCCTGGGTGACTTCGGCGAACTGACGACGCAACTCCCGGGCCTCACCGGCAAACACCAAGGGCGGATAACTGGCCAGGCTTTGCTCGACGGCCTGCAAGTGCGCCGCGTCAGGGTAGTGGGGTTGTTGCTGGATCGGCAGGGCGCGCCAGCTGTCAGGACTCCAGGGTTGGCTCATCACGGTCTCTAGTGTTTACGCTCGGGACCTCATGTTATCAGTAATTAGTGCGTGACCTATTCCCGAAGCTTGGCGGACAATCGCGCCTTTGCCGCGCTGAGCGCAATGAATGATTGCGTTGCCGGGGATCCGTCCGGTAACGACCAGGAGATGAAATGACTGAGGAGCGCGTCGAGCATCTGCTCGCCGAGGTGCATGATGAATTCGGCATGATCCGGGTGCTGGAAGTGGCGGATTATCGCTTTCTCGAATTTGGCGATGCGATCGAGCAGAGCTGCGTATTCACCGCTGATCCAAGCTGGCTCGAATATGATTACACCCGCGCCATGCTGATTGGTGCCCTGTGCCATGAGCAGCCGGAAAGCGCGCTGTTTCTTGGGTTGGGGGCCGGTACGCTGACCCAGGCGTGCCTGAAGTTCCTGCCGCTGGAAGACGTCGAGGCCATTGAGCTGCGCCCGGACGTGCCGCGCCTGGCCATCGAATACCTGGGGCTGGATGACGATCCCCGTCTATTCATCCGTATCGGCGATGCGCTCGAGCTGTTGGAAACGGCCGAATCGGCCGACCTGATTTTTGTCGACCTCTACACCGATGTCGGGCCGGGTGTCGGGCATCTGGCCTGGGGCTTTCTGGAAAACTGCCAGAAGCGCCTCAATCCGGGCGGCTGGCTGGTGATCAACCAGTGGGCCACCGATGACGGCAAGCCCTTGGGCGCTGCGCTGCTGCGCGGGCTTTATCACCGGCATTACTGGGAACTGCCGGTGAAGGAGGGCAACGTGATCCTGCTCGTGCCGTCCGCCCTTGACCAGACACTGGACATGCAAGGGCTGACTGCCCGCGCCGAAGCCCTGGCGCCGCGCCTGGGTTACTCGTTGCAGTCGTTGATCAAATGCATTCGCCCGGCGACCTGAGTGGCTTGTGAGTGCTGTCGCGAGCAAGCTTGCGACAGCACTCTGACGGGCAACTGCCACGCTAAACCCCTTTGAAGTTACCGGGGCGCTTCTCGATCAGCGACCGTATGCCTTCCTTTGCGTCTTCGCTGCTCAGTAATTTCCTGGCCAGCGCCGGCAGGCTGAGCGCCGCCGCCGCTTCACCTTCCAGGTGGGCCTGGCGCGCCGACTGCAAGGTGGCCTGGACTCCCAGCGGTGCCTGGCGGGCAATGCGCTCTGCCAGTTCGATGGCGCGGGGCAGCAGGTCTTCGCTGGCCATGACCTCCTGCACCAGCCCTAGGCGGAGCGCTTCGTGGGCATCGAATTCGTCGCCCGTCAGCAACCAGCGCATGGCGTTGCCCCATCCAGCCACCCGGTGCAGGCGCAAGGTGGCACCGCCAAAGGGGAAGATGCCGCGCTGCACTTCCATCTGCGCAAAGCGTGTATTGCTGGCGCACAGGTTGATATCGGCCGCCAGCATCAGTTCGATACCGATGGTCAGGCAATAACCCTGCGCCGCAACAATCACCGGCTTGCTGACCCTGGGCCCGATGAAAATACCCCAGGGATCGCAACCGCCGGTCGGAACTTTCCAGCTTCCAGTCAGCGCGGTGCTGGCACTCATCAGGTCCAGTCCGGCGGTAAAGTGTTCGCCGTGGGCAAACACCACCGCGACCCGTGCCTCGCTGTCGGCCTCGAACTCACCATAGGCCAGGCTCAAGGCGTTCAGCAGTTCCAGGTCGAACGCGTTGCGCTTGGCCACCCGGTCCAGCCCTATCAGCTGGACATGACCGCGCCGTTCACGGCTGACACGACTGCAATCAGGTTGATTCATGGGGGACGTCCTCGGGCGGGGAAGGGGGGGCAGGCGCAAGGCCGCAGCCTGAAAGATGAACCGTTTAAGCGTTGTAACCAGCAGGGCCGGGCCTTTGAAAAATAGACCGTGACGCGATAATCCGCAAAACCTGTGACACTCCTGCGTTCATAGGGTTATTGCGATAAAAAAAGCTCCCTTTTTTGGCAAATTCCGGTATAGTGCGCGCCGGCCTTTAGCCGGGCCGCGTTTAGGTAGCGCAATTCCCCGAAGTCAGCTTCGGCTGCACGTCCGCACAGCGGACTCTTCCTTGACGACTCTTTTCATTCATTCGTTTTCGCAAATCCCCGCCGACAAAGCTGCCAGGGCGACTCTTGAGTCTCAACACGGCACGCGCAGCTTTGGAGCATGGGTCTTTGCGGATGCACTTAGAGGCAGACCCATGACCCAGGAAACCGGCGGCTTCGCCGCTTTTAATCTTAATCCGAATATTCTTGCAGCCGTCATCGCGACCGGCTACGAAGAGCCTTCGGCTATTCAGCAGCAATCGATCCCGATCATCATGGCCGGTCACGACATGATTGGTCAGGCGCAAACCGGTACGGGTAAAACCGCTGCGTTCGCCCTGCCGATCCTGCATCGCATCGATCCTGCAAAGCGCGAACCGCAAGCCCTGATCCTGGCGCCAACCCGTGAGTTGGCGCTGCAAGTAGCAACCGCTTTCGAAACCTACGCCAAGCAAATGCCGGGCGTTACCGTTGTGGCCGTTTACGGCGGCGCGCCGATGGGCCCGCAACTGAAAGCAATCCGTAATGGCGCACAGATCGTTGTCGCCACTCCGGGTCGTCTGTGCGACCACCTGCGTCGTGACGAAAAAGTCCTGGCTACCGTGAACCACCTGGTTCTCGACGAAGCGGACGAAATGCTTAAACTGGGTTTCATGGACGACCTCGAAGTTATCTTCAAGGCCTTGCCTGCAACCCGTCAGACCGTGTTGTTCTCGGCTACCTTGCCGCAGTCGATCCGTGCTATCGCCGAGCGCCATCTGCGCGATCCGCAGCACGTGAAGATCCAGACCAAGACTCAGACCGTTACCGCGATCGAACAGGCTCACCTGTTGGTTCACGCTGACCAGAAGACCTCGGCTGTATTGAGCCTGCTGGAAGTCGAAGACTTCGACGCACTGATCATGTTCGTGCGTACCAAGCAAGCGACCCTGGACCTGGCCAGCGCCCTGGAAGCCAAAGGCTACAAAGCCGCTGCGCTGAACGGTGACATTGCCCAGAACCAGCGTGAGCGCGTGATCGAGTCCCTCAAGGATGGCCGTCTGGACATCGTTGTAGCGACCGACGTTGCCGCTCGTGGCCTGGACGTACCGCGCATCACTCACGTGTTCAACGTTGACATGCCGTACGACCCGGAATCCTACGTTCACCGTATCGGCCGTACCGGCCGTGCCGGTCGCGAAGGTCGCGCACTGCTGTTGGTGACTCCTCGTGAGCGTCGCATGCTGCAAGTGATCGAGCGTGTAACGGGTCAGAAAGTTGCTGAAGTTCGCCTGCCGGACGCCCAAGCTGTTCTCGATGCACGCATCAAGAAGCTGACCAACAGCCTGTCGCCGCTGGTGGCTGATGCTGAGTCGACTCACGGTGATCTGCTGGATCGCCTGACTGCCGACATCGGTTGCACCCCGCGTGCCCTGGCCGCAGCCCTGCTGCGCAAGGCAACCAACGCTCAAGCGCTGACCCTGGCCGCGATCGAGAAAGAGCGTCCACTGGTGCCGAACAACGCACCGCGTGGCGATCGTCCAGAGCGTTCCGGTGATCGTCCGGACCGTGGTGATCGTGAGCGTCGTGCTCCGGTGCCATTGGCCGAAGGTCGTGCGCGTTGCCGTACCGCGCTGGGTGCGCGTGATGGTATCGCTGCCAAGAACCTGCTGGGCGCCATCCTCAACGAAGGTGGCCTGGCTCGCGAAGCAATCGGTCGTATCCAGGTGCGTGACAGCTTCAGCCTGGTCGAGTTGCCGGAAGATGGTCTGGAGCGTCTGCTGACCAAACTGAAGGACACTCGCGTTGCCGGTAAGCAGCTGAAACTGCGTCGCTACCGCGAAGATTGATCCGCTCTCGAGCTGATTGATCGTTGATGAAAAATCCCCGACTGGTTCGGGGATTTTTTTTGCCTGCCGTTAGCCGAAGCGGTAAATGTCCATGCCGAGGGCGCCCAGGGTGAAACCCTGGTGGGCGATGCTGAAGTCGCCACCGGCGCCACGGGCGAAGTACAGCGGCAACAAGTGTTCGTCACTGGGGTGGCTGCGGACCGCATGGGGTGCTTGCTGGCGATAGTCGTGCAGCGCGGCTTCGTCGTTGGCGGCGAGCTTTTCGATCATCCAGTCCCTGAAGGCCTTGGCCCAGGGTTCGATGCTCTCGGGGCCGGCATGCCAATCCAGCTCCCGCAGGTTGTGGGTGATGCTGCCGGAGCCGATCAGCAGCACGCCTTGCTCACGCAGACTCGCCAACACCTGGCCGACGCGGGTTTGCAGGGCCGGGCCCAGGTGGCTGGGAAGCGAGACTTGCACCACGGGAATGTCGGCGCGGGGGTACATCAGTGACAGAGGCACCCAGACGCCGTGGTCGAACGGGCGCTCGCTGTCGAGTTGCGCGGGCAGGCCGTCGGCCTTGAGTCGGTCGACAACCTGTGCCGCGAGCGCTGGCTGGCCAGGTGCGGGGTATTGCACCGCGAACAGCGCGGCGGGAAAACCGCCGAAATCGTGCCAGGTGCGCGGGTGTTCGCCACTGCTGACGCGCAGGTCCTGGCTTTCCCAGTGCGCGGAAACGATCACGATGGCGCTGGGTGTCGGCAACTCGGCCGCCAGGCGGGCCAAAGCCGGGCCGCTGGCACCCGGCTCCAGTGCCAGCATGGGGGAACCGTGGGAGATAAACAGGCTGGGGAGCATGAAGAGTGTCCTGGGCGTTAAGATGGCCTCATCTTCAGTCAGGTCAATGATCTAAATCTAATATAAGTTTTAGTGCAAATTGATCGAATTTTCAGGGTGATTTATGCAGCCGGAGTTTTGGCAAAAGCGCTGGGCGCTCAATCAGATCGGTTTCCACCAGGCTGATGTGAATCCTTATCTGCAGCGCTATTGGCCGCAATTGGGGCTAAAGGACGAGGCCCGGGTGCTGGTGCCGCTTTGTGGGAAAAGTCTGGACCTTGTGTGGTTGGCAGGACAGGGCTACCGGGTGTTGGGCGTCGAGCTGTCGGAAAAGGCGGTAGACGACTTCTTCGCTGAGCAACAACTGACGCCGCGTATTACCGAGCGCGGGGTGTTCAAGGTCTATGAGGCGGGACCGATTGCGTTGTGGTGTGGTGATTTTTTCGCGCTGACAGCAGCCGATGTGGCGGATTGCGCGGCGCTCTATGATCGGGCGGCATTGATTGCCTTGCCACCCTCGATGCGTGAGCAGTACGTCGCCCACCTGATGCGGATAGTGCCTGCCGACTGCGAGGGGCTGCTGATTACCCTGGACTATGAGCAGGCGCAGTTGGCGGGGCCACCCTTTGCGGTAAAGGATGACGAGGTCCAGGCGTTGCTCGGTGATCGCTGGCAGCTCGAAGTCCTTGAGGTGCGGGATATCCTGGGTGAGAGCTGGAAGTTCCTTCAGGGCGGTGTCACGCGCCTTGATGAGCGCGTTTACCGCCTGGGCACGGCGGGCGCCTGAAGCGGGCGGGCACAAAAAAGGGCGACCGTGGTCGCCCTTTTTCATGGTCGTGGTATTTAGCCGCGACGACGCAGTGCGTCAATGCGCTCTTCCAGCGGCGGGTGGCTCATGAACATGCGAGCCAGCCCTTGCTTGATGCCACCGTTGATGCCAAAGGCGTTCAAGGTGTCCGGCATGTGCACCGGCAGGCCTTGTTCCGAACGCAGGCGTTGCAGGGCACCGATCATTGCGCTGGTGCCGGCCAGGCGGGCACCGGCCTCGTCTGCCCGGAATTCGCGCTTGCGCGAGAACCACATGACGATGGAGCTGGCCAGGATGCCCAGTACCAGTTCGGCGAAAATGGTCGCCACGTAGTAGGCGATACCCTGGCCTTCTTCGTTCTTGAAGATCACCTTGTCGACAAAGTTGCCGATGATCCGCGCGAAGAACATCACGAAGGTGTTCACGACCCCCTGGATCAGGGCCAGTGTCACCATGTCGCCATTGGCGACGTGACCGATTTCGTGCGCCAGAACCGCTTTTACTTCATCGGGCGAGAAACGCTCGAGCAAACCCTGGCTGACCGCGACCAGTGCGTCGTTCTTGTTCCAGCCGGTGGCGAAGGCATTTGCCTCGTAGGCCGGGAAAATCCCGACTTCGGGCATCTTGATGCCGGCTTCGCGGGACAGCTCTTCAACGGTTTGCAGCAGCCATTGTTCATGGCGAGTGCGCGGCTGGCTGATGATTTGAGTGCTGGTGCTCATCTTCGCCATCCACTTGGAGATGAACAGCGAGAACAGCGAGCCGGCAAAACCAAAGACCGCACAGAAGATCAGCAGCTGATTGAGGTTGAGATCAACCCCGTTGGCCGCCATGAACCCGTTGAAGCCGAAAAGGCTCAGGGTGATGCTGGCAATCAGCACGACCGCCAGGTTAGTGGCCAAAAACAGCAGGATGCGCATCATGGTTGTAGAAATCTCCTCATGCTAAAGATGTAGCGTACTGCGGGGTATATAAGGTGATGCACCGGGCTATTCAACCGGGTGACTATTTCAAACTGTGTCCTACAGCCAGATTCCAGTTCATCGCAGGGCAATTCTGATTTCATTCGACCCCCTATCCGACGGCTAATGACTATCGCAAGTACCGCCATCATTGGGTGTAACGCGCGCTCAGGCGCCTGCGCGAGCAATCGAGGCGCGGTCGCGATGAAGAATATTTAATCTGTTGCCGAGTCGATCGCCGAGGGCATTGAAATGACCCTCGGCGTTGCAGGGCTTATTGGCGATAGGACTTCAGGAAGTTGCCGATTCGGCCGATGGCCATGTCCAGGTCATCCACCCGTGGCAGGGTCACGACACGGAAGTGATCCGGCCATGGCCAGTTGAACGCCGTGCCTTGGACCACCAGCAGTTTTTCCGAGAGCAGCAGGTCGAGCACGAATTTTTCGTCGTTGTGGATCGGGCAGACTTTCGGGTCGATCCGCGGAAAGGCGTAGAGCGCACCCATCGGCTTGACGCAACTGACGCCTGGAATGTCGTTGAGCAGTTCCCAGGTGCGGTTGCGTTGTTCCAGCAGGCGGCCAGGCGGCAGTATCAGGTCATTGATGCTCTGGTAGCCGCCCAGGGCGGTCTGGATCGCGTGCTGGCTCGGCACGTTGGCACACAGGCGCATGTTGGCCAGCATGTCGATGCCCTCGATGTAGCTCTGGGCGTGGTGCTTGGGGCCGGAAATGGCGATCCAGCCGGAGCGGAAGCCCGCCACCCGGTAGGACTTGGACAGGCCGTTGAACGTCAGGCACAGCAGGTCCGGTGCGAGCGAGGCGGTGCAGATGTGCACGGCGTCGTCGTACAGGATCTTGTCGTAGATCTCGTCGGAGAACACCACCAGGTTGTGCTGGCGTGCCAGTTCCAGCATGCCCAGCAGGACTTCGCGGGAATACACCGCGCCAGTCGGGTTGTTCGGGTTGATGATCACCAGCGCTTTGGTATTGGGGGTGATCTTGGCCTTGATGTCGGCCAGGTCCGGGAACCAGTTGGCTTGCTCGTCGCACAGGTAATGCACCGGATTACCGCCCGACAGGCTGACGGCGGCGGTCCACAGTGGGTAGTCCGGTGCCGGGACCAGCACTTCGTCACCGTTGTTGAGCAGGGCCTGCATCGACATCACGATCAGTTCGGAAACGCCGTTGCCCAGGTAGATGTCTTCGATGCCGACACCTTCGACCTGCTTCTGCTGGTAGTACTGCATGACGGCCTTGCGCGCACTGAACAGGCCTTTGGAGTCGCTGTAGCCCTGGGCGGTCGGCAGGTTGCGGATCACGTCCTGGAGGATTTCATCGGGTGCTTCGAAACCAAAGGGTGCCGGGTTGCCGATGTTCAGCTTGAGGATGCGATGGCCTTCCTCTTCCAGGCGTTTGGCGTGCTTGAGCACTGGGCCGCGAATGTCATAACAGACGTTGGCGAGCTTGTTCGATTTGCTGACCTGCATGGCGATGTGTTCCCGAAAATGAACGATCCAGACGTCGTATGAACTACCGTACTGGGAATCCTGCGTTCTCACACCAGCCTGGCACCCGGGTTGCGAACAGCAAAATCCGTTTGAGTGCGTGTAACGCGGCTGCCAGACTGGCGTCAAATGAGGCGCAATCATACGTGCCACCCGATCCGTGGAAAAGGTACAGATCGGGCTTTTTCAAATGCCGAGGTGTAACGATGGAAAAGCTGGAAAAAACCCTGGACGAATGGCGTGCGATGCTCGACCCGGACCAGTACAACGTTTGCCGTCTGAAGGGCACCGAACGACCGTTCTCGGGCAAGTACAACGGCACTAAAACCGACGGTGTTTACCATTGCATCTGTTGCAACGAGCCGTTGTTCGACGCGAAGGCCAAGTTCGACTCCGGTTGCGGCTGGCCGAGTTTTTACCAGCCGATCGGCGCGAGCGCGATGGTCGAGATCCGCGACGTCAGCCACGGCATGATCCGCACCGAAGTGGTGTGCGCCAAATGTGATGCGCACCTGGGGCACGTGTTCCCGGATGGCCCGCCGCCGACCGGCTTGCGCTACTGCATCAATTCAGTGTGCCTGGACCTGGTGCCTCGCCAGTAGCATGGGCGGCGCTGGACGGTGATCCATCGTCGTCGAAGGTAATGTCATGCGCGCCTTCGCTGGCGCGCCCGGTGCAGTTGGTCGGTATTCAGGCAATTAAATTGCACGCAATCTAATTGCTCGCTATGTTTGTCTCTTGTCCAACCTTTGGATCAAGGAGCGCCGCGCCATGAGTGACAAACTGCTGAACATTCCGTGCACCACCATCAACGGTGAGCAAAAGACCCTGGCCGACTACGCCGGCAAAGCGGTATTGGTGGTCAATACCGCCAGCGAGTGCGGTTTCACCCCGCAATACAAAGGTCTGGAGGCGTTGTGGCAGACCTACAAGGACCAGGGGCTGGTGGTGCTTGGCTTTCCGTGCAATCAGTTCGGCAAGCAGGAGCCGGGCGATGAGGGGGCCATTGCCGAGTTCTGTGAGTTGAACTTTGGTGTGAGTTTTCCGCTGTTCAAAAAGATCGACGTCAATGGCAGTGATGCCCATCCGTTGTTTGTTCAGCTGAAGAAACGCGCACCGGGTGTGCTGGGTTCTCAGGGGATCAAATGGAACTTCACCAAGTTCCTGATCGGCCAGGACGGCAAGCTGGTCAAGCGCTTCGCCCCCGCGACCAAGCCGCAGGATCTGACCCGCGAGATTGAAGCCCTGCTCAAATGAACGACCTGTCAGCCGATTCGCTGGGGCTCGACAGCCAGCTCTGCTTCAAGCTGTACGCCGCGTCGCGGGCGGTGATCCGTGGCTACAAGCCGATGCTCGATCAACTGGGGCTGACCTACCCGCAATACCTGGTGATGCTGGTGTTGTGGGAGTGGCAGCAGTGCGCCCCCGAACAGCCAACCGTCAAGGCCCTGGGCGAACGTTTGTCGCTGGACTCCGGGACGCTGACGCCGTTGCTCAAGCGACTGGAGCAGATGCAGTTGGTCCAGCGCCAGCGCTCGGCGCGCGATGAGCGCGAGGTGCACTTGAGTCTGTCGCAGGCCGGTGTTTCCCTGCGTGAGCAGGTCGGGCCACTCAAGGCGCGGCTGTTGTGCGACAGCGGCGTCGACCTGCAGCGCTTGAGTGAGTTGCGTGCAGGCCTTGATCAGTTGCTGGGGCAGATCAAGGCGTTTTCGTAGCGGGTGCCCACAGGTCCAGCAGGGCGGCCAGTTCTTCACGACGAAAGGGCTTGGCCAGGTAGTCGTTCATGCCCGCCGCCCGACAGCGTTCACGTTCCTCGGGCATGGCGTTGGCGGTCAGGGCGACGATCGGCAGGTCCGGCCAGCGACCGCTGCGGCGGATGTGCCGGCTGGCTTCATAGCCGTCCATCACGGGCATGTTGCAGTCCATCAGCACCAGGTCGAAGCGGCTCAGTTCCAGCTGATCGAGGGCTTCGGCCCCGTGGGCGGCGACCGTCACGTCGCTGCCCAGCTTGCTGAGCATGCCTTTGGCCACGAGCTGATTGACCGGGTTGTCCTCCACCAACAGGATTCGCGCCCGCTGCCGGGGTGAAAGGCCTTGTGTCGGCGAGTCGCTGACCAAGGACGTGTCAGCTTGCAGGGCGCGGCGCAGTGTGTGGTAGAGCGCTTTGCGAGCCAGGGGGCGAGCCAGTTGTTGCAGGGGGGCCAGGGAGGCGGTTTCCTCGCCAGGCATGAAATTGCCGTAGGCGGTGACCAGCAGGATGGGCGCATCGAACGCCGGTCGGAAGCGAAACAGGCACTCGGGGCAATCGGTGATCAACAGATCGGGATTGTAGCGGGTCAATGGATCGTCAATCGTGCGCTGTTCATAGGCAAGACCCCAGCCGGGAAGCAGGTTGCGCAGCAATTCGGCCAGGCCGCTGCCGGCCGATGTAATGGCCAGGACCTTGCCTGTCAGTGGGGCGTGAGGGGTGGCGGGAGCGTGTGTGGGGAGCGGAAGGTCGGCACAGAACTGGCTGCCGAACCCGGACTCCGAGCTGATGCTCAGACGACCCTGCATGGCATTGCACAGGTTGAAAGTCAGGGCCAATCCCAGCCCGGTGCCACCGAACTGACGGGTGATACCGGCACCGGCCTGGGTAAAGGGTTGGAAAATCTTGACCTGGGCCTCCTGCGCGATACCGATGCCGGTATCGCACACTTCGATTCGCACGCCATCCTCAAGGGTGCTCAAGCGCACATCCACCCGTCCGAAGCGCGTGAACTTGAGGGCGTTCGACAGCAGGTTGCTGACGATCTGGCGAACCCGCGTCGGATCGCCCAGCACCAGGGAGGGAAACTGCGGATCGATCAGGCATGTCAGCTCGACGCTGGGTGCCGCATTCTGTGACAACAGGTTGGCCGTGTCTTCGATCAGTGAGCCGAGGTCGAAGGGAATATGCTCGAGTTCCAGTTGTCCGGCATCGAATTTCGACAAGTCCAGGATGTCGTTCAGCAGTTCCACCAGTACTTTGCCGGAGTCGTGGGCAATCGACAGTTGCTGGCGTTGTTCGGCATTCAATGGGCTGTCCAGTGACAGCGCGATCATTCCCAGCAGGCCATTGAGCGGTGTGCGGATTTCATGGCTCATGTTGGCGAGAAAATCCGAGCGTGCCTGAGCCATGTCCAGCGCGGTCTGTCGCGCGACTTCCAGTTCCCCATTGGTCGACGTCAGGCGAGTGTTGATGGCTTTCAGCTCGGAGGTACGCGACGAGACGATATGCTCCAGCTGGCCGAGGTAGTCGGTCAGCCGGTTTTCCGCGGCGCGTCGCTGCTGGATTTCAATGGCCATGGTCTCGATGTGTTGGTTGGCGACCTTGACCAGTACGCCGATTTCGTCATTTTCATGGTCTGCGGGACAGTCCAGCGGCGGCTGGTCCGCGCTGCGTGGATCTCGCAGGCTCAGCTCGCGAATGACCCGGACCAGCGGCTGGGTGAGCATGACGTAGAACAATGCCAGGAGAATCCCGCTGAGTATCAGGCTACGGAAAAAACCGTTGAGCAAGGTGACTCCAGCTCGATTCAGAAAGCGGGTGCCGAAGGTGTAAGTGTCGACCTCCAGTAGCAGGGTGCCCAGGGATTCGTTGGGCAAGTGTTCGAGGAACAGGCGTTCCTTGAATTGGCGATTGGCGCCAAACAGGAAGTCGCTGATCACCCGGTAGGCGTTTTGTGAGCGCGGTCGCTCTACGTTGGCCAGCACGGTATTGTTGTTGTCTATCAGTTGCGCACCGATCACGGCCGGCGAACGCAACAGGCCGAGCGTCAGCTCCTGAGCCAGTTCGGCATCGATGTTGTAGGCGATCCGTGAGGCGGGGCTATGGCTGATTTCCAGCAGCGACAGGATTTCCCGATTGATGGAGGCGTCTTCACTGGCATAATCGATGCCTATTTGCAGCAGGCTCAGCAGCATGCCGAGAATGAAACCGACCAGCACGGTAAGCCTGGCTTGCTTGTAAGACAGGCGGTTGGTGAATTTGATGTCCATGGGGTGCTGAACCACTTTCGTTTCCCTTCTGGGCGAAGCATAGCTGATCATTACCGGGTTTCGGGCTGTCTGTCGGGTGCGCCATTATCCCCAACGGCCCGACATTGCGCGCTGTTTTTACCGTGCTGTCCCCATCATTACTGTGAACGAGCCTGAGGAGAAGTCGTGGACTCTCGATTGAATGCCTTTCTTGAACGCGCCGATGCGGTCCTGGCTCGTATCGAGCCTCTGCTGCCTGCGCAGCGCACCGCCATCGACTGGACGCAGTGCCTGGCCGCGCGCTGGCAACGTGAAGGGCGCAGCGGTTTTCTATTGCCGCTCGAGGTCAGCCTGGATATGCGTTTGTCCGACCTGATCGGTGTGGACAAACAGTTGGAGCAGTTGAACCGCAACACCCGGCAATTTCTCGATGGCATGCCTGCCAACCATGCACTGCTCTGGGGGGCGCGAGGCACCGGCAAATCGTCGCTGGTGCGGGCGTTGTTGGCCGAGCACGCCAAGGGCGGTCTGCGCCTGATCGAGATCGAGCGCGATCACCTGACGGACCTGCCCCGGGTGGTCGAACAGATTGCCAGGTTGCCTCAGCGCTTCGTGCTGTTTTGCGATGACCTGTCGTTCGAGGCGGGCGAGGGCGATTACCGGGTGCTCAAAAGCGTCCTCGACGGCTCGTTGGAGCAGGCGCCGGACAACGTGCTGCTGTATGCCACCTCCAATCGCCGCCACCTGGTGCCGGAAAAAGAGAGCGATAACGAGAACTGGAAAAGGGTCGACGGTGAACTGCACCCCAATGAGGCGGTGGAGGACAAGATCGCGCTGTCAGACCGATTTGGCTTGTGGTTGTCGTTTTATCCCTTCACCCAGGAACACTTTCTCGATGTGGTCGAGCATTGGGTGGGGCAACTGGCAGCCAAGGCCGGCCTTGAGTGGCAGCGTGATGAACAGCTCGACATCCTTGCGGTGCGCTGGGCCACGGGGCGCGGTAATCGCAACGGCCGTTGCGCGTATCAGTTTGCCCGGTATTGGGTAGGACTCAAATTGTTGGAGCACAAGGCATGATCGATTTGCAAGGCACTGGCGCGGGCCTGGAGGGCTATGGCCTGCTGTGTGCGCAACTGGAATCGTTGCTGGCGGATGAGCGTGACTTTATCGCCAATGCCGCGCAGTTTTCGGCGTTTCTGTTCAACCAGCTCGATGATCTGAATTGGGCCGGGTTCTACCTCAACCGCAATGAAGAACTGGTCCTGGGGCCGTTCCAGGGGCAGATCGCCTGCGTGCGGATTCCGTTTGGTCGTGGTGTTTGCGGTGCGGCAGCGGCCACCCTGACCACGCAAAGGGTCGAGGATGTGCACGCGTTCGCCGGGCATATCGCCTGCGACAGCGCCTCGAACAGCGAATTGGTGGTGCCGCTGGTCAAGGACGGTCGCCTGATCGGCGTGCTGGACCTGGACAGCCCATCCCTTGCCCGCTTCAGCGTCGATGATCAGGCCGGCATTGAACGGCTGGCGGCCATTTTCCTGCGCTTGACCGACTGCTGATCAACTGGCCAGCCCTGCCTTGGCGAGCAGGGTTGCCGAGTCCACGGCATCGATTTGCTGGGGCTCGAGGAATTTGTCGGCGTATTGCTGGTAGATCTTTTCGTTGACGAACAGCGCAAACAACTGCGGGTCGATATGTGCATCACGGCACATGAAGGCCATGATGGCCAGGGCCTCACTCAGGGGCTTGGCCTTCTTGTAGGGGCGATCCGCCGCGGTCAGTGCCTCGAAGATGTCGGCAATGGCCATCATTCGTGCAGGCAGGCTCATTTCTTCGCGCTTGAATTTGCGCGGATAGCCGGTGCCATCCATTTTTTCGTGGTGCCCACCGGCAATTTCCACCACGTTACTCAGGTGCCCGGGAAAGGGCAGGTGGCTGAGCATCAGGATCGTCTGCACGATGTGATGATTGATGATGTAGCGTTCTTCGCGGGTCAGGGTGCCTTTGGAGATGCTCAGGTTGTACAGCTCACCGCGATTGTATTTGTACGGTGGTACGTCGAGTTTGAACCCCCAGGGGTTGTCTTCCGGTATCAGTTCGGCGTCGTTGCGTTCGAACAGATGCTCGGGTCGATCCGCCAGCAGCGACTCGCTGACGGGGAGTCCAGGGGCCGGGGTGCGTGCCTGGCGGCGGTTCTCTTCCCAGGAAACACCCAGTCGGTCATCCAGTGTCCGGGTCCAGGTTCGCTGGGCGATGCCGTGCAGTCGTTGCAGGTCTGCATCGGCCATGGTTTCGCCCCCCAGGTTGCAGCGAGCGATGAAGGCGAAATCGTCATCGAGGGCGGCCAGCCTGGTATCACGTAGTTCACTCAGGTGCGGCTCGTGCCCGCCCAGGGCAAGCGCATGCCAGTAGTCGATCCAGGCATCGCGCTTGAGGACTTCGAAGCGCGTGCGGATCTCATGGATGCGGTCGTTGAGGGTTTCCAGCTTGGTGGCTTTGTCGACCACGTATTCGGGGGTGGTGACTTTGCCGCAGTCGTGTAACCAGGCGGCGATATGCAGGGTTTCCCATTCGTCATCGGTAGGCTGGTAGGCCATGAACTCCGGGGCCTGGCTCGCGGCGGCGGCCTTGGCGAGCATCAACGTCAGTGCGGGGACGCGTTGGCAGTGACCTCCGGTGTAGGGGCTCTTGGCGTCAATCGCGCCGGCCAGCAGCTTGATGAAGGCGTCCAGCAGCTGTTGTTGCCTGGCCTGCAGACGCTGGCTTTCGATACTGATGGCAGCGGCGCCCGAGACCGCCTGGATGAATGCAATCCGGTCTGGTCGAAGCTTCTCCAGGTCCGCGTGTGCGCCCGTGTCGGTGAGCAGCAGGACCAGTGCGCCGACGGTTTCGTTATGACGATTGTGCAGGCGAATGCCAATCAGGTGAGCGCTCGGGCAATTCATGGCGAGCAACACCGCTTGCAGGTCGGCGGCCTGTTCGAACCCGAGCACGGTCACCAGTGAGTCCTGGCTCAGCAGTTGCCGGAACCAGGCAGGGTGCTGGGTGTCGTCAGGGTCAAAGCCGCTGATGTTGAAGGCCGAGAGTGCCTGGGGCTGATCCTCGATGATCAACCCGTGGGGTTCGAGGCGGTTTCCATCGTGTTCACGCAGATAGATCAGGCCAGCTTGCGCCTGGCCGATCTTCACCGTTTCGAAGAGCACCCGTTGCAAGAGGGGTTCGAAGCGGGTTTCCGCAGACAGGCTGTCGGTGATTTCGAAAAAGCTGGCCAGCGTGTCTTTCATGCGTGCCATCGATACGCTGAGCTGGTCGACCTCCAGCACGGGGGAGCGCCGAGTGACCGGGTAGTTGAAGTCGAAGCTGCGGATGGCATCGGCTTCCTGTACCAGTGCGCGCAAGGGTTTGACCAGTATTCTTGAGGTCAGCCAGCCCAGCGGTACGCAGAGCAGCAAGGTGGCCAGGGTAATCAACGCGCCTTGCCAGCGCATTCGATAGGCGTCCACCAGCAACTCGTCTTCGGGAACCATCAGGGCCAGTTGCAAGCCTCGCGGGCCACCCTCGGCAATGCTACTGCGGGCAAAGATCCATTCACGGCTGGCCACCTCCAGCCGTTGACCGCTGCTGGTGTTCTTGAACAGGGCGTCCAGCGCCGGGCTCAGGTCCTTGACCTTGGCCAGGTGCGCCTTCTGATCGTTGATGATCAGTTTATTGCTGTCAGGGTAGGCGACGGCATTGCCATCACCATCAAACAGGACGATTTCGGTGCCGGGCGTTACCTGGTGCCTGGCCAGGGTCGCAGACAGCTGGGCCAGTGTCAGGTCGGCACCTATCACGGCGTTGGCGCCGCTGCGTCGGGCCAGGGTCGTACCGATATTGTGGGTCGAAAAGAAAATGTATGGCTCGGTGGTGATTTGCTCCTGGGTTGCGTTTGCACTGTTGAACCAGGCGCGAGTGCGTGGGTCGTAGGTTTCCTGTGGGTTGTCCCGGCGCTCGATCAGGGTCAGTGACGGGTCGTAGAACAGGGACTGGGAGCGGGTGTGTCCAGTGAGACTGTCACGGTCGATGCTCCAGACTTGAAAGGCGGCAGTTTCAGGTGCGTTGAGGGTCTGTTTCAGGGCTTCGCTGCGCAGCGGGCGGACCATGAAAAAGTCACCGTCAGCGTAGCCTGCATAGAGTGATGCCAGTTCGGTATTGTCATCCAGTGACTGGCTGAAGGGCCTGAGCAGCGCGAGTCGCTGCTCCAGGTCCGTCGCCTGTATCGCGGGGTTTTGTACCAACAGGTTCAGCAGGCGACGAATGGGACGGTAAGTCGTGTGCAGGTCATGCCGAACGTCCTGCTCTATCCGGTTGAACAGTTTTTCGCTGCTGGAGAGGATGATCTGCGTGGTTTGCCCATAGTTGAAAATACCCAGCACAATGCCCGTGAACAGCAGAAGCAAAGTGAACATCACGCTGATATGCACGTGCAGTGGAAATCGGCGTTTCTCCGGGCGCAGTGGGCTGGGCATCGCGGTGTCTCTCCATGGTCATTACACACTGCTGAGCACGCAAGCATAGTAAATGCCGGCCAATCTGCCTTGAGCCGCGGGGCCACCGAGCAAACCAGGGGGGGCGAACAACCTGGCAAGCAGGGGCCGGTTGTTCGCAGGCCCGGCGGCGCTCTGGCTCATCGGGTCGGTGTCAGGTCGGGAGCCTCGACTCGAGAAGTGGCTTGCAGGCTGAGCTGTCGTTGCAGGGCCTGCTCCAGCTCAAGGATGGCGCACCGCATCCGGTTTTTGTGGGTTTGGAGCCCGTCCTGAGAGAAGTTCTCGTGGCACATGCGTTCGAGTGCCTCGCAGCTGTCTATCAGGGGGGACGCCTGGATGATGCGCGCCGCCCCTTTGATTTTGTGTGCGACATCAATGAAGGCTTGCCGCCCGCTCGCAGGTGGCAGAGCAAGTAGCTCCTGCAGGTCGAGGCGGTTGCTGTTGAGCAGTTCGGCGAGTAGTAGATGCGCACGCTGGGGGTCACCTCCTGTGAGTAATTGCAGACCGTCCAGGCTGAAGACCTGGTCCTTGCTGATGGGCTCCAGTGCTTCCAGGCGTTGACTCAGCGTCGTCAGGCCGATGGGTTTGAACAGGCAATCATTCATGCCCGCCTGCAGGCATCGCTGTTTTTCCTCTGGCTGGGCATTGGCGGTGAACCCCAGCACCGCGCAACGTGGGCGCTGCTCTTCCTGCTCGTGGGCACGGATGGCATGGGTGAGCTCGTAGCCGTTCATCAGGGGCATGTTGCAGTCTGCAATCACCAGATCGAAATGGCCCTCTTTCCAGCTCCGAAAAGCTTCTTCACCGTTGTTGGCCGTGGCCCATCGATGCCCCAGGAAGTCGAGTTGCTGGCACATCAGTAATCGATTGGCGGGATGGTCGTCGACCACCAGCACGTTCAAGAGGGTTGCGGTCCTGGTGATCACCGGTTGCGGGGTGTCCCGGGCGACTGCGCCAGGCAGTGCGGTCATCGGCAAGCACACCCGGACCTGTGTGCCAGCGCCCGGTTCACTGGTCAACTGCAAGGTGCCGCCCATCATTTCACACAGGCCGCGGCAGATCACCAGGCCCAGGCCTGCACCGCTTCTGGCCCGGTGCCCGGTGTGGTCCACCTGGGCGAAGGGCTCGAACAGCCGACGCTGATCGTCCTCGCTGATGCCGATTCCGCTGTCACAGACCCATAGCTCCATGAGCCTTCGATCGGACTGCGGCGCGGGTTGCAGGTGGGCCTTGATGGTGACTTCGCCTTGCTCGGTAAACTTGATCGCATTACTGATCAGGTTGGACAGTATCTGTTTGAGACGCAGCGGATCCGTCATGACGTCGGGCAGTTCGTCCGCATCGGGAAACACCAGGATCAGGCTGAGGTTCTTTTGTCGTGCGAGGCCGTCAAAGACTCGCACGACCGCGTCCATGGTCTCGCCAAGGTTCACCCGTTCGGGGGTGAGGCTCAGGCGACCGGACTCGATTCGGGCGATGTCGAGGATGTCGCCAATGAGTTCGAGCATGTCCTTGGCCGAGTTGTAGGCCACTTCGATGGCCGGACGATCAAGGTGGTTCTGATCGGCGCGCCTGAGGGTCAGTTCGAGCATGCCGATCACCGCGTTCATCGGCGTGCGGATTTCATGGCTCATGGTGGCGAGGAATGTGCTCTTGGCGCGATTGGCCTCATCAGCCTGTTCCTTGGCAGACCTGAGTTCATCAAAAAGCTGCCGTCGTTCGCTGATATCGATCCATCCACCAATGATTCCCTGGACGTCGCCCGTCGAATCCCGGTAGGGAAGAATCCAGTGGTAGATCGTCAGCTTTTGCTGACCGATGTGCAGGGGGCGATCAAGAATCAGCGGAATGCCTTCGGTCACCACGCGTTGATAATCAGCGTGGTATTGCCTGGCTTCAAATCCATTGCTCATGGCACCTTGCATCACGTCTTTGCCGATCACGTCCTCGCGTCTGGCGCTGAAGGCTTGCAGATAGCTGTCGTTGCAACTTTTCAGCAGCCCCTGGCGGTCACGTACATAGATGGGGTGAGGTGTCCCGTTGACCAGTGTCTGCATGAATTCGAACTGGTCGCTGAGTGCACGCTCCGCCTTTTGACGCTGCTTGATCTGCCTGCGCATATGGGCATTCCAGGCCAGCAACGTCAGTAGCAGCACGCTGCCGCCGATGACCAGTTGATACAGCAAGCGCTGGTAGGTGCGCCAGGTGCTGCCGGAGGTTCCCGTGTAGCCACGCCAGCGACTGTTGATTATCCCCAGTTCATCTGGCGCGATGCTCAACAGGGCTTTGTCGAGGATGGCGCTCAGTTCGGGGGCGTCGCGCGCGGTCGCCAGGGAAAACGCGGCCTGTCGAGTGCCAATTGTCGCGCTGATCTGCAGCCGGTCCTCGAACACTTGCGAGTCGACGAAGTAGTTGGCAATCACCAACGAATTGACCGCGCCCTCTACCTGACCCTTGGCAAGTAGCTCTACCGTGCTGAAGGTGTCAGGTGTTTCAATCAGATGAATGGTTGGGTGCTCGCGGAGCAGGTCGTCGCGCAACGGATTGCCTTGGGTGATGGCGAGGCTTTTGCCTGCCAGTTGCTCCAGGCTGGTCGGGCTGGAGCCGCTTTTTCGGGTCAGCAAGACAAATGAATTCTCAAGATAGGGCCGAGTGAAGCTCAGCAGGGCTTCACGCTCGGTATTGGGAAGCAGGGCGGCTATCAGGTCGACCCGATTCTCTTGAACCTGCTTGATCATCTCGCTGTCGCTTTGGCTGCGCTGAATCTCGAAGCGCAAGCCGGTGCGCAGCCTGATCAGTTCGAGCAGGTCGGCGGTAATCCCTCTGAATGTTTCATCGGTGTCAAAGAACGTCAGCGGGGCGAAGGCATCGTTGACGGCCACGCGGACCACCGGATTTTGCGCCAGCCAGCGTTCTTCGCGGCGGGTCAGTTGCAGTTTGTGGTCAGTCAGAAGAATGTCGCTGCCGGCGCTCCAGCGCTTGGCGATGTTTTGCCGTTCGCCCGCGGGCACCGCCTTGAGCACGGTGTTGATGATGTGCAGCAGGTTCTGATTGTCCTTGCGAACGGCAAAGCTGAAGCCATAGGCCTCGTGTTTTCCGAAGTTGGCCATTCGCACATTCTTCAGGTAGCCCTTGTTGATCATGTAGTGGGTTGAAATGGTGTCACCCAGAAAGACATCGGCCTGGTCGAAGGCAACCGCATTGATTGCGTTCAGATAGGACGGATAGGGGGTGATGATCGCCTTGGGGTAGAGCGCCTTTACCTCTTCCGGTGGCAGGTAGTGATAGACCATGCTCAAGCGCAGGCCGGCCAGGCCCTCGGTCAACGAACGACTCTCGCTTTCCCGGGTCACCAGGACGGGTTGGTCGATGGCATAGGGGGTGGAGAGTGCGATATTCGAGTACCGGGCCTCGAAGCCATTGGCCGTTCCGAGCAGGTCGACCTCGCCATTTTCAAGTGCCTGGATGGCAGCTTCGCGGGATGGGTAGCGACGGACCTTGATGGGCAACCCCAGGGAGGCGGACAGGATACCGGCATAGTCGGCGGTAAAACCCTCGTATTCGTGGCCGCTGATCGTCAAGTCAAAAGGGGGGTAGTCGGGGGCCGAGCTGCCCAGGACCAGTTCGCGTTGGTTGAGTATCCACTGCCGTTGCGGTTCATCCAGTTGGATGGCCATGTGGCTTGCGGTTGAACGACTGAGCAATGTGTAATGTTCGACTCCGGGTTCGGCGATGGACACTGAGGCATTCAGGTATAAACCTGCGCTCAAATACAATAAATAGTCCTTTAGACACCTTGGCATCCTGTCTCTCACACTAAAGCGTTACGTTTTGCCATCTCGATAAGTTCTACCAGGGACTTGGCCTTGAGTTTCTGCATGAGTCTTTTCTTGTAGGTGCTGACAGTCTTGTTGCTGAGAAACATGCCCTTGGCGATTTCCTTATTGGTGCGACCCTGGGCGAACAATTGCATCACCATCAGTTCGCGATCATTGACGGACTTGAACAAGTCCAGTTCCGCGCAGAGTGCTTCGTCGTCGCGAGACGGGTTCAATGCCTGGCTGGGAAAATAGTTGTAACCGGACAACACGGCTTTGATGGCGCTGAGCAGTTCGCTGAGACCTTCCTGTTTGCAGACATAGCCTGACGCACCGGACCCCATGCAGCGGATGGCAAAAAGAGTTGGCGTTTGAGCCGTCAATACCAGTGTTTTCGGGCGGGTGCTCATGGCGTTGAAACGGGATAGGATTTCCAGCCCGTCAAGTTTGGGAATGCTGATGTCCAGGATGATCAGGTCAGGCATGCATTCGCGAACCATCTGCATCGCATCGACCCCGTTGTCGGCTTCACCTACTACTTTGTAGTCTTCGTGCTCTAGCAACATACGCAATGCAAGGCGAATGACGGGGTGATCGTCGACAATAAAAACTGAGTTCATAATCAAATCCCATACGTGCACAAATAAAGCGAGCACCTTAGCTCAGATATGGGAATCGACGTATGAACGGACGGGGCTGGGGGCGCAATATAAGACTAGTCCTACAATAGAAAGGGCAGAGGATTACATGTCAACTAGGTGGTTGTGGGTGAGGGAGGGTGTTTAGATAATGTATTAACGAATGTAATCAAGGTTGGAGGCGTGCTTGCTTTGTTCGCTAATGGCCGATGTTGGTGAATGAGTGATGGTGTTGTCTATATGTCTTGATGTTCTGCGAAATGATTATCATGGGAGGTTGATGTTGGCGTAATGCAGCGTCAATAAATAAATCAGCTCGGCTTGTGTCAGTGGTTTTGGCAGTAACCCCAATAAAGGCAGGTGTTGCTCGCGGGCCTGTTTTTTCAGCCTGTCCAGTTCGATTGTATCTAGGCTGCTCAGGATAATGGCCTGTTGAATCAGGCCCTGATGGTTGGCGATAGCAATCAAGTCGAGACCTGGAAGGTCTGGCAGGCATTGGTCGCACAGCAATATCTCGAAGGGTTTATGCTCCCGGTTCATCGCTTTTAATGCGGTGTCGGCACTGTCTGCGGTCGTGATATGGGTGAAGCCGTAACTTTCAAGCAAGTATTGGGTTGCCTTGAGTTGAAAGGGGTGATCCTCCACCAGCATGATGCGAAAATTGTATGAGAACATTTAGCTTACCATGCAAAATCGCCAACTTCAGGTGAAGGACAGTGGGGGATTGTTTAATTTGGTGCTAATGTTTTTTTGTTGCCGGATATCTATCTGTTGCAGGGCATCACTCTGTTGTTTCAGTATGGAATAATTGAGTGGTGTTTAGAGAGTAAACAGTAAGTTTACTCGACGTAAGATGTAGGGCGGTTCGCTCATTCTGTTGAACGCTGGAGCGGTGTTCAGTCGCACGCCAGATGACTGGGCGCGACTGAACCTTGGGGCTCAAGGGTGGCGGGAACGTCCGGTCATTTCCAGGGCCATTTCGCTGGCGTAGCTGTCGGTCATGCCGGCAATGAAGTCGATCATGCGTAAAAACGATGCGTGCAAAGGGCCGTGCGGGTCGGGAGCGTTGTTGCCGAGCAGGTCGAGAATGCGACGATTCTTGAATGAGGCCGTACGACCGCCATGCTGCTCCAGCGCGGCCCCGCAAAAACCGTTCAACAGAATCTCCAGGGTCGTATACGCGCCGATTTCATGCAGGGTCTTGCGTTTGTCCTGGAAGATTTTTTTACGCGCCATGTCCTTGGCATTCAGCACGCAACGCTTGGCCGGGCCGTGCATGTGTTCCACCAGATCACCTTGCAAGGTGCCCGCCAGCAGGGCGTCCTGTTGCTCGACGAATGCGCGCGCCGCTGCGTTCGTCAGGTGTTCGATGGCCTTGCCACGCAGGATCGCCAGTTTGCGTCGGCGCGAGTCGTTGGCACCCAGCAGGCGGTAGGTTTCCGGCAAGTCATCACCAACCAGGCCGAGCAACAGCGCCTCCACTTCGGCGTACTCCAGCAACTCCATTTCCAGGCCGTCTTCCAGATCGATCAAGGCATAGCAAATGTCATCCGCGGCCTCCATCAGGTAGACTAGCGGGTGCCTGGCCCAGCGTTGTTCGTCGAGTTGAGGCAGGCCCAGTTTCTGGGCAATTTGCTCCAGCAGTGGCAGCTCGCTCTGGTAGCAGCCGAACTTGTGCTTCTTGTAACCCAGCGAGTCGGCGTGGCGTGCTGTCCAGGGGTACTTCAGGTAGGTGCCCAGTGTCGCGTAGGTTAGCCGGGTGCCGCCATCGAACTGGTGGTATTCCAGTTGTGTGAGGACCCGAAAGCCCTGGGCATTACCCTCGAAGTTGAGGAAGTCATCCCGTTCGACTTCGCTCATGGCATCCAGCCAGCCCCTGCCTGCGGCTTGTTGGAACCAGTACCGGATAGCATCTTCGCCGGAATGACCAAAGGGGGGGTTGCCGATGTCGTGAGCCAGGCAGGCAGATTGCACCACCATCCCCAGGTCGCTGGGCTCGCACCAGTCGGGCAGGGCGCCGCGGATGGTTTCACCGACGCGCATGCCCAGGGAGCGCCCAACGCAACTGACTTCCAGCGAATGGGTCAGGCGGGTATGGATATGGTCGTTGCTGGTGACCGGGTGAACCTGGGTCTTGCGCCCCAGTCGCCGGAAAGCACCGGAGAAAATGACCCGATCGTGGTCTTTGTGGAACGGGCTGCGGCCGAGTTCTTCCGGGCTGTGCACCGGCTTCCCGAGGCGTTCACGATTAAGCAGGGTATGCCAATCCAAGGCCGGGCTCTCCGTAGGGTGACTGATGCGATAGGGTCTGTTGACGTTTGGTGGCGGCCGCGACCAAACGTCAACAGACCCTAGCTTCCCGGTTCGTGCCGCCGGCTGCAAGCGGAACCCGAGCCCGTCGGTATCGATACTCGGTGAACGGGCAGGTGGCATCGAACCTCTCGATAAAGAGATTCGAGCCCGGCAACGCTACAGCCAGTGACAGCGGACTAGTCTTTGCGTGAGGTGCCTTGCATCACCAGCTTGATCAGCGGCAACAGTGAGGTGCCCAGGCGGACCCATCGGGAGACATTGCGCAGGCCTCCACCCTTGGCGCCCTTGCCGGTGAGAAAACCCAGCAAGGTCACGGCGGCCACTCCCCAGAGTGGCGCGTGCTTGATGCCCAGGCCCTCCTGCAGGGTTTGCGACATGCCGCGTATTCGCTGCAAGGGTTGCAGCAATTGCCGGGACTCATGACGTATTTCCTGGCGATGCATTTCCATGCGCAAGCGGATCAGGGCCTTGCGCATTTCTTGCCGCGAGCTGTTCTTGGGGATCTCGGGCAGGCTCATGGCAGCAGGCGCTCCCTGTCGTTGTTCAGCTCTTCGAGGGTGGCGTGGAACGGCGACGACTCGTCGTAGACCGCAGCTTTCAGGCGCATGCCGCAGAACAGGGCCGCGAGCGCATAGAACACGCACAGGCCAACGATGGCCGGCAGGCGATAGGTGTCCCAAAACACAATCAACACCAGTGCCGAAAGACCCACCAGCAACAGCAGGGCGAACACCAGCGCAAGGCCGGCGAACAGCAACAGGCTGACCGTACGCGCCTTTTGCTCTTGCAACTCGATGCCGAACAACTCGACATGACTGTGCAGCAACCCAAGGAACGCGGCGCCCAGGCGCCGCGATGAGGAGCCGGAGTCCGTTTCCGGCGAACCGGATTCACCGATCGCCATATCAGCGCCGAGTCGCCAGCAGGCCAATCAGGAAGCCTACGCCAGCCGCGATGCCCACCGACTGCCAGGGGTTGGCCTGGACATATTCTTCTGTCGCAGAGACAGCGGCCTTGCTGTGCTCGCTCAGGGAGTCCTGGGTCAGTTTCAGGGTCTCGCGGGCGCGCAACAGGCTTTCGTGAATCTGACCGCGCAGTTCGTCGGCTTGATCACCGGCCAGTGTCGCGGTGTGTTCCAGCAGCCGTTCGGTGTCACTGACCAGTGTCTGAAAATCTTCCATCAGGATTTCTTGAGCAGTCTTTTCCGTTTTGCTGACCATGGTGATCTCCATAAGTGGCGTGTGAAGTGTTCGAGTATGAGCCGTTCGCGAAGGTTCAGTGCAAATGGCTGGTACAGCTTTTGCTATGTCGTGGTGCGTCAATCGGTGCTGTTGTACTGAAAACGGGCGTGCTTCGAGAAAACCTTAACCTAAATAATAGTAATCAGCGGAAACATCCAGGCAAGGATTGACCCCGCCGGTTTTTTTGCGCCAAAACGGTTCGCCGTAAGGTGAGTTGATGCCAGGGGAGGTGTCAACTTGGTGCGCAAAAAGACCTGGCGAACTGCTTTGGTGCTTTTCCCGGATTGAAGGTCTGCCAACCCCATGGAAAATCTGCAAAGTGCAGTGGACAGTCTGGTCCACGGTTCCAACACGCTCTTCATCCTGATCGGCGCGGTCATGGTCTTGGCGATGCATGCCGGTTTCGCCTTCCTGGAAGTCGGTACGGTTCGTCAAAAGAATCAGGTCAATGCCTTGTCGAAAATTCTCAGCGACTTTGCCATCTCGACCCTGGCTTACTTCTTTATAGGCTACTGGATCTCATATGGCGTCCATTTCATGCACCCGGCCTCGGTGATCAGTGTCGATCACGGTTATGGGCTGGTGAAGTTTTTCTTTCTGCTGACGTTCGCCGCCGCCATTCCGGCCATTATCTCCGGCGGGATTGCCGAGCGAGCCCGGTTCGTGCCGCAGTTGTGCGCCACCGCGTTGATCGTGGCGTTCATCTATCCATTGTTCGAAGGCATTGTCTGGAATGGCAATTTTGGCCTGCAAGCCTGGTTGCTCGAGCGCTTCGGTGCCGGTTTCCATGACTTTGCAGGTTCGGTGGTGGTGCATGCCATGGGCGGCTGGTTGGCACTGGCGGCGGTGCTCCTGCTCGGGCCGCGCAATGGACGGTATCGTGACGGGCGCTTGGTGGCGTTTGCGCCGTCGAGTATTCCGTTCCTGGCATTGGGCTCGTGGATTCTGATCGTCGGCTGGTTCGGCTTTAACGTGATGAGCGCCCAGACTCTGCAGGGGGTCAGCGGTCTGGTGGCGGTCAATTCGTTGATGGCCATGGTCGGCGGCACCGTGGCTGCATTGATCGTTGGCCGCAACGACCCGGGGTTTCTACACAATGGACCGCTGGCCGGGCTGGTCGCGATCTGCGCGGGCTCGGACCTGATGCACCCGGTGGGGGCCCTGGTGACCGGTGCCATTGCCGGGGCGTTGTTTGTCGGGTGTTTCATTGCCGCGCAAAACCAATGGAAGATCGATGATGTGCTGGGCGTCTGGCCATTGCATGGCTTGTGTGGCGCCTGGGGTGGCATTGCCTGCGGGATCTTCGGCCAGGCGGCGTTGGGCGGGCTGGGCGGTGTCAGCCTGATCAGCCAGTTGATCGGTACGGCGCTGGGTATTGTGGTGGCATTGATCGGGGGGCTGGTGGTGTATGGCGCAATCAAACGCTTGTATGGTCTGCGCCTGAGCCAGGAAGAGGAGTACTACGGTGCTGACCTGTCGATCCACAAGATTGGTGCCGTCAGTCAGGACTGAGGGGTGTCGGGTGCGCGCAGTTCTGCACCCCGATCTGCGCGCGGCTTCACCTCGTCATGGAAGTGGCTGGCGCTCGACGGTTTTTCATGTCCGGCCTAGAATGATCACCCATTCCTCAGTGATCTGTACCTCATGCCTTCTGAATGCCAGTTGTTCGGCACCCTTGGCTGCCATCTCTGTGAACTCGCCGAAGCGGAGCTGATGCCGCTGGTCGAGCACGGATTGTTGGTGGAACTGGTGGACATTGCGGACAGTGACGCGTTGTTTGAAGCCTACGGCTTGCGAATTCCGGTATTGCGCCGGGTCGATACGGGGGCCGAACTGGGCTGGCCCTTCGATGCCGAGCAGGTCGTGGCGTTTTTGCGCTGACCCCCTCGCTTTTGTTGCGACACGGACTCCGTTTGTCGTGATCTGCCTGTAATGCGTTGGCGCGCGCTCGAATATTCGTTTACTGTATGTGCATACAGTTATTCGGGTGGCCGTCATGTCCCTCACCATACTCGCAAGTCGTCAGCGCTTGCAGCTGCCGGATTCCGGTGAGCTGAGCATCAGTACCCTGCATTGTGCCGCTCGAGAGCAGGCGCATTGCGACTTCTCGCTAGACCGGATCGTGGGACTGGGCGCCGAGCAGGTGCGTGCGGTCCTGGTTGATGACGACAGCTTGCTGGGGTTCGGTATTTATCCCGGTGACCGCCTGATCGTCGATCGTTCGATCCAGCCTGTCCAGGATCAATACGTGGTGGCCCATCTCGACAGCGAAAACGATTACTGCGTGCGCCTGCTGGCGGCGGACCCCAAGGGCGGGCTGCTGCTCAAGGCTGCGCGGCCCTCTATCCCCTCGGTCCCCTTTGATGAACTCGACCCGGCCCCGATCTGGGGGGTCGTGCTGTGGGTCGTCAGCTATGTGGGTCGTGGGTGACGGGCTTGATTGGCTGGAACGCCAGGCGCACGCACGGGATTACGAAATGAGAGGGATGCAGCATGGTCAATGTTGAACAGTTGAAAGCCAGCGTGAACCGGATGTCGGTCGACGTGGTACGCGAGGCAGTACGGGAGTTACGCCTGGATGGCCTGGTGACGGAAGGGAAAACACCGTTCAACAAAGTGCACTTCAATACCTGCTTTGCCGAAATCGAGGCTCTGTTCCAGCGTGCGGGGTATCACCGTCAGTTGGACGTGGTCGGTTACCAGGGCCTGCTGTATGCGCTTTATGATCCTGGTCGCTGGGAAGCCGTCGATGTGTTGCGCTGGCTGAAAGAATTCACGGACGCGGCAGCGCTGCGCGAGTCCTTGACCGCGTGACGGACATCAGAGGGACCGTGTGGAATCTGTCCTAGGTCCGTTCAAGCGGTTGTTGGATAATAGCCATCAGAATTAACGGCCAGAGCTTTCGTATGTCCACCTCATCGTTTTCCGCCGCACAGAACCAGGCCAGTACGCTATATCTGCCACCAGGCAGTTGGGCGACCGTACTGGATTGCCTGTGCGAACACTTCAGCGCCATCGGGCGTGAACAATGGCTGGACAGGATCGCCCGCGGTCGCGTGCTCGACGGTCACGGCCAGGCGATTGCCGTGGACCTGGCTTACAAGGAAGGCCTGCGAATCCATTATTTTCGCGAGGTGCCTGATGAGAAGCACATCCCGGTCGTGGAAACGATCCTGTATGCCGACGAGCATCTGGTGGTGGCGGACAAGCCCCATTTCCTGCCGGTGACCCCCGCGGGTGAGTATGTCGAACAGACGTTGCTTCGTCGGTTGATCCGTCGCCTGGACAATCCGCACCTGGTGCCACTGCACCGTATCGACCGGCATACGGCGGGGCTGGTGCTGTTTTCCGCCAATCCGCAAAGCCGTTCGGCGTACCAGTCACTGTTTCCGACACGCACCATCGAAAAGCACTATGAAGCCATTGCCCGTGCGTTGCCGGCGTTGTCGTTTCCGCTGGTACACAAAAGCCGTCTGGTCGATGGTCAGCCCTTTTTTCGCATGCAAGAGGGGCCAGGCATCAGCAATACCGAAACCGCGGTCGAGGTCGTAGAAAAAAATGCTGATCTGTGGCGCTACGCGTTGTACCCGGTGACGGGCAAAAAGCACCAGCTGAGGGTTCACATGGCCGCGTTGGGGGCGAGTATCTGTAATGATCCCTTCTATCCCGACGTCTTGAAAGATGCAGAGGATGACTACGCCAATCCTTTGAAGCTGTTGGCCAAAGGCTTGCGCTTCGTCGACCCGGTGACCGGCCAGGAGCGGGTGTTCGAAAGCACCATCAGCCTGGACTGGTGAGCCGCTCCAGACAACAACAAGCCCGCGCTGGGCGGGCTTGGTCGTGTATCCGGAACGCGTCGCGACTTACAGGTCCTTGACGGTGCGAACCTGATCCTTGTTGATGCGGGTTTGCTTGCCGTCCAGCTGTTCGAACTCATAGAAACCCGACTTGTCATTGTATCTAGGGGTGTCGACAGACTGGATTTCGCGACCGTCATTCAAGGTGATGACTGCAGGTGAGGAGCAGCCCGCGAGGGTGGCCAAGCCCAAGGCAAGCATGAAAGTGGCGAGGGTCCGATGAGTCATGAGATGTCTCCGCTAATGAATTCTTGATGTCTGAACTTGAGACGTACAGCGCGCGTGCAAGTTCCAGAATAGGTCATTCTGGCACGCTGGCATGCAGACTTAACAGCTCCGGGGTATTGAGGTTGGCCAGGCGCCGGTCATTCTCTGGACACTGCAGTGCAATGGCATCAAGCATGCTCATGATACGTCCAGGGCTGCGCTCGCCCGCACTCCAGGCCTTGTCGAACTCATCCGACAGCGCGACAGGAATGATGCACAGCAACGGCTCCCAGTGTTCACCCTGACGCAACATCAAGGGTTTTTCCGGGTGCTGGCGGGCTGCCTCACGCATGGTTTGCAGCAGTTCGGCGTCCAGGCGTGGCACATCGCACGGCAGCACCATCAGGTGCGGGTGGCGTGCGGCTTTCAGCCCGGCGCGAATACCTGCCAAAGGGCCAGGGAAATCACTGTCGTCATCGTGTACCAACTGATCGGCATAGGGCGCATAGCGGTCAAGATTGCGGTTGCAGGAAATGATCAGGTCATCGGTCAAGCCCCGGGTCCGTTGGTGCAGATGCGCAATCAGAGGCAGGCCCTGCCATACGAGCAACCCTTTGTCCTGCCCCCCCATGCGCTGGCCACGCCCGCCCGCCAGGAGCAGGATGGAACAGGGCGGTAACTCAGTATTCAAGGGCATGACGCCTCTCCATCGGTGGGGCAAAAAAACAGGGCTCTGTGATATAACACCGGGCTGTTTCTCCTACAACTGGACGAGCCTATGAAAGCCAAGGCCGATGTACCTTTCGTTGCGCTGAACATCGCGGTGCTGACCGTCAGCGATACCCGAACGCTGGAAACCGATACCTCGGGCCAGGTCTTTGTCGATCGCTTGAACGCTGCCGGCCACCACCTGGCGGCGCGTGTCCTGCTTAAAGATGACCTGTACAAAATACGTGCGCAAGTCGCCACCTGGATCGCCGACGACCTGGTTCAAGTGGTGCTGATTACCGGGGGGACGGGTTTCACCGGGCGTGACAGTACGCCTGAAGCGGTCAGCTGCCTGCTGGACAAGCAGGTCGACGGGTTTGGCGAGTTGTTCCGACAGATATCGGTCGCTGATATTGGCACCTCCACGGTCCAGTCGCGTGCGCTGGCAGGCCTGGCCAATGGCACGCTGGTTTGCTGCCTGCCAGGTTCCACCAACGCGGTGCGAACCGGTTGGGATGGCATACTCGCCGAGCAATTGGATGCGCGTCACCGTCCCTGCAACTTCGTCACTCACCTGAAACAGGCGGCACCCTGTGAATCCCGCGGGTAAGCCAGGCAAGACGGGCAGCTTGATGCCCGTCGAAGTGGCGTTGGCACGCCTGTTGGAAATGGCCGGGGCATCGCCCATTGACGAGCGTGAGCGATTGCCGCTGGCTGCCGTCCAGGGACGTGTGCTGGCCAATGACCTGGTATCGACCCTTGATCTGCCGCCGTGGCCCAACAGTGCCATGGACGGTTACGCCCTGCGTCTGGCCGACTGGACGGGCGAGCCATTGGTGATCAGTCAGAAGATATTCGCCGGGCAAGCACCGGAGCCCTTGGCGCCGGGTACGTGCGCCAGGATCTTTACCGGCGCACCGGTGCCGGCCGGTGCGGACTGCGTCGAAATGCAGGAAAACGCCGAGGTCCTGAGTGACCTGCGGGTACGGTTCACCGAGCCGATGAAGGTCGGGCAGAACATTCGCCCACAAGGTCAGGAAACCACGGTGGGCGAGCAGGTGCTGAGTGCCGGCACCCGTTTGGGACCTATCGAGCAAGGCCTGGCAGCTTCACTGGGGTGCGCGGAGCTCGAGGTGGTGCGCAAGGTGCGCGTCGCCGTACTGTCTACCGGTGACGAACTGATCGAACCGGGGCAGGCCCTGGGGCCCGGACAGATCTACAACAGCAATCGGGTATTGCTGTGCAGTTGGCTGCAGCGCCTGGGCTGCGAAGTGGTGGATGCCGGTATTCTTCCGGACAATTTGCAGGCCACTCGCACGCGCCTCGCTGAGCTGGGTAGCGTTGACCTGATTCTTTCCACGGGAGGCGTATCGGTTGGCGAAGCCGACTTCCTGGGTGTCGCCTTGCGCGAAGAGGGTGAGCTGGCGTTGTGGAAACTGGCCATCAAACCCGGAAAGCCGTTGACGTTCGGTCACTTTCGGGGTGTGCCGGTGATTGGTCTGCCAGGGAACCCGGCCTCGACACTGGTGACGTTCGCGTTGCTGGCTCGGCCTTATCTCTTGCGCCGCCAAGGCGTGCAAGCAGTGGCCCCATTGCAGTTCCAGGTCCCGGCGGGATTTGTCTGGTCCAAGGCGGGCAATCGACGGGAGTACCTTCGCGGTCGGCTGGAGCAGGGCCGGGCGATTATCTATGCAAACCAGAGTTCCGGGGTCTTGCGTAGCGCGGCATGGGCCGAGGGGCTGGTCGAAGTGCTTGAGGGGCGCACCCTGGTCGAGGGCGATTGGGTCAACTTCATCCCGCTAAGTGAAGTGCTCGGCTGATCTTCATCGCGCTACCTTGTCAGGCCCGACAGCGAGTCGAGTGGGCCTGGCTCGCCGCCCTGCGACCCAGTCAGTTGATCAGCAAGACCAGTTGATCGATACGGCTGTTGGCGATCCAGCTGATGAGTCCGATGATCACGGTCATTGCGCCTGTTGAGTACGCAAGCCTCTGCTGGATGGATTTCAGGTCGCTACGCGCCGCTTCCATGTCTCTGCGGATGTGCCTGAGGTGGGCCTCCAGTTCGGCAAGGCGAGGTTCCAGGGTGCTTCCTCTGCTTGAATCGAGGCTACACAGGCATTCCGCTCGCTGATTGTCCTTCGGGGCTGCCGTGCGGATTGCCGGGATTCGCAAGTCATGGCTTGTCATATGGATGCACATCCTTGTGTGTGGCTAATCTGTTTCTGATAACGACTGACACAAGGTGTTCCAATATCAATTGACCGTCAATTCGGCTGATTCGTCGCAGCGTGTAAGAAAAAACTTCACACGTTCAGCGCTGCTGGACGCAGGCACGGTGCAATGCCGATGGCCTGCTGACGACGGGTTCTGGATGTCAGCAATGCGCCGGTGCCGCTGGAGAGGGTGAGCGCCTTCAGGGGAGGCTTGCTTTCGGGGCTGATGCAGATCAGTCGTCGAGGCTGATGATCTGCTCGCGCACGGCAAACAGCACCAGGCCCGCCACATCGAAGATCTGCAAGCGTTTCATGATTTGCGAGCGATGGGTTTCAACGGTCTTGATGCTCAGGCCCAGGCCATTGGCAATCTCGCGAGTGGATTTGCCGCGCACGATCAAGCGCAGGATCTCCAGTTGGCGTGCCGTCAGGTTATGGGTCTCGACGGTTTCCGGCGGTTGTCGGTGTGTCTGTACCAGTGCCTGATTGATCACCGTGTGTGCAATGGCCGGGCTCAGGTAGCGTTCGTTGTTGCGCAAGGCTTCGAGCGCGTGCTCCAGTTCCGTGGCGGTGGTGTCCTTGAGCAGGTAGCCGTGGGCTCCCGATTCCAGGGCACGCATGATCAACGCCGGTTCGGTGTGCATCGACAGGATCAGCACCTTGCTCTGGGGGCGAACCGCCTTGAGCGTTTGCAGCGCTTCGAGCCCACCGATGTCGCGCATGGACAGATCCAGCAGGATGATGTCTGGTCGCAGGTGCTCGACCATTTCGAGCACCTGGGCGCCATCAGTGGCTTCTCCGATGACCGAGTAACCGGGAATGTCCATGACCAGTGCGCGTACACCGGCCCTGATGAGTGAGTGGTCATCCACCAGAAGCAAGTTGCAAGTCAATGTAGAACCTTATTCGTGCTGGCCCGTTCAAGCGCGCGGGGCGCCCAGGGGAAAAGTGCGTCGATCTGCGTGCCTTTGCCGGGCTCACTGGTGACGCTCAGGGTGCCGCCCAATTGCTCGACCCGCTCTGACATCCCGGCCATCCCGCACTGCCCTTCACGGCCAGGATGGACGGCGGGGGAGAACCCCTGTCCGTCGTCACGGATGAACAGCGCAAGCCCTTGGGGGGTACGCTGCAAGCGGACCAACAGGTTATGGGCCTGTGCATGGCGCAGTATGTTGGTGACGGCTTCCTGGGTAATTCGAAACGCCGCCACTGCCATTTCCTCCGGGATGCCGGTCAGGCGCTGGTGGCATTCGAGGCTCCATTTCACGGCGGTATTGGCCAGTGTCTTGAGCAAGTGCGCGCGCAAACTGGCTTCCAGGCCAAGGCTGGTCAGTTGTCTTGGGTTGAGCAACGCGGACATGTCGCGAACTTTTGTCAGGGTTTCTTCCAGGGTTTCACACAACACGGTGCATTGGCTTTGCTGGTCGTCAGGCAGGCGGCGCTTGAGCCATTCGCCTTGTAGTCTGGCGGCTGTCAGTAATTGACCAATGTCGTCGTGCAGTTCACGGCTGAGTCGATGGCGTTCGTTTTCCTGCACTTGCAACAGGCGGTCGGCAAGTTCCTGCGGCTGAAACTTGATGGACCTGCGCGAGTGGCAATACTGCTCCAGGGCACAGCCTGCAGCCACCAGGTTCAACGCCACCAATACCAGTGGCATGGGGATGGAGAGGCCATAAACCAGCATGCTGCCCGCCGCCGAGCACAGGCAAAGCAGCAGGGTGATCCGGCGAAGGTACGTTCGGGACAGGCGCCAGGTTTGGATGGATTTCAGGCCGGCGTGCATAGCTGATGGAGCCAATGAGTGTTCGCTGCGGGCAGGCCGGTCATGGAGGTGACGGGGCTGTGTCTGGAAAAACCGGGTAAATGAATGGTCCGCTTCAAATTAGCGCAGTCTGATTGTCACAATCGGATTTTGCACTTTCCAGAAGGCAATGCCGGGCTGGATTCAGAGTGCCATTAATGTAGCGTCAATTAATTGGACCGCATGTTAACACTTAAGGCACGCCTGGTCGCGTTTGCCCTCTATTGTCCAACAGGCAGTAACAGGCTTGAATCCGAATGCCAGTTGATGACTGTTCACGGCTTTGAACGAGTTGTTCTGGCGTATTCGAAGTGCTCGCCAATCATTGGGCTTACATCGGCCATGTCGTTGTTGGAAATGAGTTATTCAAAGGCGACATGATTAAATGTTACATGGCGTGTCAATAGTTGTTCGGGGGGAGGTGCGCAGTGGGACTCAGGCATGTCTGGCCGTGAGAGTCGCACGCGCATAGCCTTTGGCGGGAACGCTGAACCGCAGGGGGGCACGTCCGATTTCCATCGCGAACGCTTCGAGCAACGACACCTGCTCGGCTTTGTCGAGGCTCAGTTCACCGGTATGGACGTCGACCAGCTCCAGTTGCCAGGCCATCAACGTGTAGCATTCTTTCAAGGCGCAAAGGGCCTGGGCGTGCAGGTCGATGTGAGGGGGCGCCTGGCTGAGCAGTGCGTGGATGGACGTCGCGAACTCCGACACCGTCCCCAGTGCCAGTGCGTCCGCACGGTTGGCCAGCGTGAGTAGCGTGCCGAGCATGCAATCGATGGCATCCTGATCGTTGTTGATCAGTTGCAGGTGGGCCAGGCACTCCTCTGACTTGGCCAGAAGGGTTTCCGCCTCGATCAGGAACTCAGGCAACCGTCGGCTCCAGTTTTTACGATCGTTCAGCATGCTTTTCTCCACGACATCAAGTCAGGTGGCGCAATGGGGTGTCGAGTGAACGGGCGTAAGGTACTGCCAGATAACCAGCCAAGTCTGTAGGACGGTTCCGGTTTTTCAGGATGGATGACGCAAGGTTTGTGTGTGTCTGGCGCGCGCTTATCCATTGCATCGATAGCAACGTGGGCGTGAAGCATGGCTATGGCACGCCCCCGTGAAGCGTGTTCCGATGGGCTGAAATAGAGGCCTGGCGTTGGTTCTGTGATCAAAAACAAAAGCCTGACTCCATTCATGCAATGAGAATGGCGTCACATTAATGGCTATTGGATATCGCGAATATCAGGTTGATCCTGATTGTGCCTAGGGGATTCCCTGATGGCGGGGAACCTGTCGCGCATTTGTTGGTCGCGAAGCCAGGAGAGAGGGGCCATTCAGTAGGATGTGATATTAATATAATATCAATTTTTTGCGGACCTGTATCCGAGGGTCAAGAAGCAGTGGCGCCCGCCGATACGCTGATTTAGTGAATTCATCAGAAAAGCCCAGGAGTCATTAATGGCCGGCATTCTCGACACGGTAGATCAACGCACGCAGCTGGTGGGTGAGAATCGCCTGGAAATCCTCATGTTCCGCCTGGCCGGTCGGCAATTGTTCGCGATCAATGTGTTCAAGGTGCAGGAAGTCCTGCAGTTGCCCAAGTTGACCTTGATGCCGCAGCGCCATCCGTTTGTCTGTGGCGTGATCAATCTGCGTGGCCAGACGTTGCCGGTGATTGACCTGTCCCAGGCCATTGGCATGCGTCCGCTGGTACCCGGCCCCAACAGCACCATCATTGTCACCGAGTACAACCGCTCGGTGCAGGCGTTCCTGGTCGGTGGCGTGGACCGCATCGTCAACATGAACTGGGAAGCCATCCTGCCGCCGCCAACCAGTGCCGGTCGCCAGCATTACCTGACCGCCATCAGCAAGGTCGATGACCAGTTGGTGGAGATCATCGACGTCGAGAAAGTCCTGGCCGAGATCGTGCCCTACAGCGCCAAGGTCTCCCGTGAAAAACTCGAAGATCCGGTACTTGAGCGCGCCCGTGGCCGTGAGGTGCTGCTGGTGGACGACTCCAACGTCGCGTTGTCGCAGTTGCGCGACACCCTGGGTCAGCTAGGGGTGAAAATGCACATTGCCAGCGATGGTCTCAAGGCCCTGAAGCTGCTCAAGGGCTGGGCGGACTCCGGGGTCGAGATGACCGACAAGCTATTGATGGTCTTCACTGACGCCGAGATGCCGGAGATGGACGGTTATCGCCTGACCACCGAGATCCGCAACGACCCTCGTCTGCGTGGCTTGTATGTGGTGCTGCACACCTCACTGTCGGGTAGCTTCAACGACTCGATGGTCAAGAAGGTCGGTTGCGACAACTTCCTGTCCAAGTTCCAGCCCGACAAGCTGGTCGACGTGGTGCGTGAGCGCCTGATGCGCGATCAAGTCCCTGCCTGACAACCGCACAAAAAAGGTGGGCACGCCGTCAGCCTTTGATTCGATGATCAAGCTCGTATAGGGTGGCGTTTTTGCCAATCAGGAGCTGGCCATGTTGCGTCTGAGCGCGCTGTACCGTTATCCACTCAAGTCCGGCAAGGGTGAAACCCTGCAGCGGGCGAGCCTGGACAAACTGGGGCTTGCCGGTGACCGACGCTGGATGCTGGTGGATGAGGCCAGTGGACGCTTCCTGACGCAGCGCGCGGTATCGGCCATGAGCCAGTTATCGGCCTTGTGGAATGCCGGCGGCGGCCTGACCCTCGCGGCGCCGGGCCATTTGCCGATTGAGGTTGCCTTGCCGGCAACGGATGCCGACTTGCGGGGTGTGACCATCTGGGGCGATACCCTGCGGGTGCCGGATGCCGGTGAAGTCGCGGCAGCCTGGGTCAGTGCGTTTATCGGCAAGCCGACCCGGCTGGTGCAGGTCCCCGAGGCGCTGGCCCGCACCACGCAGGCCGGCTATGGCAAGGACGACGATAAAGTGGCGTTTGCCGACGGCTTCCCGCTGTTGTTGATTGGCCAGGCGTCGCTGCAAGACCTGTCGCAACGGGTGGGGCGCCCCTTGGAAATGCTGAGGTTCCGGCCGAACCTGGTGATCGAGGGCAGCGAGGCGTTTGCCGAGGATGGCTGGAAGCGCATTCGCATTGGCGATGTCGAGTTCCGAGTGGTCAAGCCGTGTTCGCGCTGCATCCTGACCACCATCGATCCGCAGACCGGCGAGCGCAGCGAAGACCGCGAACCCTTGGCCACCCTGCAACAATACCGGGCCCGGGAAGAGGGCGCGATGTTCGGCCAGAACCTGGTCAATGATGGCAACGGCGTGCTGGAAGTGGGCATGCCGGTGACGATTCTCGAATAAGTTGCCAGTCCTGCAAGCAAAAATGCCCGTGTCCTTGGACACGGGCATTTTTCATCGCGAAGAGTCTCTTAACCGCGGTATTCGCACAGGTAAGCGCTGTCGACGGCGACCTTGAGCTGGAACTTGCTGTTGGCCGGTACGTTGAACTGGCTGCCGGCGGCGAAGGTTTCCCAGTCGCTGCTGCCAGGCAGCTTGACGGTCAGGGCGCCGGAGACCACGTGCATGATTTCACGCTGGCTGGTACCGAATTCGTATTCGCCCGCCGCCATGACGCCGATAGTGGCCGGACCTTCAGCAGTGCCGAAAGCAATCGACTTGACGGTACCGTCGAAGTACTCGTTGACTTTAAACATGGGCGATTCCTCGAAAAGGGCTAAAAAGGCCGGCCAGTATGCACAAGGCCATTTCGCCCGTCACCTGTTGCCCTCAAGGATTCGCCGGAAGCGTCAGGGGCAGCAAGCGTGCGGTATTTCGCGCGTCCTCCAGTGCCCGGTGCTGTTGTCCGGTGAACTGCAAGCCAGCCAGTTGCAGGGCGCCATTGAGCCCCAGCGGCCGCTCCAGGCGGCGAGCCTTGGCAAACCGCTGCTTGAGATTCATGTGCGGGACACGACTCAGGGCGCTGTCGAGCTGCAGGCGTTGCCATTCCTGAAGCAACTGCTTGCGGTCGTAGTCTCCCCAACTGACCCAACCTTCCAGGCGGGTGTGATGCTGGCCCAGCCAGCGCTCGAACAGCGGCCAGACATCGCTCAGCGGTTGGGCCGCATCGATACTGGCCTGGGTGATATGGGTCAGCTCCCGGCAAAAGGGGGTCAGCAATGGCCGCCGCAATGGCCGTACGAAGCGCTGGAAGTGATCCAGCTCACGGCCCTGGCGATTGACCAGCGTGGCGCCGATCTCGATGATTTCCATCTCTTCTATGGGCCAGCCACCGTCATCGGTTGTCGCTTCTAGATCAATTACCAGCCAATGAGGCATTGCAGGGTTCCTGGTATCCGCGTCCTGATAAGGCTGAGCGTAGCCAACCCCGACGGATCCGCCTAGCGGCTTATTCAACCTCCAGCAAAATCTGCCGGTTTTTGACCTGGTCGCCAGGGCTGACCTGCAAGCGTTTGATCACGCCATCGATGCCGGCCTTGAGCGGGTGCTCCATTTTCATCGCCTCCAGCACCAGTAGCAGTTGACCCTTGCTGACGGCCGTCCCTTCACTGACCAGTACATCGACAATGGCGCCATCCATGGGGGCCTTCAGCGTACCGCTACTGACACTGGCCTGGCCGCCGACTGCCGCCAATGTCCGGTCCTGCAACAGCAGGGCACCGGGGTGGGTAAACAGCCAGAGTTGTCCATGGGCCAATTGATAGCTGTACCGTCGGCGAATGCCGTCGATGTCCAGGTGGACGGAGCGAGGGTCGATGTCGAGCACGGTCAGTTGCAGTGTTTGCCCGGCCACCTGGATGCGTAACTGACCCGCGGCCTGGACCGTCACTTCGCTCGCCCAGCGACTATCGTGCGCACCGATTTGTTGCTGCAACGGGGCATTGGCGTTGTTGCGCCAACCCGTGAGCCCCGGCGCGTGGGCGCGGGCGGACTGCTGGTAGAAGATCGCTGCGGCAACGGCCAGTTCCTGGGCCGTGGGTGTGTGCGGGTGCAGGCTTGGGTGATCGCTGAAGTGTTGCGCGATAAAGCCGGTGCTGAAGTTTCCGGCAATGAACTGCGGGTGTTCCAGTAACCCGGCGAGCAGTCGCTGGTTGGTCTGTAATCCGAGCAAGGCACTGTCTTCGACTGCCCGCAACAGCTTGCGCCGGGCTTCTTCACGGGTCGCGCCGTAGGCGATGATTTTGCCGAGCATCGGGTCATAGAACGGGCTGACCTGCTGGCCTTCCAGCAGGCCGTGGTCAATCCGTACACCGTCCTGCACGGCCGGCTCCCAGCGAGTGATGTGCCCGGTCTGGGGCAAGAAACCCTGGGCCGGGTCTTCGGCATAGAGCCGCACCTCCATGGCATGGCCCTTGAGCGTTACCTGCTCCTGGTTCATGGGCAGCGGCAATCCGGCGGCAACGTCCAGTTGCCAGGCCACCAGGTCGATGCCGGTGATCAACTCGGTCACCGGGTGTTCGACCTGCAAGCGGGTGTTCATTTCCAGGAAATAGAATTGTCCGTGGGCGTCGAGCAGAAACTCGACGGTACCGGCGCCCACGTAATGGACGGCGCGTCCCGCTTTCAGGGCCGCTTCGCCCATCGCTTGACGCAGCTCGGCCGTCATGACTGGGCATGGGGCTTCTTCAATGACTTTTTGATGGCGGCGCTGGATCGAGCAGTCGCGCTCGCCGAGGTAGATCAATTGTCCGTGCTGGTCGCCGAACAGTTGAATTTCAACATGACGAGGGTCGATCAACGCTTGTTCGAGAATCAGTTCGTCGCTGCCAAACGCATGCAGGGCTTCGGAGCGTGCGGTGCGGATCTGTTCCAGCAATTGGTGGGGATTGTGCACCAGGCGCATGCCACGTCCGCCGCCGCCGGCGCTGGCCTTGATCATCAACGGGTAGCCGATGCGCTCGGCCTCGCGACTGAGGGTGGCGTCGTCCTGTTCAGGCCCTTGATAGCCTGCGATGCACGGCACACCGGCAGCCAGCATGGCGATCTTCGACAGGCGCTTGCTGCCCATCAGTTCGATGGCGGCGGGGCTCGGGCCGATAAAGGTCAGCCCGGCATCGGCGCAGGCGCTGGCGAAGTCGGCGTTTTCCGAGAGAAAGCCGTAGCCCGGGTGGATGGCGTCGGCTCCGCTGCGTCGTGCGGCATCGATGATCGCCTCGGCGTTGAGGTAGGACTGGGCAACCGCGGCGGGGCCGATGTTGATCGCTTCATCGGCCATGCGCACGTGCAGGGCGTCGGCATCGGCATCACTGAACACCGCCACCGTGCGATAGCCCAGGGCCTGGGCGGTACGCTGGATGCGGCAGGCGATTTCACCACGGTTGGCGATGAGGATTTTGCGCAGGGTGGGCATGGTTCAATTCCCTTGGTGAATGCGGTGTGTGTGAGGGCCCCATCGTCGAAACGCCGTCGGCTGCGGACCCGTTCGCGATGCCTTCAGGGCGCCCAGCCGGGTTTGCGCTTTTGTACGAAAGCCATCGTCCCTTCGATGCCTTCGGCACCGGTCACGGCTTCAGCGAACCACTGGGCTGCCTGATCGAGCAACGGCCCCGACAGCTGTTCGGTGCTGGCCAGTAACAGGGCTTTGGTCGCGGCGTTGGCGCCCGGTGCGCAGCACAGTACGTGGGCGAGTACCCCATCCAGGCGTTCGGCCAAGGCCTGGGTATCGTGCTCGACAAAATGCACCAGCCCCAGGCGCCGTGCTTCGTGGCCATCAAAGCGGGCGGCGGTCAGTGCCAGGCGCCTGGCCTGGGTCAGGCCGATGCGCTGGACCACGAACGGCGCGATTTGTGCTGGCAGCAGGCCCAGGCTGGTTTCCGGCAGGCCGAATTGCGCGTTGTGTTCAGTCAGCGCAATGTCGCTGACACACGCCAGGCCAAACCCTCCGCCGAGCACCGCGCCTTGCAACACGCTGATCAGCACTTGCGGTGCATGCTGGGCCTCTTCCAGGAGCGAGCCGAACGCACGGTTCAATTCACGGTAAGCCTCCAGGCCTTGGGCCCGTGCGTTGGCCATGTCCTTCAGGTCGCCGCCGGCACAGAAGTGGCCGCCGGCACCGCCCAGCACCAAGGCTCGAACATCCCGGTCATCGCGCACCGCCGCCAGCACCGCACGCAACTCAGTGACCATCTGCAGGCTCATGGCATTGCGGCAGTCCGGACGGTTCAAGGTGATGTGCAGCACGCCGTTGTGCTGCTCCAGCAACAGGGTCTGGCAAGCGGGCAGGGTGCTCATTGTTTCTTCCCGGGCAGGATGCCCATCAGTTTGCAGATGATCCCCAGCATGATTTCGTCGGCCCCGCCGCCGATCGACACCAGCCGCACATCGCGATAGGCACGGGCCACCGGGTTGTCCCACATGTAGCCCATGCCGCCCCAGTATTGCAGGCAGCTGTCACTGACCTCGCGTCCCAGGCGCCCGGCCTTGAGCTTGGCCATGGACGCCAGGCGGGTGACGTCCTGGCCTTTGATGTACTGCTCGGTGGCCTGATAGACCAGGGCCCGCAGGCATTCGATTTCAGTCGACAACTCGGCGAGGCGGAAGTGGATGACCTGGTTGTCGATCAGCGCGTTGCCGAAGGTCTTGCGCTCCTTGCAGTACTCGATGGTGCTGTCGACACAGTACTCCAGGCCCTTGATCATGTTGGCGGCCCCGAACAGGCGTTCCTCCTGGAACTGCAGCATTTGCATCATGAAGCCGGCGCCTTCGTGGCCAATGCGGTTGCGTTGCGGAACGCGCACGTTGTCGAAAAACACCTGGGCGGTTTCCGAACTGCGCATGCCCAGCTTGTCCAGGTTCGGACTGAGGCTGATGCCGGGGGTGTTCATCGGCACCATGATCAGCGACTTGTTGATGTGCGCCTTGTCGTCCGAGGTATTGGCCAGCAGGCAGATGAAGTCGGCGTTCGGCGAGTTGGTGATCCACATCTTGCTGCCGTTGATCACGTAATCGTCACCGTCCTTGCGGGCGGTGGTTTTCAGCCCCGCGACATCGGAACCGGCACCGACTTCCGAGACGCCGATGCAGCCGACCTGCTCGCCGCTGATCGCCGGGCGCAGGAATTCCTCGCGCAACTCATCGGAACCGAAGCGGGCCAGGGCCGGGGTGCACATGTCGGTCTGCACGCCGATGGCCATCGGTATCCCGCCGCAACGAATGGTGCCGAACTCTTCGGCGGCGACAATCGAATAACTGTAATCCAGGCCCATGCCACCGAATTTTTCCGGCTTGGAAATCCCCAGCAGGCCGAGCTCGCCGGCCTTGCCGAAAATCTCGTGGATCGGAAAGCGCCCGGCTTTCTCCCACTCGTCGACGTGGGGGTTGATTTCGCGCTCGACAAACTGGCGGACGGTACGGCGCAGTGCTTCGTGTTCCTGGGTAAAGATCATTGTTGTTGTTCTCCTGGCGAACCCTGATCGCTCCCACGCTCTGCGTGGCAACGCTTCTTTGGACGTTCTGCGTCCGCTGTTGGGACGCAGAGCGTCCCGGGCTGCATTCCCGCGTGGCGCGCGGGAACGACCGACCGACTAAAACCGTGCGACACCAAAACTGTTGGACTGCAGCTGACGAACATCGGCCTCGTGACAAACATCCAGTAAGTAGCCCAACAGCGTACGGGTGTCCCGTGGATCAATCAGCCCGTCGTCCCACAGGTTGGCACTGCCATAGAGGGCGGTGGACTGGCTGTCGAGTTTTTGCGCGGTGACCTGTTCCAGCATGTCGAGCATCTTCGGATCCGGGACCAGGCCGTCCTTGAGCTGTTTGGCTTCGGTGACGATGCGCAGCACCTTGCCGGCCTGGGCCCCACCCATCACTGCCGTACGGCTGTTGGGCCAGGCGAAGATAAAACGTGGGTCCAGGCCCCGGCCACACATCGCATAGTTGCCGGCGCCATAGGAGCCGCCGACCACCAGGGTCAGCTTCGGTACCCGTGCGTTGGCCACCGCCTGAATCAGCTTCGAACCATGCTTGATCACCCCTTGCTGTTCCGACTCGGTGCCGACCATGAAGCCGGTGGTGTTGTGGAAAAACAGCAGGGGGGTCTGGCTCTGATCGCACAACTGAATGAACTGCGCCGCCTTGCTGGCGCCTTGGGGGGTGATCGGGCCGTTGTTGCCGATAAAGCCGCAAGGTCGTCCCAGGATGTTCAGATGACCGCAGAGGGTCTGCCGGTCAAACTCACCCTTGAACTCCAGAAAGCGCGAGCCATCGGCGATGCGGGCAATGATCTCGCGCACGTCGTAGGGCTTTTTCGGATCATCGGGAATCAACCCCAACAGTTCATCGATGGGGTAGAGCGGTTCGTCCCAGGGCTGGGCGGCGAGCCGTGGCAGTCGCGCGTTCCACGGCAACAGGCTGACGATCTCGCGCACCAGGCGCACACCGTCGGCATCATTCTCGGCCAGGTACTCGGCGGTGCCGGCGATTTGCGCGTGCATTTCGGCGCCGCCGAGTTGCTCGTCGGTGGCGACCTCGCCCGTGGCGGCCTTGAGCAGCGGGGGCCCGGCAAGAAACAGTTTGGCCTTGCCGCGCACCACCACCACGTAATCCGACAGCCCTGGCTGATAGGCGCCGCCGGCCGTTGCCGAACCATGCACCACGGTAATCTGCGGCAAGCCCATGGCCGACATCCGCGCCTGGTTGGCGAAGCTGCGTGCGCCCTCGACAAAGATCTCGGCGGCGTAGTTGAGGTTGGCACCGCCGCTCTCGGCGAGGGTAATCACCGGCAGTTTGTTTTCCATGGCGATCTGCTGCAGGCGCAAGGATTTCTTCAGGCCACTGGGGGAGATGGTTCCACCCTTGATCGCGCTGTTGTTGGCCACCACCAGCACCCGCACGCCGGACACATGGCCAATCCCGGCGATCAGGCCGCCGCCGGCCTGGCTACCGTCCTTGTCATCGTGCAGCTTGTAGCCAGCCAGGCTCGCCAGTTCGAGAAACGGCGCGCCGGGGTCGAGTAACAGGTTCAAGCGTTCGCGCGGCAACAGCTGCCCGCGCTTGTCGAACTTCGCTTTGGCTTCGGCGGCCTTGCTCAGCAGGTTGCGCTCCAGTTGGCGGATCTGCTCGATACCGTCGAGCATCGCCTCGCGGTTTTGCGCAAACTGCGGGCTGAGGGGGTCTAGCAGGGATTCGATGACTGGCATGGATCACCCCTCGTCCTTGAGCACGTCGGGTAAATACGCTCGATGGAAACCATTGAACGACTCACTGTGTTGCGCCTTGTGCAGCGGCCACGCCCGGCTGCCAAGACTGGCGGCGCCGTCGATGCGCAAGGTGCTGCCGCTGACAAACGCGGCGGCCGGGCTCAGCAGGAACACGATCGCCGCGCTGACCTCCGATTCGGTGCCGATGCGTTTGAGGGGGACATGCTCACGCAGGGTCGGGATCACGGCCTTGAAGGCACCTTCGTAGGTGTCCATGCCACTGGAGGCAATCCAGCCCGGCGCTACCGCGTTGACGCGGACCCCGGCATAACCCCATTCGAAGGCGGCGGTCTTGGTGAAGTTGTCCATGCCCGAGCGCGCGGCCCCCGAGTGGCCCATGCCGGGCATGCCGCCCCACATGTCGGCGAGCATGTTGACGATCGCGCCGCCGGTCTTGCACATGGACTGGTTGAACACTTCCCGGGCCATCAGGAAGCCGCCCACCAGGTTGGTGCGCAGCACGGTTTCGAAGCCCTTCTGATTGATCGAGGCCAAGGGCGCCGGGTATTGGCCACCGGCATTGTTCACCAACCCCTGGATCGGACCATGTGTCTCGATCAATTGCGCCACCAACTGCTTGACCACTTCTTCATCGCGAATGTCGCAGGCCTGCCAACTGGCCTTGCCGCCGTCTTCGGTGATTTCAGCGGCGACCTGCTGGAGCTTTTCCGGCTTGCGCCCCACCAGCAGCACATGAGCACCGAGGGCCGCCAGTTCATGGGCGGTGCAACGACCGATGCCACTGCCACCGCCCGTGACGAGGATGTTCTGGCCAGCAAACAGATCGGGTTTGAATATTGAGTCGAAGGCCACGGTGACAGTCCTCTAGTTGACTTGGTCAGCGATGCTTTGCGGCACCGGGATCTGGATTTCCAGCAGCTGTTGAGCGAATGCCTTGCCTTGCGGGTCGATCCGCAGGCTGGCCACGCCACCGCCACCGAGGGCGTTTTCCAAGAGAAAGTTCAGGCTGTGGGTACCGGGCAGGTACCAGCGTTCGACACGCCCATGGACCGGGTCGAGTACGTGGCTCATCCAGTCGACCATCACCTCGGGCGTCAGCGCTTCGGCAATCCAGGGCAGGTAGTCGGGCGAGCGGGCCATCACGCCGATGTTGCTGTGATTGCCCTTGTCGCCGGAGCGTGCCACCGCCAGTTTCACCAGCGCCACACTGGCGTCGGCCCGGCCCTGGGGTTTGGGCGGGGCAAAGGGCACCGGCAGGGTGGCAGTATCGAGGTGATCGAGGGCGGGCAGAGGGCAGGCATGACGCTGGCCTTGCAGATCGACTTCCAGTGCGCAGGCGGTTTTGTCGATCAGGAACGAATACAGACGGATCAGCGGGTACACCGTCGGCCGGCCTCCGACGATGCCGGTCAAGCCCGGTGCCATGCCGGTGGCCGCCTGGGCGATCTCGCGGGAAAACAGGATCAACGCGTGCTTGTTCGGGTGCCGCACCGCGAGTTTGATCACCACCTCGCGGCTGTCCTGGCGCTGGCCGTGGGGGCCGTAGGTCGCTTCGCTGCCGAGCAGTTCGATGTTGACTTCGCTGTAGGGTGCCCAGCCACGTTGGCTGAACATCTCCGAGGTCCTGGCGATGATTGCGTCGCTGACTCGGCGGGCCTTGGCTACCGCATCGATGCCGGCGATCAGACAGCTGGCGGTACAGCGAAAGCCATCCGGATAGGTGGCGCTGACCTTGTATTGCGCCGAAGGGGGCAGACCCTTGGCGCCGTGCACCTGAACAAGGTGGTGGCCGTGCTGCTGGAGTTTGACCTGGCTGAAATCACACACCACGTCGGGTAGCAGATAGGCGCGTGGGTTGCCGATTTCATACAGCAGTTGCTCACCTACCGTCAGCGGGGTGACCAGCCCGCCGGAGCCTTCGGGTTTGCCGACCGTGAACTGGCCATCGGCGCTGACTTCGACGACGGGAAAGCCGATGTGCTCATAGTCCGGCACTGCTCGCCAATCGGTGAAGTTGCCGCCGGTGCACTGCGCTCCGCATTCAATGATGTGCCCGGCCAGTGCGGCCTGGGCCAGTTTGTCGTAGTCCTGCCATGACCAGCCGAACTCATGCACCAGGGCGGCGCTGACCACGGCGCTGTCGACCACGCGCCCGGTAATCACAATGTCCGCGCCCAGGCGCAGGGCTTCGACGATGCCGGGAGCGCCCAGGTAGGCATTGGTCGAGACGCACATCGGCGGCAGGGGCGCGCCGCTGAACATTTCCTGCACGCCGCGGGTCGCCAGTTGCTTGAACTGTGGTTGCAGGTCATCGCCCAGCAACACGGCGATTTTCAGGGGCACACCGGCCGCCTCGCATGCACCTTGCAGCGCGGCGGCGCAGGCCAGTGGATTGACCCCGCCGGCGTTGCTTATCACACGGATGTGCTGTTGGCTGATGCGGCCTAGGAGCGGAGCGAGCACCTCGACGAAGTCGGTGGCGTAACCGGCCTGGGGATCTTTCAGGCGGGCGCCGGCCAGCAGCGACATGGTGATTTCCGCCAGATAGTCGAACACCAGGTAGTCCAGCCGGGCGCCTTCGACCAACTGCGCAGCGGCGGTCGAGGTGTCGCCCCAAAAGGCACTGGCACAGCCGATACGAACGGTTTTGGTCATTGCGAGCCTCCGACAGAAGTGTTTTGAGACTACCAAGCAAGCGCTTGGTTTGTAAATGCCGGTTACAACTTCTGCCCAAGCGCTTGCTTGGTTTGCCCGGCCAGCTTAAATTGCCGCGCAACCCACTGCGTTGGCGGTGTGGCCGCACATTTGATTGAGCGACTGTAGGAGAGAACGGGTGGACGAGCAAAAAGCCCTGCTGGTAATGCGCGAGTTGGTCGACAATGGGCAACTGACCGACCCTGACAGCGCTCGTGGCAAACTGCTGCAGACGGCCGCTCACCTGTTTCGCAACAAGGGCTACGAGCGCACCACGGTGCGTGACCTGGCCAGTGCGGTGGGGATTCAGTCAGGCAGCATTTTTCATCACTTCAAGAGCAAGGATGAAATCCTGCGGGCGGTGATGGAAGAAACCATTCGCTACAACACCGCCTTGATGCGCGCGTCACTGGCTCAGTCCCCCACGGTGCGTGATCGGCTGCTGGCGCTGATCCGCTGCGAGTTGCAGTCGATCATGGGCGGTAGCGGTGAGGCCATGGCGGTACTGGTCTACGAATGGCGTTCGTTGTCCGAGGACGGGCAGGCCCAGGTGCTGGCATTGCGCGACATCTACGAGCAGATCTGGTTGCAGGTACTGGGGGAGGCCAAGGACGCGGGCTTCATTCGCGGCGATGTATTCATTACCCGACGTTTCCTGACGGGGGCCTTGTCCTGGACCACCACCTGGTTTCGCCCGGACGGCAGCATGAGCCTTGATCAATTGGCCGATGAAGCGTTGATTCTGGTGCTGGATGAGAAATGACGGGTTGACCAAAAACTAATAAATAGCCCTCCGTACATTGTCTAAGTGGGTGAAACCGCCTAGCGTGATGGGGGAGACAGTCTTTTCAGGGGTGGTGTTTTTGATGGCTTCGCCAGTGTGGACGGCTTCGCGGATCTTACTGATGGCGCTGGGTGCGTTGTTCGTACAGCCGACTTCGGCTGCCCAGTTGGTGCGAGTCGGTGCGGCGCACTTTCCGCCTTACACCGTCCGCCCGGAAAGCGGTGCCGACACCGGGTTGTTGCCGCAATTGGTAGTAGCCCTGAACCAACTGCAAACCGACTATCAATTTATCCTGGTACCCACCTCGATCCCGCGTCGCTTCGGTGACTTCACCCAGGGGCGGGTCGACATGGCGATCTTCGAGAACCCGGCCTGGGGCTGGCAGGAGATTCCCCACACAACCGTCGACATGGGGCTGGAAGATGCGGAAATCTTTGTCGCCCAACGACGTCCCGGTCGCGAGCAAACGTATTTTGCCGACCTGCAAGGTAAACGGCTGGCATTGTTCAGTGGATATCACTATGCCTTTGCCAATTTCAACGCGACCCCGAAGTTCCTCGCAGACGAATACAACGCCACGCTGACCTACTCCCACGACAGCAACCTGCTGATGGTCTTGCGTGATCGCGCCGATATTGCGCTGGTCACCCGTTCGTACCTGTTCGATTATTTCTTGCGTAACGAGGCGGTCGCGCAACAGTTGCTGGCGTCAGAACGCATCGATCAGGTCTATCACCATTACGCACTGATTCGCCCGACGGCCCCGATCAGTGGCGAGGCGTTCGGCAAGTTGCTGCAAGGCCTGCGGGACAATGGGCAGATGCTGAAGATCTTCGATCCATACAAGATTGCCATCGTCCCGGTGCCCAAGGGCTGAAGTCCGGTGCGCCCGCGCCGATTTGCCGGCCTGCCCTACATTTCCCTGTGCCGCTCACGTCACATCAACCAACGGTCGATGATTGCCGTGAGCCCGGGTTGCCCCCCTGTTCCTGGATGATCCGCGCACGCAACGGGTGGTGGCCGAGCCGCGCGCCGACGATGCGAAGATGATCGGGCACCTGCACAACCAGTGCTTGCACTGCGAAAAGGCATTCGATTTTCCCCACAAGCACGCGGCGCTGATGATCCTTGGGGCGTGAACGGTTTTTTGATCGTTGCGCGTTGGCGTGATTCGTTAGCCGGGAGCGCTTTTGTGGCGAGGGAGCTTGCTCCCGCTCGGCCGCGAAGCGGCCGTAATCTAATAAAGCGGGGTGCAGGTTCAGGGCCGCCTTGCGCCCCAGCGGGAGCAAGCGCCCTCGCCACAGGGGATAGAGTGTTCGGGGTCAACGACGGGCGTAGGTATCGCTGTGAGTGCCCGAGACCTTGCGACAATGCACCAGCGCATCACGGATCATGAAGTTCACCAGGGTGGGCGACACGCCCAGTTCCTTGGCGATGTCCTTCTGGGGCACACCGTGCAAGCGATACATCTCGAAGGCGTAGCGGGTGCGGCTCGGCAGTTTGCCGAGGGCGTCGGCGATATGTTCCAGGGTCGAGAAGTTGATGTGTGACGTTTCTGGCGAAGCCCCATGAATAACCACGTTCAAACCTTCTTCTTCAGTCCCTGAAAATTTCTGCTCCAACGCCTGTTTACGGTAGTGGTCGATCGCCAGGTTGCGCACGATCTGGAACAGGTAGCTGAGCTGCGCCTTGAATGAGGAGGTGATCTGTGGCGCCGACTGCAACCGGAAGAACGCATCCTGGACCACGTCTTCGGCGCGGGATCGGCAACCGGTAATACGAGCGGCGATCTTCACCAACGTCAGTCGGTGATCAACGAACGCCTGGATTAAGGGTGAATCGCACGTACTTGTGCAAACGGGTTCCGTCATGGAAGTCACCTTGCTACAGAAAGTTAATAGGACGACAAGGGATTTGGAGTCGTCCTACGTATCGAGCGACAAGCTATGACGAATGATAATTATTGTCAATTGCGGCGATGGTTAATTCTTCCAAACGAAGCGTCTTGCGAACGGCATCACGCTGGCAGGTCGTGAACCGCTGTGCGTCAAGCTGTCCTGCAGTGTGCGTCAGTGGTTGAGCGAGCTGCGCAAGGGCCAACCCCTGTTCGACAGCCTGTTCGTGTTGCGTCGAGGCGGAGGGTCGGTAGCGATTGTGCTCGCAGGCCTTGTCACATGCGCTATTGAAGCCGGAATTGACGCTCATGCGTGCGCGGGGCAGTCTGCCGGAGCATTTCTGACAGGCACACTGTGCAAAGGAGACAACGGATGCCCTTCGTTACGATTGATGGACAACCCCTTCACTATATTGACCAAGGTGTGGGTCCTGCGGTGTTGTTGGCCGGTAGTTACTTGTGGGACCAGGCTATGTGGACGCCACAGATTGCGGCCTTGTCGCAACAGTATCGGGTGATTGCCCTGGACCTGTGGGGGCACGGTGAGTCCGGGCCGCTGCCCCAGGGCACGGCCTCTCTGGATGACCTGGCGCGCCAGGCCCTGGCGCTGCTCGATCACCTGGACCTTGAGCGTGTGACGCTGGTCGGCCTTTCGGTCGGCGGCATGTGGGGGACGCGCCTGGCCCTGTCTCACCCGCAGCGCATCAACGGCCTGGTGTTGATGGACACCTACCTCGGCGCCGAACCCGAGGCCACCCGGCAGTACTATTTTTCGTTGCTCAAGCAGATCGAAGAGGCGGGTACGATTACGCCGCAGATTCTCGATATCGTGGTACCGATTTTCTTCCGGCCGGGAATCGACCCGCAGTCACCGCTTTATCAGCAGTTTCGCGCATCACTGGCAGCCTTGCCGCCTGAGCGTTTGCGCGAGAGCATCGTACCGCTGGGGCGGATCACGTTTGGTCGAGAGGGTGTGTTGGCGTGCCTGGGTCAGTTGAACCCGCAAGCCACGCTGGTGATGTGTGGTGACCAGGACACACCAAGACCGCCTTCGGAAACCATAGAGATGGCAGAGTTGATTGGTTGCCCCTATCGACTGGTGCCTGACGCCGGGCATATTTCCAATCTGGAAAATCCGCGGTTTGTCACTGAGGCCTTGTTGGCGTTCCTGGCTGACAGGCATCCGTGCAGCGGTTGATTGGAATTCGCAGGCCGCCCCCATTCGGGGCGCGGTACTGCACGGATCAAGCGCAGGCGAGCGGGCCCGCGATGGAGGGTCACTCGGCCCTGCGATCCGGCTCGCAGCCCTTGAGCACCAGGCGAATGATCGTCTGCGCCGCCGCTTCGTAATCCTCTTCATCGAGCTTGGCCTTGCCGGTGATGGCGGTGATCTGCCAGTCGAAGTCGGCGTAGGTCTGGGTCGCGGCCCAGATGCTGAACATCAGGTGATGGGGGTCGATGGGGGCGATCTGGCCGCGATCGATCCAGGTCTGTATGCAGTCGATGTTGTGCCTGGCCTGGCCGTTGAGTTGCTCCACCAAATCGGCGCTCAGGTGCGGGGCGCCGTGCATGATTTCGCTGGCAAACACTTTGGAGGCAAACGGCAGGTCGCGGGAGATGTGGATCTTCGAGCGAATGTAGCCACCGAGCACTTCACTGGGCTCTCCGTCGGCGTTGAACGGCGTCGAGGCCTGCAGGATCGGCTCGATGATGCTTTCCAGAACCTCGCGGTAGAGGTTTTCCTTGGATTTGAAGTAGTAATAGACGTTGGGCTTGGGCAGCCCCGCCTTGGCCGCGATATCGCTGGTTTTGGTCGCAGCGAAGCCCTTGTCGGCAAACTCTTCACTGGCGGCACGCAGGATCAGTTCTTTATTGCGCTCGCGGATAGTGCTCATAAAACAGGTGATTCCTTGCCTGTACTGGCGGTTGCGCATGGTAGCACCGGCCTCGCGCGACGCTCAAGAATGCCCTTACGCAGCGTGGCAGGCTATGCTGCACATCACTTATTGACGAAGGACACCCTGAGCCATGGCAGGAAGCAGTTTGCTGTTGTTGATCGATGACATTGCCGCGGTGCTCGACGATGTTGCGTTGATGACCAAGTTGGCCGCGAAAAAGACCGCTGGCGTCCTCGGTGACGATCTGGCGCTCAATGCCCAGCAGGTGTCTGGCGTGCGCGCCGAGCGGGAAATTCCAGTGGTCTGGGCGGTGGCCAAGGGCTCGTTCATCAACAAGCTGATCCTGGTGCCGTCGGCGCTGGCCATCAGCGCATTCGTTCCCTGGCTGGTCACGCCACTGCTGATGCTGGGGGGGGCTTACCTGTGTTTCGAAGGGTTTGAAAAGCTGGCGCACAAGTTCCTCCACAGCAAGGCCGAAGATCAGGCCGAGCATGCGCAGTTGGTCGAGGCCGTGGCCGACCCGGCGGTCGACCTGGTGGCCTTCGAGAAGGACAAGATCAAGGGCGCGGTGCGCACTGACTTCATCCTCTCGGCGGAAATCATCGCCATCACCCTGGGTACCGTGGCCGACGCGCCGCTGACGCAGCAGGTGATCGTGCTGTCGGGGATTGCCATCGTCATGACCGTCGGCGTTTACGGCCTGGTGGCGGGCATCGTCAAGCTCGACGACCTCGGCTTGTGGCTCACGCAGAAACCGGCGCAGATGGCCAAAAGCATCGGGGGCGCGATCCTGCGAGCTGCACCGTACTTGATGAAAAGCCTGTCGGTGATCGGTACGGCCGCGATGTTCCTGGTTGGGGGCGGGATTTTGACCCACGGCGTGCCTGCGGCGCATCACTGGATTGAAGGTGTGAGCCAGAGCGCTGGCGGCTTCTCGTGGATCGTGCCGAGCTTGCTGAATGCCGTGGCCGGGATTGTGGCGGGGGCGGTGGTGCTGGCCGGTGTGATGATGGTGAGCAGGGGCTGGCGTGCGGTCAAAGGCTGAACAAGCAATGTACGCACGCTCCCACAAAGGACAGGGGATGACAGGTGCATGAAAAAGGCCATTCGATGCGAGTCGAATGGCCTTTTTGTTACCGGCGTGATTACTCGGCGATCTGCAGCTTGCGGGCTTCGCTGTACACGTAGCGTACCTTCTCGTACTCGAACGGCGAGTTTGTCTGGCCGTAGCGGAAGCGGGTCTGGTAACGCTTGTCGATGCCACGCAGGATCAAGATTTCCGGATGGTTCTCGCTGACTTCCGACACGTTCAGGAAGTTGACAGCGGACTCAGCCGTATAGTCGACCACCAGCCCGCCGGTGTCGCGCAGGTTCGAGGGGCCGAGGATCGGCAGCATGAGGTAGGCGCCACCCGGAACGCCGTAGAACCCCAGGGTCTGCCCGAAGTCTTCGTTTTGGCGTGGCAGGCCCATCGAGGTCGCCGGATCCCACAGGCCGGCAATGCCGATCGTGGTATTGAGCAGCAGGCGCCCGGTGGTCTCCAGTGAGCGCTGGCCCTTGAGTTGCAACAGGCTGTTCATCAGGTTGGGCACATCGCCCAGGTTGTTGAAGAAGTTGCTGACACCGGTGCGCAGAAAGCTCGGGGTGATATAGCGGTAACCGTCGACCACCGGCAGGAACACCCACTGGTCGAAGCGGTAGTTGAAGTGGTAGACCCGACGGTTCCACGACTCCAGCGGGTCATAGATATTAAGGGCGCTGAGGGTCGAACGCTCGAATTCGCGCTGGTCCAGCCCCGGGTTGAACTTGAGTTTGGTCAAGGGTTCGGTGAAGCCGTCCGGATCTACCACGGTCGGGGTGTTGGCCTTGCTGTTGTCGGCATTGGCATAACCTGCGCAGAGCAACGCAGCGAGAAACAGGAGAGGTTTAGCCACGGAAGAACTCCAGCATGTCGTCGGCGTTGACGCGATAGTTGAGGTTGCCGCAATGGCCGCCGTGAGGGTAGACCGTCAAGCGGTCGCCGAAAGTCTTGCGCAGGAAGCCCAGGTCGCCAGGGCCAAGGATCACATCGTCAGCGTTGTGCATGACGGCGATTTTCGGGCTGTCGCGCAGGTAGTCCTTCAGTGCGTACAGGCTGACCTGGTCGATCAGTTGCAGCAGGCTGCCGCCGTCGGTACGCGCGCGCCACATGGGAATCACCTGCTCGGTGAGGTAGCAATCGAAGTCGCATTGCAGGGCGCGTTTGAAGAACGGCGTCAGGCTGGTGCCTTCGGCGATCGGGTACTTGGGCGGGGTGATCAGGCCGCGGCGGTTGACCAGGTCCGAGGTGTAGGCGATGTCGGCGGCCGAGAAACGGAACGAGGTACCGATCAGCATGGCCATCTGTTCGTTGGTCAGATGCTCTTTTGACTGCTGGAAGTCATAGACCAGCGCATCGTTGAGGTCGATGTAGCCTTTTTCCTGGAAGTAGCGGGTCAGCTTGTTGAGGACCAGTTCATAAAACGTGGTGCTGTTGTTGATGCCCTTGACCTCGGTTTGAACCATCTTGTCGAGGTTGGTCACGGAGGTATAGAGGTTCACCGGCGGATTGAGCAGCAGGACTTTCTTGAAGTTGAAGCTGCGCCGGGTTTCGTCCAGATGGGCGACGAAGGCGGCATCCAGTGCGCCCAGGCTATAACCGGTGAGGTAGTAGTCAGTGACCGGCAGATTCGGGTTGTGCGCGCGCACGGCTTGCATCACGCGGTACATGTCCTCGGCATCTTCCTTGCTCACGCCCGGGGTGGCGAAGCGGGACGCGGAGGCAATGAAGTCGAAGCTGGTGGGCGAGGACAACTGGACAACGTGATAGCCGGCCTTGTAGTAGAGGCGCTTGAGGTATTCGTTGAGGCTGCTGTCGTAGCGTGCGCCGGTGCCGGCGATCAGGAAGATCAGCGGTGCGGCGTGGTCCTGGGTGGCCATGCGGTAGGTGAGTTTCTTCACCGCCCAGAAATTGTCCGGCAATTCGAAGGCGCGCTCGGGGCGCAGTGCCAGGCTGTAATCACCTTGGTTGATATCTCCGTCCAGTGGCAGCTCTGGTCTCAGCTCTGGTGGTGTCGTGGCAATCGTCGCTTCAAACGGGTTGGTAAGCGGGTAGCCATAACTGGCGGCATCGATATCTACCGCCAGTGCGGACGCACTCAAGATAAGGCCGCCGAAAAGGGCAGCGAAGCGCAAGGAACGGAGCATGACTAAATCCCTTAGAGGAAGGTGCCTAATGAAGTTCGCAGGCTATGACCACAGGTTTCGCGCCAAAGTGCCATGCATCGGTACTAAAGTGGCTGAGTGGTGGTCAATAGTAGCTGGACGATACACTTTGCAGGCATTTGATGACCAGTTATCTATTCATTGCGCTTGCTTCGCGGCCTCGTGCGATTAAGCTGGGCGCCGTTTTGCCTATCGGAGAGTTTCATGTCCCGCCGTTTACCCGTGATATTGCTGTGCATCGTACTGCCGCTGTGGCTGGCCGCCAGTTATGGCGCGCGTTATGGCTTTATGGAAGATGCCCAGTGGGTCGGCATTTGCGTGGATCAGGCCAGCCGCTGGGAATGCCAGTTGCGCTCCGGGCTGGGGCTGATGATTCACTTCAAGGTCATGGGCTGGGCCGCGTTGGCCGCAGCGGTGAGTGGTTTTGTCGTTCCGGGGCGGGCGGGCTGGTGGCTGGCGATGCTGGCGCTGGTGTTCGGCTTCCCGGCACTGGCCTTGTACAACACCAGCCTGGCGGTGTTTGCGGTGGTGATTGCGGGGTTGCGGTTGGTGCGGGCGTCTCGTAGCGCCTGATCTGTGATCATCGCGAGCTTACTCGCGATGGGGCCGTTACTGACGCTGAATATTGCACAGGCGAGTTCCACTCACTACCTATCAGTTCTGATAGTAGACGTCCGTCCCGATAACTCCGAATCTAGCCATCCGAACACCGGATATGAAACGGATGCCGCCATGACTGTTCAGCGAGACACGTTGTTGTGCCGCTATCACTATGATCCATTGGATCGGGTTGCAAGTTGTGCGCCGCTGAATCAACAGAGCATTCAGCGCTTTTACCGAAAAGGTCATTTGGCCACTGAGATGCTAGGGCAGGTTCAGTATTCGGTGTTCGAACACGAAGCACGGCTCCTGGCACTGCAACAGCATCAGGCGGGAAGAGTTGACTGTGCCTTGCTGGCGACCGACCTGCAACGCTCGGTTCTACATTCCGTCACCGTTAGCCAGCATCAGCAACCTGTTTACTCCCCATATGGTCATCGTTCTCCCGAAAGTGGCTTGATCAGTCTTCTGGGGTTCAATGGTGAGCGTAGGGATCTAGTGACCGGGCATTATCTGCTTGGGATCGGGTACCGTGCTTTCAATCCAGTTTTGATGAGATTTAATAGCCCGGACAGTCTGAGTCCGTTTGAGGATGGTGGGGTGAATGCGTATGCATACTGCTTGGGGGATCCGGTTAATCGTGTGGATCCGAGTGGACATGGTCCCTGGCGTGCTGCTTATTTTAGTTCTAAGCAGCACGCGGCGGGCAATGCGGTTTTCGGCGCCTTCGGTAACACCGTAAGCACGCCACTTCTTTCAGTCAAAGCCGTTGGAAACTCTGCCGTAAAAAGATCTGCAGGGTTGGTTTCAAAATCTGGAAGCCTGAATGTTTCTCAGATTGACGCACTAGACTTGGCACTTCCAGAGGCTCTTGATCATGGAAGGATGCGCAATGCATTGGCGGTGAGAGTGCAAGCACAAGAAACATTGGATACTGCCCGAGAACAGTACTCAGTTCTTCAGCGTTTTGCCGCATCCCCGCCAAGGAATAAAGACGGAACTGTGGCGGTAGAGAATTTCGCCCCTTCAGACATCGTGAACCAACCAGCCGCTAAACGGCTCGATTTTGCTATGCGTGGCGCTGCTGATGCGCAAGCAGTTTTTGAACACGTGAGAGGGGAGTACTTCACTAGGTACCCCCAGAGCTTCAAGGCGTTTGTCACTCATATTCGGTCCACCAAAAGACGGCGGTCTATCTAGAGTTCAAGAAGATTTTTTCGATCAGCGCTGACCTTTGCTCGCTCGCAAGCTCCGCCACAGTGCCGCTACCATAATCAGACTGACCAGTGCCCAGCCCCAAGCTTGCTGATTGAGCAAGCCTTCGCGGTACAGCTGCGGGGCGATGCTGGCGCCGATGATGAAGGTCAGCAGGGCGATTTCACGGCGAGGAGCACTGACCGGGCGAGTCAGGTAGACCAGTGCTGGCAGCAGCAGGGCGGCGCTTGGGAAGCTGCGATACCGCGGTTCGAACACCAGTCCCAGCATCATCACCGCACCGGCAAAACCGGCCGCGGCCAGCAGCCAGCCGGCGCGACGCTCCAAAGCATTGAAGGCGCGTGCACGCCAGCCGGTCCTGGCGCTCAGGCCAAGTGCCCCATGGACCAGGACCAGCAGGTTCAGTGCGACCAGCAAACTAGCCCAGATCCATTCATCGGCAGAGCGGCTGGTGACGCGCGCCAACTCGGCGAAGGTTCCGATAGAGCAGGCCGCGACGGCGCCCAGCAGCGGCAATATCAATGCTGAGCGGGTGCTGCGCACGCGGCCTCCCAGCATCAACGCGCCGAGGAAAACCAGTCCGCCCACGGCCAGCAATTGCGGCCAGTACGGCAGGTTGCTGACCGGGCCTGCGAGAACACCCTTGTCCTGACGGTCTGCGTCGAACAACCCCCAATATCCACCGACCGCGCCTTCGCTGCCGCGTTTCCAGGGTTGGTCGAACGCTTCGATCAGGTTGTAGTGCCAGCCTTGCTGTTCGGCCATGGCGACAAAGCCGCGAATGAAGCGGGCTTCGTTGACCCGGCTGGGCACGGCGGTTTCCCGCTGGCGGCCTTCGCTCGGCCAGCCGGTTTCGCCAATCATCACGTCTTTGGGCGCGAAGCGATTGCCGAACACCTGGCGTACCTCGGCGACGTGTTGCAGGGCGGCGTCGATGTTCGACGGATCGTCTTCCCAGTACGGCAGCAGGTGAATGGTGAGGAAATCCACTGTCGGGGCGATTTCAGGATGTTTGAGCCAGAATTCCCAGACGTCGGCGTAGGTCACCGGTTGTTTGACCTGGCTTTTGACGTGATTGATCAGTTTGGCCAGTTGCGTGCCAGTGATTTCCTTGCGCAGCAGGGCCTCGTTGCCGACGATCACCGCAGTGACCACGTCCGGGTGGGCGTTGGCTTCGGCGATCAGCAGCTCGACTTCCTTGGCGGTGTCCACCGGGTTGCTGTTGACCCAGGCGCCGATCATCATTTTCAGGCCGTGCTTGCGCGCCAGGTCCGGCAGGGCTTCGAGGCCGGTCATCGAGTAGGTGCGGATGCACTCAAAGCGGGTCGCCAGCAGTGCAAGGTCGGCGTCCATGCGCTCGGGACGCAGGTTGAATGGCTGGTCGAACGGCGATTGGTCTTTATCGAACGGAGTGTAGGAGGCGCACTGCAGTTTGTGCGTGGCGCTGGCGGCATCCGGCAATACCACCGGTTGGCCGAGGCCGTACCAGTAGCCACACAGGGCAAACAGGCCGAGCAGGCAGGCAAACAGATAAGCGAAAAAAGGGAAACGCGAGCTGGCGGGCATGGTCAAGCCATCCGGGAACAAAGCCGCGCATCTTACCTGTATTTGCCAGAGGCTTGGTGGGCTGCATGATGTTGCTATGCAAAGTTCGGGCGGGAGTTGCCCGGGTAATTCGCCGAGGTGTCGTTACTGGATTTCCGATGTCGTTTCTCGCTGCCTTGAGGTCGCTCGCAGAGCAGGTCGCCGAGGTCGCGCGGTTGATGATCGAGGCATCAGTACTCCGCTGATGTTCGAACGAGTTTGCGGTGAGGCGTGATGGAGGCGCTGTGCACATACGTTGACGCTGCTCGGCATTCGTCGGGCGCAGCACTTTCGGGGAAGTAACGATGAAGATGCGACGACTCTTAGGCGCCGGTGCCGCTCTGGCACTGGCGATCGGCTCCACGCAGGCATTTGCCGACAGCAAAACCCTGAGCATCGGCTATGTCGACGGTTGGTCCGATAGCGTGGCGACCACTCACGTGGCGGCGGAGGTGATCAAGCAGAAGCTCGGCTATGACGTGAAACTGCAAGCCGTGGCGACCGGGATCATGTGGCAGGGCGTGGCCACGGGCAAGCTCGATGCCATGCTCTCGGCCTGGCTTCCGGTGACCCACGGTGAGTACTGGGCGAAGAACAAGGACAAGGTGGTCGACTACGGTCCCAACTTCAAGGACGCAAAAATCGGCTTGATCGTGCCGGAGTACGTCAAGGCCATTTCCATCGCTGACTTGAAGGATGACACCACCTTCAAGAACAAGATCGTCGGCATCGATGCCGGTTCAGGCGTAATGCTCAAGACCGACCAGGCCATCAAGGACTACGGCCTCGACTACAAGCTGCAGGCCAGTTCCGGCGCCGGGATGATTGCCGAGCTGACCCGCGCGGAAGAGAAGAAAGAGTCCATTGCCGTGACCGGCTGGGTACCGCACTGGATGTTCGCCAAGTGGAAGTTGCGCTTCCTTGACGATTCCAAGGGCGTTTACGGCGCGGCGGAAACCGTCAACAGCATCGGCAGCAAGGGGCTGGAGAAGAAGGCGCCGGAAGTCGCCAAGTTCCTGCATAACTTCCAGTGGGCCTCGAAAGACGAAATCGGCGAAGTCATGTTGGCGATCCAGGATGGCGCCAAGCCGGATGTCGCGGCCCGGGATTGGGTGGCCAAACACCCGGAACGAGTGGCCGAGTGGGTCCAGTGATTTAATTCGACGCGTCTAGTCAGCACCTTCCAGGCCCGCTTGGCATTTTTGCCTCGCGGGCCTTTGTTTTTGTCCGCGTTCAATGGGTGAAACCGACACTTTGCGTTCTAAGACTAAGGTCGTCTGGAACCTCTCCTTGAGCCGCATACAGTGGATAACGTTCCAATACATATCTGTGCTGCGAGGATAAAAACAATGAACGACAGCATTTACCTCTCGATTCAAAACAGCCCGCGCTTCAAGGAGCTGGTTCGTAAAAGGGAAAAGTTCGCCTGGATACTCTCGGCGATCATGCTTGGGCTGTACTCCGGATTCATTCTTCTGATCGCTTACGGGCCGCACGTACTGGGGGCGAAGATCGGCCCTGAGTCGTCGATTACCTGGGGCATCCCGATTGGTGTGGGGCTGATTGTTTCGGCCTTCATTCTGACCGGCATCTATGTACGACGCGCCAACGGCGAGTTCGACGATCTGAACAATGCGATTCTGAAGGAGGCCAAGCAATGATCCGGCGCCTATTTGCAGTCCTGGGCCTTGCCGCCTTCGCTCCCGCCGTTTGGGCGGCCGAGGCACTCACCGGCGAAGTGCACAAGCAACCGCTCAATATTTCGGCAATCCTGATGTTCGTGGCCTTTGTCGGCGCGACGCTGTGCATCACCTACTGGGCCTCCAAGCGTAACAATTCGGCTGCCGACTACTATGCGGCGGGCGGCAAGATCACCGGTTTCCAGAACGGCCTGGCGATTGCCGGTGACTACATGTCGGCGGCGTCCTTCCTGGGGATTTCCGCGCTGGTGTTCATGTCCGGCTATGACGGTCTGATCTACTCGATCGGCTTCCTGGTGGGCTGGCCGATCATTCTGTTCCTGATCGCCGAGCGTCTGCGTAACCTGGGTAAATACACCTTTGCCGACGTGGCGTCCTACCGCCTCGGGCAGACCCAGATCCGCACCCTGTCTGCCTGCGGTTCGCTGGTGGTGGTGGCGTTCTACCTGATCGCGCAAATGGTCGGTGCCGGCAAACTGATCCAGTTGCTGTTCGGTCTCGATTACCACGTTGCGGTGATCCTGGTGGGTATCCTGATGTGCATGTATGTGTTGTTCGGCGGCATGCTGGCGACCACCTGGGTACAGATCATCAAGGCTGTGCTGCTGCTGTCCGGTGCTTCGTTCATGGCACTGATGGTGATGAAGCACGTCAACTTCGACTTCAACATGCTGTTCTCCGAGGCGATCAAGGTTCACCCGAAAGGTGAAGCGATCATGAGCCCGGGTGGCCTGGTGAAAGACCCGATCTCCGCGTTCTCCCTGGGCCTGGCGCTGATGTTCGGTACCGCGGGCCTGCCGCACATCCTGATGCGCTTCTTCACCGTGAGTGATGCAAAGGAAGCTCGCAAGAGCGTGCTGTATGCAACTGGCTTCATCGGCTACTTCTACATCCTGACCTTCATCATCGGCTTTGGCGCGATCCTGCTGGTCAGCACCAACCCGGCCTTCAAAGACGCTGCTGGCGCCTTGCTGGGCGGTAACAACATGGCGGCGGTGCACCTGGCCAACGCGGTGGGTGGCAGTATCTTCCTGGGCTTTATCTCGGCGGTAGCGTTCGCCACCATTCTGGCGGTGGTTGCCGGCCTGACCCTGGCCGGTGCATCGGCGGTGTCGCATGACCTGTATGCCAGTGTGATCAAGAAGGGCAAGGCCAACGAGAAGGATGAAATCCGCGTTTCGAAAATCACCACCATTGCCCTGGCGGTGCTGGCGATCGGCCTGGGTATCCTGTTCGAAAGCCAGAACATCGCGTTCATGGTAGGCCTGGCGTTCTCCATTGCGGCGAGCTGCAACTTCCCGGTCCTGCTGCTTTCCATGTACTGGAAGAAGCTGACCACCCGTGGGGCGATGATTGGCGGCTGGCTGGGCCTGATCAGTGCGGTGGGCTTGATGGTGCTGGGTCCGACCATCTGGGTGCAGATCCTGCATCACGAGAAGGCGATCTTCCCGTATGAGTACCCGGCGCTGTTCTCGATGATGATTGCGTTTGTCGGGATCTGGTTCTTCTCGATCACCGACAAGTCGACGGCGGCGGACAATGAGCGGGCGCTGTTCTTCCCGCAGTTCGTTCGTTCGCAGACCGGGTTGGGGGCGAGTGGGGCGGTTTCGCACTAAGGCTTCAGCGAACTACACATAAGCTGCGTTAAACGAAATGCCCCGGTCCAGAGACCGGGGCATTTTTGTTGGGCGTTGATTAAAATGCCAGGACAGTGGCGGCTCATCGCTTGAATCACAGCATTGGGCGCCACCAACGTGCGCTGCCCGGCATCACCCCTCACGGCCCTCTTTGGACCATTACTGGCCGGATGCCCCGTCGGTAGCTGAAGCCACGCCGCGAGCGAAGTCCAAGGGCTACGCATTACCCGCTCGTGTATCTTGAAACGCCCTTCCCGACGCTATCAAGTGAAATGCACGGCGCCTATTCAGGCTCCCACTGCTTCGACGCGCGTATGCCCTCGGGCAAAGCGGGTCGCCGATGTCTGCAACAACAGAGCGACGGTCAATGTGACCAGCAGCACCGGCGTGGCCAGGGCATTCGCCCGGCTGACATACAAGCCCACAGCGGCCTCGCTGTAGCGGCAGGCGATGGCGACACGGATATGCACCCGCGCACCGCCGAAAGCCATGCCGAGAATCAACAGGCTCAGTGCTTTCAGTAACAGAGTGTCTGGCATCAGCAACCACATTGACGTGGAAATCACCGATAGCGCGATCAGGGCTGACAGATAAGCCAACAGGTTACGACCGGTATTGGCAATGATGACCAGCACCCCGATCAGCGCCATGCCCATGCCAAACACCGCATCGAGCACACCAAGTTCAAACAGCGCCCAGCCGTGGCTCGACACATAGACGGGCAGCATAAAGTTGAACGCCCCCGAGGATTGGCCAGATAAGTACCATCGGCACAAACAGCGTCAGTGGAAGCCTGGCTGGAGCCGCTACTTCGCCAGCCGCCCGTCGATTCATATTGAAGTACGCGCAGGACGCGCGCCCATAGCATTGAAAATACGCTGTCCATAGAGGCCGACGGCCAGGCCGAGCACGATCAGCACCACCGCCAGTACTTTGCTCAGCGGCACACTTTCGTTGAATACGAAAACAGAACCGAGCATGCCGAAGATCGGCACCAGCAACGACAGTGGCGCTACCGTTGAAACGGGATAGGTCTTGAGCAGCGAGTTCCATATCCAGTAGGCGAACAGGGTATTGGGGTAGACCTGAAACAGAATCGACAGCACGGCGGTCGTGTCTACCTGATTGACGAACGTGGTATAGCCGGCGCTGCCGTTAACCGCGTAGTCGAGGGCGAACAACGGGATCGGCGAGAAGGCGCTGGACCAGACCAGAAAGCCGAAGACATCCTTGGTGCTGGCCTTCTTGTTGATGATATTGGCTACGCTCCATGAGGCTGCGCCAACCAGTACCAGAAGCACGCCTGGCAGGCTGACCGAGCCATCGCTGATCATGATGATGCACAAGAGCCCGGCGAGTGCGATCAGCATGCCCAGCACCTGAAAGCGTGTCAGCGCTTCCTTGAACACCCACCCGCCCAGCAGGAGGGTGAAGAACGCGCTGAACTGCAGCACCAGCGAGGCGATTCCTGCCGAGAGTCCGGCCTTGATGCCCAGGTTTACCACGCCCCACAGACCGATGCCGAACACCAGCCCGTAACCGATGATGTAGCGCCAGGGCACATCGGGCTTGCGGATGAAGAAGATCGCCGGTAACGCACAGAGACTGAAGCGGATACCCGCCAGGATGAACGGATCTACGGTTGCCAGTCCCAGTTTGATCACCGAGAAATTGACACCCCAGATTGCCGTGATCAGTACAGCCAACACTACGTGCAGTGGTTTCATTGATGAGTTGCCTTCATGATGGTGGGCTGTGTCACGCTACGGACGTCAGGCTATCGGCGAGGCTCACTCGGGAAAACAGCGCTTGCATCCAGGCCTGGGCTCTACCTGGAGGTCGATTATCTGGTCAATTTCCCCGCGCGGATTCACCGAAGCGGCGGCGTTGAGAAAAGGAGTGCGATCACCATAACCAACATTCTTTACACGGTTAAGCATAATCAAACCTCTTTTAGTTTGTTTAAACGCTTTAAATAAAGACCGGACTGCAACTGCAACGATCAGCTAATGATATCAATGGCTACTTCACCTCTTATCCGGCATTGACAGGCCAGTCGGTATTCTTCACCGCTGTAACCCAGTACCTCGATAAAAGCCTCTTCATCATCATCCCGAGGATTCAACGCCCCGATACCTGATGTAACCCTGATCAGACAGGCGCCACACGCCCCTACGCGGCAGCCCAGAGGAATCACGCTTTTTCCTCCAGCCTCGTACTCTATATCCGTAAAGGGGGCATTGACCGGTAGCTGAAATTCAAGTTGATGCGAGGTAATAGTTAATGTGTGCAGTGCCATACATGCCTCATATTAATGTTCAAGTTTGTGTGGCAGGCACACAGTTCCACGCCAGAGTTTGTAAACAATGGAAATAGGTTTTCAAGGTTCAAGAAGTTATCGGGAAGTCAGCTCCAGATACAACCAATACAACAGGGCTATCCCACTGAAGGCGGCACCCAACAGGCAAACGGCCACCCAGCCAAAGTGAGCATAAGTGTAAGTGGCAGCCATTGCGCCCACACCGCTACCCACTGAGTAGAAACACATGTAGGCGCCCACCAGACGGCTTTGCGCATCGGGCCGCGCCGCGAAGATCAGGCTCTGATTGGTCACATGCACCGCTTGCACGGCAAAGTCCAGCAGGACTACGCCCACCACCATGGCCAGCAATGAGCTTTCAATAAACGCGGTTGGCAGCCAGGACAAGGTCAATAGCACCAGTGCAATGCCTGTCGTGCGGTTGCCGAGCCCTTGGTCGGCCAGTCGTCCGGCCCGTGCTGCGGCCAGTGCGCCGGCCACTCCGGCCAGACCGAACAGGCCGATCTGGGTATGTGACAGCGACAGCGGAGGCGCGCTTAGCGGCAGTACCATTGCGGTCCACAACACGCTGAATGCGGCGAATATGAGCAAGGCGAAGGTGCCTCTGACGCGCAGCGTGTGTTCTGTCAGATACAACTGGAAGACCGAACGCAGTAACTGCCAGTAGCTGCCTTTGACTGGCGGCGTTGTCGACGCTGGCATGGTTCGGTATAGCACCAGCGCCATGCCAACCATCAAGGCTGCCGACACGAAGTAGACGCCTCGCCATCCGGCCAGGTCGGCCACCGCGCCAGAGACGAAGCGGGCGAGCAGTATGCCCAGCACTACGCCACTGGTCACCGTTCCGATGGCTTCGCCACGTTGGTCCGGGCTTGCCAGTGTGGCAGCGTAGGCGACCACCACTTGAACCACGACGGCCATCAGACCGACCAGCACCATCGCGCCGAGCAGCATGCCCCAACCTTGGGCCAGTCCTACTGCGCACAAGGCCACGGCCGACATCAGCATCTGCGTCAGGATGAGTTTCTTGCGGTTCAGCAGATCGCCCAGAGGGACTATGAAAAGCAGTCCCACCGCATATCCGGCCTGAGTAGCAGTGACCACCACGCCGATAGTGCTGGGCGGAACCGACAGGCTGGCGGCCATGGACTCCAGCAGCGGTTGTGCGAAATAGACATTGGCCACGGCCATGGCGCAAGTGACAGCGAAGAGAAGTGTCTGGTAACGGCTGAGGGGGGTGACTGCACGCCCCTGAGGGGGAAGAGTGGTAGCTCCGCCTGCTGATTTTTCGGCTTCGAAGTCCATTTTCAAAGGTTTTTGAGGGTTCAGCGTCATCACTCCATCCTTGGAATTATGTGGTTTCGAAAGAAAACCGATGCGTTGATTTTTAGCAAATCAAGTTTTAATATACAACTAGTTTTTGTAAAAAAAATCGTCTGCCGTTAGGGCTTTTTCATAAACAATCTGCCCGGGAAGGTTGGAGAGTCATGGCCAGACAGAAGCAACTGGCACAGAGCGAATGCCCCGTGGCCCGGACACTTGAGGCTATCGGAGATCGTTGGGTATTGATGATCATTCGTGACGCTTTCGATGACGTTCGCCGCTTCAGTGAATTCCAGAAGCGTCTTGGGCTTGCCAGAAACATCCTTACGGTCAAGCTCAAGATGTTGGTCGAGTTGGGCGTATTCGACGTCCAGCCGGCGTCCGACGGCAGTGCCTACAAGGAGTATGTTCTAACCGAGATGGGGCGCTCCGTGTTTCCCATAGTGGTCAGCATGCGCCAGTGGGGTGAGCGCTTCCTCTTCAGTAAGGGCGAGCGTTATTCGGTTCTGCTGGACAACGACCTGGCGGAGCCGGTCGAGATCATCGCGGTCCGTTCCAGAGGGGGCAAGGTATTGACCCCGGCAGATTGCCACCGGCGCGTGGTCAGGCGCGATGCCTGATAGTCGCCGGCTCTGCCGGCAGCCCAGACAGTCATCCTGTTTCTTGAGGGGCGCGTCATGGGCATCGAAATCCTCTCACTGTCCGATCCGGTCCGCTGATCCGGCTGTCATTGGGGAAATGCATGGCGGCGCCAGATGCGGGTTGTATGCGCCGTGCAACCATTGAAGCTATACATTGGGGATAGCCTTCGGCCACCTGGGCTGAGCGACGCTTGTGTGCACTGCCAGCCAGTCGCCGACGTTCATGCAGTCAATTAATGTATCCACCTTGTCTGCCGCAGCAGGCGTCTGATTGTTCGGCGTCTCGCGGGCCGGCGGAGCAGGCTCAGGGCGAGGGCGCCCTGAGCCTGGGCGAAGGGCTGAACGAAAGGGGCAAGAGTGCTTTGGTTACTTTGGGCTGGCACTCGGCTTTTCGAAAGTGACCTGCCGTGAGGGCGGAACCATAACGGGCCGTTATCGAGGAAACGGATATGTACTCGATCATGGTGCTAGTTGCCGTTCGCTAAAAAGGACACAAACAAAAACGGCCGCTATATAAATAGAGGCCGTTTCCGGTGCAACTCAACAAGCTACAACAAGGCAGCGCTTACTTGCGGTCTTCCAGCTTGGTAATGTCACGCGACTCGTAGCCGGTGTACAGCTGGCGCGGGCGGCCGATCTTGTACGGGCTGGAGAGCATTTCTTTCCAGTGGGAGATCCAGCCGACGGTCCGCGCCAGGGCGAAGATCACGGTGAACATGCTGGTTGGAATGCCGATCGCCTTGAGGATGATCCCCGAGTAGAAGTCGACGTTCGGGTACAGCGAGCGCTCGATGAAGTACGGGTCGGTCAGGGCGATCTCTTCCAGGCGCATGGCCAGTTCGAGTTGCGGATCGTTCTGGATGCCGAGTTCCTTGAGCACTTCGTCGCAGGTCTTTTTCATGACGGTGGCGCGTGGGTCGCGGTTTTTGTAAACCCGGTGACCGAAGCCCATCAGTTTGAACGGATCGTTCTTGTCCTTGGCCTTGGCAATGAATTTGTCGATGTTCGAGACATCGCCAATTTCGTCGAGCATGGTCAATACGGCTTCGTTGGCGCCGCCGTGAGCCGGGCCCCAGAGGGCTGCGATGCCGGCAGCGATACAGGCGAACGGGTTGGCGCCCGAGGAGCCTGCCAGGCGTACGGTGGAGGTCGATGCGTTCTGCTCGTGGTCGGCATGGAGGATGAAGATCCGGTCCATGGCCTTGGCGAGTACCGGGCTGATCGGTTTGATCTCGCACGGGGTGTTGAACATCATGTGCAGGAAGTTTTCCGCGTACGACAGGTCGTTGCGCGGGTACATCATGGGTTGGCCCATGGAGTACTTGTAAACCATCGCTGCCAGGGTCGGCATCTTGGCAACCAGGCGGATCGCGGAGATTTCGCGATGCTGCGGGTTATTGATGTCCAGGGAGTCGTGGTAGAAGGCCGACAGGGCGCCGACTACACCGCACATCACGGCCATTGGGTGGGCGTCGCGACGGAAGCCGTTGAAGAAGGTCTTCAACTGCTCGTGAACCATGGTGTGGTTCTTCACGGTGCCAACGAACTGGGCCTTTTGCTCTGCTGTCGGCAGTTCGCCGTTGAGCAGCAGGTAGCAGGTTTCCAGGTAGTCCGACTTCTCGGCCAGTTGTTCGATCGGGTAGCCGCGGTGCAGCAGAATGCCGTTATCGCCGTCAATATAGGTAATCTTCGACTCGCAGGAAGCGGTCGACATGAAGCCCGGGTCAAAGGTGAAGCGGCCCGTGGCCGTCAGGCCCCGAACGTCGATAACATCGGGACCAACGGTGCCGGTTAAAATGGGCAGCTCGACGGGGGCTGCGCCCTCGATGATCAACTGCGCTTTTTTGTCAGCCATGTGGCCTCCTATTTATGCTTGAAATCATCAGACAGACCCCCCACGCAGGGCCCGCACCACTATAGTGAGATAAATTCGAATGTCAATTTGCCTAAAGTCTTGCTCCAGAAGGCTTTAACCGGACTTTTTCCTCGAAATTACCTGCCGTTTACGCCTTTTATTGCGCTTGTGCAATCAGCTATTAGGGGAAGGTGAACGCGTTGTCATTAGTAGCCTAACTGTCTATACTCGGCCACCGACCGCCAGGGGCTTTTGGGCCTGCTTTATTGGGGGTCGCATCCCTGGGTGGTGGTTACCTGACCAGTGCACTCCCCAACAACTTTGCCCTGATTGTTAGGGGCTCTTCAGTGTGAAAAAAAAGCCGTGAAAAGCCAACGACCTGTAAACCTAGACCTAAGGACCATCAAACTCCCCATCACCGGCGTTACGTCGTTTCTTCACCGTGTTTCCGGCATCATCCTCTTCCTGGGCCTTGGCTTCATGCTGTATGCATTGGGCAAATCCCTGGGTTCCGAGGAAGGTTTTGCCGACGTGAAGGCATGCTTGACCAGTCCGCTGGCCAAGTTCGTAGCATGGGGCCTCCTGTCCGCTCTGCTGTATCACCTGGTAGCCGGTGTGCGCCATTTGATCATGGACATGGGCATCGGTGAGACGCTGGAAGGCGGCCGCCTGGGCTCGAAAATTATCATCGCCGTTTCCGTGGTGTTGATCGTTCTGGCAGGAGTTTGGATATGGTAACCAGCGTTACGAACCTTTCGCGTTCGGGCCTCTATGACTGGATGGCGCAGCGTGTGTCTGCGGTTGTTCTCGCGGCTTATTTCATTTTCCTGATCGGATACCTCGCAGCGAATCCGGGCATTGGCTACGAGCAGTGGCATGGCCTGTTCGCCCACAACGGGATGCGTATCTTCAGTCTGCTGGCCCTCGTTGCCCTGGGCGCTCACGCCTGGGTCGGCATGTGGACCATCGCGACCGACTACCTGACGCCGATGGCGCTGGGCAAGTCCGCGACTGCAGTACGTTTCCTTTTCCAGGCAGTATGCGGCGTTGCGATGTTCGCTTACTTCGTCTGGGGTGTGCAGATTCTCTGGGGTATCTGATTCATGGCTAACATTCCAACGATTTCTTTCGACGCCATCATCATTGGCGGCGGCGGTGCCGGCATGCGCGCAGCGCTGCAACTGGCACAAGGTGGTCACAAGACCGCCGTAATCACCAAGGTTTTCCCGACGCGTTCGCACACCGTATCGGCTCAGGGTGGCATCACCTGTGCTATCGCTTCCTCGGACCCGAACGATGACTGGCGCTGGCACATGTACGATACCGTCAAGGGTTCCGACTACATCGGTGACCAGGACGCTATCGAATACATGTGTCAGGAAGGCCCGGCTGCCGTTTACGAGCTGGACCACATGGGTATGCCGTTCTCGCGTACCGAGCAAGGTCGTATCTACCAGCGTCCATTCGGTGGTCAGTCCAAGGACTACGGTAAAGGCGGCCAGGCTGCGCGTACTTGCGCCGCGTCCGACCGTACCGGTCATGCTCTGCTGCACACCCTTTATCAGGGCAACCTGAAAGCCGGTACCGTGTTCCTGAACGAGTACTACGCTGTCGATCTGGTGAAGAACGGCGAAGGCGAGTTCGTCGGCGTGATCGCCATCTGCATCGAAACTGGCGAAACCACCTACATCCGCGCCAAGGCCACCGTGCTGGCCACCGGCGGTGCAGGTCGTATCTATGCGTCGACCACCAACGCCCTGATCAACACCGGTGACGGCGTTGGTATGGCCCTGCGAGCAGGCGTGCCGGTACAAGACATCGAAATGTGGCAGTTCCACCCGACCGGTATCGCCGGCGCTGGTGTACTGGTTACTGAAGGCTGCCGTGGTGAAGGTGGATACCTGATCAACAAGCACGGCGAGCGTTTCATGGAGCGTTATGCTCCGAACGCCAAAGACCTTGCTGGTCGTGACGTTGTTGCCCGTTCGATGGTTAAAGAAATCATCGCCGGTAACGGTTGCGGTCCGAATGGCGACCACGTGATGCTCAAACTCGACCACTTGGGCGAGGAAGTGCTGCACAGCCGTCTGCCAGGCATCTGCGAACTGTCCAAGACTTTCGCACACGTTGACCCTGTTGTTGCTCCGGTTCCGGTTGTTCCGACCTGCCACTATATGATGGGCGGCGTTCCGACCAACATTCACGGTCAGGCAATCACCCAGAACGACGAAGGCGTCGACGAAATCATCCCTGGCCTGTTCGCAGTGGGTGAAGTGGCGTGCGTATCGGTTCACGGCGCCAACCGTCTGGGCGGCAACTCGTTGCTCGACCTGGTGGTGTTCGGCCGTGCTGCCGGCTTGCACCTGGAAAAGGCGCTGACTGACGGTATCGAATACGACGAAGCCACCGACGCCGACATCAATGCGGCCCTGGCACGTCTGTCCGCCCTCAACGAGCGTACCGAAGGCGAAGACGTGGCTACCCTGCGTCGCGAGCTGCAAAACTGCATGCAGAACTACTTCGGTGTATTCCGTACCGGCGAATACATGCAGAAGGGTATCGCCCAGCTGGCTGACCTGCGCGTGCGCATCGCCAACGTCAAGATCAACGACAAGTCGCAGGCGTTCAACACTGCGCGTATCGAAGCGCTTGAGTTGCAGAACCTGCTGGAAGTGGCCGAAGCCACCGCCATCGCTGCTGAAGTACGTAAAGAGTCCCGCGGTGCTCACGCCCGTGAAGACTTCGAAGACCGTGACGACGAAAACTGGCTGTGCCACACCCTCTACTTCCCGGGTGACAAGCGCGTGACCAAGCGTGCCGTGAACTTCTCGCCGAAGACTGTTCCGACTTTTGAACCTAAGATTCGGACTTATTAAGGGTGGCCGCCATGTTGAAAGTCAGCGTTTATCGTTACAACCCTGATCAGGACGCCGCGCCGTTCATGCAGGAATTCCAGGTCGATACCGGTGGTAAAGACCTGATGGTGCTGGACGTCCTGGCCCTGATCAAAGAGCAGGACGAGGGTTTCTCCTATCGTCGCTCTTGCCGTGAAGGTGTTTGCGGTTCCGACGGCATGAACATCAACGGCAAAAACGGCCTGGCCTGCGTCACGCCGCTGTCTGCTGTCGTAAAAGGTAACAAGTTGATCGTTCGTCCTCTGCCAGGTTTGCCGGTTATCCGTGACCTGGTCGTCGATATGAGCATCTTCTACAAGCAATACGAAAAGGTTAAGCCTTACCTGCAGAACGATACGCCGGCTCCGGCCATCGAGCGTCTGCAGTCCCCTGAAGAGCGTGAAAAGCTCGACGGTCTGTACGAGTGCATCCTGTGCGCTTGCTGCTCGACCTCGTGCCCGTCCTTCTGGTGGAACCCGGACAAGTTCCTGGGTCCAGCTGCCCTGCTGCAAGCCTACCGCTTCCTGGCAGACAGCCGCGACACCAAGACGTCCGAGCGTCTGGCTTCGCTGGATGATCCGTTCAGCGTATTCCGCTGCCGCGGGATCATGAACTGCGTCAACGTATGTCCGAAAGGCCTGAACCCGACTAAGGCCATCGGTCACATCCGTAACATGCTTCTGCAAAGCGGCGTGTGATTCAGCTGTTGTACCCGGTTGTTGTAAATGTAGTACCGCTGTACCCGTAGAGGCTAAGGCGCGGGCTTCAACCCGCGTCGTAGCTATAACCAGAGCAGCAGCTTATAAGGCTGCGGCTCTTATTTTGAAGAAATGAGACAAGCAGGGGCATCCGGGCTGGTACCCGGACTATCAGCGTGATCCTAAGTGGCTTGTTTTGGTCGCTGCACTCGGACTTCTGCAAGTTTGCTCGGTGTCTTCGCCGGTGGTGTTCCCCTAACCGAGGGTGACCAAGCATGCAAGAAAGCGTGATGCAGCGCATGTGGAACAGCGCCTACCTATCCGGTAGTAACGCTGCCTATGTGGAAGAGCTCTACGAGCTCTACCTGCACGACCCTAACGCTGTGCCAGAAGAGTGGCGCACCTACTTTCAGAAGTTGCCGACAGACGGCAACTCTGCCATCGATGTTTCGCACTCGACAATTCGCGACCATTTCGTGCTGCTGGCAAAGAACCAGCGCCGCGCCCAACCGGTTTCCGCCGGCAGCGTGAGCAGTGAGCACGAGAAGAAGCAAGTTGAAGTGCTGCGGTTGATCCAGGCCTACCGTATGCGTGGCCACCAGGCAGCCCAGCTTGACCCGCTGGGGCTGTGGCAGCGTCCTGCACCTGCAGACCTGTCGATCAATCATTACGGCTTGACCAATGCCGATCTTGATACGACCTTCCGTGCCGGCGACCTGTTCATCGGCAAAGAGGAAGCGAGCCTACGCGAAATTCACGAAGCGTTGCAGCAGACATATTGCCGCACCATCGGCGCTGAATTCACGCATATCACCGATTCCGAGCAGCGCCAGTGGTTCCAGCAGCGTCTGGAAAGCGTGCGTGGCCGTCCGACCTACTCGGCGGACATCAAGAGCCACTTGCTCGAGCGCGTGACCGCCGGCGAAGGCCTGGAAAAATACCTGGGTACCAAATACCCGGGCACCAAGCGTTTCGGTCTGGAAGGCGGCGAAAGCCTGATTCCGATGCTCGACGAGCTGATCCAGCGTTCCGGTTCCTACGGCACCAAGGAAATCGTTATCGGCATGGCCCACCGTGGCCGTCTGAACGTGCTGGTCAACACCTTCGGCAAGAACCCGCGCGAGCTGTTCGACGAGTTCGAAGGCAAGAAGAAGGTCGAGTTGGGTTCCGGTGACGTTAAATACCACCAGGGCTTCTCGTCCAACGTGATGACCAGCGGCGGTGAAGTTCACCTGGCCATGGCGTTCAACCCGTCCCACCTGGAAATCGTTTCCCCGGTGGTCGAGGGTTCGGTTCGCGCCCGTCAGGATCGTCGCAACGACCCAACCGGTGAGAAGGTTCTGCCGATCTCCATCCACGGTGACGCTGCATTCGCAGGTCAAGGCGTGGTCATGGAAACCTTCCAGATGTCGCAGACCCGCGGTTTCAAAACCGGCGGTACCGTGCACATCGTGATCAACAACCAGGTCGGTTTCACCATCAGCAACCCGCTGGACTCGCGTTCCACCGAGTACGCTACCGACGTTGCGAAAATGATCCAGGCGCCGATCCTCCATGTGAATGGCGATGATCCGGAAGCCGTATTGTTCGTGACCCAGTTGGCCATCGACTACCGCATGCAGTTCAAGCGTGACGTGGTGATCGACCTGGTCTGCTACCGTCGTCGCGGCCACAACGAGGCCGACGAGCCAAGCGGCACCCAGCCGATCATGTATCAGCAGATCACCAAACAGCGCACCACCCGTGAGCTGTATGCCGATCGCCTGACTCAAGGCGGTGTGCTGGACGCGGAGCGTGTGCAGTCGAAAATCGACGAATACCGCAACGCACTGGACAACGGCCTGCATGTTGTAAAAAGCCTGGTTAAAGAGCCGAACAAAGAGCTGTTCGTGGACTGGCGTCCGTATCTGGGCCATGCCTGGACTGCGCGTCACGACACTCGCTTCGAACTCAAGACCCTGCAGGAACTGTCCGCCAAGCTGCTGGAAATTCCAGAAGGCTTCGTGGTTCAGCGCCAGGTTGCGAAAATCTACGAAGACCGTCAGAAGATGCAAGCCGGCGGCCTGCCGATCAACTGGGGTTACGCCGAAACCATGGCGTACGCGACCCTGGCGTTCGAAGGTCACCCGATCCGCATGACGGGTCAGGACATCGGTCGCGGTACGTTCTCGCACCGTCACGCTGTCTTGCACAACCAGAAAGATGCAGGGACCTACATCCCGCTGCAAAACCTGTACGAAGGCCAGCCACGTTTCGACCTGTACGATTCGTTCCTGTCCGAAGAAGCCGTACTGGCGTTCGAATACGGTTACTCGACCACTACGCCTGACGCACTGGTGATCTGGGAAGCCCAGTTCGGCGACTTCGCCAACGGTGCCCAGGTCGTTATCGATCAGTTCATCACCAGTGGCGAACACAAGTGGGGCCGTCTATGCGGTCTGACCATGTTGTTGCCGCACGGTTACGAAGGTCAGGGGCCTGAGCACTCCTCGGCTCGTCTGGAGCGTTACCTGCAACTGTGCGCCGAGCACAACATTCAGGTAGCCGTACCGACTACGCCGGCTCAGATCTACCACTTGCTGCGTCGTCAGGTGATTCGCCCGCTGCGCAAGCCATTGATCGTACTGACGCCGAAGTCGCTGTTGCGTCACAAGCTGGCCATCTCGACTCTGGAAGATCTGGCCGAAGGTTCGTTCCAGACCGTTATCCCGGAAATCGATGCTCAGGATCCGAAAAAGGTCGAGCGCATCGTTCTGTGTAGCGGCAAGGTCTACTACGACCTGTTGGAAAAACGCCGTGCCGAAGGTCGTGACGATATCGCCGTCGTGCGTATCGAGCAGCTGTACCCATTCCCTGAGGACGACTTGAACGAAGTCCTGGCTCCTTATACCAACCTCAAACATATCGTTTGGTGTCAGGAAGAGCCGATGAACCAGGGTGCCTGGTACTGCAGCCAACACCACATGCGCCGCATCGTAGGCAATCACATCAAGTCTCTCGTACTTGAGTACGCGGGCCGTGAGGCTTCTGCTGCACCTGCTTGTGGTTATGCATCGATGCACGCTGAGCAGCAGGAAAAACTGCTGCAAGACGCCTTTACTGTTTAACGCCTTCGCGCACCTGAAACCGAATTTAAGGAACCACAGACAATGGCTATCGAGATCAAAGCCCCCACTTTCCCGGAATCGGTTGCCGATGGCACCGTTGCCACCTGGCACAAGCAACCGGGCGACGCGGTCAAGCGCGACGACCTGATCGTCGACATCGAAACCGATAAAGTCGTACTGGAAGTGTTGGCGACCGCCGACGGCGTGTTGGGCGCTATCGTCAAGAACGAAGGCGAAACCGTTCTGTCGGACGAAGTCCTGGGCTCCATCGAAGCGGGCGGCGTTGCTGCCGCTCCAGCCGCTGCTCCAGCTGCTGCCGCACAGGCTGCTGCTCCGGCCGCTGCTGGCGAAGACGATCCTGTTGCTGCACCAGCTGCTCGCAAGCTGGCTGAAGAAAACGGCATCAACATCGCTTCCGTTGCCGGTACCGGCAAAGGCGGTCGCGTGACCAAGGAAGACGTAGTCGCTGCCGTTGCCGCCAAGAAAGCCGCACCGGCTGCCGCGCCTGCCAAGGCTGCCGCACCTGCTGCCGCCGCTCCTGTGTTCGCCGCTGGCGACCGCATCGAGAAGCGTGTTCCGATGACCCGCGTTCGCGCTACCGTTGCCAAGCGTCTGGTTGAAGCTCAGTCGAACATGGCGATGCTGACCACGTTCAACGAAGTCGACATGACTGAAGTCATGGCCCTGCGTTCGAAGTACAAGGACCTGTTCGAGAAGTCCCACAACGGCGTACGCCTGGGCTTCATGTCGTTCTTCGTGAAAGCGGCCACCGAAGCGCTGAAACGCTTCCCGGCTGTCAACGCCTCGATCGACGGCAGCGACATCGTTTACCACGGCTACGCTGACGTCGGCGTTGCAGTTTCCAGCGACCGCGGTCTGGTTGTACCGGTTCTGCGTAACGCCGAACTGATGAGCCTGGCTGAAATCGAAGGCGGCATCGCCACCTTCGGCAAGAAGGCGCGCGACGGCAAGCTGTCGATGGACGAAATGACCGGTGGTACGTTCACCATCACCAACGGTGGTACTTTCGGTTCGATGATGTCGACTCCGATCGTCAACCCGCCACAGGCGGCTATCCTGGGCATGCACAACATCCTGCAGCGTCCTATGGCGATCAACGGTCAGGTCGTTATCCGTCCGATGATGTACCTGGCTCTGTCCTACGATCACCGTTTGATCGACGGCAAAGAAGCTGTGACTTTCCTGGTGACCATCAAGAACCTGCTGGAAGACCCGGCTCGTCTGTTGCTGGATATCTGATAGAAGCAGTTGCGAGCTTCAAGCTACAGGCTGCAAGAAAAGGCAGCCCCGCTTGAAGCTTGCGGCTTGAAGCTTTTCGCTAAAGAGGATTTTTTGAATGTCGCAGAAATTTGACGTAGTAGTGATCGGCGCGGGCCCTGGCGGCTACGTAGCTGCCATCAAGGCCGCGCAGCTGGGTCTTACGACCGCCTGCATCGAGAAATACACCGACAAGGAAGGCAAGCTGGCCCTCGGCGGTACCTGCCTGAACGTCGGCTGCATTCCATCCAAGGCGCTGCTGGACAGCTCCTGGAAGTTCCACGAAGCCCAGGACGGCTTCGCGATCCACGGTATCAACCACGCTGGCGTGACCATGGACGTACCGGCCATGGTCGGCCGCAAGGCCAACATCGTCAAAGGCCTGACCTCTGGCGTTGCGACCCTGTTCAAAGCCAACGGTGTGACCTCGATCCAGGGTCACGGCAAGCTGCTGGCCGGCAAGAAAGTCGAAGTCACCAAGCCAGACGGCTCGGTTGAAGTCATCGAAGCCGAAAACGTCATCCTCGCTCCGGGCTCGCGTCCGATCGACATTCCGCCAGCTCCGGTTGACCAGAATGTGATCGTCGACTCCACTGGCGCCCTGGAATTCCAATCGGTTCCAAAACGTCTGGGCGTGATCGGCGCTGGCGTGATCGGCCTGGAACTGGGTTCGGTATGGTCCCGTCTGGGCGCTGAAGTGACTGTCCTGGAAGCCCTGGACACCTTCCTGATGGCTGCCGACACCGCTGTTTCCAAAGAAGCACTGAAAACCCTGACCAAGCAAGGTCTGGACATCAAGCTGGGCGCGCGGGTCACCGGTTCCAAAGTCAACGGCGAAGAAGTTGTCGTGACCTACACCGACGCCAAAGGCGAACAGACCATCACCTTCGACAAGCTGATCGTAGCCGTTGGTCGCCGTCCGGTGACCACCGATCTGCTGGCCGCTGACTGCGGCGTGACCCTCGACGAGCGCGGTTTCGTGCACGTTGACGATCACTGCGCGACCACCGTACCGGGCGTTTTCGCGATCGGCGACGTGGTTCGCGGCATGATGCTGGCTCACAAGGCCTCGGAAGAGGGCATCATGGTTGTCGAGCGCATCAAGGGCCACAAAGCCCAGATGAACTATGACCTGATCCCTTCGGTTATTTATACTCACCCGGAAATTGCATGGGTCGGTAAAACCGAGCAGGCCTTGAAAGCTGAAGGCGTTGAAGTTAACGTCGGCACTTTCCCGTTCGCAGCCTCTGGCCGTGCCATGGCAGCCAACGATACCGGCGGTTTCGTCAAAGTCATCGCCGACGCCAAGACTGATCGCGTATTGGGCGTCCACGTAATTGGCCCGAGCGCAGCAGAACTGGTCCAGCAGGGCGCAATCGGCATGGAATTCGGCACCAGCGCCGAAGACCTGGGCATGATGGTCTTCTCCCATCCGACCCTGTCCGAAGCCTTGCACGAAGCAGCTTTGGCCGTGAATGGCGGCGCCATTCACATCGCCAACCGCAAGAAGCGTTAAGACAATAAGAAACCACGGCGGAATGGCCCGTCGTGAGCCTTGCACGCAAGACTCACCGCGGAATATCCGCTGGACGCAGTCTTGCGTAGCTCAGCTACGCAAGCAGCAGTCAAAGGTGGTGCGGCACTTGAACAAGTGCAGCACCGAATGCGCAGTACCTAACGAAGACGGTAATAAGCATGAATCTTCACGAGTATCAGGGTAAGCAGCTGTTCGCTGAATACGGCCTGCCAGTATCGACCGGTTACGCGGTAGACACCCCGGAAGCAGCAGCAGAAGCTTGCGACAAAATCGGCGGCAGCGAGTGGGTTGTCAAAGCCCAGGTCCACGCCGGTGGTCGCGGTAAAGCGGGCGGCGTCAAGCTGGTTCGCAGCAAAGAAGACGCTAAGGCATTCGCTCAACAGTGGTTGGGCAAGCGTCTGGTGACTTACCAGACTGATGCCAATGGTCAGCCAGTCACCAAGATCCTGGTTGAATCGTGCACTGATATCGCTAAAGAGCTGTACCTGGGCGCTGTCGTTGACCGTTCGAGCCGTCGCATCGTGTTCATGGCTTCCACCGAAGGTGGCGTGGATATCGAGAAAATCGCTCACGACACCCCTGAGAAAATCCTCAAGGCCACTATCGATCCACTGGTTGGCGCTCAGCCATTCCAGGGTCGCGAGCTGGCATTCCAGCTGGGCCTGGAAGGCAAGCAAGTTGCTCAGTTCGCCAAGATCTTCGTAGGTCTGGCCAAGCTGTTCAAGGATCACGACCTGGCTCTGCTGGAAGTGAACCCGCTGGTGATCAAGGCTGACGGCGATCTGCACTGCCTGGACGCCAAGATCAACATCGACGCCAACGCGATGTACCGTCAGCCTAAGCTGAAGACTTTCCACGATCCGTCGCAAGACGATCCGCGCGAAGCGCACGCTGCCAAGTTCGAACTGAACTACGTAGCGCTGGAAGGCAACATCGGTTGCATGGTCAACGGTGCTGGCCTGGCGATGGGTACCATGGACATCGTCAACCTGCATGGCGGCAAACCAGCCAACTTCCTCGACGTGGGCGGCGGTGCTACCAAAGAACGCGTTACCGAAGCGTTCAAGATCATCCTGTCCGACACTAACGTCGCTGCAGTACTGGTCAACATCTTCGGCGGCATCGTTCGTTGCGACATGATTGCCGAAGGCATCATCGGCGCGGTGAAAGAAGTCGGCGTGAAAATCCCGGTTGTTGTTCGCCTTGAAGGCAACAACGCTGAGCTGGGCGCTAAAGTACTGGCAGAAAGCGGTTTGAACATCATCGCTGCTACCAGCCTGACCGACGCTGCTCAACAAGTTGTTAAAGCTGCGGAGGGCAAATAATGAGCGTCCTGATCAATAAAGACACCAAAGTTATCTGCCAGGGTATTACCGGTTCGCAAGGTAGTTTCCACACCCAGCAAGCCATCGAATACGGCACCAAGATGGTGGGTGGCGTAACTCCGGGCAAAGGCGGCACCGAGCACCTGGGCCTGCCAGTGTTCAACACCGTGAAAGACGCTGTAGCTGCCACTGGCGCCACCGCCAGCGTGATCTACGTTCCGGCTCCTTTCTGCAAGGACTCGATCCTGGAAGCTGCCTTCGGCGGCATCAAGCTGATCGTGTGCATCACCGAAGGCATTCCTACCCTGGACATGCTGGATGCCAAGGTCAAGTGCGACGAGCTGGGCGTGATCCTGATCGGCCCTAACTGCCCAGGCGTGATCACTCCAGGCGAATGCAAGATCGGCATCATGCCAGGTCACATTCACTTGCCAGGCAAAGTCGGTATCGTTTCCCGTTCCGGCACCCTGACCTACGAAGCTGTGAAGCAGACCACTGACGCCGGTTTCGGTCAGTCGACTTGCGTCGGCATCGGCGGTGACCCGATCCCGGGTTCGAACTTCATCGACATCCTGAAACTGTTCCAGGAAGACCCGAAGACCGAAGCGATCGTGATGATCGGTGAGATCGGCGGTTCGGCTGAAGAAGAAGCGGCTGCCTACATCAAGGCACACGTGACCAAGCCGGTTGTTTCCTACATCGCTGGTGTGACTGCCCCTGCGGGCAAGCGCATGGGCCATGCTGGCGCAATCATCTCTGGCGGCAAAGGCACTGCAGACGAGAAGTTTGCTGCCCTGGAAGACGCAGGCGTTAAAACCGTGCGTTCGCTGGCAGACATCGGCAAGGCTTTGTCCGAGCTGACCGGTTGGGCAATCAAGTAAGCCTCGCGCTTATCTGACGCTTCACCAAACAAAGGCCACCTTCGGGTGGCCTTTGTCGTTTGTGGCATTGCGGAAAATATCCAGTTCTTGTGGCGAGGGAGCTTGCTCCCGCTCGCCTGCGGAGCAGGCGCAAAACCAGAGAGCGCGGATCACCTGAAAGAATAGAGTCGCCTGAATCGGGACCGCTTCGCAGCCCAGCGGGAGCAAGCTCCCTCGCCACGGGGGGCAGAGGTGAAATATAGATATGTAAACGCGACAGAATAATGTCGCATATCGGATAGTTCGCCCTCAAATAGTGCGTTTGTCGGACAAATTCGTTAGGCTAGCCGCCATTTTGCGATTGCGGCCCACAAGGTTGCTGCGCGCTAAACAGGTCAGTCCCAAACGGACCGGCAGCATTTCCCTCACCCATCAGGGAAATCCCTCTCTAAATTCCGATTCAGTAGTGTGGTATTTCCTTAATGAAAGTGTTGAAAGGCCAGGACATTCTGGCACTTGGTTTTATGACGTTTGCCCTGTTCGTCGGGGCTGGCAACATCATCTTCCCGCCTATCGTCGGTTTGCAGTCCGGACCTCATGTCTGGATGGCGGCGCTGGGCTTTCTGATCACCGCGGTGGGTTTGCCGGTGGTCACCGTGATCGCACTGGCCAAGGTCGGCGGCGCCATGGACGCCTTGAGCAGCCCGATCGGCAAAATCGCCGGTGGTGTGCTGGCTGCCGCTTGCTACCTGGCCGTGGGGCCGCTGTTCGCCACGCCGCGTACTGCTACGGTGTCCTTCGAAGTGGGCCTGGCACCGCTGACCGGTGAAAGTCCGCTGGCGCTGTTCCTCTACAGTGCGGTGTATTTCCTGGTGGTGTTCTTCATCTCGCTGTACCCGGGTCGTCTGCTGGATACGGTCGGCCGTTTCCTGGCGCCGTTGAAGATCATCGCACTGGCCGTCCTCGGTATCGCGGCATTCATGTTGCCGGCGGGTGACGTTGGTCAGGCAACACCCGAATACATCGCGGCGCCGTTCTCCCAGGGGTTCATCAATGGTTACCTGACCATGGATACCCTGGGCGCGCTGGTATTCGGCATCGTCATCGTCAACGCCATTCGTTCCCGTGGCGTCGAGTCCCCGGCCTTGATCACCCGATACGCGATCATCGCCGGACTGATTGCCGGCGTCGGCCTGGTGCTGGTGTATGTGAGCCTGTTCCGTCTCGGCTCGGGCAGCCATGAAGTGGCAGCCGGCGCGGCCAACGGCGCGGCGGTACTGCATGCTTATGTGCAACACACCTTCGGTTCCCTGGGCAGCGGTTTCCTGGCCGTGCTGATCTCCCTGGCGTGCCTGGTCACCGCGGTCGGCCTGACCTGTGCCTGCGCCGAGTACTTCAGCCGAGTGCTGCCGCTGTCCTATAAGACACTGGTGGTGATCCTGGCGGCGTTCTCGCTGGTGGTGTCTAACCTGGGCCTGACCAAGCTGATTGCGTTCTCGATCCCGGTACTGACTGCTATCTACCCGCCGTGCATCGTGCTGGTGGCCTTGAGCTTCTGCAAAGATTTCTGGCTGGAGCAGGGCCGCATTGTCGGGCCAGTGATGCTGGTGTCGTTCATCTTCGGCTTGATCGACGCACTCAAGGGTGCGGGCCTGGCTGACTGGCTGCCGACCCAACTGGCGCATCTGCCGCTGGCTGAGCAAGGCCTGGCGTGGCTGGTGCCGTGCGTCTTCACCCTGGTGGTCGCGGTCGCTTGTGACCGTATGCTGGGCAAGCGCAGCGAAGCCCTGGCGTAATCTGCGACACCCGCCACAAGCGGGATGCGCTAAAGACCGAAATGCCCCGTATCAATCGATACGGGGCATTTTTTATGGGCGAGTGGCGCCAAAAGGGGGCGATACGACCCTGTTACTCTCGATAGCGCACGACCGTTGCCTGGGAGCCCTTGTAAGTGCAGTCACCGGACGCAATCGGTTTATGGTCTGGTTGCACCAGCACCGATAGCCATTGTTCGCGAGTGCTTCCAATCGCTGTTACTCGGTATCCGTTTCCATTATCACCAAACGAGGTATCGAGTTCCCCTTGCATTGTATAGCGAGCGATAAGGGAGCGTTCGCTGCCGGGGAGGCCAGTGGAGCCTGCGACAACGAGTTTATGGTCAGGGGTTTCAGCGATGGCATGCCATCGACAGGTTTGACCGGATGGGAATTCGCTAATTACCGGCTCGCCCCGGTTGAAAGCCTGATTGGGTGTGCCATCACGGTTGAACGCCGCGAGTATGCCCCTGGCTCTGGTCTGCGAACCATCCGTAGCGGGGTCCATGTGCCCGGCAATAAAAAAGCTGCCGTCATCGTGTAGCAGTAGAGCGTTTAAAGATGTTTCTCCCTCACCGACCTTGTAGCGAAAGGAACCTCCTTCTCTGAAACTGCTATCAAGCGTGCCCGTCATGTCATAACGGGCAATGTTTCCATACCTGGCCGCATCCATTCCGACAACGGTAATGAAGCCAGCGTCTGATACGTCTAGCGCGTTGCCGAAGCTCGGGTAGATTCTAAATTTGGAAACTGGCTGTCCGTCACGGCTATACACGCGGATATTGAAGTCAAATCCGGGTCCGTTTTTCATTATGACTTCCCCGTTCGGTCCAATCGCCGTTTTGGATGTCGGGGTGTTGCTCATATTTTCAGGCGTATCTGAAGGTTCGGTTTCATCCAAAGAATAAGGGGAGGGGAAAACAACTCCGTTATCTCCATAGTTGCTGTCAGGAGAGCCGTCAGCAAGAAATCTGGCGAAGGCCAGCTGCGATGCTCCTCCAATACGATCACCTATCAGCAGGATTTTTCCTTCCTGAAGCAGATGGGCCCCGACGACTGACAGGCTGGTTTGATCACGAAAGCTTCCTGTCACGATGCCATTGATTCCGAAATCCCTATCTGGACTGCCATCTTTACGTAACTGAGCAAGCAGAAACTTCTGCGTTCCTTCGCTGTTGACAGACCCTACGAGGAGTATTTCTCCGTTAGCCCTTATCCCGACTATGGTTAGCGGCGAACTGCCAGGCACAAAGTCGAAGGCTACGCCGTTCTCTGCGAACTCAGGGTCAAACCCCTCTTGGATGGGATCAATTTTGCGATCGGACATGATCATTCTCGCTATCGTAAAATGAATGGAATTCCCGAGAGGCCCATGACTCGGGAGCCTATCTCAACTTACTCGGCGTTGAGTTACATGAATAGCTGTTAGAAGTGACAGCTATTGATCTGATGTAGTTCATAGTCTGAATGCATCCCTTCAGTGCTGGCACACACTGTAGTTCGTGATGCTTGTTTGATTGAGCATGTGGCTGGCGATGGCGCGATTGTGGGTGTGCCGCGTGCCTTTTTTCTCGGGAGGGCGTCGAAGCTGTACTTGTGCACTGCGCGGAAGGATCAGTCGTTGAATTTGCGCAACCGTGATATCGCGCGATCGCCTCGCATACCGTTTTTTCCTTTAGTCCACACCATTCAGGGACATGCATGTCGTTCATCCACGCCAACCTGATTCACCTTATCGCCGCGCTCTGGTTTGCCATCTGCTGGGGCGGCTACACCCGCTATGCATCGTGGAAGGGCCGTGACACCGCGTGCCTGGCCAGCGTACTGCACTTGTACCGCGAAGACTGGATGCGCCGCATGCTGCTGCGTGACAACCGCATCGCCGACGCCAGTGTGATCGGCAACCTGGAGCGCAATGCCTCGTTTTTCGCTTCCAGTACGCTGATTATCCTCGCCGGTATTCTCACGGTGCTGGGGGCGTCCGAGCGGGCGGTGTCGTTGCTGGCGGACATTCCGATGGTCCAGCAGGCCTCCCAGGGGATGTCGGAAATCAAGCTCCTGTGCCTGGCGCTGGTGTTCGTCTATGCCTTCTTCACGTTCAGTTGGTGCATGCGCCAGTACAACTTTGCCGCGATCCTGGTGGGGTCGGCACCCATGGTGGGGGAGCGTCATGTTTCCGAGCAGGAGCGCAAGGCGTTTGCCGCACGGGCGGCGCGAGTGATCTCGATGGCGGCCAACCAGTTCAACTTCGGTTTGCGCTCCTATTACTTCGGCATGACCATGCTCGCCTGGTTTGTCAGCCCCTGGTTGTTCATGTTGATGAGCGCCGGCGTGGTGCTGGTGTTGTATCGTCGGGAGTTCCATTCCGATGTGCTGGAGGTCATGGTCTATACCCCGACCGAGGCGCCATTGCCTGAGGTGGGCAAAGAGGCGGCTTGATGGCGCACACCCCGCAAGTGGCAGGTTGATGAATAGCCTGCCTGTTCGTTGCTGCCAATGTTGAGTCCGGTATTTCGGGCGATCCTGCTCCAAGCCTGTATTACGGACAAAAGAAAACCCGCACAAGGCGGGTTTTCTTTTGTCACGCTAAAAACTGAATTAGTTCTTAGGTGCTTCCGGAGCGGCTTCTTTTGCTGCGTCTACGCTCGATTCAGCCTGATCTTTGGCGGCTTCGGCGTTTTCTTTTGCCGCTTCGTTCACTTTATCCTGAGCTTCGTTCATTTTTTGCTGGGCTTGCTCAGCAGGTTGGTTAGGCGCTTGAGCTTTGTCCTCGGATTTTTTATCGCAGGCAGCGAGACCGAGGGAAGCGGTCAACATCAAGGCAATAGCTAAAGTCTTACGCATGGGGTGTTTCTCCTTGTGGAAAATATCTAGTTGGCCTTTCGAACGCGGAGTCAGGGGTTAAGTTCAATGTTTCGTTCAGATATATAAGTTTGTTCTTGCGGGAACTTTTCCTAACACCCTCAACAGCTGTCCGGCGTCACTAAAAAGAGTCTTTCCCGAATGACAGAAAACCCCGTTTTTGAGCGTGCAATGCGGTTTTTATCGGCACTGCGTCATTGCCAGGTATTGGGCTTGCGCGTACACAGCGTCAATCACGAAGGGCTGACCATTACCTTGCCCTATAGCCCAGAGATCGTCGGAAATCCACAGACGGGGGTGATTCACGGCGGAGCGATCACCTCGTTGATGGACACTGCTTGCGGCATGGCAACGCTGTGCGTGCTGCCGGAATTCGAGGTGTGCCCGACCCTGGATTTGCGCATCGACTACATGCACCCGGCCGAGCCCCATAAAGATGTGCATGGCTTTGCCCAGTGCTACCGGGTGACGATCGACGTTATTTTTACTCGCGGTTTTGCTTATCAGGACGACCCCGAACGACCGATCGCCCACGTGGTTGGGACTTTCATGCGCATGGGCAAGGGCGTCAAGGGCACCAAGGGCTTTGGCGGTGTGATCAGTGGTGAAACGAAATGAGCGATAACTTCAAGGCACAATTGCAGCAGGCCCATGAGCGTGGCGATTACGCTTCGGTGCTGCACCTGATTCCCTACGCCAAGCTGATTGGCGTCGAGTGTTCGAGGGTCGGGGATGAGTTGCTTTTTCGCCTGCCGGCCAACAAGGACAATATTGGCAACCCGCTATTGCCGGCGATTCACGGAGGCGTCATTGCAGGCTTCATGGAGTTGGCGGCGGCCTTGCATCTGCTGGTGTTCACCGGTTCCCCGGGGGTGCCGAAAATTATCGATTTCTCCCTCGATTACCTGCGTGCCGGGCAGTTTCGCGATACCTATGCCAAATGCCAGGTGTGCCGGCAGGGGCGGCGCGTGGCCAACGTGGCGATAACCGCGTGGCAGAGCACCGAAGCCGAGCCGATTGCCACGGCGCGCGGACATTTCAAGATTGAAGAACACCCAGGCCCTTGAAATCCGACGCTGTGCCCCCAACTCTGATGACATCCCGCCGCCACCCCTTCAGGGAGCGGCCACTGCCATCCAATCGGAGTTTGATGACCATGAGCGTGGAAACTCAAAAGGAAACCCTGGGCTTCCAGACCGAGGTGAAGCAACTGCTGCACCTGATGATCCATTCGCTGTATTCCAACAAGGAAATTTTCCTTCGCGAACTGATCTCCAACGCCTCTGACGCTGTCGACAAATTACGTTTCGAAGCCCTGTCCAAGCCTGAGTTGCTGGAAGGTGGCGCCGAACTGAAAATCCGTGTGAGCTTCGACAAGGACGCGAAAACCGTCACCCTCGAAGACAACGGTATCGGTATGAGCCGTGAAGATGCGATTACGCACCTTGGCACCATTGCCAAGTCAGGCACCGCTGATTTCATGAAGCATATGACGGGCGATCAGAAGAAAGATTCGCACCTGATCGGTCAGTTCGGTGTCGGCTTCTACTCCGCCTTCATCGTCGCCGACAAGGTTGATGTCTTCAGTCGCCGTGCCGGCCTCGCTGCGGGCGAAGGCGTGCACTGGTCGTCCAAGGGCGAAGGCGATTTCGAAATTGCCACCGTCGACAAGGCCGACCGTGGCACTCGTATCGTCCTGCACCTGAAGTCCGCTGAAGACGAGTTCGCCGATGGCTGGCGTCTGCGCAACATCATCAAGAAGTACTCCGACCACATCGCGCTGCCGATCGAGTTGCCAAAAGAAGCCGCTGCCGTTGAAGGTGAAGAGACTCCGGCGATTGAATGGGAAACCGTCAATCGTGCCAGCGCCCTGTGGACCCGTCCGCGTACCGAGATTGCGGATTCGGAGTACCAGGAGTTCTACAAGCACATCGCCCACGATTTCGAGAACCCGCTGAGCTGGAGCCACAACAAGGTCGAAGGCAAGCTGGAATACAGCTCGTTGCTCTACGTGCCGGCCCGTGCGCCGTTCGACCTGTACCAGCGCGAAGCGCCGAAAGGCCTGAAACTGTATGTGCAGCGTGTGTTCGTCATGGACCAGGCCGAGTCGTTCCTGCCGCTGTACCTGCGTTTCATCAAGGGTGTGGTCGACTCCAACGACCTGTCGCTGAACGTGTCGCGGGAAATCCTGCAGAAAGACCCGATCATCGATTCGATGAAGTCGGCGCTGACCAAGCGCGTGCTGGACATGCTGGAAAAACTGGCGAAGAACGAGCCTGAGCAATACAAGGGCTTCTGGAAGAACTTCGGTCAGGTCATGAAAGAAGGCCCGGCTGAAGATTTCGCCAACAAGGAAAAAATCGCTGGCCTGCTGCGTTTTGCCTCCACTCAGGGCACCGACGGCGAGCAGGTTGTAGGCCTGGCTGACTACCTGGCTCGCGCCAAGGAAGGTCAGGACAAGATCTATTACCTCACCGGTGAAACCTACGCACAGGTCAAGAACAGCCCGCACCTGGAAGTCTTCCGCAAGAAAGGCATCGAAGTGCTGCTGCTGACCGACCGTATCGACGAGTGGCTGATGAGCTACCTCAGCGACTTCGACGGCAAGAGCTTTGTCGACGTGGCACGCGGTGACCTCGACCTGGGCAACCTGGACTCGGAAGAGGACAAGAAAGCCGCGGAAGAAGTCGCCAAGTCCAAGGAAGGTCTGGTCGAGCGGATCAAGACCGCGTTGGGTGACAACGTTGCCGAAGTGCGGGTTTCCCACCGTCTGACCGATTCCCCGGCGATTCTGGCCATCGGTGAGCAGGACCTGGGCTTGCAGATGCGTCAGATCCTGGAAGCCAGCGGTCAGAAAGTGCCGGACTCCAAGCCGATTTTCGAATTCAACCCGGCTCACCCGCTGATCGAGAAGCTTGACGGTGAGCAGAGCGAAGAGCGTTTTGGCGACCTGTCGCACATCCTCTTCGATCAGGCAGCCCTGGCTGCCGGCGACAGCTTGAAAGACCCGGCCGCCTATGTGCGCCGGCTGAACAAGTTGCTGGTTGAACTGTCGGTTTAACCGCGTTGTAGAAAAACCCGCTTCGGCGCAATGCTGTTCAGTTAAGGTGATGAGGTCGCAATTGTAGGAGCGAGCTAGCTCGCGATGGACGTTAACGATTACGCGTACTTTCTGAGTAATCACGTAGTTCTTGAGTTCATCGCGAGCGCGCTCGCTCCTACAAAGGTCGGCGTTCGCTTAATTGAACAGCATTGCTGCTTCGGCGGGTTTTTTCATTCTGGTGTTTCTTTACGGGAGTGAGTCATGAGTCAAATCACTGTGCGTTCCGTGGTCTATCAGGTTGATGGCAAGTCGTATGAAAGTCGTCTGGCGTTCGATGCCAGCCATTCGGGTGCGCGTCCAGGCCTGTTGATGGCGCCGAACTGGATGGGGGTCGGCGCCGGTGCCGAGGAAATCGCCAAGTCCGTCGCGTCCAAGGGCTACGTGGTGTTGATCGCGGACCTCTACGGCCAAGCGGTTCGCCCGCAGAACAACGATGAGGCTGGCGCGGCGATGATGCCGCTGAAGAATGACCGCCCATTGCTGCGCAAGCGCATGCAAGCGGCATTCGAACAGCTGCAGAGCCAGGGCGAGGCGGCGGTCGATACGTCGAAGCTGGCCACGTTCGGCTTTTGCTTCGGCGGTTGCTGCGCATTGGAATTCGCCCGTACCGGCGCGCCATTGAAAGCGGCTGTGTCGTTCCACGGTACCCTCGATACGCCGAACGTCAACGATGCGAAAAACATCAAGGGATCGGTGCTGGTGTTGCATGGTGCCGCCGATCCATTGGTGCCCAGGGAGCAGTTGCCGGCATTCGAGGCTGAGATGAATGCTGCAGGCCTGGATTGGCAGTTGTTGAGTTATGGTGGGGCGGTGCATTCCTTTACGGATCCCCATGCGAATGTGCCGGGGATGATGATGTATGACGCGAAGGTCGCCGGTCGTGCGTTTACTTCGATGCATAACCTGTTGGATGAGGTGTTCAAGGGCTGAGGCGTTGTTTGCGGGTGGCCGGCTCTTGTGGGGGGGCAGTCGATCCCCTTGTGGGCTTGCCAGCGAAGGCGGCCTGGCAGCCAACCATTTTCTCGCGTAGGTACACCTGTGGGAGCGGGCTTGCCCGCGAAGGCGGCCTGACAGCCGACCATTCTCTTGCAGGTGCGGTGTACATATCCGTTGCTGCGGTCATGGCGGCTGGCGGTTTCGCCCGACGGCGACTCACTTTTTTTACAAGCGCCTAAAAAAAGTAAGCAAAAAAACGCTTCGCCCCGAGCGTCCGGCCCCTCGCCGAGGCTCGGGGTTCCCTCGCTTCGGCATTCCTCAGGGGGCATCGCCCTCCGGTCGGCTTCGCTCGACCTCCATGCGATGTCCTCGACTGGGTCGAGGGGCGCTGCGCGCCATTCCCCTGATGAACGCCTGCGCTCGGCCTACCGATGGGGCGGGTGAATCAAAAGCCAAAGCAAGATCAAGAGCGGCAGGCGAGCTAACGCTCGGCCTGTTGAGTGGTGGGAGAGCAAAGCAAAGCAAAGCCAAAAGCTGAACTTTCGGAGAGTGGTGGGGCTTTCTGGTGGTTGTGGATTTGGCCGTCCGACGACCGTTGCGCTTGGGTTTGTCGGGGGTGATTTCAGCCTCGGCCACCTGGCAGTTCGATCCGTTCATTTTCGCCCGGGACGGTTGGCCAGTCCCCGGCTGCCCAGCGTCGACGTGCTTCATCGATCGCCGCCGGGTCGCTGGCGACGAAGTTCCAGTTGATCCGTCGTGGCCCGTCCAGTGGCGCTCCGCCAAGCAATACGGCGTGGCAGTCGCTTTCGGCGAACAGGCTCATTGCTTCGCCCGCTGGCAGCACCACCAACGAGAGTGGCTCAACGGGCTCACCATTGAGCTGCGCCTCGCCATCGAGCACATAGAGCGCGCGTTCTTCATGTTCGGTGGGGATCAGCAGGGTCGTTGCGGTTTGCAGTTCAAGCTCTGCGTACAGTGTTGGCGAGAGTACCGGTACCGGCGATTCCAGGCAAAAGCCCGTTCCGGCAATCATCCGGATCTTCACCCCGAGGTTGTCGCTCACGGGCAGGCTCGCGGCGGGGTGGTGGCTGTAGTGGCCGGGGCCTTGTTCGTGTTCCTTGGGCGATGCCAGCCAGATTTGCAGGCCGTGCAGTGTGAAGTCGGTAGCCCATAGCGCTTCGGGTGTGCGCTCGACATGGGCAATCCCGCTGCCGGCGGTCATCCAGCTGACGTCGCCCGGTTTGACGAGCTGCTCCGATCCCAGGCTGTCCTTGTGCAGCAGTTCGCCTTCGAACAGGTAGGTGAGGGTGGACAGGCCGATGTGCGGGTGCTGGCGGATGTTCATGCCGCGGCCGGTCGGATAGGCCGTTTCGAGCATGTGATCGAAGAATACGAAAGGCCCGACGCTTCGGCATCTGGCCGAAGGCAGCGGGCGGAGGATCGGCTGGCCTTCGACGTCTTCGGCGCGCGGGCGGATGACGAGTGGAGTGTTCATATGGCATTCCAGGCTGTACGAATGATGCCGCTGAGCATAACCCGCACAGCCCGGGTGTGCCGCTATTGGCTGAATGGACCTTCGGACAGGTGGGTTTCGATGGTCACTTCGCTGGTGGTCATCAGCTTGTGGATCGGGCAGCGGTCGGCAACCCGATGTAGCTCGTTGCGCTGGGCGTCGGTGAGTACGCCCTTGAGGGTGAGTTTGACGTGCAGGGCGTATTGCCCTGTCTGTTCCTGGCTGTTGTCGTGTTTGACCTCGACCGTGACGCCGGTCAGCGGGATGCCTTTCTTCTGGGCGTACAGCTTGAGGGTCAGGGCCTTGCAGGCGCCCAGGGCCGTGTCGAAGTAATCGTGTGGCTCGGGCGCCGAGCCTTCGCCCCCCGCGGATACGGGGACATCGGCAAAGAGTTGATGGTCATCGATCTGGACGCTGTGACGAAAACCTTCGCTGGATTCAGTGTTGACGATAACGGTCATGGCTAGCCTCTTGATCAGTGGGGGGAGGAAAAGACCTTGCAGTTATAGAGCATCCAGCGACCGAGGCGTTCCACTTTCTTGGCGGCCAGGCCCAAGGGCGTTAGCCGGGGGGAGGTGTGCCGCGCTTTGTCATCAGTCTGTCACCCCGGCGTCATACCCTCGCGCTCATCTCAATCAAGGAGCGTGATATGCCCCTCACCCGTTTACGCGCATTGGCGGCGCTGATGTTGATCAGTGGCTTGGCCAGCGCCGAAGTCCGCGTTGACGGTCCGGTGGAATATGGTGTGTTTGAAGGGCCTTCGGCCGAACTGCAATCGGGTGAGCGCGTGTTGCGCCGCAGCAATGAGTCGATCCGGCAGACCGAAACCGTACCCGCCAAACTCGGCACCAAGTTCGGCATGCGTTATCAGTTGGTGGGTAAAGTGGCCGAAGGGCAGCCGCTGACCCTGCTGTACTTCACCCCGGGCATTCGGACGGCGGACGGTGTGCGCCACGACAAATTCGAAGTGACGCAAAAACTGGTGCCTGGCGCGCCACAGGATGTAATGGCCTACGAATTCACGGAAAGCCATGAAATCGTGCCGGGAGAGTGGCGCTTCATGGTGTTTCAGGGGGACCGCCTGTTGACCCAGCAACGCTTCACGGTTCGCTGAATCGATATCGACTCGTCCGTCAGCCGGCTTCCATGAGGTGTAATCCGCCATTGGCAGCGATGTCAGCGATAAATCCCGGACAATAAAAAACGCCCCGAACCAGTCGGGGCGTTTTCATGTACGGCGTTGTGGCGGGGTATTACTTGCCCTGCCAGCGCTTCAGTACCAGGGTGGCATTGGTGCCACCGAAGCCGAAGCTGTTGCTCATCACGGTGTTGAAGGCCACGTCTTCACGGGTCTTGGTCAGGATTGGCATGTCTGCCACTTCCGGATCCAGTTCGTCGATGTTGGCCGAGCCTGCCATGAAGTTGCCTTCCATCATCAGCATGCAGTAGATCGCTTCGTGAACGCCGGCGGCGCCCAGGGAGTGACCCGACAGGCTCTTGGTGGAGCTGATGGCCGGGGCCTTGTCGCCGAACACTTCACGCACACCTTTCATCTCCATGACGTCGCCGACCGGAGTCGAGGTGCCGTGGGTGTTCAGGTAGTCGATCGGAGCGTCGACGGTGGACATGGCCATCTGCATGCAGCGGATGGCGCCTTCGCCGCTTGGAGCGACCATGTCGTAGCCATCGGACGTCGCGCCGTAGCCGACGATTTCCGCGTAGATCTTCGCGCCACGGGCCAGAGCGTGCTCCAGCTCCTCGACCACGACCATGCCGCCACCGCCGGCGATGACGAAACCGTCACGCTTGGCGTCGTAGGCACGGGAGGCCTTTTCCGGGGTCTCGTTGTACTGGCTGGACAGTGCGCCCATGGCGTCGAAAAGGAACGACTGGCTCCAGTGTTCTTCTTCACCGCCGCCGGCGAACACGATGTCCTGCTTGCCCATCTGGATCTGTTCCATGGCGGTACCGATGCAGTGAGCACTGGTGGCGCAGGCAGAAGCGATGGAGTAGTTCAGGCCCTTGATCTTGAATGGAGTGGCCAGGCAAGCGGAAACCGTGCTGCTCATGGTCCGCGTGACGCGGTATGGGCCGACGCGCTTGACGCCTTTTTCGCGCAAGATATCCAGCGCTTCCATCTGGTTCAGGGTCGATGCGCCACCGGAGCCGGCGATCAGGCCGGTACGCGGGTTGGACACTTGCTCTTCGGTCAGGCCGGAGTCAGTGATGGCGTCTTTCATGGCCAGGTAGGCGTAAGCCGCCGCGTGGCCGACGAAGCGATAGATCTTGCGATCGATCAGCTCTTCGAGTGGTAGGTCAATGGAGCCGGAAACCTGGCTACGCAGACCCATTTCGGCATATTCCGGATTGAACCGGATGCCAGGGCGGCTTGCACGCAGGTTAGCGGAGACGGTCTCTTTGTCATTGCCCAGGCACGAAACAATGCCCAGACCAGTGATAACGACGCGGCGCATGCGAATAACCCTTAGAAGTTGTCAGTGGAGGTAAAAACGCCGACCCGAAGGCCGTCGGCGGTGTAGATCTCACGGCCGTCAACGCTGACCGAACCATCGGCGATGGCCAGGTTGAGCTTGCCCTTGAGCACACGTTTGATATGAATGTTATAGGTGACTTTCTTGGCTGTCGGCAGTACCTGGCCAAAGAATTTCACTTCGCCCGAACCCAGGGCCCGGCCACGGCCCGGCAGGCCTTGCCAGCCGAGGAAGAAGCCGACCAGTTGCCACATGGCATCGAGGCCCAGGCAGCCAGGCATCACCGGGTCACCTTCAAAGTGGCAGCCGAAGAACCACAGGTCCGGAGTGATATCCAGCTCGGCGACCAATTCACCTTTGCCGTACTTGCCGCCTTCTTCACTGATCAGGGTGACGCGATCTACCATCAGCATGTTCGGGGCGGGCAGTTGCGCGTTACCTGGGCCGAACAGCTCACCGCGACTGCAGCGCAGCAGGTCTTCCCGGGTAAAGGCGTGTTGTTTGGTCATGCGAGCTCCTCAATAGTCCCATGTGGCAGGTGGGGCAAATCTTCCCGGCCAGTCAAAGCATTCATGCCTTGAACTGGCAGCCTACTCATAGACTATTGCGTTGTAGTGAAAGTCACAGCACAAGGGACATGAATGTACACTTGTGCACTGAAATTATTATTCAAGCCCAAAATCGAGCCTGTGCAGGTGCCTAAGACTGCCGCACTTTCGCCTTTCACGCCAGTCGCAGATGGTCGAAAGCACTGCACTACTGTACCCAACGCTGCAGAATTTGCTGCAGATCAGTGCGTTTGAACGGCTTGGCCAGGTAATCGTTCATTCCCGCCGACAAGCAGGCCTCACGGTCACCCTGCAAGGCATTGGCGGTCAGGGCGATGATCGGTAGGTCGCCGCAGCCGGGCAGTTGGCGGATTTGCCGGGTGGCTTCGTAACCATCGAGCGTTGGCAGCCGACAATCCATCAGGATGGCCTCGAACGCCTGGTTTGCGGCGCTGTGTACGGCCTGTGCGCCGTCGGTGGCGATGCTCACGGTAAACCCCAGGCTGCGCAGCATGGCTTCGATGACGGTGAGGTTGACCGGGTTGTCCTCCACCAGCAGCACGTTGCGCCCCTCACCGTGATGGTTGGTCACGGGCGTGCGCGGCACCGGCACCGGTAATGTCTGGCGGGACAGGGCCAACGGCACTTCCAGGGTAAACACCGAACCTTGTCCTTCCTCGCTTTGCGCGCGCAATGTGCCGCCCATCCGCTCGGCCAGCGTACGGGCGATCGGCAAGCCCAGGCCGGTGCCGCCGTACCGCCGGGAGATGGAGCTATCGGCCTGCTGGAAGGCGTTGAACATCAGTTCCAGGCTCTCGGCCGCGATACCGATCCCGCTGTCACGCACCGAGCAGGTGAACCACAGCAGTTCGTGGTCCAGCGATTGCCATTGGGGCTCGATGGTGATCTGCCCATGTTCGGTGAACTTCAGCGCATTGCCGATCAGATTGACCAGGATTTGCCGAATCCGGGTCGGATCGCCCGCGACCTGCAAGGCCTGCATGCCGTCAGGAAACTTCAGCTCAAGGCTCAAGCCGCGCTGCGCGGCGCTGTGGGCGAAGGCCTGGGCGCAGCTGCCGATCAGTTCGGCGAGGTTGAACGGGATATGTTCCAGTTCCAGCGCCGAGCGCTCGATGCGCGAGAAGTCGAGGATGTCGTTGATGACCTTGAGCAGGTGTTCGGTGGACTCCGATGCGAGTGCGGCGTACTCGGTTTGCTCCGCCGTCATCTCGGTGGTCTCCAGCAGCTGCAACATGCCCAGCACGCCGTTCATGGGGGTGCGCAATTCATGGCTCATCATTGCCAGGAAGTCGGACTTGGCGCTGTTGGCCTTTTCCGCCTCTTCGCGTGTCTGGATCAGTTGTGCCATGGCCTGATGCTGTTCGCGGCTGGCCTGCTCCAGGCCATCGGCAAGGTTATTGATATGGCGTGACAGGCTGCCCAGTTCGGCGTCGTCGACGATCGGCAGTGGCCGCTGGTAGTCGCCTTGCTGGATCGCCTTGACGGCGTTGCCCATGGCGCTGATTGGCTCCGACAGGCTGGCGGCCAGGCGGCGAGCCAGCAGAAAAGTGAAGAGCAGGGCAAACAGCGCCAGGATCCCGGCCTTGAACACGATCTCCTTTTGCCGCTGGCTGAAGGCATCGTTGGACATGCCGACAATCACCCGCCCCAGATAATCTTCGGAAGTGCCCGGGGTGGGGGGCGGGCCTTGCAGGAAGTCATCGTTGAGCCGGATCCGTTGCAAGCGCACCGGGGCCTGGAACACCTCGACCTGTTGTGGGCGCCCTTTGCTGGCATCGGGTTGCTCGACGTACACCAGCACATTGTTGGCGCTGTCCTGTACTTGCAAAAAACGTACGTGAGGGGTGGCCAGGGTCGCTTTCATCAGGCTTTCGAGTACTTCCCGGTTGCCGGAGATCACTCCGTACTCGGTGGCCGGGGCCAGTTGGTTGGCGATCAGTTGCCCGGTGTGGTTGAGCTCCTGGCGCAGGTCCTGGATCCGCACGAAAGTAAAGAAGCTGATCAGCAACAGGGTCAGCAGCAGCGCCGGGCCAAGGCTGATGACCTGGGTGCGGGTATTGATGCCCCAATGGCGACGGAACGTCATGGAAGGTGTTCTCCTTCGGCCAACTGCGTTGCAACCTCGGCGGGGTCTATCTGTCCGATCCCCAGGGAGCGCGTGACTTGCGGATTGTTGGCGACCTTGAAGCGATTCGGGTAGAGGCTGCGCGGCCAACTGACCGGTGCCCGGTCAAGCAAGTCGCCAAGGACCGCCAGCCAGTCGCTCTGGTCGCTGTAGGTGCTGGCCAGACTGCCGGCCTTGACGAAGCCGGCGTTGGGGCCGATCAGGGCAAGCTGTTGGCCATAGCTGCTGAGCAGCAGGTTCTTGACCGTTTTCGGGTTGTACAGGTCCGGGTCGTCGAGCCCCAGCAATACATCGCTGTTGCTGAGCAATGTCTGCAGGGGGCGGCTGTCATTGGTGTTGTCCCAGCGTTCGCTGACGATTTCCAGCGACAGTTGATGGGCCGCCTGATGCAGTTCCTTGAGCAGGAATTCGCTGTTTTTGCCGTACAGCACGCCCACGCGCCTGGCTTGCGGCAGCAGGTTGCGAGTCAGACGCAGTTGTCGGCTCAAGGGTGGGTCGCTCCAGAGCAGGCTCAGGTGCAGCGGTTGAGTGTCGCCCACACGTTGATTGGCCTGCAGGCGGCTGACGCGCAACACCAGTGTCGGCGGTCCCTGGCTGTCTTGCAGGCGCCAGTCCAGGGCGGCCAGGTCCAGCAGGATAAGGCGTGTACTGCTGGGGATGCGTGCCGGTGGGGGCAGTTCGCCCAGCGGGACAAAGCGTACCTGGTCCTTGGGTCGCTGCCCGGCCAGGGCATGGGTGAAGGCTTGCATGCCAGGCGTGTCGTCGGCCGCGGTCAACAGCACATCGGCCGCCCGCACCGGCAGCGCGATCAGGCAGGCAAGCAACAGCAGGCCGGCCCAGGGGCGCAGGCTGCTCAGGAGGCAGGACCCATGGCGAATGTCGGCCATGTCAAAACACCAGCTCGGCGCTGAAATAGAGCACCTGGCGTGAGTCATAGTTGTTGTCGACAACGGTGGTCGGTTGATTGTCGAGGCGTTGCTGGAGGACTCCGGCCAGTTCCAGGCTGGCCTTGCCCAGGCTGAGGCGTTTGGCGATCCGGGTGTCGACGCGCTCGAAACGGTAGCCGTTGAGCGCGTCATCACCGTAGTAGAACAGTGCGCTGTTCCAGTCGTTGCCCCAGTCGCGCAGCCAGCCGGCCGAACCACTGTTGCGCGCGGTCAGTTGTTCATCCTGGGGGTTGCTGGCCTGGGCGTCGACATAGGCATACGTCAGGCGCAACCGGTCGGCAGCGCCCAGTTGCCAGTCCAGCTGGGCCTCCGTGCCACTGAAGCGTGCGGAGTTGGCGTTGCTGGCGATGTATTGGTTGTTGCGCAGCGGTTCACTGATCATGCCGGTGATTTCATCGTGGAACAGCTTTATATCGGCATTCAGTCCCCACTCCACGAAAAAGCCGTTATAGCCCAGTTCTCGTGAGCGCATGTGTTCCTGTTCGAGGTCGCCGGGGCCGCGGGTCTTGACGAAGTATCGGGCGCTGGTCCGGCCGTAGGCGCCGGGGTTGAGCGCGGTCACCTGATAGCTCCAGTTGACGTTGTTCTCGAACATGTCAGGGGAGCGGACGGCTTCCGAGTACACCGCGCGCAGGCCATGGCGTGGATTGATCAGGTAATTGATCGCCACCCGAGGGGTCAGGGAGTCGCCGATCAGCCGGGAATTTTCGTACATGGCACCGCCCTGAAGCAGCCAGTGCTCAGTGGCACGCCACTCCAGCTGGCCGAACCCTCGCCAGGTCGTGTCATCGAGGGTGCCATTGAAGTACGTCTCGGAGTCGGCCCGGTCGTAACGATAGTTCATGCCGCTGACCAGTCGCAGGCTATCGGCCAGGCTCAGGGTGTCCTGCAGCTCAAGGTCGTAACGCGATTCCCGGGAGCTCTGGTCAATGTCGCCGCAGACGGTCTGGCTGGCGCCCGCTTTCCATTGCTCAAGCACTTGATTGCCCAGTGCCTGTTCCGCTGGCGTGCCGCTGGGCGCGCCAGGCCCGGTATAGCTTTGCATGTGCCGCGCCAGTTGTTCGGCGTAGTTGGGGTTGAGCTGCCAGAGCTCGGTGAGCTGCGGGCTGAACGACACCTCGGCGTCGCAGGCCCGCCAGGTCTGCTGGCGATCCCAGTGCTGTGCCGAGCCCTGGATATACAGGCTGTGATCGGGGTTGATGTCCAGGTTCCAGCGCAATGAGCCGGCGTAGTCCTTGGCGACCACATCGGAGTTGTTGCCGGCCGCGGTAATCCCGGAAAACACCGGGCGGTAGGTATAAGGCCGCTGGTTGCTGCCATCTTTGGCGTTGAGCTGCCAGTCAATGCTCTGTTGCTCGTCGAGGGTTTGACTGACGGCCAGGTTGAAGCGGTTCAGGCGTCGACTGTCGCGGTAATCGTCACCCTGGCGGTCCGAATCGAAACCGTCATCCTGCTGGCCGGACAGTGACAGGCGCAGGTCGCCGGTTTCCCAGCCGGTGCCCTGGCTGGCGTACCAGTCATCGATGCCGCGCTCACCCCGGGTGATTTTCAGTCGTGTGCCATGACTGGCCGATGGGGCGCGGGTGATGATGTTGACCACCGCCATCAGCGCATTGGCACCGTAACTGACCGTGTTCGGCCCACGGAAGACTTCGATGCGCTCGATGTCCTCCATGGCCACCGGGATGTCGCTCCAGTCCACCGTCGCCAGGCCTGCGCGGTACACCGAACGGCCGTCGATCAGCACTTGCATGCGTCGTGCGCCATCGGCATTGCTGCCGTGGTAGTTCACCACCGCCTGGTTACCGCTGATGTTGCCGACCATCATCCCCGGTACCAGCCTGAGCAGTTCGCTGATGTCCCGGGCCCCGCTGGTCTTGATCAGTTCGCTGTCGAGCACGGTCATGCTGCCCGGGACGGCGGCCGGCGACTGTTTGAGACGAGTGGCGGTCAGCACCTGCGGCAGCTGCGCGTTGTCGAGGAACAGGTCATCGGCCAGCAGCGTATCGCTGAAGATCAGTGCCAGTGCCAGCGAAGGGCGTAGGTGGGAAGGGCCAACAGACACGATACAGCCTTGATAGCGTTTAGATGTCGCGCATGTTAACCGAGCTCGTTGAGTTTTCCAGTCACGATGCTGGCGTTTTCCTAGGTTTTATTATCAGGCTTCCTACAAATGCTGGTAATTGTCGCAGGGGCTGGCCGACGGTGGACCGCTCCGTATAATGCGGACATCGCCACTGGTTTGGATGAATGGATTGAATATGACTGAACAGCGCCCGATTGCGGTCCTGGGAGGCGGAAGCTTTGGTACCGCTGTGGCTAATCTGCTGGCTGAAAACGGTCAGCAGGTGCGGCAATGGATGCGAGATCCCGAGCAGGCGGAGGCTATTCGCGTCAATCGCGAAAACCCTCGTTACCTCAAGGGTATCAAGGTGCATCCGGCCGTGGAGCCGGTCACCGATTTGCTGGCCACCCTGACCGAGTGCGACCTGTGCTTTGTCGCGCTGCCGTCCAGTGCCCTGCGCGCGGTGCTCGCCCCCCATGCCGAGCGACTGAGTGGCAAGCTGCTGGTGAGCCTGACCAAGGGCATCGAAGCCCATACCTTCAAGCTGATGAGCGAGATCCTTCAGGAGATCGCTCCACAAGCGCGGATTGGTGTGTTGTCCGGGCCGAACCTGGCACGTGAAGTGGCCGAGCATGCGCTGACGGCCACCGTGGTTGCCAGTGAAGACGAAGCGCTTTGCCAGCGTGTACAGGCGGCGCTGCACGGTCGTACCTTCCGCGTCTACGCCAGCGCAGACCGCTTTGGCGTGGAGTTGGGCGGGGCGCTGAAAAACGTTTACGCCATCATTGCCGGCATGGCGGTCGCGCTGGGCATGGGCGAAAATACCAAGAGCATGCTGATCACGCGCGCGCTGGCGGAAATGACGCGCTTTGCCGTGAACCAGGGCGCCAACCCGATGACGTTCCTGGGGCTGGCCGGGGTGGGCGATCTGATCGTGACCTGTTCGTCACCCAAGAGCCGCAACTATCAGGTCGGTTTTGCCCTCGGTCAGGGCTTGAGCCTGGATGAGGCGGTGACCCGCCTGGGCGAAGTCGCCGAGGGCGTCAATACCCTCAAGGTGCTCAAGGCCAAGGCCCAGGAAGTGGGGGTCTACATGCCGTTGGTCGCGGGGCTGCATGCCATTCTGTTCGAAGGGCGCACGCTGGAGCAGGTGATTGAACTGCTGATGCGCGGCGAACCGAAAACCGATGTCGACTTTATCTCCACCAGCGGTTTCAACTGAGCACTCAATTTACAGGGACTGGGAGCAAGACATGAGCGATCCAAAAGCAGAAGCCAAGTACGAATCCATCCTGCTGCGTGTGCTGTGGATGCTGGTCTATGTGCTGGTCTGGCAGGTGGCGCAGTTTATCCTCGGCGCCGTGGTGCTGGTGCAGTTGATCTATCGGCTGATCTACGGCGCCCCGAGCGCCAGCCTGATGAACTTCGGTGACAGCCTCAGCCAGTTCCTGGCGCAGATCGGCCGTTTCGGCAGTTTCCATAGCGACCAGAAACCCTGGCCGTTCGCCGATTGGCCAACCCCGCGCACGCCTGAAGGCGAGGCCCCGCACGCCGTGGCGCCGGCGCCGCACCCGACCCGGGACGAGGAGCCGAAGCTATGAAGCTCTGGGTGTTGCGTCACGGTCAGGCCGAGTCCTACGCCCCCAGCGATGCCGAACGGGAACTGACCGCGCAGGGTCGCGAAGAAGTGCTGCGCAGTGCCGCGCACCTGATCGGCCAGCCGCTGCACGCCATCATCGCCAGCCCCTATGTCCGCGCCCAGCAGACGGCACAACTGGTGCGTGAGGCATTGGGCTTCGAGCCACAGATTCTCACCGTGTCCTGGCTGACGTCGGACAACAATCCGTTGGCGGTCGTCGGCCACCTCGACTATGCGGACAACATCCTGCTGGTCAGCCATCAGCCGTTGGTGGGCAACCTGATCGGCTTGTTGCAGCACGGCCACTTGCGCGCACCGCAACCGATGCACACCGCCAGCCTGGCCGAACTGGAAGCGGATTACCCACTGGCGGGGGCGATGACGCTCAACAGCGTCAAGCACCCGTAAACGCAGGGCCGAACCCGATACCGTGGCGACGGGGCTTGCCCCCGTCGGCCAGTCTGCGTTCGGACGAAGCAGTCGTCTTCAGTGTGTTCGGTCAGTCCGACAACACGAGGTGACCGGTTTTAGGGCCGCTTCGCACCCCAGCGCGGGCAAGCCCGCTCGCCACAGGTGCGTGGTTTCCGCTCCCTGATTTGTTCGTAAAAAAAGCCAACCAAGCAACCGCTTGGTTGGTCTATGCTTGCCGCCACCTCGAACAAAAAGGAGCGTCCTCCATGTCCGCCGCTTTTCGTTTGCCGCTGCAAGTGTTCTACGAGCGCGAAGCTCGCCATCCTCATCAGCGCTTCCTGGTGCAGCCCGTGGGTGGCGGACAGGTGGAAACCCTGACCTGGGCTGACGTCGGGCACCAGGCGCGGTGTGCCGCCCACTGGCTACGCGCCCGCGAATTGCCCAGGGGCAGTCACATTGCCCTGATTTCGAAAAACTGCGCGCACTGGATCATTGCCGACCTGGCGATCTGGATGGCCGGGCATGTTTCCGTTCCGCTGTACCCCAACCTCACCGCCGACTCGGTGGCCCAGGTGCTCGAGCACTCGGAAGCGGCACTGGCGTTCATTGGCAAGCTCGACGACTGGCCGGGCATGTCCAGGGGCGTCAAGGCCGAGCTTCCCACCATCAGCCTGCCGCTGTGTCCGGCCGGGACGTTCGACTACAGCTGGGCGGACCTGCAGCGCAGCTCTCCGATCCAGGACAACCCGACTCCAGGCGCCGATGAGCTGGCGACTATCATCTATACCTCCGGCACCACCGGCCTGCCCAAGGGGGTGATGCACAGCTTTGGCGCCCTGGGGTTTGCGACCACTCATGGCACACAGCTGTTCAACCTGAATGAGTCGGACCGGTTGTTGTCGTACTTGCCCCTGTGCCATGTCGCCGAGCGGATGTTTGTCGAACTGGCGTCCATCTATACCGGGCAAACGGTGTTCTTTGCCGAAAGCCTCGACACCTTCCTTGCCGACTTGCAGCGCGCACGGCCCACCGCATTGTTTGGTGTGCCGCGGATCTGGACCCGGTTTCAGATGGGGGTCTACAGCAAGATACCGGCCAAGCGCCTGGATTTTCTCCTGGGCCTGCCAATCATCGGCAAGCGGATCGGGCACAAGGTGCTCGCCGGACTTGGCCTGGATGCCTTGCGCATTGCCCTGTCCGGTGCCGCGCCGGTGCCGTTGGCCTTGCTGCACTGGTACAAGCGCCTGGGGCTGGATGTGCTGGAGGTCTACGGCATGACCGAAAGCTGCGGTTACTCCCATATTTCCCTGCCGGGCCAGAGCCTGCCTGGCTGGATCGGCAAGCCTTGTCCGGAGGTGGACGTTCGCATCGACGAATCCGGCGAGGTGCTGGTGCGCAGCGGCGCGACCATGCTGGGTTATTTCAAGGAGCCGCAGAAGACCGCCGAGACCCTCACTGAGGACGGCTTCCTGCGCACCGGCGACAAGGGCGAGCAGGACGCCGAGGGCTATCTGCGCCTGACCGGGCGCCTCAAGGAAATCTTCAAGACCAGCAAGGGCAAGTACGTGGCGCCGGCACCGATTGAAAACCGCCTGGCGGTGCACTCGCGCATCGAGCAGGTCTGTGTGGTCGGCGATGGACTGAGCGCGCCACTGGGGTTGTGCGTACTGTCGGCGGTGGGCTTGCAGGACGCCGCCAGTGCAGCACGCGCGGCCTTGCAGGCAAGCCTGGAAAGCCTGCTGCAGGAGGTCAATGGTGCCCTCGACAAACATGAGCGCCTGCGCCAGTTGGTGGTGGTCAAGGATAACTGGGCGGTGGAAAACGGCTTCCTGACCCCGACCCTGAAGATCAAGCGCAACGTGATCGAAGCAGCTTACGGTGCACGGTTTGAAGAGTGGAGTGCGCGTAGCGAGGCGGTCCTGTGGCAGGATTGATTGCGACAACACCAATAACAAAGGACGTAGTGATGAGCCTGTGGCGGACCCTTCCCAACATTGAACACTTGAACGAGACTCAGAAGAACACCATTGGCGAAGTGCTGGATATACGCTTCGAAGCCTTTGATGACGAGTCACTGACCGCCAGCATGGTCGTCGATCACCGTACCCGTCAGCCCTTTGGCTTGTTGCACGGTGGCGCCTCGGTGGTCCTGGCTGAAACCGTGGGCTCGATGGCCAGTTTCCTGTGCCTGGACCCCGGCAAGTACTACTGCGTGGGCCTGGAAATCAACGCCAACCACTTGCGCGGCCTGCGCAGCGGACGGGTGACGGCGGTGGCCAGGGCGATCCACATCGGCCGTACTACCCACGTCTGGGACATTCGCCTGAGCGGCGATGAAGGCAAGGCCAGTTGCGTGTCGCGCCTGACCATGGCGGTGGTGCCGCTGGGTGAGGCGCCACCGGCTCGTTGAGATACATCAGCATTCCATGTGGCGTGGGAGCAAGCTCCCTCGCCACAGAGTCCACCGCGCAAATGGCCTGACTGTCATCATTCATGGCAGTTACAGTCATTGCCGCGGGATCGCGTCTTGCGGACAATCAACACCTGATTTTGTTTATGGACACGCCGTTATGCCGCAGCAGATTTTTTTCACCCATGCCAATGGCTTTCCTTCAGGCACTTACGGCAAGTTGTTTGCCGCGCTGGCGCCGGAGTATCAGGTCGCGCATCTGCAGCAGCATGCCCATGACCCCAGGTTTCCGGCGGACGACAACTGGTACAACCTGGTGGATGAACTGATTCATCACCTGGAACAGCAACCCGGGCCTGTGTGGGGCGTCGGGCACTCCTTCGGCGGGGTGCTGCACCTGCACGCCGCCCTGCGTTGCCCGCACCTGTATCGCGGCGTGGTGATGCTCGATTCCCCTGTGCTGACCCGCACGGACCAGTGGGTCATTCGTGCGGCCAAGCGCTTTGGCTTTATCGATCGGCTGACCCCGGCGGGGCGTACCCTGGGGCGTCGCGAAGAGTTTGCCGACCTGGAGTCGGCGCGTCGTTACTTCGCCGGCAAGACCCTGTTTCGCGGCTTTGACCCGGAATGCTTCGACGCCTATCTGCAGCACGGCCTGCACAAGGTCGGTGAGCGTCTGCGGTTGCGCTTTGATCCGGCCACCGAGATCAGTATCTACCGTGGCGTGCCGCATACCAGCCCGGGGCGCACCCGCCAGTTGAAAGTGCCGCTGGCCGTGGTGCGTGGCCGCCAGAGCAAGGTGGTCATGCGCCATCATGCAAACTCCGTCGGCCGCCTGCCTCAAGGCGAGTCGCTGACCATGCCCGGTGGTCATATGTTCCCGCTGGAGCGCCCACAGGACACGGCCGCGCTGCTCAAGGACCTGTTCACCCGCTGGGAAGGCCGCAGCGAGCGGAGCTGCGCATGAGCAGCGTCGAAGAGGTCCGACTGAGCCTGCCGCATATCGAGTTGGCGGCCCATCTGTTCGGGCCCGAAGACGGTCTGCCGGTGATTGCCCTGCACGGCTGGCTGGACAACGCCAACAGCTTTGCGCGGTTGGCGCCCAAGCTTGAGGGCTTGCGGATTGTTGCCCTGGACATGGCCGGTCATGGGCATTCCGGGCATCGGCCATTGGGCGCCGGTTATGCGCTGTGGGATTACGCGTACGATGTGCTGCAGGTTGCCGAACAACTGGGCTGGAAGCGTTTTGCGCTGCTGGGCCACTCCCTGGGGGCGATTGTCTCGGTGGTGCTGGCCGGTGCGTTGCCCGAGCGCGTGACGCACCTGGCGTTGATCGATGGGGTGATTCCGCCTACCACCCCCCACGACAATGCCGCCGAACGCATGGGCATGGCGCTGCAGGCGCAACTGGACCTGCAGCACAAGAGCAAGCCGGTCTACAGCACCCTGGAGCGGGCCGTGGAAGTACGCATGAAAGGCCTGGTTGCGGTCACTCGCGAAGCGGCCGAACTGCTGGCGCAACGGGGGTTGATGCCCGTTCCCGGCGGTTACACCTGGCGCACCGACAGCCGCCTGACGCTGGCGTCCCCGATGCGTCTGTCGGATGAGCAGGCCATGTCCTTCGTTCAGCGCATCCAGTGCCCCGCGCACCTGGTGGTGGCGGCTGACGGGATGCTGGCCAGGCATGCGTCGTTGCTGGAACGTCTACCCTTTAGCCGAGAACAGTTGCCGGGTGGCCACCATTTGCACCTGAATGACGAGGCGGGCGCCACCCTTGTTGCAGACTGTTTCAATCGGTTTTTCGCCATTCCTTGACTTGCGCGGGGCAACTGTCGAGGCTGGGCGGGTTGAAATGGGAGACAACCATGATAGATCTCTACACCGCTGCGACCCCTAATGGCCACAAGGTCTCTATCGTGCTCGAAGAACTCGACATGCCCTACACGGTGCATGCCTTGAGTTTCGACCAGAAGGAACAAAAGGCACCCGAGTTTCTCAAGATCAATCCCAATGGCCGGATTCCGGCGATTGTCGACCGCGCCAACGGGGATTTCGCCGTGTTTGAATCCGGCGCGATTCTCATCTATCTGGCTGAACTGAGTGGGCAACTGTTGCCCAATGATCCGAAAGGGCGCTCGGTGGCGATCCAGTGGCTGATGTTTCAAATGGGCGGTATCGGTCCGATGCAGGGCCAGGCCAATGTGTTTTTTCGCTACTTTCCGGAAAAACTGCAGGGCGCCATCGACCGCTACCAGCATGAAACCCGGCGCTTGTATGAAGTGCTCGACACCCGCCTGGAGTCCGTCGAGTTCCTGGCCGACGCCTACAGCATTGCCGATATCGCGACCTACCCGTGGGTCCGTGGCCATGAATGGTCCGGGGTCCCGGTCGACGGCTTGCCCGCCCTGCAGCGCTGGATGGCGGCGATGGCGCAACGCCCGGCTGTGCAGCGTGGTTTGCTGGTGCCGCAACGCGTTGACGACGCCAGCGTCATAAAGGGCGCCCAGGCCATGCTGATCCGATGAGAGTGCCTTCCAGTTTGAAAAGAATGAGTGTTGCCTGCTGGCTTGCGGCAGGGTGTTTCAGTGGGCTGGTGGTCGCCGCCGATGTTCCTGGCAGCCAGGATCTGCCAGGGGTGCCCCGGATGGTGGATGCGCAGATTGTCGACTACCGCCCGGCGGCCGAGCTTGAGCGGATTTACCCAATGGGTTCGATCCGCAAAATCAGCGGCCAGTTGCGTTTCGACGGGCAGGTCAATGCCCGTGGGCACATGACCTCGGTGACCTACGAACTGCCGCCGGATCATTCGTCCCTCTCGGCCTTTACCGCAGCCCGCGAAGCCTTGCAGAAGCAGGGCGCCGAACTGTTGTTCTGGTGCCAGGCCCGTGATTGCGGAGAAAGCAGCCTGTGGGCCAATGAGGTCTTTGGCAACGCCAAGCTCTATGGCGTCGATAACGCACAGGCTTACCTGCTGCTGCGCCTGGCGCCGCCCCAGGACAATTCGCTGGTGGCGCTCTACAGCATCACCCGCGGCAATCGCCGGGCGTACCTGCATGTCGAGCAGTTCGAAGCCAGTGCGCCACTGGGCGACCTGTTGCCGACCTCCGCCACCTTGTTGCGTCAACTCAAGGACACGGGAGTGCTGGATCTGCCACGCCTGAACGGCGACCCACAAACGGCCTGGCTGACCTTGCTGTCCCGTGGGCTGAATCTGGACACCACGTTACGCATCAGCTTGTCCGGGGCTAATGCCGAAGCCTGGCGCCAGGCGCTGGTCGATCAGGGCGTGCGTACCGCGCGCCTGGAGCTTGGCACGGTGGAAACGCCAGGCCTGCGGCTTGAGCTTCTGCGTTAAGCTTGCGGCAGGCGAGCGCGCTGTCAGCCGTTCGCCTGCCTCCTTGTCGATTGACCCTGTTCGAGATTCTTCATGCTCAATAATGATCGGCTATTGGTGCAGATCCTGCTTTTGGTGTTGTTCGGTGCCAGCTTCTGGGTGATGGCGCCCTTCTGGTCGGCGCTGTTCTGGGGCGCGGTGCTGGCGTTCGCCAGTTGGCCGCTGATGCGTCTTCTGACCCGCTGGCTCAATGGTCGTGAATCCCTCGCGGCGGGCGTGCTGACGCTGGGCTGGATGGTGCTGGTGGCGGTGCCGCTGGTGTGGCTGGGGTTCAACCTGGTGGACCATGTGCGCGACGCAACCGCGCTGTTCAAGGATGTGCAGGTCGATGGCCTGCCCGAAGCGCCGGCGTGGCTGGGTGGTGTACCCCTGGTCGGCGAGCGGTTGGTGGGGCTCTGGAACAGCATCGACCAGCAAGGTGCGGCGCTGATGTTGTCGGTCAAGCCCTACCTCGGACAGGTCGGCAACTGGTTGCTGGCGCGCAGCGCGCAGATTGGCGGCGGTATCCTTGAACTGGCCTTGAGCATTGTCTTCGTGTTCTTTTTCTATCGGGATGGCCCACGCCTGGCGATGTTCGTCCATCGCCTGCTGGAACGCCTGATCGGTGATCGTGCCGGTTACTACATCTCGCTGGTGGCCGGTACCGTGCAGCGGGTGGTCAACGGGGTCATCGGCACGGCCGCCGCCCAAGCCGTCCTGGCCTTGATCGGCTTCCTGATTGCCGGCGTGCCAGGGGCGTTGGTGCTGGGCATCGTCACGTTCCTGCTCAGCCTGATTCCCATGGGGCCGCCGTTGGTGTGGATTCCCGCCACGGCCTGGCTGGTGTGGAAGGGTGAATACGGTATGGCGGTATTCCTCGGTATCTGGGGTACGTTCATCATCAGCGGTGTCGACAATGTGCTCAAACCGTACCTGATCAGCCGTGGCGGCAACCTGCCGCTGGTAATTGTGTTGCTCGGGGTGTTCGGCGGCTTGATTGCCTTCGGTTTTATCGGCTTGTTTGTCGGGCCGACCTTGTTGGCGGTGGCCTACAGCCTGTTGATCGACTGGAGCAAGAGTCAGACACGGGTTGAAGAAAAGCGCGAGTAACCGGTTTTTGCTGTCGGGCCCCCATGCCGGGCTCGACGCAAATGGCGTGTCTGCCGGGTTTTTATCCGCCCAATGACGCCGTTGACGATGAATTACTGATCATCGGGTCCCGGACGGGCTCGTGTTCCGCTACAATGCGCGCCGATTTCGACTTGCCTGAGAGCCCACTCATGTCCGCCTGCCAGACTCCTATCATCGTCGCCCTGGATTTCCCTACCCGTGACGCCGCACTGAAGCTGGCCGACCAGTTGGACCCGAAACTGTGCCGGGTCAAAGTCGGTAAAGAGCTGTTTACCAGCTGTGCTTCGGAAATCGTCGGGACCCTGCGCGACAAGGGTTTTGAAGTGTTCCTGGACCTCAAGTTCCACGACATTCCCAACACCACCGCCATGGCCGTCAAGGCCGCTGCGGAAATGGGCGTGTGGATGGTCAACGTCCACTGTTCCGGCGGCCTGCGCATGATGGCGGCCTGCCGTGAAGTGCTGGACCAGCGCAGCGGTCCAAAGCCGTTGCTGATCGGTGTGACCGTGCTGACCAGCATGGAGCGTGAAGACCTGGCCGGGATCGGCCTGGACATCGAGCCGCAGGAGCAGGTGCTGCGCCTGGCCGCATTGGCGGAGAAGGCCGGGATGGACGGCCTGGTGTGCTCGGCGCTGGAAGCCCGGGCCCTGAAGTCGGCGCACCCGTCGCTGCAACTGGTGACCCCGGGGATTCGTCCGGCGGGCAGCGCCCAGGACGACCAGCGTCGCATCCTGACCCCGCGTCAGGCGCTGGACGCCGGTTCCGACTATCTGGTGATCGGCCGTCCGATCAGCCAGGCCGCCGATCCGGCCAAGGCGTTGGCTGCGGTCGTCGCCGAACTGGCCTGATCAAGCACTGAAGATCCGCATGTGAGAGAGCGCCGCTCGGCACTCTCCCACAGGGATTGGCTGTCGCCAGGTGTCGCATTAAACCTTCAGCACCAACTTGCCAAAGTTCTCCCCGCTGAACAACTTCATCAGCGATTCCGGGAACGTCTCCAGCCCGTCAACGATATCTTCCTTGCTCTTGAGCTGTCCCTTGGCCATCCAGCCGGCCATTTCCTGCCCGGCGGCCGCGAACTGCGCGGCGTAATCCATTACCACGAAGCCTTCCATGCGTGCACGGTTGACCAGTAGCGACAGGTAGTTGGCCGGGCCCTTGACCGCTTCCTTGTTGTTGTACTGGCTGATGGCGCCACAGATCACCACGCGGGCCTTGAGGTTCAAGCGGCTGAGCACCGCGTCGAGGATGTCGCCGCCAACGTTGTCGAAATACACGTCCACACCTTTCGGGCATTCGCGCTTGAGGCCGGCGAGCACGTCTTCGCTCTTGTAGTCGATGGCACCGTCAAAGCCCAGTTCGTCGATCAGGAACTTGCACTTGTCCGCACCACCGGCGATACCCACCACGCGGCAGCCTTTGAGCTTGGCAATCTGCCCGGCAATGCTGCCAACGGCACCGGCGGCGCCCGACAGCACCACGGTATCCCCGGTCTTCGGTGCGCCGACGTCCAGCAGGGCGAAGTAAGCGGTCATGCCGGTCATGCCCAGCGCCGACAAATAGCGCGGCAAGGGCGCCAGTTTCGGATCGACCTTGTAGAAACCACGGGGCTCGCCGACGAAGTAGTCCTGCACGCCCAGCGCACCGTTCACATAGTCGCCCACGGCAAAGCCCGGGTGGTTGGAGGCGATGACCTGGCCCACGCCCAAGGCACGCATGACCTCGCCGATGCCCACGGGCGGGATGTAGGACTTGCCTTCGTTCATCCAGCCACGCATGGCCGGGTCCAGCGACAGGTACTCATTCTTGACCAGGATCTGACCGGCCGCCGGTTCGCCGACCGGCACTTGCTGATAGGTAAAGGTCTCGCGGGTCGCGGCCCCCACCGGGCGTTTGGCGAGCAGGAATTGACGGTTGGTCTGGGCAGTCATGGCGGGCACTCAAGGGGGGATGAAGTCTGATTGATAGACCCTCGTGGCCGTTGTCGCAAGGTTTGCCGATGCAGCGAATACAGGTCGATCCAGTGGAGTGATAGTCATGCGGGGAGGTTCATCACTGGCACTCATGAGCAATCAACCGGCCTTCTGATAGTGGTGCCGCGTGACGGGGCGGGGTGGCTAGACTGGGGCCGCGCGATCACGCCCATCTTTCGAGGACATAACAATGAGCATGAGATTTTCCGGCCAGGTAGCGTTGGTGACAGGTGCGGCGGCCGGTATTGGCCGTGCGACCGCCCAGGCATTTGCCGCCGAAGGATTGAAAGTAGTCGTCGCGGACCTCGATGTGGCGGGTGGCGAGGGTACTGTCGAATTGATCCGCGCGGCTGGCGGTGAGGCGGTGTTCGTGCGCTGCAACGTGACCCTGGAAAGTGACGTGGAAAACCTGATGGCCCAGGCAGTGAGCACTTATGGACGCCTCGATTATGCCTTCAACAATGCCGGGATCGAGATCGAAAAGGGCCGGCTGGCGGAGGGCACCCTCGATGAGTTCGATGCAATCATGGGCGTCAACGTCAAGGGCGTCTGGTTGTGCATGAAGTACCAGCTGCCGCTGATGCTTGCCCAGGGGGGCGGGGCCATCGTCAATACCGCTTCGGTGGCCGGTCTTGGGGCTGCGCCGAAAATGAGTATCTACGCGGCTTCCAAGCATGCGGTGATCGGTCTGACCAAATCAGCCGCCATCGAGTACGCGAAGAAAAAAATCCGGGTGAACGCAGTGTGCCCTGCGGTGATCGACACCGATATGTTCCGCCGCGCCTATGAAGCCGATCCGAAGAAGGCTGACTTTGCCGCCGCCATGCACCCGGTAGGACGTATTGGCAAGGTGGAGGAAATTGCCAGTGCCGTGTTGTACCTGTGCAGCGACGGCGCCGCGTTTACCACCGGCCATTCACTGGCGGTCGACGGTGGGGTAACGGCGTTCTGAGAAATTGACGAAAAGCGCGTTGTTCGCCCGAGGTACGACTCGGTCAGGGTGATCACCGTCCCGTGGCGAGGGAGCTTGCTCCCGTTGGGCAGCGAAGCGGCCCCCGATAAGGCTATTGCGGTCCTTCAGAGAGAACTCCGTGAGCGGTTTTGGGGCTGCTGCGCAACCCAGCGGGAGCAAGCTCCCTCGCCACGGGATATCGCCCAGCAATACGCATTCTCACGGGCCTTCAGTGTCCGGCTCCGGCACGTCAAGGGGCTGAGGTTTGTGTTTCAAAGAGTTAGACGCTCATGTGTTGGCGGCGTTGTCGCACATCGACATGAGGGGCCCTGTGCTTAACTGTTTTTCGGACATGCCATCAAACAGTTGGAGTGGCTCTCTCATGGAGTTGAGAATCGATCGCCAGGCGCTGGTGCCCGTGGTGCAGCAAATCGTCGACGCCCTCGTGGGCTGGATTCGCCTGAGTCGCGTCGCACCCGGAACGCGTTTGCCGACTATCCGGCAACTGGCCCGGGATAACCTGCTCAGTCAGTCCAGTGTCGTCGAAGCGTATGGGCGCATGGTTGCCCAGGGTGTGCTCGCCTCGCGTCAAGGTTCGGCATTTTTTGTCGCGGCGCCGCGGCCCGCGTCCCACGGTTGCGCTGCCGAGTTGGCCCTCGCAGGCGGTGGTGCGGCAAGTGAAGGTCCATTGGACCGTTTGCCGCTCGGGCGCGGTGGCATGCCCGAAAGTTGGCGGGAGAGCGATGACCTCCGTTATGCCATTCGCCAGGTGGCCGGCACCGACATGGCCGGACTGTTCAATTACAGCACCTCCCATGGCTTGCCGGCCTTGCGCCAGCAGATCGTCAAGCGTCTGAAGCAGCAGGCAATCGTTGTCGAGGAACAGCAGGTGCTGACGACCGCAGGCGCTACCCAAGGGCTTGATCTGATTATCCGGGTGCTGCTCAAGCCGGGTGATTGTGTCGTGGTGGAAAGCCCGGGTTATTCGAACCTGTTCGAGCAACTCAGGTTGTGGGGCGTCCGCCTGCTGGAGGTTCCGCGAACCCCGTGCGGGCCTGATACCGAAGCGTTGGAACGGTTGCTGGAAGGGCACGCGCCACGGGCCTTGTTCATCAACAGTCAGTTTCACAACCCGACGGGCAGTTGCCTGACTCGCGAGGTGGCGCAGCGGGTGCTGGAACTGGCCGAGCGTCATGGGCTGATCATTGTCGAGGACGACGTTTATGCTGATTTCCAGGAGCGCACGGGCAGCCGTCTTGCCGCGCTGGATACCGGTGGGCGAGTGGTGTATGTCGGCAGTTTTTCGAAAACACTCAGCAGTTCGTTGCGAGTCGGTTACGTGGTGGCCAGCGCTGAAAGGATCGCGAGCCTGGCACGGGTCAAGATGATCAGCAGCCTGGGTGCCTCGCGGTTTTGCGAATCGGTGCTGACCTGTCTGCTGGCCAATGGCGCGTACCGCAAGCTGGTGCAACGTCAGCGCCAGCGCCTGAAACGTGACATGAGCACCGCGTTGCAGGCGCTGGAAGAGGTCGAGTGGGAGGTCTTCGGCAAACCCGCAGGCGGCCTGTACCTCTGGGCGCGACCCAAGGCGTGCGACCCAGCCCGGGTACGTACGCTCGCCGAGCGCCTGGGGGTCTCGCTGTCGTCCGCAACCGCTTTCAGCCCGGGTGGCCGGGCCAGCGACTGGTTGCGTATCAATGTGGCTTATGCCGGTGACTCACGGGCACTGGCTTTCTTTCGGGCCTGCGCATTACCAGATCGACCTCAAGCGTTCTGAAAGCGACCGACACATAGCTTTTTGCCATTATTGCGGCGCGGGAGACTTGTGCTTGGGGTCGCCCCGTTGCGACTCTGCGTCAACAGGCAATGGCCGCGTCGCCATTGGCCACTGAAGGGGGTTGCGAGCAATGATTTCGGGCGTGCAAGGACGTTTTGCCAACCTGGGTATGGCAAAGAAACTGGGGCTGGGGTTTATGCAGGTTTTGCTGTTGACGGCGCTGGTGGCCGCCATCGGTGTCTGGTCCTTGCACACCATCAGTCAGCGCTTCGATGGCCTCAAGCAGATGTCGTCGCTCAACAGCGGCTTGCTCAAGGTTCGTCTGCTGGAGCAGGAGTACGCCTTGCACGGCGACTCGAAAACCGTCGATGCCCTGCATGAACGTGTCGATGCGCTGATCGTTCTGGCCGGCCGGCTCAAGGCTCAGTCAGCAGCCAATGCGGCGCTGATGGATGGGGTCGAGCAATCCCTGGGCGCCTATCGCAAGGCCTTCGACGAATTTGTCGAGCTGGCCTCGGCCAAGGACCTGGCGCTGGAAATGGCCAGTTGGTCGGTCTCCAGCGTGGCCAATAACCTTGATGTGTTGCAGGCCGGGCTTGCCGACGATGGTGCCTATTCACTCAAGGAGTCCGCGGGCAAGGACGGTGCCGAGTTTATCGAGCAGGCTAATCAGGTCAGCCAGGTGTCGAAGCTGATGCTGCAGGCGATGAACGAAGCGCGGCTACGCCTCGAGCAGAGTCGCAAGGCCAGCGAGGACGGTGCCGGGCAGGGCAGGATCGAGCAGGCTGACCAGGCACTGGCCCAGGCAGAAGCGCTGAAGGGTACGGTCAAGGATGCGGGTTATCAGACGGTGCTCAGTGAAGTGGCCGGGCATATCACCAGTTTTAGCGAGAAGCTCACCGAGTACACCGGCTTGCTGAGCCAGGAGAGGCTGGTGTATCAGCGGTTGCATGAGCGTGCCGATGAAGTCGTGCAACGGGTCGATCAAGCCTATGGCGGGCAGGATCAGGCGATGCAGGTGGAGCTCAAGAACAACGCGCTGCTGATCATTGGGTCTTCGGCATTGGCATTGTTGGTTGGGGTGATTGCCGCATGGCTGATTACCCGACTGATCGTTGCGCCTCTGCGCAGTGTGATTCGCGTGGCCGAGCAAATCGCCGCGGGCGACCTGAGCGCCACGGTGCAGGTGACGCGTCGCGATGAAATCGGCCAGTTGATGCAAGCGATGCAGACCATGGGGGCCGGGTTGAGCCAGATCGTCAGCGGGTTGCAGGCGGGCATCGAGCAACTGGCGAGCTCTGCGCAGTCGTTGTCAGCCGTGACCGAGCAGACCACTCTCGAAGTCAGCAGCCAGAAGGAAGAGACCGAGCAAGTCGCCACCGCGATGAACCAGATGACGGCCACCGTACACGACGTGGCACGTAACGCCGAGGAAGCGGCGCTGGCGGCGCAAACGGCCGATGGCAAGGTCGAAACCGGCCAGCAGGTGGTCCGCCAGAGTATGCAGCGGATTGAACAGCTGGCCGACTCGGCAGGTTTGGCCAGCGCCAGCATCGAGAGTCTCAGTTCGGAAATCCAGAACATTGGCACCGTGCTTGGTGTCATCAAGAGTGTCGCCGAGCAAACCAACTTGCTGGCGCTCAACGCGGCGATCGAAGCGGCGCGGGCGGGGGAGCAGGGCAGGGGCTTTGCCGTGGTGGCGGATGAAGTTCGGGCATTGGCCAAGCGTACCCAGCAATCGACCGAGGAAATCGAGCGGCTGGTCAGTGCCTTGCGCGCGGCCGCGCAGGTGTCGGTGCAGCAGATCCAGAGCAGTGGCGAACTGGTCAAGCTCGCGGTCAGTGATGCGTTGCAGACCGAAAGCGCGCTGGGCAGCATCGCCGCGGCGGTATCGCTGATCCAGCAAATGAACCAGCAGATTGCGGCAGCCGCCGAGCAACAGAGTTCGGTGGCTGAAGAGATCAACCGCAGCGTGACCAGCATCCGGGCCAGTGCCGATCAGTCCTCGGTGGCCATGCAAGGCAATGCCGCGTCAAGCATCGAACTGGCGCAGTTGGGGGGTGAGCTGAAGGGGATGGTGGGGCATTTCAGGTTGTAGCGCAGGGAGAGTGGCTCAGGATCCCGCGCGCCTGTCGGTGAATCCCTTCAGGCGCTGGCAAGGCGGGTGATCGTTCGCGGTACGGCGCACTCAGTCGTAAATGGCCTTCTTCTTCCAGTCCGCATCGGCCTCGACGTCCTTGAGGCCTTCGGTCAATTCGTTGACCTCGCCTTCAACCGGTGCAATGTGGGTCAGTACCATGGAGTTGGCGCGAGCCAGGAGCTTTTCCAGGTACTGCAGCTGTTCGCTGTAAACCTGGGGATCCGGTTGTTTGCGCAGGTACTGCACGCCGCGCTCGAACGCCAGGCGGGCCTGGCCGGGCTGTTCCTGTTGCAAGGCGTGCTGGCCGAGGTTGTTGAAGAACTCGATGTGCAGCAGTACCAGAAGATGGCGAATCTGGCGGATCCAGCCTTTGGCTTCGTTGGTCGGCAGGAAGCCGTCGTGGGCCGCCCGCGTAACCTGGCCATGCAAGGCCTCAAGCAGGAAGCGCACGTCCTTGGCCTTGGCTTCGGTCTGGATCGGCGCTGGCGGGTTATTGACCGCAATGGACTCGCCTTGTGCGACCTGGGCTGTCAATTCATCAATACGAGCCTTCAGGCTGGTGCTGGATTTATCCAGGTTCAGCATGCGCTGGCAGACATTGAGCTCCAGCCGGGTCAACAGCAGTTTGAGCGCCGGGGTCATCAGCTGCCCGGGGAAGGTCTCGGTGATTTCGCCACAGCGGCGCAGGCGGTCGTTGAGTTCGACCTTGGTGCGGGCCTTTTCCAGTTTATTGTTTTCCACCACATGGTTCATGTAGCCAATGGCGATCAATAGTGCGATCCCGACTATTACTAGCAGGGTGATCATGAGTGGTGTCACCGTGAAGACCTCTTTATTGGGTTTGCGTACGAGTGTAGTGGCTAAGCCTGGGGGCGGATAGGGCGGTGCGATGGGCTGGAACGGCCGATTGTGCGACGTGTAAAGGCAATGCATGGATGGATGCATATCGCCAGTATCCTGATGGAAAGGACTATAGCGCCTTGGCGGGTGACAGAATATAGGCGTCAAAGCCCGGTTGGACGAAAAGCCCGAATCCCCCCTGAAAGGGCGGCGAAGTCATTGATTTAAATAAATTTATATCGGGGGGTTGACGACCCCTCAATCCATCCATAGAATGCGCGCCACTTACAGCGGAAAGCGAACAGCGGAACGCGGTAGGGAGTGAAGTTTTAGCTGTGTCCCCTTCGTCTAGTGGCCTAGGACACCGCCCTTTCACGGCGGTAACAGGGGTTCGAGTCCCCTAGGGGACGCCATTGCGGGAATAGCTCAGTTGGTAGAGCACGACCTTGCCAAGGTCGGGGTCGCGAGTTCGAGTCTCGTTTCCCGCTCCAATTTTAAACAGCAGTGCTTTCGGGCGGTGCTGAGTGAAACCAGGACCAAGTCTTCGGATACGGGCCTGGACACTGGAACACACACCATGTGTTCCGGGTAGCGTGTCCCCTTCGTCTAGTGGCCTAGGACACCGCCCTTTCACGGCGGTAACAGGGGTTCGAGTCCCCTAGGGGACGCCATTGCGGGAATAGCTCAGTTGGTAGAGCACGACCTTGCCAAGGTCGGGGTCGCGAGTTCGAGTCTCGTTTCCCGCTCCATA
>NZ_FYDL01000005.1:160793-355308 GCF_900187505.1 Pseudomonas sp. Irchel s3h17
CACCGCCCTTTCACGGCGGTAACAGGGGTTCGAGTCCCCTAGGGGACGCCATTGCGGGAATAGCTCAGTTGGTAGAGCACGACCTTGCCAAGGTCGGGGTCGCGAGTTCGAGTCTCGTTTCCCGCTCCATATTTAACGAAAGCGCCGCTGACTGAGCGGCGTTTTTGTTGGACACCGGAACTGTGTTCCGGTTAGCGTTGTCCCCTTCGTCTAGTGGCCTAGGACACCGCCCTTTCACGGCGGTAACAGGGGTTCGAGTCCCCTAGGGGACGCCATTGCGGGAATAGCTCAGTTGGTAGAGCACGACCTTGCCAAGGTCGGGGTCGCGAGTTCGAGTCTCGTTTCCCGCTCCATATTCAACAAAAACGCCGCTCATTGAGCGGCGTTTTTGTGTGCGTGGTTTTTGTGTGTCCGCAAGGCTGGCGGCGGTTCAGTTGCCCAGGCTGTGTATCAGTTGGTCGAGTATTTGAGCGGTTTCAGCATCGAGCGTCGGTTCTATTACACACGGCACCTTGAGCTGGTGTGCCTGGCGGTATTCGCTGGGTGTGCAGTTGGCGAACTGCTTGAAGGCGCGCGCGAAGTAGGACGGGTCCTTGAACCCGGCTTCATAGCCGATGGTGGTGATGGGCATCTGGCTGTTGTCGAGCAAATCCTTGGCGTAGTTCATGCGCTTGTTCAAGACATAATCCATGAAGCCAAGCCCGTTGGCCTCCTTGAACAGGCGGCTGAAGCGAAATGCGGTCATGCTGAAGCGCTTCGCCAAGTCCCTCTGGTCGATGTTCTCGGTAAAGTGCTGGTCGATGTACAGCAGTATGTTGTTCAGCGCCTGGTGTTTCTGGTGTTCTGACGTCAGCCGGATGCTCCCAGGCAAGGTCGGAGCGTGGTCGATCTGCGACGTCTTGCCCTGGCCGTTGCGACGCAACTCACAGAGCTGCAGCAGGGCCGTCAGGTAACGATTCTTCTCGGCACTGGTGAGGGGCAGCACCATGTATTCCCAGACACTGGAGCGCATGGCCCATACGGCCAGCTCTTCCGAGTGCTGCACGGTGAACATGGTGATCGGGATCTTGGGCTGGGTGTGCTTGATTTCCAGCAACAACCGCAGGCCAGCCGTATCGGGGCGATCGAAGTGCATGCAGATCATGTCGGCCTGTTCCCCGATGGAAAACATCGAGTCTTTGGCCGGTCTGCAGTCGCAAGTCCCCACGAACTGGTTGATGAGTTCATGGGTGGACCGATCATGGGTCAGATCGAACCATAACAGAGATGGTCGCTTGCTCGCGTTGGACGTCATATTTCTCGCTCTGAGGTTCGTCTCCCTACGCTCAGTAGTATTGACAATGTGTTATCACTTCGCAGACTAAATCCTGATAAGAGAATCGGTATTTAGTTCTATGGGTGCTATGTGTCGGTGTGTCGGCGCAACGCCGGTGCCGGGTGGCGGATGCTACGTACTTTGGCTGCACCCGGCATCCGCCGCTGGTCGCTTGCGAATCAGTGGCAGTGACATTCGCGAACCATTCTTTCCTCTGTTTATTCTCTCTGCCCATTTGCAAGCGACTTGCACGGCATTTGGCAGTGCCTGCAAAAAAGTCCTAACGAAGTGCAAAAGACTCCTAACGGCTTGGCTGGGACCTGACTAGGGTAGCAACAGGCAGTGCAACAACGTGCTGTCCCCCGGAAGAACAACATACGAAAAATGAGGTGGGCAAAATGACTCTGCAAACAATCAAGGCTTCGGTACTGAAATTCGTCAAAGACGAAGATGGCCTGACCATTGTGGAATACGCGGTGGCGGGTGGGTTGATTACGGTAGCTGTTGCCGCGACGTTCATTCTTTTAGGCGATGCGGTGGAGAAACAGATCGCGGCATTGTGCAAGGCCGTTAACGGTAACGTGGCTTGCGCTGCAGCAGCACCATAACAATCACGCGCGCACGCAGGGGCAGGTCAGGTAGAGACGCGGTGAAGTTCATGGAGTTACCGGTTGTAAGTGTTTCACTAATAGCACGATCGGATAACTCAATGGGCTTCTCGCGATCTCTGTCTGCGGACTTTCTAAGTGGTGTAGTGATGAATCCGTGTAACGCAAAATAACTCTAAAAACCATTAGTACTTCAGTGCTGAAGTTTGCTTAAGACGACGACGGCTTGGCTCGTGGAATACGCGGTGGCAGGTGGGTTGATTGCCCTATTGGTTACTGTAGCGTTCCTGCTACTGGGCAGTATCGTCACTAGCCAAACATGGGCGGTATGCCAGGTCATGAATAGCAACGTAGCGTGCTCACGAAACTTCCCGGTCGGGAGAGACGAGATGTCCACAGAACTGCTGGTATCTACTGCTTTGTTGATCGGACTGCTGGGCATCGCAGTGGTGAGCGACCTGCGACGCCACCGTATTCCCAACCTGCTGATTCTGGTGGGCCTTGCCTTGGGATTGGCCGGTCAGACTTATTCAGGTGGTGCCAGCGGATTGGGCGAAAGCCTGCTGAGCATCCTGATCTGCTTTGGATTCTTTTTGCCCATGTACGCCCTGGGTGGCATGGCCGCCGGCGACGTCAAGCTGATGGCCATGGTCGGCAGCTTTCTACCGATTCATTACGCCTTGTGGGCCGCAATGTTGAGCCTGATAGCCGGTGGAGTCTGCGGCTTCCTGATCGTGCTGGTTCGCGGTCAGTTGGTACAGACCCTGGGCCGCTACTGGCTGATGCTCAAGGCACAGGCCTATCTGGCGCCGGCCTCGGATGAAGTGGCGGGCAAACCTTTTCCTTATTCGGTCGCGATTTTGCTCGGGACCTTGTACAGCGGTTACTGGCAACTCGTTGCCAGCGGACTGGGAGTCTAGTCATGCACGTCATCGTCGATAGTGATGCCTACCCCAGCGAACGGGATGCGGTACAGCGCCTGGCGCCTCAGCCTTGCACGATCCGCGACACGGGCCTGGCAGAGAGTTTTCTCGGTGAACTGGTGTGCAAGCACTTGTATGACGCCGGCGTGCTGGACATGTCCCGGTTGGTGGAACGCCTGGCGTTGACCGGTGCCGTGATGGAAGAGATCCTGAGTTTTCTGCGCAAGGATGGCCGTGTCGAAGTCCTGGGCCAGACGGGTATGCAAACCGGTGGGCAATCGCTGCGTTATGGCCTGACCGAGCGGGGTCGCAGCGCCGCTCGCGATGCCCTGTCCCGTAGCGGTTACATCGGCGCGGCTCCTTTCCCGGTCAGTACCTACCGCTCGCTGCTGAAATTGCAGACCATTCACCATGGTCGCATCAATGCCGACGATATGCGCGCCGCCCTCGCGGGGGTGGTGCTTACGGACCGGATGCTTGATCAGTTGGGTGTGGCCATGAACTCCGGGCGGGCGATCATGATTTATGGTCCCGCAGGCACCGGCAAGACCTATGTCAGCAGTCGCTTGATCCGCTTGTTCGCCGAGGCAATCTGGGTGCCTCACGCCATTGCGATCAATGAGGCGGTGATCGAGATCTATGATCCCCAGGTGCATCAACGCCTGGATGACAAAGGCCAGCAGGGCAACCTGATGCTCAACGAAGGCATCGATCGCCGACTGCTGTGCTGCAAGCGCCCGATCGTCATCACCGGCGGCGAGTTGAGCATGGAGCAGCTGGATGTGCGCTATGACCCCTTCACTCGTCAGTACCAGGCCGCCTTGCAGCTCAAGGCCAGCAACGGCCTGTTCATCATCGACGACATGGGGCGCCAGCGCATGGCGCCGGCCGAACTGCTCAATCGCTGGATCGTACCGATGGAGGAAAAGCGTGACTTCATCAACCTCGGCGGTGGGCGCCATTGCGAGCTGCCCTTTGACCTGATCCTGGTGTTTTCCACCAACCTCAATCCCCTGGAGCTGGCCGACGAGGCGTTCCTGCGGCGCATTGGCTACAAGCTGCAATTCGGTTACCTGAAACCTGAAGAGTACGAACGGATCTGGCAACAGGAAAGCGAGCGCCTGGGCATTCGTCATGATCCCTTGCTGCTGCGTTATGTGCTGCAGCGGCTGTATGCAAGCGAAGGCATGCCCCTGGTGCCTTGCCATCCCCGCGACCTCCTGAACATGGCGCTCGATCGCCAGCGCTACATGGGTGGTTCCGGACCACTGTCACCGCAAGAGTTGGAGTGGGCCTGGCACAACTACTTCGTCCAGCTCGACTTTCTTTGAGGAGATACAGACATGAGCTCTCGTACTCTTAGCCTGATTGGCGTTTCCCTGGTCTTGGGCCTCGGTGCCGCGTGGATGGCCGACAGTTGGCTGAGCAAACGACTCAATGCCAGCCCGGATGATCATTTGCGAAGCGTGGTGGTCGCCGCGGTGGAGATTCCTTTTGGGCAGTTGGTCGAAGCCCAGCACATTTCGACGGTGCGCATGCCGATAGATACGGTGCCAGATGATGCCTTCGATTCCACCGACAAGGTGCTGGGCAAGATTGCAGCATTCGACATCCTGCGCGGCGACATCGTGCGCGGTGCGCGGGTCAGTGAACACTTGGGCGGCAGCACCCTGGCTTCGCTGATTGCACCTGACAAGCGTGCCGTGTCGGTACGGGTGGACGATGTGGTGGGGGTGGGCGGGTTCCTGTTGCCGGGTAACCGCGTCGATGTACTGGCGACCAAAAACGCGGAAGGAGGGGGCACCACCACGGCCAAGACCATCCTCGAAAACCTGCGGGTGCTGGCGGTGGATCAGACCGCGGGTACCGACAAGACGCAACCGGTCGTGGTGCGTGCGGTCACGCTCGAGATGACGACTACCGAGGCCGAGGCCCTGGTCACGGCGCAGACCGGCGGGAGGTTGCAACTGGCACTGCGCAACCCGCTGAACCTCGAGAAAAAAGTCGCGGCTACTGCACCTGCATTGCCGGCCGTGGCCCAGATCACCCCTCCTTTTACGGCGGCGCCAAAAGCCGTGACGCGCCGTAGTAGTCCAGCAGACGTCACCATTATTCGCGGAGTCGAATCCAAGGTCGTCATCGTACGTTGACACAGCGGTGGGCGCGCCTGGGCTATCGGCCATGGTGCGGATCAGTACCGGTAAACGAGGGCTTGATGATGAATCTCCATACTCAGCGGTCGCTCACGGCGACGGCGAAGCGCCAGAAAGGCGCAGTGAGCGTCTTGATGGCGATTGCGTTGGTGGCGATTACCATGATGGCCGCCCTGGCGCTGGATGGTAGTCATATGCTGCTGAACAAGACCCGCCTGCAGAACGCCGTGGATGCGGCTGCACTGAGTGGTGCCAAAACCCTGAGTCAAGTAACGGGCGGGACCAATGTCGCCAGCGCGACGCGAACTGCCGCGCTCAGAACGCTGACACTAAATGCCGGTGCCGAGGGTAACGACGAGTTGGAGGCGAAGGTAGGTGACAGTCCGGAGGACTTTGCGGTAGTGGAATTGGCCACCAAAGTCGACGGACCGTTTGACTACCCCGGGCCGACGGATGCCAAGTTCGTTCGGGTCTCGGTACCTAATTATCAACTGACAGGCTTTTTCTGGGGCGCTGTCCAGGCATTGGGCGCTGGCGGCCTGGGAGACAAAGCGGTGGCGGCGATTGCCACCGCCGGCCCCAGCCCTACCAGCCCCTGTGATCTCGCACCGCTGATGGTGTGTGGCAACTCGGCTGCATACGACCCGGACGCGGGGATGTTCTGGGGTTATCGCTTTGGAGACCCGGTAGTTTTGAAAACGGCAGCGGGCGATAAATCGCCCATTGGCCCGGGCAACTTCCAGTTGCTCGATTTTGGTTCCGGTGGCAAGAGTGTCGAGGATGGCCTGGCCGGAGGAATCAAGGTGTGCCCGGGGGACACTGTGAAGACTGAGCCGGGCAACAAGGTTGGCCCCACCTCCCATGGCTTGAACACCCGCTTTGGCATTTACAAAGGCTCGGTTAATGCTTCGGATTATCCACCGGACCTGGTGACCACTTCCAGCCAGCCCGGGTTGAAAGCCAACGGCTTGGTACCGGAGTACCAGGGACAAACTGTCACCTCAAGCGATGGTAGCCTCTCGGCCGGCGGCATCGGGATACTAGACTACAACGACTGGCGTGCAAGTACGGCCGACTGTGTGGCCGGCGTCGGCAGTTGTCAGAGCGGTGGGGTGTTCGAGCGCCGGATGCTGAAAATCGTGATTGGCAACTGCACCGGGAAAGATGGGGGATCCAGCTCGATTCCCGTCCTGGGCTTTGGCTGTTATTTCGTGGTGCAGCCAGTCGACGACGGTGGGAAGGATTCGGAGATCTTCGGACAGTTCGTGCAAGAGTGCGAAGGTGACAGTGTTGCCGGTCCTGAGCCGTCGACCGATTCCGGTCCGCAGATCATCCAGCTGTATAAAACCTATATCAACGACCCCGATGACCCCAAGAGTGTTATTCCGAGCACTGATTCCTAGGAGGCGTCATGGCACTTCACGCTTTCAAGCGAGCGCAGAACCAGCAAGGCCTGGCCTTGGTGGAGTTCACCCTGGTCCTGCCCTTGTTGTTGCTGCTGTTGCTGGCTCTCGGCGAGTTCGGTCGCATGCTCTACCAGTACAACGTACTGCTGCAGGCCAGCCGTAATGCCGACCGTTTTGTTGCCAGCCAGGCCTGGAACTCGACGCTGGGTGCGGTGGCGCTAAACGACCCGCTGAAGGCCCAGACGAGAAATGTTGCAGTGTACGGTGTGCCCAGTCAGGACGGGGACAAGGTCTTGTCAGAACTGGAAATAGACGATGTGGAAGTCGAGGCCGTGGGGACCGACCATGTGCGGGTCACCATCACCTACAACTTTTGCCCGGTGATCGGCGCAGGCAATTGTACCGGGACGATGCCGGGTTTCTTTGGCAACGCGTTTTCACTGGGTATCCCGCTGGTCGCCACGACTGTCATGAGGGCACTGTGATGAACCGCAAACAGATGCGCGGCACCTATGTCGTTGAGTTCGCTTTCGTTGGCCTGCTGGTCTTCACGCTGTTATTCGCCGTAGTGGAAATGGGTCGCCTGTACTTCACGGTCAATGCACTTGATGAAGCCGCACGGCGTGGTGTGCGTCTGGCGGCGGTCTGCGATATCAGTGACCCGGTGGTGTTGCAGCGAGCAATCTTCAATGCCGCGGACGACGCCGGGACGAGCCAACTGATCAGCAATCTGAGCACTGACAACCTGGCTTTGATCTATCTGGATGAAAACGGTGTAGAGGTGGCCGACCCCTCCGAACCCATCGGCCTCAATGGCTTCCGCGCCATTCGCTATGTCCAGGTGAGCTTGCAGAATTTCGTTTTCGATCTGTTCATTCCAGGGTTCGGCGTGCCGATTACCTTGCCTGTGTTCAGGGCGACCTTGCCGCGCGAAAGCCTCGGACGTCGCTCCGATTCGACGGAGAAAACAAAATGCTGAGTACAAAGGATATCCCGCTATCTACTGCAACCGGCAAATCCGGGCTGCGTTTGCTGATCAGCAGTCGTGATGCCGTGTCGTTGCGCGACTTGCAAAGCGTCTGCCAGCGACTGCCTGGCCTTGAGGTGAGCACGCGTCTGGTGAGCAACGGTCACGTCGACCCGCTCTATGGCCTGGAGCGCCTACCCGACCTGTTGCTGGTGCGTGTCAGCCATTTGTGGCGTGAGGAGTTGTCGGCGCTGCTACAACGTCCTGCCCATGAGCGTCCGCCGATGCTGGTGTGTGGCTCATTGAGTGAGCAGGATGGCATGCGCCTGGCGATGCAGGCCGGCGCCCGTGATGTGTTGCCGGAGCCGCTGGTCGAGACTGAACTGGTCGCGGCCCTGAACCGCTTGGTGATGGAGATTCGGGATGGCAACGAGGGCGAGGGCAAACTGGTCGCCGTGATGGGCGCCAAAGGCGGGTCCGGCACGACCTTGCTGGCCTGCAACCTGGCCCAGCAACTCAGCACCAGGGGTGGCACTACCTTGCTGCTGGACCTGGACCTGCAATTTGGCAGTGTGACCCATTATCTGGATGTGCAGCAGTCGCACAGTCACCTGGAGGTGTTGCAGCAGATCAAGGGCCTGGATGCGGTGGCGCTTCGCGGTTTCTGCAGTCACTACAGCCCGACCCTGCATGTGCTGGGTGGCCGGGCGGGCGAGCTATGCCTGCCGCAGGATGCCCATACCGACCAGCTCGATGCGCTGTTGCAATTGGCTCGCACCAGTTATGACTGGGTAGTGGTCGACTTGCCACGGCAAATCGATCACCTCACCAGCTCCGTACTGGAACAGGCGGATCGTGTGTTTGTGGTGGCACAGCAGAGTGTCAGCCACTTGCGCGATGCCAGTTCCCTGGTGCGGATACTCCGCGATGACCTGGGGGTGCGCGGTGAAAACCTGCAGGTGGTGGTCAATCGCTATGACAAGGCCGCCGCCGTCAGCGTCAAGGACATTGGCGAGGCGCTGCGCTGCGCGAATCTGTTGAAACTGCCTAACGATTTCAATGCGGTCAGCCAGAGCCAGAACACCGGCGTCCCGCTGGGATTGTGTGCGCCACGGTCACCGATCACCGTTGCGCTGAATCAGATGACCGACGAGTTGGTCGGTGTCCAGATGAGCAACAAACGGGGCTTGCTCAACCGCGCCTTCCACCGTCTTTTCAGGGGATGAATCATGCTCAACGACTTTCGTAATCGCTTGCGCAAACAGTCCGGCAAACCGGTCACCTCGCTGCATGGGCAACAGGATGACAACCTGGAAGACCCGGCAGCGGAACTGATGGCGTGGGAGCGTGCAGCCCCGGACATTGTTTATGAGACCCGCAGCCAGGTCACCGCGGTGGAGGGCGAGTGGCGGGAAAAGATCTATCAGCAACTGCTCAAGGTCATGGACCTGTCGTTACTGGATACCCTTGAACAGGCCGATGCCGCCCGACAGATCCGCGAGATTTGCCAGCGCCTGCTCGATGAACATTCCGCGCCGGTAAGCTCCGCCAGCCGCCAGTTGATCATCAAGCAGATCACCGACGAGGTGCTGGGACTTGGCCCGCTGGAGCCGTTGCTGGCTGATCACAGCGTGTCCGACATCCTGGTCAATGGCCACGCCTCGGTCTATGTCGAACGCTTCGGCAAGCTGCAACGCACTGACGTACGTTTCCGGGACGATCAGCATTTGCTGAACATCATCGACCGGATCGTTTCCAGCCTGGGCCGGCGTATCGATGAGTCCTCGCCGTTGGTGGACGCCCGGCTCAAGGACGGTTCGCGGGTCAACGCGATCATCCCGCCGCTGGCCATCGACGGTCCGAGCATGTCGATTCGTCGCTTTGCCGTGGATCTGCTCAACACCGACAGCCTGATCCAGGTCGGGACCTTGACCCCAGCCATTGCCTTGCTGCTCAAGGCGATTGTCCGTGGGCGCTTGAACGTGCTGATTTCCGGAGGGACCGGCAGCGGCAAGACCACGATGCTCAACGTGCTCTCCAGCTTCATTCCGCAGAACGAGCGCATCGTCACGATCGAGGACTCGGCCGAACTGCAACTGCAACAGCCCCACGTGGTACGCCTGGAAACCCGTCCCTCGAACATCGAAGGGCGGGGCGAGGTGAGCCAGCGGGAGTTGGTGCGCAACAGTCTGCGGATGCGCCCGGACCGCATTGTCATCGGCGAAGTGCGGGGCGCCGAGGCACTGGACATGCTGACGGCGATGAACACTGGTCACGATGGTTCGTTGACCACGATCCACGCCAATACCGCACGCGATGCATTGGGGCGTATCGAGAACATGGTGTCGATGACGGGCGCCACGTTCCCGATCAAAGCCATGCGTCAACAGATCGCCTCGGCCATTGATGTGGTGATCCAGTTGGAGCGTCAGGAGGACGGCAAGCGGCGACTGGTCAGCGTGCAAGAGATCAACGGCATGGAAGGTGAGATCATTACCATGACCGAAATATTCTCCTTTGCCCGCCAGGGCATGGGCGAAAACGGCGAAGTGTTGGGCGAGTACCGGCCCAGCGGCATGATCCCGTCATTTCGCGATGTCTTGGCCAAGCGCGGTATCGAACTGCCGCTGACGATGTTCAGGCCTGAGTGGATGGAGGAACGGCAGTCATGAACCAGATTCCCGGTGAATTCATTCTGGTCTTTCTCGGCATGGTGTTCATTGCCGTGTTCCTCCTGTCCCAAGGGGTGGTGGTGCCGGTGTTTGGCGAGGCTGGCAAGATGCGCAAGCGCATCCGCGGCCGTTTGCATGCACTGGAGAAGGTCAACCAGCAGCCGAACATGCAGACGGTGCTGCGGCAAAAGTACCTCACGCGCTTGTCGCCCATGGAGGCCTGGCTCGAACAGCTACCCTTCATGGAGTCCATTACCCAGATGATCGAGCAGTCCGGGCACGAGTACCGGGCTTATCGGGTGCTGCTGCTTGGGCTGGCATTGGGGGGGGGCGCAGGCATCCTGGTATGGATGATCTCTTCAGTCTGGTGGATGGCACTGGCAGTCTGCGTCGGGGTGTTCTGGCTGCCCCTGCTGAAAATTTCCCGTGACCGTGGCAAGCGTTTCGCTGCATTTGAGGAAGGTCTGCCCGATGCGCTGGATGCCATGTGCCGGGCCTTGCGTGCCGGACACCCGTTCAACGAAACCTTGCGCCTGGTGGGTGAGGAGCACAAAGGGCCGGTGGCGCATGAATTCGGCCTGACTTTTTCCGACATCAACTATGGCAACGATGTGCGCCGGGCCATGCTCGGCCTGCTGGAGCGTATGCCGAGCATGACGGTGATGATGCTGGTGACCTCGATTCTCATCCATCGTGAAACCGGCGGCAACCTGACGGAGGTGCTGGAACGTTTGAGCCGGTTGATCCGCGGGCGATTCCGCTTTCAGCGCAAGGTCAAGACCCTGTCGGCCGAGGGGCGCATGTCGGCCTGGGTACTGGTGGCCATTCCCTTCGTGCTGGCGATCGCGATTGTGCTCACCAGTCCCAGCTACATGCCGGTGCTGTTCAATGACCCCATCGGCCACAAACTGATCATCGGCGCGTTCTGCGCCATGCTGGTCGGAATTTTCTGGATACGCAAAATCATCCGGATTCAGGTTTAAGCGCCGGTCGCTACCGGGAGGTACAGGTCATGGATTATTTGCTCGGGTTGTTCAGTCGGGTGACGGGTAACGAGGAGTTGGCGCGCTTTTTGTTCGTCGGCGCCATCGGTACCAGTACGATTCTGGCGGTGGTCACCGTGGCGTTGCTGTTGCTCGGCCTGCAAGATCCGGTGCAGCGTCGCCTGGCGCTGATCAAGCGTGGTGGTGCGTTATCCGGGCAGGAGGCGCCGGGTAACCTGCAACTGCTGCTGGAGCGGGTGGGGCAACGCTTTGGCACGACCGAATCGACCAAGGCCTCCGCGACCCAAATGCTGTTGATACATGCCGGCTACCGTTCGCCTTCGGCGGTGCAGATGTACTGGGCGGCGCGCTTGCTGTTGCCGTTGGTGCTGGTCGGTGTTGCGCTGCTGGTGTTACCGCTGATCAGCGGGGTCTCCCTGGCCCTGGGCATGTTGGTGGTGCTCCTGGTGGCGGGTATCGGATGGCTGGTGCCGGCACTCTATGTCAGCAAACGCAAGCAACTGCGACAAGCTCGCTTGCGGGCTGCGTTTCCGGATGCCCTGGACCTGATGGTGGTGTGTGTGGAGTCGGGCCTGGCCCTGCCCACAACCATCGAGCGGGTGGCCGAGGAAATGACGGTCAGTCAGATTGAGTTGGCGGAAGAACTGGGACTGGTCAATGCGCAAATCCGTGCCGGGGTGACCAGTACCGAGGCGCTGAAACAACTGGCCGAGCGCACTGGGCTCGAGGATGTCCAGGGCCTGGTCAGTCTGTTGGCGCAGAGTATTCGCTTTGGTACCAGCGTGGCTGACACTTTGCGCATCTATGCCGACGAGTTCCGCGACCGGCGTACGCAGGCGGCCGAAGAGATGGGCGCAAAAATCGGTACCAAGCTGATCTTCCCACTGATCTTCTGCTTGTGGCCGAGCTTCTTTCTGGTCGCCATTGGGCCGGCCATGATCGGAGTGTTCAGGGCGTTCGGGAAAATGTGAGGCAGGCGTTGGTGGCTGTTTGAGGGGTGTGCTATCGGAACATGGGGTGGAATAGGGGAGCGGAACATTCAATCCTGTCACCGTTGCCGCCCTGCGGCTGACCCGCATTACCCTGTCCAGTACTGAAACAGACTTACAGCCATTGCACCCTGACGCCCGATGCACAGCATCGGGCGTTTTGTATGTTGAGGACGTGCGCGCTCGTTCCAGGTTGTAAAAGGTGATTGCCTCTCGCTGCATTCTCCGGGGCTGTGGCGATCACTTGCCGCGGGCTTGACTTCAGTAGGCTGGGGGGCAACGAAAGCGATGATGGCTGGCGCAAGCACTGGTGGCAGACCCGCTTCCTGCGAACTCGCCACGGTGCTCACGCAAGACTTCGAACAAAGGATCCAGGTCTGGGCACTCCTGTCTTTAGCGCTGCTCGTACATCAGTGAGAGCGGCTTGCGAGTGCCGATACAGATGTGGTGTCCTCGGATTTCACCCGCGATCGTTATAAGCTTCTCGCCTTTTCCGACCTGATCAACGACCGACCATTTAAACGTCAGCGAGTCATCTCGTTGGCCGAGCTTTGTACCCTTTCCCATTGCACTTTCCTGAGAAAGAAGCCTCAAGCTGAAAACTCAGCCAGCGCAAAAAAGTTGCCCCGGCCTGTTGGCCGGACAACATTGGAGTGCGCTTACATTGAATGACGTCAGAGGCCGGGCAGCCACTGACGTGACTCAGTCGCTGGAAATGGATCCCGCCATATCCTGCTCATAAAACTCCGGAATCTTGTACGTGTAGCTATCGAGCCAGCGCTGCATGGCCAGGTCACGTTCGGTGGCCGAGGCGGCTTGCAGTTTAGGGGACGCCAGTACGCCACGAATCTGCAGTTGCAACCATTGTTCCGTGCCTTGCTGCGGGACGGATGAGGGGCCCGGATCAATCGCCCAGGCGCTCGTGGACAGGCAGGTGATGCACATCAGAGCCAACCGTTTGGTCTTCATGTCAGTTCCTCGTAGGGTCTACTTGATCGCCGCCGTAGAGGCGCCGACCGCCTCTGCTACGCGATTGGGCGCGGGTTCCGTCGATTTACCCGAGGCCTTGAGCTTTTCCGCGCGAGCGTGAGCCTCCGAGACCTGGCTGGAGGTCAGGCTGGCGCGGGTCGCGAGCTCTGCGGCCTGCTTCCATTTATCCTGATAGATCAGCAGCGTGACCATGTTCAGGGCTGCCGGTGAATCTTCCTGCTTGAGCTCCAGGGCAGTCATGAACTCGAAGCGTGCTTCCTCGATCCGTCGTTGATTGAGGTAGACGACCCCCAGGTCATTGCGGATTTTCTCGTCGGTGGGGGACATTTTCGCCGCGTGCTCAAGGTGCGTTGTAGCGACCGCGTAATCACCGCGGGCTGCCGCCAACTGGCCCAGGCCATGTTCCCCTTCAGCGGTCAGGCAGGTGCCGATCAGGCTCTGATACAGCGGCCCGGCCTCGCTACGGCCGAGCATGCGCAGGACCCGTGCCTTGCGCAGGCGAACCTGGACCAGGTCATCCGGCAACCCGTCCAGGTTCGCCAGGCTGGCATACAGGCGGCCATCGTTGGCCATTTCCTCGGCCAGATTCAGCGACAACTCCTGGTCCGAGGTGGGCTTGGCGCAACTGGCGGGTTTCGAAGAGAAGCCGTTCGAGGCGCACCCTACGAGCATCAAGCTCGCCGTTAGTGCAATGACTGCTTTCATCGAGTGTCCTCTGGTGATGCCCACTTGAGTGCTCGGCCAGCGGTAACACGGTTCGCCGGCCAGGCGCTCAAGGTCACTGTCATGATGGGGGAGGGTGAGAAAAGACTGATTCAGGCATCGGCTCATTGCGATAACCCGGTGCGTTTGTCGAAGTCGCCGTTTTCCAGGAAGAACATGCGGTAGAAATTCGGGTCGTAGTTACGCAGTTGTTCGCCTGGCAACGAAGGCAGCTTCGCGTTGGCGGCCAGCGGCTGGACCAGGTGTGGCGTAACGATCATCAGCAGCTCGCGCTCTTCGCGGTTGATGGAGTTGTCACGGAAGAACGCGCCGAGCACTGGAATGTCGCCCAGTCCTGGAAACTTGTTCACTTGAGAGGAGTTGCGACTGCTGATCAAGCCGCTGATCACGAAGCTTTCGCCATCGGCCAGCGAGATGCTGGTGTCGGTGCGTCGTATGGTGAGCGCCGGCACGGCGGTCCCGGCGATCTGCACGGCGTTGCTGAAGTCCAGTTCACTGACTTCCGGCGCCACTTTCAGGGAGATGCGATCACGCCCGATGATGGTGGGGGTCAGGGTCAGGCGGATACCGAACTCCTTGTACTCGATGGACACGTTGTCGCTGCCCGAACTGGGTACCGGGATCGGCACTTCACCACCGGCGAGAAAGCTTGCGCTCTGTCCGCTCAAGGCGACCAGGCTGGGCCGCGCCAGGGTGTAGGCGAAACCGCTGCCTTCCAGGGCGTTGATCATCACCAGGGTTTTGCCACCGAGATAGGAGAGGTTGAACGAATCGTTGTTGAATGGCAGCCTGGGCTGGACGAGGCCGTTGATGGTGGGCACGGTTCTCGGCGAGCCGAACAGGAAGTTGCCGCGTTCTCCGAAAATCGAGGCCGAGGCTTCCTTGAGTTTGGTACGGCTGACTTCAACGAAGCGGATATCGGTCTGCACCTGGCTGGGCAACATTGAGTCGTCGGTAGGTCCCGTCGCCACACTGGTCAGTGCGGCGGTCGCCTTGCCCTTGACGAATATCATGCTTTGGCGTGGTGTGGAGGAGCAGGCGGTCCAGACCATCAGGCTGGTGGCACCCGGGGCGATACCCGTGAGGATGAATGCGCTACTGCTGCTGGTTTGCACGTCGGCGACTTTCGGGTCGCCCACCGCCAATTGCGTCACCGGGACGGGCATGCGCAGCTCACTCTGCAGCCCCTGGCCGACTTCATACACGGCGGGTAAATTGGCCAGTTGCGCGCAATTGCTCGGCGCAGCCTGGGCGGTATCCACACTAAGGCCCACCCACAGCAGGCCATGGAAAACTCGCTTGAAAGCGGGCAGGGTACGATAGTTCATTAAGTGCATCCTCGCTGAATACGTAGATTTTCCTGGGTGCTGTGCATCGCCGAGCTCCGGACACGGGTCGGGCCGACCGGTGAAGTGATCTCGGTGAACGGGTTGAGAGTGAGAGATATTCCTGGAAACGGGAGCCGTGAGACCTGATTCACACGCCCGGTCAAGCCGACGGCAGTCAGGGGGCGAGCCAGGAACAAACGGGCCAGGATCATAGTGTGGTAGTTCCTTATGCCAATCCGCTAATTGATCACTGAACAAAACGTATGCGACTTGCACCAGCAAGACGTTTGCCTTGTTTGAAAGTAGTTCAAACAAGGCAAACCGCCATATTGCAAAGAAAAGCTTTCGTTAAAAAATCAGGAACACTTCTGAAAGCAGGGACTTGGGGAGAGGTGTTGCCACGGTTTCTGGGCCTTAGCGCAACTGCCCCCCCCATTGCGGTAATGCTGTTCAGTTAAGGATAGGGTTGCTCAATACATCCCCCGTGGCGAGCGAGCTTGCTCGCGCTGGGCTGCAGAGCAGCCCCAAAAACTATCGTCGAGCTCGTTCTGAAAGACCGCAGTCGCTTTGTTGGGTGCGCTTCGCGCACCAGCGCGAGCAAGCTCGCTCGCCACGGGTCTCTCACCCGCTTCAAGCCTTTCTTGACTGAACAGCATTGCCCCATTGCGGGGTATTTCTACACGCCGTGCCGTTCCTCAGGTTGTTACCGAATGCACTGAGTCGGTGCAAAACGCGATGGAGGTAACAGTCGCGAACGCGCCGCAGTGCTCCTCGGAAATCGCTTGTCGATGCTTTAGATCCTTATTCCAGAGCCTCTGATCGTGTTTCGTGCGGAGTGAATCGGCCAATGGTTGATGAGTTGGCTGATTGATTGCATATGCTTGTACGTACAAGTAAGTGTATGTGCGTAGGAGTCGTCGGCAGGCATCGACGTACACCACTGCTTAAAGCATGTGCTTGAGATGGGTTCGGGTTCGGAGGCGTTGCGTGCATTCCGGGAGTAGTACCCGCGCGCACAAGCGCCCTAGTGGTTTTCAGGAGTTTCATAATAATGAAAAAAACATTGCTGACCCTCTCTGCGCTGACGTTGTGCATGGCTGCAGGCCTGGCAACGGCCAAGGAATACAAGGAACTGCGTTTTGGTGTCGATCCGTCCTACGCACCGTTCGAATCCAAAGCGGCCGATGGCAGCCTGGTAGGCTTCGATATCGATCTGGGCAATGCAATCTGCGCCGAGCTGAAGGTCAAGTGCAAATGGGTCGAGAGCGATTTCGACGGCACGATTCCGGGTCTGAAAGCCAACAAGTTCGACGGCGTGATCTCCTCGATGACCGTGACGCCGGCCCGCGAGAAGGTTATCGACTTCTCCAGTGAACTGTTCTCCGGCCCGACCGCGCTGGTGTTCAAGAAAGGCGTCAGCCTCAGCACCGACCCGGATTCCCTGAAGGGCAAGAAAGTCGGTTACGAGCAGGGCACTATTCAAGAGGCCTACGCCAAGAAAATACTGGACAAGGCAGGGGTGCAGACCCAGGCCTACGCCAACCAGGACCAGGTCTACGCGGACCTGATTTCCGGTCGCCTCGACGCCTCGATCCAGGACATGCTGCAGGCCGAACTGGGTTTCCTGAAGTCGCCTCAAGGCGTGGGTTTCGAGGTCAGCCCGCCCGTCGACAGCGAACTGTTGCCTGCCAAGACCGCAGTGGGTATCGCCAAAGGCAATACCGAGCTCAAGGCCCTTATCGATAAAGGCATCAAGGCACTGCACGATGACGGCACCTACGCCTCGATCCAGAAGAAACACTTCGGTGATCTGAATCTCTACAGCGGTAAATAACGCCCTGCGCCCGTCCCCGGATGGGCGCTTTTTTATCGCTATAGGTCCTCAATTATGTTCGAAGCTGTGCTACAGACACTCGGGCTTTCCGCATTCAGCTTGCAGGGTTTTGGCCCTCTGCTGCTGGAAGGCACCTGGATGACCGTCAAGTTATCGATACTGTCACTGTTGCTGAGCGTTGTGCTCGGCCTGATCGGTGCCAGCGCGAAACTCTCCAGCGTCAAGCTGTTGCGCATTCCGGCCCAGCTCTACACCACGCTGATTCGCGGTGTGCCGGACCTGGTGCTGATGCTGCTGATTTTCTACAGCCTGCAAACCTGGCTCACCAGCTTCACGGTGGTCATGGACTGGGAATACATCGAGATCAATCCCTTTGGTGCGGGGATCATTACCCTGGGCTTCATTTATGGCGCCTATTTCACCGAGACCTTTCGTGGCGCGATCCTCGCCGTACCCCGTGGGCAGATGGAAGCGGCTACCGCCTATGGCTTGAGCCGTGCCCAGCGTTTTCGCTTCGTGGTCTTCCCGCAAATGATGCGCTTTGCCCTGCCGGGTATCGGCAACAACTGGATGGTGATCCTCAAGGCCACCGCACTGGTGTCGATCATCGGCCTGGCCGACCTGGTCAAGGCCGCCCAGGACGCTGGCAAAAGCACCTATCAGCTGTTCTTTTTCCTGGTGTTGGCGGCACTGATCTACCTGGTGATTACCAGCGCGTCGAACGTTGTCCTGCGCTGGCTTGAACGGCACTACGCGGCAGGCACCCGGGAGGCAGTACGATGATTGAACTCATGCAGGAATACTGGAAGCCGTTCTTCTATAGCGACGGTTACCACATCACCGGCCTGGCCATGACCCTGTGGTTGCTCAGCGCCTCGATCCTGATCGGTTTCCTGGTGTCGATCCCGCTGTCCATCGCCCGGGTTTCCTCCAGGTTCTACGTGCGTCTGCCGGTGCAGTTCTACACCTACCTGTTCCGGGGGACGCCGCTCTATATCCAGCTGCTGATCTGCTACACCGGGATCTACAGCCTGGCCGCGATCCGCGCGCAGCCGGTGCTGGATGCGTTCTTTCGCGATGCGATGAACTGCACCATCCTGGCGTTTGCCCTGAACACCTGTGCCTACACCACGGAGATTTTCGCCGGGGCGATTCGCAGCATGGCCCACGGCGAAGTCGAAGCGGCCAAGGCCTACGGCCTGACCGGCTGGAAGCTGTATGCCTACGTGATCATGCCCTCGGCGTTGCGTCGCTCGCTGCCGTACTACAGCAACGAAGTGATCCTGATGCTGCACTCGACCACCGTGGCCTTTACCGCAACCATCCCGGATATTCTGAAAGTCGCTCGCGACGCCAACTCCGCGACCTTCCTGACCTTCCAGTCGTTCGGCATCGCCGCGTTGATTTACCTGGCGGTCACCTTTGCGCTCGTCGGTCTGTTCCGACTGGCTGAACGCCGCTGGCTGGCCTTTCTCGGCCCGGCTCACTAAGACTTCCCGTTGAGGATGCTTGCGCACATGTACAAATTGACGATTGAAGACCTGCACAAGAGTTACGGTAGCCACGAAGTGCTCAAGGGCGTTTCGCTGAAGGCCAATACCGGTGACGTGATCAGCCTGATCGGCGCCAGCGGTTCGGGCAAGAGTACCTTCCTGCGCTGCATCAATTTTCTCGAGACCCCCAACGACGGCGCCATGAGCATGGACGGCAAGTCGATTCGCATGGTCAAGGATCACCACGGCATGCGCGTGGCGGACGATGCCGAACTGCAACGACTGCGTACCCGACTGGCGATGGTGTTCCAGCATTTCAATCTGTGGGGCCACATGACCGTGCTGGAAAACATCACCATGGCCCCGCGCCGGGTGCTGGGCGTGAGTAAAAAGGACGCTGAAGAGCGGGCTCGCCGTTATCTGGACAAGGTCGGCCTGCCCGCCCGAGTCGCGGACCAGTACCCGGCGTTTCTCTCCGGTGGCCAGCAGCAGCGCGTGGCCATTGCCCGTGCGCTGGCCATGGAGCCGGAAATCATGCTGTTCGACGAGCCGACCTCGGCCCTGGACCCGGAACTGGTGGGCGAAGTGCTCAAGGTGATCCAGGGGCTGGCCGAAGAAGGCCGGACCATGATCATGGTTACCCACGAAATGAGCTTCGCGCGCAAAGTGTCCAACCAGGTGCTGTTCCTGCATCAGGGGCGGGTCGAGGAACAGGGCGCGCCAGAAGCGGTGCTGGGCAATCCGAAGAGCGAGCGTTTGCAGCAGTTCCTCAGCGGTAACCTCAAGTAACAGGCCGCGCTGTCAGGCCGGAGAGCAACTGCCCGTTGCTCACCGGCCCGAGGATTCACAGCGAGAGCATCAAGCGCCCGGCAAACAGGATCAGGATCACGCCCATGGTCCGTTCGAACCAGTGGCCCATGCGCATGAACAACACCCGCACCCGGTTGCTTGAAAAGAACAACGCCACAATCACGAACCACAGGGCATTGACGAAGCACATCCACAGCCCGTACAGCGCCTGCACCTGCAAGGGCGTCGTGGCGCTGATGAGGGTGGTGAATATCGCCAGGAAGAACAGCGTTGCCTTGGGGTTGGTGGCGTTGGTCAGGAAACCCGTGGTGAATGCCTTGAACAGGGTCTGCTGTTCCAGCGATGGCGCTTGCGCGTTCTCGCCTTCGACCGTCGACTTGGGTTTGCTGCGCAGCAGGCTCACGCCGAGGTACAGAATGTAGGCGCCCCCCACCACCTTGGCCACTGTCAACAGCCAGGGCGTGGTGTGCATCAATGCGCCCACTCCCAGCAAGGTATAGAGCACATGCACCGAAATGCCGGCGCCAATGCCCAGCGCCGTGCAGATCCCGACCACGCGCCCGAACCGCACGCTCTGGCGGATGGTTACCGCAAAATCAGGTCCCGGTGCGACGACGGCCAGAAAATGAATGGTCGCCAGCGCCAGGAATTCGCCTAGGTAATTCGAAAGCATTTCAACTCCAAAAGGTCAGGGGGGAGGCATTGCCGCGATAGCCGACAAAGAACGACAGGCTCAATCGTGGATCGGCCAGTCCCGGTGTCACCGCGTGCATGCGGCGTGAATTGAACATGATGAAATCGCCGGGCCGCGGAACGATCTCCAGGGTGGGCGGGCCTAGCAGGGCCGGGTCGATGCCGTAGCTGTCGCCGCGCATTTCATCGAACCGTTCGGGTGAGATGTCGTGGTCCCAGATCTGCAGGGCGCCTCCTGCGGTGGGCATATTCAGGTAGAGGTTGCAGGCAAATTGCGCTTCCAGGCTGCGGGCCTGAAAACTGTCGGGTGCGTCCTTGGCGAAAATGTCGTGGTGAGCCAGGAAGCACACCCCGGGCTTGACCACTCGGGACAGGCCGGCATACATCTTGCGACCGTACAGGGTTTCCAGGTGTGCGCCGGCTGGCCATGCCTCGTCGAGCAGGCAGCGCAGGGTGTCGATGGGGGAGGAGTAGGGCGCGCACCGGGCACGCAGTTCGGCGGTGTTGGCACTGGCGCGCTCGAAATAGTCTTCGACCAGCGGTGGCTGGTTTTGCGCTTCGTAGAACGCCATGCCGATGCGTCCGATACTGGGGGCATTGATGTAGCCCTCGAAACCGGGGGCGAGAATCTTGTTGCCGATCTGGAGGGCGAGCGGTCCGGGGAGAAAGTGCTTGAGCCGGATGGCGAGCACCTCTTCGTTGGCCAGTTTTTGTAGGCAGGTCTCATCGAGACATCCGACGTCGAGCATCATGTCTTAGGTCCATCTAGCAGAGAGTCATCAAGCCTGCGAGTGCAGGCCCACCGGCTTCAGGCAATGACGCTGGCTCGAGCGCAGCACCGCGTCATCGCCGAATGACTCAGCTCACGTCGTAGCGAACTGAAAGCGCGCCTTTCTTTTGCGAAAGGGAAGCGATAGTGACCGTGCCTAATTCCTGCAGGCGCCGTACATGGGTGCCGCCACAGCCATAGGCGGGCAGCTCGCCGAAACCGATTTCCCGCGCGCCTTCGCGTAGCGAGGTCAAGCGCGGCAGATCATTGGCAATCCACTGGGCCAGGGTGTTCTGGAGTGTCTCGACGTTGAGTTCCTGTGGCGTCTGGCCCGGCATGAACGTCACGCGACCCTCGCCAGGCCAGTGATGGGCCTTGACGGGAATCCAGCCCAGGGATTCGGCACAGTGACCAATCAAGTGCCCGGCCGAATGCAGGCGGGTATTGAGTTGTCGACGCGGCTCGTCGACCCGTATCCGGGTCATTCCCGGGGCAACCGGCTGGTCGACATAGTGCACGATCCGGTCCGCTTCCTGGGTGACGCGCATGACCTGGCTGTCGCCGATCCACCCGGTGTCACAGGGTTGACCTCCACCCTGGGGATGGAACAGCGTCGCTCGCAGCTCGACGGCAAACTCGTTTTCGCAGGGCGTACATTCCAGGACTTCCACGTTGGCCTTGAGGTCATCACTATGGAAAAAGAGGCGAAGCGTCATATTCCACGGCCTTACTAAAAATTCTGGTTTTTATTATATGTATCGCCGAATTACGTGATAATCCGTTTAAACATCAAAGGACTGTTGTGCTGTGAGCATAAATCTACCGCTGCCGTTGCTGGGTGAAATGGCGATTTTCGTCAAGGTCGTCGAGACCGGCAGCTTCTCCGAAGCCGCCCGGCAGATGGGTTCGTCACCCTCAGCGGTGAGCCGCAGCATCTCGCGCCTGGAGAAAGCCCTGGCCACCCGCCTGCTTCAGCGCACCACGCGTAAATTGCGCTTGAGCGACGGCGGTGAGGAGGTGTTCAAGCGGTGCCAGGAGATGGTCAGCGCCGCCCGTTCGGTGATGGAAATCAGTGGTCAGTTCACCCAGGAGGCCGAAGGGCTGGTGCGGGTCAGCGTGCCGAAGGCGGTGGGACGATTCGTGATTCATCCCCACATGCCGGAATTTCTTCGCCGTTATCCCAAGGTCGATGTAGAACTGCTGCTGGAGGATCGCCAGGTTGACCTGATCGACGATCATGTCGACCTGGCCATTCGCATTACCGATCGCCCGCCCGCGGGACTGGTGGGGCGGCAACTGCTGACCATCGACCACATGCTGTGCGCGACCCCCCAGTACCTGTCCGAGCACGGCACGCCCACCCATCCCCATGACTTGCTCAACCACAGTTGTGTTTACCTGGGCGAAACCCCAAGCGATGCGCGGTGGAAGTTCAGGAAGGGCAGCAAAGCGGTCACCGTCGGTGTGCGTGGCCGATATGCGGCCAATCACACCGGCGTGCGCCTGGGGGCCGTGTTGCAGCACATCGGCATTGGCAGCCTGCCGTATTTCACGGCGCGCCATGCCCTGGAACAAGGCTTGATCGTGCAGGTACTGCCGGACTGGACCTTTCTGGCCTCCTATCATGGTGGCGCCTGGTTGCTGCATTCGCCGACGCGCTACCTGCCGCCCAAGCTGCGGGTACTGATCGACTATCTGGTGGAGTGCCTGGAGAAGGAGCCGACCCTGAGCAACCCGGGCAAGTCCGCGGGGGCAGGCAAGCTCGAGGCGCAGTACGAGTTGCCCGAGAGTGAGGGGTTGTTCTGACAGTCAGGATTCAAGCCCATGAAAAAGGCCCGCCGGTCGAACCGTGCGGGCCTGTTGTGTCACTGAGCGCAGATCAGTGCTTGCTGTCCTGGTTCGACAGGGCCAGCAGTTGCTTTTCCTGGTTCCAGTCAAACGGCTCATCGTTCTGCTCGGCTTCATAACGACGTTCTTCGAGGGCCTGGTACAGGTGGATTTCATCGTCTGGCATGTAGTGCAGGCAGTCGCCGGCGAAGTACCACAGCAGGTCCCGTGGTACCAGGTGGGCAATTTGCGGGTAGCGTTGGATCACCTGGCACAGCAGGTCCTGGCCCAGGTACTGGCTTTCGATCGGATCGATCGGCAACGAGGCGCGCAGTTCGTCGAAGCGCTCCAGAAACAGCGCATGGCTTTCTTCCGGGACCTGCTCGGCTTCACCGACAGCGACCAGAATACTGCGCAGGAGGTCGAGCTGGACGAGAGTTTGGTCGAGCATAACGGGAGTCCTCTAGAACTAAAGCAAAACGGGCGCCGGAGTATATAGCCCCGACGCCCGCATTTCATCATTGAACCGCTGGGCGTGCCGTTGCTTTATCGGATCTTGCCCTCTGCCAACTCTAGCTGCTCCTTGGAAAAGTCATCGACATCGATCACTTTACGCCGCGCCACTTCGGCTTCACGCAGGCTTTGCGCTTCAATCAGCTGCAGCACGCCGGCCTCCAGCGCGGCATCGATGAGCGGCTCTCCGGCAGCCGGTTTGAACTGTCCGCTCCTGAGTGCGTTGTGCAGTTTTTGCTGCAGCGGCTGTACGGCGTTCAACAGGTCGCAGGCCTGTTGCAGGGCGCCAACCGGGTCCTCGAGCGATTGTGGACGGTAGCAACCGCCCAGCAGTTCCTCGAGGGTCGGATCGCCTTTGGCGCGACCGATCACCGCCGCTACCTCGGCCGCGAGTGTGTCCGATGGGCCTTTGTGGCGCCGACCGAACGGAAACACGATGACCCGTAGCAGGCAGCCCAATACCTTGCTCGGGAAGTTGCTCAGCAATTCATCGAGCGCGCGCTCGGACTGCCCCAGGCTTTCCTCCATGGCCCAGGTGAACAGGGGCGTCATGTGCGGCGGCGAATCGAGGTCGTGATAACGCTTGAGCGCGGCTGAGGCCAGGTACAGATTGCTCAGTACATCGCCCAGGCGGGCCGACAGGCGTTCGCGACGTTTCAGTTCCCCCCCCAGCAGCATCATGCTCAGGTCGGCCAGCAGGGCGAAGGCCGCGGCCTGACGGTTGAGGGCGCGGCAGTAGCCCTGGCTGAGCCTGTCTCCCGGGGCGCGTTCGAAGTGGCCAACACCGAGATTGAGCATCAGGGTGCTGGCAGCGTTACCCACGGCAAATCCGATGTGCCTGAGCAGCAGGCCATCGAACTCCTTGAGCGCCTGGTCCTTGTCTTCGCGGCTGGCGAGGGCCATTTCCTGGAGTACGAATGGATGGCTGCGGATCGCGCCCTGGCCGAAGATCATCAGGTTGCGCGACAGAATGTTCGCGCCTTCGACGGTGATGAAGATCGGCGCGCCGTTCCAGCTGCGCCCCAGGTAGTTGTTGGGGCCCATGATGATCGCCTTGCCGCCGTGGACATCCATCGCATGGCTGATGCATTCGCGCCCACGCTCGGTGAGGTGGTACTTGAGGACCGCGGACAACACCGACGGTTTTTCGCCCAGGTCGAGCGCGGTGGCGGTCAGCATGCGTGCCGCGTCCATCATCCAGGCGTTGCCAGCGATACGCGCCATGGCTTCCTGAATGCCTTCGAAGGCCGCGAGCGGGACGTTGAATTGCTCGCGGACCTGCGCATACTGGCCCGTCACCAGACTGGTGAACTTGGCGGCACCGGTGCCGACGGCCGGCAGCGAAATCGAGCGCCCGACCGACAGGCAGTTCATCAGCATCATCCAGCCTTTGCCGAGCATTTCCTGGCCGCCGATGATGAACTCCAGTGGTACGAACACGTCCTTGCCTGAGTTCGGGCCGTTCATGAACGAGGCGCCGAGGGGCAGGTGACGACGGCCGATTTCCACGCCGGCGATATCGGTGGGGACCAGCGCGAGGCTGATGCCCAGGTCTTCCTGGTCGCCCAACAGATGGTCCGGGTCATAGGCCTTGAATGCCAGGCCGAGCAGGGTGGCGACCGGTCCCAGGGTGATGTAGCGCTTTTCCCAGTTCAACCGCAGGCCCAGGGTTTCCTGGCCTTGCCATTGGCCTTTGCAGACCACCCCGGTATCGGGCATCGAGCCTGCATCGGACCCGGCCAGGGGTCCGGTCAGTGCAAAACAGGGGATGTCATCGCCGCGAGCCAGGCGAGGCAGGTAGTGGTTTCGTTGTGCTTCGGTGCCGTAGTGCAGGAGCAGTTCGGCCGGGCCAAGGGAGTTGGGGACCATCACGGTGGACGCCAGGTCGCCACTGCGGGTGGCCAGCTTCATCGCCACTTGCGAGTTGGCGAAGGCCGAAAACCCCTTGCCGCCATACTCTTTGGGAATGATCAGGGCAAAAAAGCCGTTCTGCTTGATGTGCGCCCAGGCCTCGGCCGGCAGGTCCATGGTCTGGCCGATTTGCCAGTCGCTGACCATGGCGCACAAGGCTTCAGTCGGGCCATCGATGAAGGCCTGCTCTTCTTCGCTCAACTGCGCCTTGGGGTAGGCCAGCAGTTTGTTCCAGTCCGGGCGGCCGCTGAACAGCTCGCCATCCCACCAGACTGTGCCGGCATCGATCGCGTCGCGTTCGGTTTGTGACATCGGTGGCAGGGTTTTCTGGAACCAACTGAACAGCGGCGCACTGAAGAACTTGCGACGCAGGTCCGGCAGCAGCAGGGGAGCGGCCACGGCCGCGAGCATGATCCAGAATATCAACAGCAACCAGCCGGGTGCGCGATTCACGACGCCCATCGCCACCAGGTAGACCGCAACGATGCCCAGGGCGGGCAGGGGCGCGGTGCGGCGGTGAGCCAGCCAGGCGATGCCGATCGCCAGTACCAGTATCCACAACAGCAGCATAATCAATCCTCCGTGAAACCAAGGGTAAAACCACCTCCAGAGCGTAGACGGCATCTGTAAAGGGGGGGCAGTCCGGCGTGTTTGAATCCGTGAGAGACAGGGGGAGTGGCTAATGTCAGTCAGTTAAGGCGAGGGTTGCTCAATACATCGCCCGTGGCGAGGGAGCTTGCTCGCGCTGGGTTGCGCAGCAGCCCCAAAACGATCGCCGAGTTCATTCTGAAAGACCGCTGTAGCATTGTCTGGAGGGGCTTCGCTTCCTGAGCGGGAGCCAGTTCCCTCGCTTCAAGACATTTTTGACTGGCCCGCATCAGGGTGAGTGGCAGCGTTGCCGGGGCTTTCGAAAACCTTGGAAGAGCACGCAACAAACGCTGATGTTTGGCCGAAATGTCGTTATCTCTGTGCTGAAGGTGTCGCTAGACTCGGGGCTTCTCCAGGAGATTGTTCTCATGCACGAGTATCTGAGTCCCGGCCGCTTCATCGATAGTGACCACCCTGCCGTGGTGGAGTTCGCCGAAAAACATCGTGGCAGTAGCCGTGACCCGGTCGAGCAGGCCATCAACCTGTATGGCGCGGTGCGCGAGGCGGTGCGTTACAACCCCTACACCTTCAGCCGGGATCCGGCGACCTTGCGCGGCAGCTATGCGCTGGCGACCGGCGAAAGCTACTGCGTGCCCAAGGCCACGCTGCTGGCAGGCTGTGCCCGGCATTGCGGCATCCCCGCGCGCATCGGCCTGGCAGACGTCCGCAATCACTTGTCGACGCCGCGCCTGATCGAGTTGCTCAGGAGCGATGTGTTCGCCATGCACGGTTATACCGAGCTGTATCTGCAGGGGCGCTGGGTCAAGGCTACGCCGGCGTTCAATGCCAGGCTCTGCGAGTTGTTCGATGTGCCACCGCTGGAGTTCGATGGGCGCAACGACAGCGTGTTTCACCCCTTCAATCGCCAGGGGCTGCAGTCGATGGAGTACCTGGTCGACCATGGCCAGTTTGTCGATGTGCCCGAGGATTTCTTTTTCAAGCACCTTGAGCAGTGCTATCCGCATTTGTTCGGCGATCAGTCAGCCGCCTTGCTGGGCGACATGCAGAGCGATTTGAGCCGGGCCTGATCCGGCGTAGACTCCCCCGGCATTCATCCATTGAGGGGCGGTCATGCTGAAGATCTGGGGACGGAAGAATTCATCGAATGTCAGGAAGGCGTTGTGGGCGGCCGAGGAGCTTGGCCTGAATTATCAGGCTCTGGACGCAGGCGGCGCCTTCGGTGTGGTCGATACCCCGGAGTATCGGGCGATGAACCCCAATGGTCGCATACCGGTCATGGAGGATGACGGCTTCGTGTTGTGGGAGTCGAACACCATCGTGCGCTACCTCATGGCTCGTCATGCCAGCGGTTCGTCCTGGTATCCGGCCGACTTGCAGGCCCGCGCGACGGCGGAAAAATGGATGGACTGGACCACCGCAAGCTTTGCCGACCCGTTTCGCATGGTGTTCTGGGGTGTATTGCGTACGCCGGCCGAACAACAGGATTGGGTCGCGATCAAGGCCGCCATCGCTACCTGCGAAGGTTTGCTGTCGATGGCCGACCGGGCACTGGCCGACCAGCCTTACCTGTCCGGTGATGACATCGGCATGGGCGACATTCCCCTGGGCAGCTTCATTTATGCCTGGTTCGAAATGCCGATCGAGCGTGCGCCGCAACCGCACCTGCACGCCTGGTACCAGCGGCTGAAGCAACGCCCGGCCTATCAAAAAGCGGTCATGACTGCGTTGACTTAATACTGACTATCAACACAGGTGACTGTACTTGTGCGGCGCCGCCAAGCACCATTGCGCTCATGCGCTACGGTTGCCTTGCTCGCCGCCGCCCTTGCTTGTTCCTTACTTCTCCTTCTTGGTGCGTAAATCCGATATGAGTTCTGCTCTGTCCATCCGGCAGCTAACCAAAACCTACGGCAACGGTTTCCAGGCCCTGAGTGGTATCGATCTGGATGTCGCCGAAGGTGACTTTTTCGCCTTGCTCGGCCCCAATGGCGCCGGCAAATCCACGACCATCGGCATTCTGTCGACCCTGGTCAACAAGACCAGCGGCACGGTGAGTATCTTTGGCCACGACCTGGACCGCAACCCGGCTGCGCTCAAGCGCAGCATCGGGGTGGTGCCACAGGAATTCAACTTCAACCAGTTCGAAAAGACCTTCGATATCGTGGTGACCCAGGCGGGTTACTACGGCATTCCGTCCAGGGTTGCGAAGGAACGTGCCGAGCAGTACCTGACCCAGCTAGGTCTGTGGGACAAGCGTGATGTGCCGTCGCGCTCGCTGTCGGGCGGGATGAAGCGTCGCCTGATGATTGCCCGGGCGCTGGTACACGAGCCTCGCCTGCTGATCCTCGACGAGCCGACCGCCGGCGTGGACATCGAACTGCGGCGCTCGATGTGGAGCTTCCTGACCGAGCTGAACAAGAAAGGCATCACCATCATCCTCACCACCCATTATCTGGAGGAGGCTGAACAGCTGTGCCGCAACATCGGCATCATCGACCACGGCACGATCGTGGAAAACACCAGCATGCGTAACCTGCTCGGCCAGTTGCATGTCGAAACCTTCCTGCTGGACCTCAAGCACGACATGAAGGTCGCGCCACAACTGATCGGCTACCCGAGCCGCCTGCTGGACAGCCATACCCTGGAAGTCCAGGTCGACAAGGCCGTTGGCATCACGGCGTTGTTCGGTCAACTGGCCGCGCAGCACATCGAAGTGCTGAGCCTGCGCAACAAAACCAATCGCCTTGAGGAGCTGTTCGTGTCCCTGGTGGAGAAAAACCTGGCGAAGGTGGCCGTATGAGTTCCGAACTGCAACCCAACCTCGTCGCACTCAACACCATCGTTTACCGCGAGGTCCGGCGCTTTACCCGGATCTGGCCGCAGACCCTGCTGCCGCCGGCCATTACCATGGTCTTGTACTTCGTGATCTTCGGTAATCTGATTGGCCGGCAGATCGGTGACATGGGTGGCTTCACCTATATGGAGTACATCGTGCCGGGCCTGATCATGATGTCGGTGATCACCAACTCCTATGGCAACGTGGTGTCGAGTTTCTTCGGCAGCAAGTTCCAGCGCTCCATCGAAGAACTGATGGTGTCACCGGTTTCGCCCCACACCATCCTGGTTGGCTACACCCTGGGCGGTGTGCTGCGCGGGTTGATGGTCGGGATCATCGTGACCTTGCTGTCGCTGTTCTTCACTGACCTGCAGGTCCATCACCTGGGGGTGACTATCCTGGTGGTGGTGCTGACGGCGACGATCTTTTCGTTGCTGGGGTTTATCAACGCGGTCTTTGCGCGCAATTTCGACGATATCTCGATTATCCCGACCTTCGTGCTGACGCCGCTGACTTACCTGGGCGGAGTGTTCTACTCGATCAGCCTGTTGCCGCCGTTCTGGCAGACGGTGTCGTTGGCCAACCCGGTATTGCACATGGTCAACGCCTTCCGCTACGGCATCCTGGGTGTCTCGGACATCAGGATCAGCATCGCCATCACCTTCATGCTGGTTGCCACCGTGGTGCTGTACGTCGGCTGTGCGCGGCTGCTGGTCAGCGGGCGGGGGATGCGTACGTAACCGCTGGCACCGGGCAATGAAAAACGGCACCCCAGAGGTTAATGCCGATCAGTTAAGCCAAAGACCAGCCGAACATAGTACCCGTGGCGAGGGAGCTTGCTCCCGCTGGGCTGCGTAGCAGCCCAAAAACAGGGCCGCTTTGCGCCCCAGCGGGAGCAAGCTCCCTCGCCACGGGTTTCGTGTTCGGCTTTATTTCTCTTAACTGACTAGCATTAACCCCAGAGGTGCCGTTTTTGCGTTCTACAGCCGACTTTGCTTACGCCGCTTCCATTGCCGGCTGACCCACCAGCGCCAGTAGGTCATGGTCATGCAGTAGGCCATGGCACCCAGCACCAGGCCCGCCACTACCGATCCCAGCAGGAACGGCTGCCAAAGGCTCGCCAGTTCGCCGCTGATCCATTCCCAGGTCAGTTCGTCCGGCAGGCTGCGCGTCGGTACATTCATCAGCCAGGCGCCGGTCTGGTAGGTGCAGAAAAACACCACGGGCATGGTGATCGGATTGGTCAGCCAGACCAGGCTCACCGCAATCGGAATATTGCCGCGCACCGAGATCGCTAGGGCAGCCGCCACCAGCATCTGCATGGGGATCGGTAAAAAGGCGGCGAACAGACCCACGGCCATGGCTCGGGCAACCGAGTGCCGATTGAGGTGCCAAAGGTTGGGATCATGCAGCAGTGTGCCGAGAAAGCGTAAGGATTTGTGTTCCCTGATGCTGGTCGGGTCTGGCATGTAGCGTTTGAATAAGCGCCGGGGCATAGGGCTTCTCGGTCAGATCAAGCGGCAAGTATGCCCGGATTCTACTGAGCGCCAATTCAGACTTTGTGACAATTAATAAACGCGGGCTTCTGTGACTGGGCTAATCCAAGAGAGGGGACTCTCAAGGACGGGCTTATGCGCACAGGGATGTTGGCGCTTGCGTTGGGTCTGTTGACCCTGGTTTTTTTACCGGTGTTACCGTCGGTCGGGCTGTTGCTGCTGCTAGCGGTGCTGGCCTTGATGCTGCTGCCGTTTCGCAGCTGTGCACTGGCGTTTTTTCTGCTGGGTTTCGCCTGGGCATGCGCCAGCGCCCATTGGGCACTGAATGACCGCCTGACACCCGAGCTCGACGGTCAAACCCGCTGGGTCGAGGGGCGGGTGGTCGGCTTGCCGCAAAACACCCCGGGTGTGGTGCGCTTTGAGTTGGCCGACGGCGAGGCACGAGCTACGCAGCTACCGAGCTTGATGCGGCTGGCCTGGTACGGCGGCCCGCCGGTCAACAGTGGCGAGCGCTGGCGCCTGGCGGTGAAGTTGAAGCGCCCGGCAGGTTTGCTCAATCCCCATGCCTTTGATTACGAGGCCTGGTTGTTGGCGCAACGCATCGGCGCCACGGGAACGGTCAAGGACGGTCAATTGCTCAGCCCGGCGCAGGCGGCCTGGCGTGATGCCATTCGTCAGCGCCTGATGGCGGTGGACGCCCAGGGGCGGGCGGCTGCGCTGGCGGCGCTGGTGCTGGGCGATGGGTCCGGATTGAGCCGCGATGAATGGCGCGTCTTGCAGGACACCGGCACCGTGCATTTGCTGGTGATCTCTGGGCAGCATGTCGGTTTGTTGGCAGGCATGGTGTACCTGTTGGTGGCCGGGCTGGCGCGTTACGGGCTGTGGCCCCGACGCCTGGCGTGGCTGCCGTGGGCGTGCGGCCTGGCGTTTGCGGCGGCGCTGGGTTACGGGCTGCTGGCCGGGTTCCAGGTGCCGGTGCGCAGGGCGTGCGTGATGATCGGGCTGGTGTTGGTGTGGCGCCTGCGGTTTCGTCATCTGGGGGCCTGGTGGCCGTTGCTGCTGGCATTGAATGTGGTGCTGTTACTGGACCCGCTGGCGAGCTTGCGCCCGGGATTCTGGCTGTCGTTTGTGGCGGTGGCGGTGTTGATCTTCACCTTTGGCGGTCGGCTGGGTGCGTGGCGTTGGTGGCAGGCCTGGACGCGAGCGCAGTCGTTGATAGCCATCGGTCTGTTCCCGGCGCTGTTGATGCTGGGGCTTCCCGTCAGCCTGACCGGACCACTGATCAATCTGCTGGCCGTGCCCTGGATCAGTCTGCTGGTGTTGCCCCCGGCGTTGCTGGGAACACTGCTGTTGCCGTTGCCTTATGTTGGCGAAGGCTTGTTATGGCTGGCGGGTGGCTTGCTGGACGTATTGTTCAAGGGCCTGGCCCTGGCGGCGGGGAAGGTGCCGGCATGGCAGGCTCCGGCCATTTCACCCTGGGCCTGGGGCGTGGGGGCCCTTGGCGCCGTTTTGCTGTTGTTGCCCAGTGGCGTGCCGCTGCGATGGCTGGGCTGGCCGATGCTGCTGGTGCTGGTGTTCCCGCCGCGAAGCACGGTGCCGGAAGGCATGGCTGAAATCTGGCAACTGGATGTCGGCCAGGGTTTGGCCATGGTGGTGCGCACCCGTCATCACACATTGCTCTATGACGCAGGTCCAGGTTTCGGCGACCTCGACCTGGGTGGGCAGGTGGTCCTGCCGGCCTTGCGTAAGCTAGGGGTTCGCAGGCTGGACCTGATGCTGATCAGCCACGCTCATGCCGATCACGCCGGGGGCGCGGGTTCGGTCTACAGGGGGCTGCCGGTAACACAGGTTATCGGCGGAGAGCGCCAGGGCTTGCCGAAAGTGCTGCGGGCCAGGGCTTGCGTCAGCGGCGAGCGCTGGGAGTGGGATGGCGTGCGCTTTGTGCTGTGGCAATGGTCCGGGGCCGGTGACAGCAATCAACGCTCCTGTGTCTTGCAGGTCGAGGCCGGTGGCGAGCGTTTTCTGCTGACGGGCGACATTGACGCCCATGCCGAACGGGCCTTGCTCAAGAGTCCGCTGGCGGTCGCCACCGATTGGCTTCTGGCCCCCCATCACGGCAGCCGCAGTTCGTCTTCGCAAGCCTTTGTGGAGGCGCTGGCCCCCAAGGCCGCGCTGATTTCCCGCGGTCACAACAACAACTTTGGTCATCCCCATCCCCAAGTAGTGGCGCGTTACCGCGGGTTGGGGGTGCAGGTCCTCGACAGTGTGGAGCAAGGGGCCGTGCGTGTGCGCCTGGGGGCCTTCGGGCCGGCTGAATCCATGCGCCAGCAACCGCGCTTCTGGCGCGCGGCGCCACCCGTCAGCCATTCGCCTTGAGGGAGGCCAGGAATATGACGGTCGTCGGTGAGCCGAGCCTCTATGTCGAGTGTGTATGGTAAAGTGGCGCACTTTTTCGAGGGGACTGTCACTGTGTGGGAATTGGTCAAATCCGGCGGCTGGATGATGTTGCCGATCATTTTGAGCTCCATCGCGGCATTGGGCATCGTCGCCGAGCGCCTGTGGACCCTGCGTGCCAGCCGTGTGACCCCGGAGCATCTGCTCGGGCAGGTCTGGGTCTGGATCAAGGACAAGAAACTCAACAAGGATAAACTCAAGGAATTGCGCGCCAATTCGCCGCTGGGTGAAATCCTTGCGGCGGGCCTGGCCAACTCCCGGCATGGTCGCGAGATCATGAAGGAGTGCATCGAGGAAGCCGCTGCCCGGGTGATCCACGAGCTGGAGCGCTACATCAACGCCTTGGGCACCATCGCCGCCATGGCGCCGTTGCTGGGGTTGCTGGGTACGGTGCTGGGCATGATCGATATTTTCAGTTCGTTCATGGGCGGCGGCATGACCGCCAATGCCTCGGTGCTGGCCGGTGGTATTTCCAAGGCCTTGATCACCACGGCCGCAGGCCTGATGGTGGGTATCCCGGCAGTGTTCTTCCACCGCTTCCTGCAACGGCGCATCGATGAACTCGTCGTCGGCATGGAGCAGGAAGCCATCAAGCTGGTGGAAGTGCTGCAGGGCGATCGGGATGTCGACCTGGCCGAGGGCAAAGCGTGAAATTCCGTCGCAAGCCACGGGAAAATGTCGACATCAACCTCGCGTCGCTGATCGACGTGGTGTTTATCCTGTTGCTGTTTTTCGTCGTGACCACCACCTTTACCCGGGAAACCCAGTTGCGTGTCGACTTGCCGGAAGCGGTCAGTGGATCCCCCGCCGAAGACCAGCAGGCCAAGCAACTGGATGTCGCCATCAGCGCCGAAGGTGCGTTCTCGGTCAACAATCAGTTGTTGCCCAAGAACGACCTGGCAAGCCTGATCGACGCCTTGAAGAAAGAGTCCAATGGCGACACCACGCTGCCGCTGTCCATCAGCGCCGATGGCAAGGCGCAGCACCAGGCGGTCATCACCGCCATGGATGCCGCCGGCAAGCTGGGGTTCACGCATTTGCGCATGACCACCGTTGAGGCGGCGCCGACGCCCTGATGGCCATCTCCGATCGATTGCTCGCTGCGTGGTACGCCGGCCATCCGGCACTCAAGCTCTTGCAGCCACTGGAGTGGTTGTACCGGCGCGTGGTCACGGCCAAGCGTGAACGGTTCCTGGCGGGCGAGGGTGAGATTTACCAGCCACCGGTGCCCTTGATCGTGGTCGGCAACATTACCGTTGGCGGCACGGGCAAGACACCCTTGATTCTGTGGATGATCGAGCACTGCCAGCGAGCCGGCCTGCGGGTGGGCGTGGTCAGTCGCGGTTACGGGGCCACGCCGCCGCAACTGCCGTGGCGGGTCGAGCCAGAGCAGAGCGCGGCGGTGGCGGGTGATGAACCCCTGTTGATCGTCCAGCGCACTGGCGTTCCCTTGATGATCGACCCCGATCGCAGTCGGGCTGTTCAGGCGTTGCTGGCGGCCGAACCGTTGGACCTGATCCTGTCGGATGACGGCATGCAGCATTACCGTCTGGCGCGCGATCTTGAGCTGGTGCTGATTGATGCGGCGCGCGGGCTGGGCAACAAGCGTTGCTTGCCGGCGGGGCCACTGCGCGAGCCGATCGAGCGCCTGCAAAGTGTCGATGCGGTGCTGTTCAATGGTGCCGAGACGGATCGCGACGAGGGGTTTGCCTTCCGCTTGCAACCGACTGCGCTGGTCAATCTGCTGACGGGCGAACGTCGCGGTCTTGAACATTTTCCGCTGGGGCAGGCGTTGCACGCCGTGGCGGGTATCGGTAATCCGCAACGTTTCTTCAATACCCTTGAAACGCTACACTGGCAGCCTGTAGCGCATGCTTTTGCCGACCACGCCGAGTACAGCGCGGCGGCGTTGAATTTCATGCCGCCGCTGCCATTGGTCATGACTGAAAAGGATGCGGTGAAATGCCGGTCCTTCGCGGCACAAGACTGGTGGTACCTGGCGGTGGATGCGGTGCCATCACCGGCTTTCGTGGCCTGGTTCGATACGCAGCTGATGCGGCTATTGCCCGCACGTCTTTTGCCTTAACACGCTTTTTCCAGGGAGTTTTCATGGACACCAAACTGCTCGATATCCTCGCTTGCCCAGTCTGCAAAGGCCCGCTCAAGCTCAGCGCCGACAAAACCGAGCTGATCAGCAAAGGTGCCGGCCTGGCTTTCCCGATCCGTGATGGCATCCCGGTGATGCTCGAAAGCGAAGCCCGTACCCTGACGACCGAAGAGCGCCTGGACAAATGAGTACGGCTTTCACAGTGGTGATTCCGTCGCGTTTTGCGTCCACCCGCTTGCCAGGCAAGCCGCTGCAAATGATCGCCGGCAAGCCGATGGTCCAGCATGTCTGGGAACAGGCCAGCAAAAGCGGCGCCGAGCGTGTCGTGGTGGCCACTGATGATGTGCGCATCGAAGAGGCCTGCAAGGCCTTTGGCGCCGAGGTGGTGATGACTCGGGTCGATCACAACTCCGGCACCGATCGCCTGGCCGAAGTCGCCACCCTGTTGGGGCTTGCGCCGGACGCCATTGTGGTCAACGTGCAGGGTGACGAGCCGCTGATTCCGCCGAGTGTGATCGATCAGGTCGCCGCCAATCTGGCGGCTCATAGCGAGGCCCGCATGGCCACCCTCGCCGAACCGATTGAAGACGCCGAAACCCTGTTCAACCCTAACGTGGTCAAGGTCGTCAGCGACCTGGACGGCCTGGCGCTGACGTTCAGTCGTGCGACCTTGCCATGGGCGCGTGACGCCTTTGCCAAGAGCCAGGAACATTTGCCGGCGGGTGTACCGTACCGCCGTCACATCGGTATCTATGCCTACCGCGTCGGTTTCCTGCATGACTTCGTCAGCTGGGGGCCGTGCTGGCTGGAAGACACCGAGTGCCTGGAGCAGTTGCGCGCCCTGTGGCACGGCGTGCGGATCCATGTCGCCGATGCATTGATTGCCCCACCGCCGGGGGTCGATACGCTTGAAGACCTCGAGCGCGTTCGTCGCCTGCTGGAGGCCTGATGCGGGTTCTGTTTGTCTGCCTGGGCAATATCTGTCGTTCGCCCACGGCCGAGGGTGTGCTGCGGTACAAGCTGCGTGAAGGGGGGCTGGCCGATCAGGTCGAAGTCGCTTCCGCGGGCACGGGTGACTGGCATGTCGGCAAGGCGCCGGACAAGCGAAGCCAGGCAGCCGCCTTGCGCCGTGGCTATGACCTGTCCGCGCAGCGCGCCCGGCAGGTGACGCGTGCGGATTTCTCCAGCTACGACCTGATCCTGGCCATGGACAGCAGCAACCTGCGCAACCTCAAGGCCTTGCAGCCGGCCAAGGGCAGGGCGGAGCTGGATCTGTTCCTGCGTCGTTATGAGTCGAGCGTGGACGATGTGCCGGATCCTTATTACGACGGCGAGCAAGGTTTCGAGCAGGTGCTGGACCTGATCGAGCAGGCCTGCGATTTGCTGGTGATTGAATTGAAGGGACGCTTATGACTTTGCACCTGCAGCCGCAGGTTTCGCTCAAGCCGTTCAACAGCTTTGGCGTGGATGTTCGTGCGCAGCTGTTCGCGCAAGCGCACAGCGACGCCGATGTGCGCGAAGCGCTGGCGTATTCGCACGCGCAGGCGATACCGCTGCTGGTCATCGGCGGTGGCAGTAACCTGCTGCTGACGGCGGACATCCCGGCGTTGGTGCTGCGCATGGCCACCCGGGGCATTCGTCAAGTGAGCGACGATGGCCGTCGGGTAGTGATCGAGGCCGAGGCGGGTGAAACCTGGCACCCATTCGTGCAGTGGACCCTGGCACAGGGGTTGTCGGGCCTTGAGAATCTCAGTCTGATTCCCGGCACGGTCGGGGCGGCACCGATGCAGAACATTGGCGCCTACGGTGTGGAGATCAAGGACGTGTTTGCCGGTTTGACTGCACTGGATCGCCAGACCGGCGAGTTGCGGGATTTCACCCTGGCCGACTGCAACTTTGCCTACCGGGACAGCCTGTTCAAGCAACAGGTTGGCCGCTGGCTGATCTTGCGGGTGCGCTTTGCCCTGGATCGCGTCGAGCATTTGCACCTGGAATACGGTCCGGTGCGTCAGTGGCTGACCGAGCAAGGGATCGAACACCCGACGGCGACGGATGTCAGCCAGGCGATCTGCAGCATTCGCAATGAAAAGCTGCCTGATCCCGCAGTACTGGGCAATGCCGGCAGCTTCTTCAAGAATCCGTTGGTCTCGGCCGCGCTTGCCGCCGAGCTTCGACTCGCCCATCCGGGCCTGATCGGTTATCCGCAAGCCGACGGCCAGGTCAAGCTGGCGGCCGGCTGGCTGATCGAGCAAGCGGGCTGGAAGGGCTTTCGCGAGGGGGATGCGGGTGTGCATCGCTTGCAGTCGCTGGTGCTGGTCAACTATGGCTCCGCCACCGGGCTTGAATTGCTCGGCCTGGCCCGGCGCATTCAGAAAGACATCGCCGAGCGCTTTAACGTCGCGCTGGAAATGGAACCCAATCAGTATTGAGGCAGGCGTTCAGCCGAACGCCGACCTATGTAGGAGCGAGCTTGCTCGCAATGTACTCAAGAGCAACGCGTTCAATCAGAAAGCACGCGTTATCGTTAGCGTCCATCGCGAGCACGCTCGCTCCTACACACGCATGCCCAGCGCGGGGCTTTTTTGGCTGATGTCGGGTTAACCTGGCCTGCTGGCGAAGCCACGGCTTCGCAAGAGTGGCCATTAGCCTGAGTCAATCTGCGCGTACCGAACCGTTGCAGTGCCGCGGTGGATTGCTCGATCCCATAACCCTTCCGATAGGCAGGCGTGCCCATGATTACCCAGAAGCTCAATGGTCAAGATCTTCGACTGGATGTCGCCGAGGAGGTGTCGTTGCTCTGGGCAGTCCGTGACGCGTCCGGATGCAGTGGTCCCCGGTTTGGCCGGCGGCAGGCTCAAGCCTGATGGTGGGCGCAATCATTCTCGCGGCCGGGGAGGGCCGCCGTTATCGTCAGGTCGCGGGTGCCGACCAGGACAAGCTGTTGGCGCTGTGCCAGGGGCGCGACGGTGTTGTCCGGCCGGTGATCGAGCAAACGCTGCGCAATGTGCCTGCATGTGTCGGAAGGCGGGTGCTGGTGACCATGCCGGATCGCCCTGAGGTGGCACGGCTGGCGCGAGCGTATGGCTGTGAAGTACTGCTGCTGGCGTCGACCGGAATGGGGGACAGCCTGGCGGCGGCCGTGGCGGTGTGCCCGGCGCTTGAGGGCTGGCTGGTGGTGTTGGGGGATATGCCGTTTATCTTGCCATCGAGCATCGAGCAGATTGTTGACGGCGTTGCAGTCGACACCATCAGTGTGCCGGTGCAGGGGGGCGAGTTTGGGCATCCCGTGGGATTCGGTAGGGCGTTCGGCAAGGCGTTGATGGCGTTGTCCGGGGATCGTGGAGCCAAGCCGTTGTTTGCTTCGGCAAAGGTGGTGGAGGTGGTCGTGGAGGACCCTGGAGTGCTTTGGGATGTTGATGTGCCTGGGGCGTTGGTCTTCAAGTAGTCCCGGCGCTGTTTCATTGAAGGTCGGCGGTGACGTATAAAAAAGCCCCGCCTGGGTTACCAGGCGGGGCTTTTCAGTGGCGGGCGGAATCAGGCGAGTGGTTTAGGCTCGTGCTCTTTTTCCTGGGCCTCAGGGTGTTGCTCTGCCGCTTCTTCGACGGAACGCAGGTTTTCGTCGGTGGTCGGGGTAGCGGGCTCTGCAGTGACTTCGGCAGCCGGAGCAGGCGCTGCTTCCACCACTTCAGCCACGACGGCCGGTGCAGCAGCGGCTGCCAGTTCGGCTTCCTTCTGCAGGCGCTCGGCTTCACGCTTGCGACGACGCACTTCACGTGGGTCGTTCGGCGCACGACCATTTTCGGTCAGGGCGCTGGCAGGGGCTGCTTCGACAACCGGTGCGGCCACTTCGGCAACCACGGGTGCCTCGACTGGCGCAGGTTCGGCAGCAACGATCACTGGCTCGGCAGCCACTTCGGCAACCGGTGCCGGTGCTTCGACAGCAACAGGCTCGGCAACCCAGTTGAACGCGGTTTGCTCTTCGCGAACTTCCGGTGCCTGTTCGGCGACTGGCGCTTCAACGGCGGCCGGAGCTTCAACCGCAGGCTCAGCAATCGCGACGGGGGCTTCAACCAGGGTTTGCACTTCAGGCTGGGCTTCAACCGCTGGAGCAACTTCTACAGCAGGAGCGGCTGGCGCTTCGACTGGAGTGGTGGCTTCCACGACTGGCGCTTCAACCTGGGCCGTTTCTTCCTGGGCGGGTGCTTCAGTCACGGCGGCAGTCGCACGTTCAGCTTGCTGGTGAGCCTGGGCTTCAGCAGGCGCACTGATCACGGTGCTGGCAACGGCGGCGGTCACGGCCAGGCCGGCAGCCAGTTCAGTGCCTGTTGGCTCTTCGCTGCCTTCGATCTCTTCCGAGCCTTCGATCACGTTGCCGTTGGCATCACGCTGACGCTCGCGACGGTTGCTGCGACGACGCTGACCGCGGGAGCGGCGGCGTGGACGATCGCCTTCGGCGTTTTCCTGACCATCTTCCTGCAGTTGTTCTTCGTTGGTCGGCAGCTCTTCTTCGGCAGCGGCGGCAACAGCCTGTTCAGCACGTGGCTGACGCTCTTCACGCGGTGGGCGTGGCGCGCGTTCTTCGCGTGGCGGACGAGCCGGACGCTCTTCAGCGACGGCAGCAGCGGCAGTAGCGGCTGGCACGGCATCCAGCGGTTCGCGCAGTTCACGCACCGGGCGCTCTTCGCGCTCGCCACGTGGCTTGCGATCTTCGCGTGGAGCACGTGGTGCACGCTCTTCGCGAGGTGGGCGAGGTGCGCGTTCTTCGCGAGCAACCACCGGGGTCTCTTCGCGGGCTTCGCGTGGCTGGCGTTCTTCGCGTGGCTCACGTGGTGCACGCTCTTCGCGCGGTGCACGTTCTTCACGAGGCTTGCGCTCTTCATCGCGGCGGCCGTTACGGCTGCGGCTCTGCTGGCGACCGGTGCGACGTTCTTCGTTGCGTGCCGGACGCTCGGCAGCAGGCTTTTCAACCACAACCGGAGCCGCTGGCTCTTCCTTGGTGGCGAACAGGCTGACCAGCGACTTCACCAGGCCTTTGAACAGGCTTGGTTCAGGGGCGGCAACCGGCGTAGGGGCTGGGGCCGGAGCAGCTACTTCGGTTGGAACCGGAGCATTGGCGCGGGCCGGAGCAGTTTTCACTGCCGCTTCCTGGCGAACCAGGGTGCGGGTTGCAGCGGCCGGCTGGACGTCTTCGACTTCGGCGGCAGCAGCGGCGATTTCATAGCTCGACTGGCCGGTAGCGGCTTCCGGGCTGTCATCGCGCAGGCGCTGAACTTCGAAGTGCGGCGTTTCGAGGTGATCGTTCGGCAGAATGACGATGCGGGCACGGGTGCGCAGTTCGATCTTGGTGATCGAGTTGCGTTTTTCGTTGAGCAGGAACGCGGCCACCGGGATCGGCACCTGGGCACGAACTTCGGCGGTGCGGTCTTTCAGGGCTTCTTCTTCGATCAGGCGCAGGATCGCCAGCGACAGCGATTCGACGTCACGGATGATGCCGGTGCCACTGCAGCGCGGGCAGACGATGCCGCTGCTTTCGCCAAGGGATGGACGCAGGCGCTGACGGGACATTTCCAGCAGGCCGAAGCGCGAGATGCGACCGATCTGCACGCGTGCGCGGTCGGCTTCCAGGCATTCGCGGACTTTCTCTTCCACGGCGCGCTGGTTCTTGGCAGGGGTCATGTCGATGAAGTCGATGACGATCAGGCCGCCGATGTCGCGCAGGCGCAACTGACGGGCGATTTCTTCGGCGGCTTCAAGGTTGGTCTGCAGGGCGGTTTCTTCGATATCGCTGCCTTTGGTGGCGCGCGCCGAGTTGATGTCGATGGACACCAGGGCTTCGGTCGGATCGATCACGATGGAGCCGCCGGAAGGCAGTTCGACGACGCGCTGGAAGGCGGTCTCGATCTGGCTTTCGATCTGGAAACGGTTGAACAGCGGAACGCTGTCTTCGTACAGCTTGATCTTGCTGGCGTACTGCGGCATCACCTGGCGGATGAAGGTCAGGGCTTCGTCCTGGGCTTCAACGCTGTCGATCAGCACTTCGCCGATGTCCTGGCGCAGGTAGTCGCGGATCGCACGGATGATCACGTTGCTTTCCTGATAGATCAGGAACGGCGCGGAGCGATCCAGGGACGCTTCCTTGATGGCCGTCCACAGTTGCAGCAGGTAATCGAGGTCCCACTGCATTTCTTCACTGCTGCGGCCAAGGCCGGCAGTGCGCACGATCAGGCCCATGTCGGCCGGGGCAACCAGGCCGTTCAGGGCTTCGCGCAGCTCATTGCGTTCTTCACCTTCGATGCGACGGGAGATACCGCCGGCACGCGGGTTGTTCGGCATCAGTACCAGGTAGCGACCGGCCAGGCTGATGAAGGTGGTCAGGGCGGCGCCCTTGTTGCCACGTTCTTCTTTTTCCACCTGAACGATGACTTCCTGGCCTTCGCTCAGGACGTCCTTGATGTTGACGCGGCCTTCAGGGGTCTTCTTGAAGTATTCGCGGGAGATTTCTTTGAGGGGCAGGAAGCCATGGCGCTCAGAGCCGAAATCGACAAAGGCAGCCTCAAGGCTTGGTTCGATGCGAGTAATCCGGCCTTTATAGATGTTGGCCTTCTTCTGCTCGCGTGCACCGGATTCGATGTCCAGGTCGTAGAGGCGCTGGCCATCTACCAGTGCAACACGCAACTCTTCGGGTTGAGTTGCGTTAATCAGCATTCTTTTCATGTAGTACCGTCGGTTTCCGGGCTGCCGGAAACGGCGTTCGGCACACACGACTTCTCACGGTCGGTGTCAGGTGCGTCGGGAGTGGTTGGCCATTCCCGTGTCCAGCGATGTCCGGCCAATGTGGGCCTTCGTCGCGACGTACGCGTCCTGCTTGCTGTGGCTACTTAAGCACTCAGTCAGGAGGAGGAATCAACCGGCGACTGTGGACGAGATGAAGCGTCTAAATATAAGCCTAGTGCTACACGGTCCGACGGTTGTGCATCTCCACCCTACACGTATCCCTGATAATTCGGGTGCTGCCGCGCGCAGAATCCGCAGCGGGTTGGCATTTACCGTGTTCTCCAAAGGGGAGTCCACGCTCATGGCTACTCAATACCGGGTGAGGGCGTTTTCGCCAGCTCCCGGCTGTAACAGGCGTTGTTTCCGAAGCATTCGCTCAAGGTCTGATTCGAGACTGACTGCACTTTGTGAACTGGCCGTAAATATCGGCGCAACTGACGAATGGTACCGTCTGGTTGCGCTCGCTTCAGGCCTCATGTCACCTGCGCTTGTTACAATCACGAACCTTCCGATCGATGCGAAAGCCCCGTAGGACGGCCTCGCGTCCTGATGAATTGCGTTGGTCAGGGCCGGCAACTTGCCGTTTGTCCTCTGTCCAGGCCGCTTTTGGCGGCGTTCGCGACTATAGCAGCAATGATTAAGTGCTTCAATTCCATAAAAAATTGTTATCATTCCCGCCATGACGACTACAGCCCCCTCGACCCCAGCCGTACAACTGCTTGAGGTCTCGCCGGAATATGCCGGCCAACGTATTGATAACTTCCTTCTTGCCCGGCTCAAAGGCGTGCCCAAGACCTTGATTTACCGCATTTTGCGTAAAGGCGAAGTGCGAGTGAACAAGGGGCGGATCAAGCCCGAGTACAAGCTGCAGGCGGGCGACATCGTGCGCGTGCCGCCGGTTCGTGTGCCTGAGCGCGACGAGCCGGTGCCGCTGGCGCAAGGCCTGTTGCAGCGCCTGGAAGCCTCGATTGTCTTCGAAGACAAGGCACTGATTGTGATCAACAAGCCTTGCGGTATCGCTGTGCACGGTGGCAGCGGCCTGAGTTTCGGAGTGATTGAAGCCTTTCGCCAGTTGCGTCCGGATGCCAAGGAGCTGGAGCTGGTCCACCGCTTGGATCGCGACACCTCCGGCCTGTTGATGATCGCGAAGAAGCGCAGCATGTTGCGCCATCTGCATACCGCCCTGCGCGGCGACGGCGTGGACAAGCGCTACATGGCGCTGGTGCGTGGCAATTGGGCATCCTCCATCAAGAGCGTCCGTGCGCCGTTGCAAAAGAGCAACCTGCGCTCCGGCGAGCGCATGGTGGAAGTGGACGAGGAGGGCAAAGAGGCGTTGACCTTGTTCAAGGTGCTGCGCCGCTTCGGTGATTTCGCCACCCTGGTCGAGGCCAAACCGGTTACCGGGCGTACCCATCAGATTCGCGTCCATACCCTGCACGCCGGGCACTCGATCGCCGGAGACAACAAGTACGGCGACGAGGATTTTTCCAAGGAAATTCGCGACCTGGGCGGCAAGCGCCTGTTTCTCCATGCCTACATGCTGACCGTGCCGTTGCCCGATGGCGGCGAGCTCAAGCTGCAGGCGCCTGTGGATGAGATGTGGGCCAAGACCGTGGAGCGCCTGAGTGCATCCTGACTACTCGCTGCTAATCTTCGACTGGGACGGCACGCTGGCCGACTCGATCGGGCGGATTGTCGAGGCGATGCATGTCGCCTCTGAGCGGTCGGGTTTTGCATTGTGTGATGACCTGGCGGTCAAGGGAATTATCGGTCTGGGTTTGCCGGAGGCGATTCGTACCTTGTATCCGGAGATCGGCGATGCCGAGCTGGTGGCCTTCCGTCAGCACTATGCCGATCACTACATCGCCCTGGAGTCCGAGCCTTCGCCGTTGTTTGACGGCGTCGCCGAGTCGCTTGAGGCGTTTCGGGCCGAGGGTTATCAATTGGCGGTCGCCACCGGCAAGGCGCGGCGCGGACTCGATCGAGTGCTCAAGTCCCATGGCTGGGAGGCGTATTTCGATATCACCCGCGCCGCCGACGAGACGGCCAGCAAGCCGCACCCATTGATGCTTGAGCAGATTCTGGCGCATTGTGGTGTTGATGCCGGGCGGGCGTTGATGGTCGGGGATTCGTCATTCGACCTGCAGATGGCGCGTAATGCTGGCATGGCGTCCGTGGCGGTCAGTTATGGGGCTCAGTCCATCGAGGCGTTGCGCGCGTTCGAGCCGCGACTGGCCATAGATCATTTTTCGCAATTGCGCGCCTGGCTGGGTCAGCGGGCCAATTAAGTTTGTGTTGGGGTGGATGCAATGACTGACGAATGGAAAGCGCCCGACAAGGCCAAGTCTGAAGGTGGCGAAGACAAGAGCTGGAAGTTGCTGGAGAAGACCCTGCTTGCGGGTGTGCAGGAGCAGCGTCGTTCGCGGCGCTGGGGGATTTTCTTCAAGTTGTTGACCTTTGTTTATCTGTTTGTCGCACTGATTCTGTTCACGCCGCTGATGGATATGGAGAAGTCCGCGGCGCGTGGTCCGGGCTATACCGCGTTGATCGATATTGCTGGCGTGATTGCCGACAAGGAGCCGGCCAGCGCCGACAACATCGTCAGCAGTCTGCGGGCGGCGTTCGAGGACACGAAGGTCAAGGGTGTTGTGTTGCGCATCAACAGCCCGGGCGGCAGTCCGGTGCAGTCGGGTTACGTGTATGACGAGATTCGCCGCCTGCGTGGCTTGCACCCGGATACCAAGGTGTATGCGGTGATTTCCGATATTGGCGCCTCGGGCGCTTACTACATTGCCAGTGCCGCGGATGCGATTTATGCCGACAAGGCCAGCCTGGTGGGTTCCATTGGGGTGACGGCGGCCGGCTACGGGTTTGTCGGTACCATGGAAAAGCTGGGTGTCGAACGCCGGACTTACAATTCGGGTGAGCACAAATCGTTCCTGGATCCGTTCCAGCCGCAAAAACCTGCAGAGACGCGGTTCTGGCAGGGCGTGCTGGATACGACGCACCAGCAGTTCATTGCCAGCGTGAAAAAAGGGCGTGGTGATCGCCTGAAGGACAAAGAGCATCCGGAGTTGTTTTCCGGCCTGGTCTGGTCAGGCGAGCAGGCGTTGCCGCTGGGCTTGATCGACGGCCTGGGCAGTGCCAGTTCGGTGGCGCGGGACGTGATTGGCGAAAAAGAACTGGTCGATTTCACGATCGAGGAATCGCCGTTTGATCGCTTCTCGAAAAAACTGGGAGCGAGCATGGCTGCGCAACTGGCCATGTGGATGGGTTTTCAAGGTCCTGCATTGCGCTGACCGCTGTTTTGTAAAGGAAACCGGCCTTGATGGCTAATGCCAGTCAGTTAAGAGAAATAAAGCCGAACACGAAACCCGTGGCGAGGGAGCTTGCTCCCGCTGGGGCGCAAAGCGGCCCTGTTTTTGGGCTGCTACGCAGCCCAGCGGGAGCAAGCTCCCTCGCCACGGGTACTATGTTCGGCTGGTTTTCGGCTTAACTGATCGGCATTAGCCTTGATGGCCGCTTTTTTTGCATTGGGCTCAGGGGGTTTGCACGCCCTCTGCCAGCAGCATGTCCACCAGGCGTATCAGTGGCAAGCCCACCAGGCTGGTGGCGTCCGGGCCCTCGGTGCTTTGAAACAGGCTGACGCCCAGTCCTTCGGCCTTGAAGCTGCCTGCGCAGTCATAGGGCTGCTCGGCGTGCAGGTAGCGCTCGATGCGCTGCGGGTCGAGGGTGCGCATGTGTACGGTGAAGGGGATGCAGTCGAGCTGGCACAGGCCTGTCTGGCTGTTCAAGAGGGCCAGGCCGGTGAGGAAGGTCACGCTGGTGCCGCTGGCGGCCAGTAGCTGCTCACGGGCCTTCTCGAAGGTGTGGGGCTTGCCGATGATGCGTCCATCCAGTACGGCGACCTGGTCCGAGCCGATAATCAGGTGTGCGGGGTGGCTGTCGGCCAGCGCTCGGGCTTTTTCCTCGGCCAGGCGTTTTACCAGTTCGATGGCGGGTTCGCCGGGCTGGTGGCTTTCGTCGATATCCGGTGACTGGCAGGTGAATGGCAGCTGCAGGCGAGCCAGTAATTCACGGCGATAAACCGAGCTTGAAGCGAGTAATAAAGGCAGCATGCGGCTCTCCAAAAGTCAGTTGATAATTCTAGCGGGGCTTCCAAGTGACGGACAGGGTTGAATTTCCTTTGACATGGGCGGGGGCATCCCTATAATGCTGCGCCTATGTTGAATGACCCGATTCCACCTCACGTTGACCCGCGCAAATTGGCTGATCGTGGCACCACCCTCCAGGGTGAAATGCTGCTAGCCGATTTGGAGAGACTCTGCGACCCGCTTTCCGACACTGTCGGTACGGTGCAGGCTAAATTCGTATTTGAACGAGATGAGCGTAAATCTGTGGTGATCCACAGCTTTATCGACACCGAGGTCAAAATGGTTTGCCAGCGTTGTCTTGAGCTGGTCACCCTGCCGATTCACAGCGAATGCAGTTATGCTGTGGTAAAGGAGGGTGCGAATACCCAGTCGTTGCCGAAAGGTTATGACGTGCTGGAACTGGGCGAAGATCCTTTGGATCTGCAGTCACTGATCGAGGAGGAGCTTTTGCTCGCCTTGCCCATTGTGCCTGCTCATCATCCGGAAGAATGCCAGCAGCCGGCGGGTCTCGATGAGCCCGAACCGAGCGAGGACGAGGTAACGCGGTCCAACCCGTTCAGTGTATTGGCGCAGTTAAAGCGTGACCCAAACGTTTAGGAGTTAATCAATTATGGCTGTTCAGCAGAACAAAAAATCCCGCTCTTGCCGTGACATGCGTCGTTCGCACGACGCTCTCGAGGCTAGCACCCTGTCTGTAGAAAAAACCACCGGTGAAGTTCACCTGCGTCACCACGTATCGCCAGAAGGCGTATACCGTGGTCGTAAAGTGATCGACAAGGGCGCTGACGAGTAATCCTTGTCCGCTCAAGTCATCGCGATTGACGCAATGGGCGGGGACTTCGGTCCCCGCAGCATTGTTCAGGCCAGCCTTGCTTGTCTGTCTGCTACCCCCTCGCTGCACCTGGCCCTTGTCGGTCAACCCTCCCTCCTTGAAGAATTGATCGCCAGCCAGTCGGCCGTGGATCGCGCACGCCTGGCGATTGTGCCGGCCCTCGACGTCATTGGCATGGATGAAAAACCTTCCCAGGCCCTGCGTGGCAAGCCGGATTCCTCGATGCGCGTGGCCCTCGAACTGTTGCGTGATGGCAAGGTCCAGGCGTGTGTCAGTGCCGGCAACACCGGTGCGCTGATGGCGCTGTCGCGTTATGTGCTCAAGACGTTGCCGGGTATTGATCGTCCGGCCATGGTCGCGGCGATTCCGACCCAGCGTGGTTATTGCCAGTTGCTCGACCTGGGCGCCAACGTCGATTGCAGTGCCGAGCACCTGCTCCAGTTCGCGGTGATGGGGTCGGTGGCGGCGCAGATTCTGGGTATCGCTCGTCCGAAGGTGGCGTTGCTCAACATCGGTACCGAAGACATCAAGGGCAATCAGCAGGTCAAGCTCGCCGCCACGCTGCTGCAAAACGCCCGGGGCCTGAACTACATCGGATTCATCGAAGGCGATGGTCTGTATCGTGGCGAGGCGGATGTGGTGGTGTGTGACGGCTTTGTCGGCAACATCCTGCTCAAGTCCAGCGAAGGCCTGGCGACCATGATTGCCGGGCGTATCGAGGCGCTGTTCAGGAAAAACCTGGCCACCAGGGTGGTCGGTGCCCTGGCGTTGCCGTTGATGAGGCGCTTGCGGGCCGAGCTCGCGCCGGCCACGCACAATGGTGCGAGCTTCCTTGGTTTGCAGGGAATTGTGGTCAAGAGTCACGGCTCGGCGGGTGTGCAGGGGTTCCAGAGTGCCATTCAGCGCGCCTTGATCGAGATTCAGGAAAACCTGCCTGAGCGCCTTCACGGGCGTCTCGAGGAATTGTTGCCTTAGGCATTTTCGTCGGACAATGCTTAAATGTGACCGCTCGGTTCAATTGGCCATCCAACTGTCAGTTTCTTGCGCCCCTCAAATGGGGGCGTCAACTCTCCGACGACAAGATCATTAGGGGCTTGTTACATGTCTGCTTCCCTCGCATTCGTCTTTCCAGGACAGGGTTCGCAGTCCCTCGGCATGCTGGCCGAGTTGGGCGCGCAACATCCATTGATCCTCGAAACCTTCAAAGAAGCTTCCGATGCTCTGGGTTACGACCTGTGGGCACTGACCCAGCAGGGGCCGGAAGAGCAGCTCAATCAAACCGACAAGACCCAGCCGGCCATTCTGACCGCTTCGATCGCCCTGTGGCGCCTGTGGCTGGCTGAAGGCGGTGCACGTCCGGCCTACGTTGCCGGTCACAGCCTGGGCGAGTACAGCGCGCTGGTTGCCGCTGGCAGCCTGAGCCTGGGTGCAGCCGTCAAGCTGGTAGAGCGTCGCGGCCAGTTGATGCAGGAGGCCGTACCGGCCGGGCAGGGCGGCATGGCCGCCATTCTCGGCCTGGATGATGCCGACGTGCTGGCAGCCTGTGCTGAAGCGGCGCAAGGCGACGTGGTCAGTGCGGTCAACTTCAACTCGCCGGGCCAGGTGGTGATCGCCGGTGCCAAGGCGGCGGTCGAGCGTGCCATCGAAGGCTGCAAGGCGCGTGGCGCCAAGCGTGCGATGCCATTGCCGGTCAGCGTGCCGTCGCACTGCGAACTGATGCGTCCGGCTGCCGAGCGTTTCGCCGAGTCCATTGCCGCGATCGATTGGCAGGCTCCGCAGATTCCCGTGGTGCAAAACGTCAGTGCTGCGGTGCCCGCTGACCTGGAAACCCTCAAGCGCGACCTGCTCGAGCAACTCTACAAGCCGGTTCGCTGGGTCGAGTCCGTCCAGGCGCTGGCTGCCAAGGGTGCGACCCAATTGGTCGAGTGCGGTCCGGGTAAAGTCCTGGCTGGCCTGAACAAACGTTGCGCCGAAGGCGTGTCGACCTCTAACCTCAATACCCCAGATGCCTTCGCTGCCGCCCGTGCAGCGCTGGCCTGAATTAGGAGAAGCTTGCATGAGTCTGCAAGGTAAAGTTGCACTGGTGACCGGTGCCAGCCGTGGTATTGGCCAGGCCATCGCCCTGGAGCTGGGTCGTCAGGGCGCTATCGTGGTTGGTACCGCGACGTCCGCTGCCGGTGCCGAGCGCATCGCGGCAACCCTGAAGGAAAACGGCATTCAAGGCACCGGCCTTGAGCTCAATGTCACCAGCGACGAGTCCGTGGCGACCGTCCTGGCAAGCATTCAGGAACAGTTCGGTGCGCCGGCGATTCTGGTCAATAACGCCGGCATCACCCGCGATAACCTGATGATGCGCATGAAAGATGACGAATGGCATGATGTTGTCGATACCAACCTGAACAGTCTGTTCCGCCTGTCCAAGGGTGTTTTGCGCGGCATGACCAAGGCGCGTTGGGGTCGAATTATCAGTATTGGTTCGGTTGTGGGTGCCATGGGCAACGCAGGCCAAGTAAACTATGCAGCCGCCAAGGCGGGTCTGGAAGGTTTCAGTCGCGCGTTGGCGCGTGAAGTGGGCTCGCGCTCGATCACGGTCAACTCGGTGGCTCCTGGGTTTATCGATACCGATATGACCCGCGAGCTGCCTGAAGCGCAGCGTGAAGCCCTGCAGACGCAAATTCCGCTGGGCCGGCTGGGGCAAGCTCAAGAGATCGCGTCCGTGGTCGCTTTTCTTGCGTCGGACGGTGCGGCTTACGTTACTGGGGCTACAATCCCGGTGAACGGCGGGATGTACATGAGTTAAATGTGACGGATTGCTTCAAAAAAATGTCATACGAGCTGTCTAAAATCCGTTATAAAGCTGCACTTTATTTGTAGGCGGCGGGTCATCAGGGTTTGAGGAGTGAAGCTTTCAGTTGAAAAACCGAAAAGCCTTTCTATACACTTACCCACTGGCCAGCTGCCTGAATTTGTCCATTAGGAGTGAAAACAAGGTATGAGCACCATCGAAGAGCGCGTCAAGAAAATCGTTGCTGAGCAACTGGGCGTTAAAGAAGAAGAAGTTGTGAACACTGCTTCCTTCGTTGAAGACCTGGGTGCCGACTCCCTTGACACCGTTGAGCTGGTGATGGCTCTGGAAGAGGAATTCGAGACCGAAATCCCTGACGAAGAAGCTGAGAAGATCACTACTGTACAAGCTGCCATCGACTACGTTACCAGCCATCAGGCGTAATAGTTTGTAATCGTTGTTAGCTGTCATGGAAAAACCGCACTGCCATCATGGCGTGCGGTTTTTTCTTTAGGTCCGATGCAAAGTCGTCATTTGAAAAAAGGAGAGTGCTGTGTCGCGTAGACGCGTCGTAGTCACCGGTATGGGTATGTTGTCGCCACTGGGCACGGATGTGCCGAGCAGTTGGCAGGGCATTCTGGCTGGCCGTAGTGGCATTGGTCTGATCGAACACACCGACCTTTCTGCCTATTCCACCCGTTTTGGCGGCTCGGTAAAGGGCTTCAATGTCGAGGAATACCTGTCGGTCAAGGAAGCTCGCAAGCTCGACCTGTTCATTCAATACGGTCTGGCGGCCGGGTTTCAGGCAATGCGCAATGCCGGCCTGGAAGTGACCGATGCCAACCGTGAACGCATTGGCGTGGCCATGGGTTCGGGTATTGGCGGTCTGACCAATATCGAAGAAACCAGCCGCACCTTGCATGAATCGGGGCCGCGACGGATTTCTCCGTTTTTCGTGCCGGGCTCGATCATCAATATGATTTCCGGTTTCCTGTCCATCCATCTGGGTACACAGGGGCCGAACTACGCCATCTCGACAGCGTGTACCACCGGTACGCACTGCATCGGCATGGCGGCGCGCAACATCGCTTACGGCGAAGCCGATGTGATGATTGCCGGCGGTTCCGAAATGGCGGCGTGCGGCCTGGGCATGGGCGGCTTCGGTGCCGCGCGTGCGCTGTCGACCCGCAACGATGAGCCGACCCGCGCCAGTCGTCCATGGGACAAGGGCCGTGATGGCTTCGTCTTGTCCGACGGTGCCGGTGCATTGGTGCTCGAAGAGCTTGAGCACGCCAAGGCCCGTGGCGCGACCATCTATGCCGAGCTGATCGGTTTTGGCATGAGCGGTGACGCCTACCACATGACCTCGCCGCCAGCTGACGGTGCGGGTGCTGCGCGCTGCATCACCAACGCGTTGCGCGATGCGCAGATCAACGGCGACCAGGTGCAGTACATCAACGCCCACGGCACGTCGACCTCTGCTGGCGACCTCGCCGAAGCCCGGGCGATCAAGACCGTGTTTGGCGATCACGCCTACAAGCTGGCGGTCAGTTCGACCAAGTCCATGACCGGTCACCTGCTAGGTGCGGCGGGCGCGGTCGAGGCGATCTTCAGTGTGCTGGCGATCAATGGCCAGGTGGCGCCGCCGACCATCAACCTTGATGAGCCGGACGAAGGTTGCGATCTCGATTTCGTGCCGCACACGGCGCGTAACATGGACATCGACGTGGTGCTGTCCAACTCGTTCGGCTTTGGCGGTACCAACGGCTCCCTGGTGTTCCGCCGGTTCGCCGGTTGATGGACAGCTGGGTCGACGGTCGGCCGGGTGACGCACTGTCGCTGAAAGACCGCGGCCTGGCTTATGGTGACGGCCTGTTCGAGACCATAGCGGTCAAGGGCGGGCAGCCACTGTTGCTGGATCGGCACCTGCAACGCCTGGCTGAAGGGTGTTCGCGCCTGGCAATGGCTGCGGATCACGGGTTGATCCGCAGCGAACTGCTGGCATACGCCGCCGTCCTGGGCGAGGGTGTGCTCAAGCTGATCCTCACGCGTGGCGACAGTCTGCGCGGTTATGCCGCCGACCCCGCGGCTGCGCCCCGGCGAATCCTGCAAGGCAATCCCCCGGTGGTTTACCCACCTGCCCATGGGCAGCAAGGTGTACGGTTGTTTCCTTGCGCGACGCGTCTTTCGATCCAGCCGGCCCTGGCCGGTCTCAAGCATCTCAATCGCCTTGAGCAGGTCATTGCCCGTGCCGAATGGCAGGGAACTGATTGTGCCGAGGGCTTGATGCTGGACCTTGAGGGGCGAGTCATCGAGGGGGTGTTCAGTAATCTGTTCCTGGTGCGCGATGGCGTGTTGGTCACGGCCGATTTGAGGCGCTGTGGCGTCGCTGGCGTGATGCGTGCCGAATTATTGTTTCAAGCCAAGTCTTTGGGAATCCCCACTGAAATCACCGATATCAGCCTCGAACACCTGCAACAGGCTGATGAAGTCTTTGTCTGCAACAGCGTATACGGCATTTGGCCGGTATCCGCTTGTGCTGCGCTGAGCTGGCCGGTTGGGCCGCTCACCCGTAAACTGCAAGGCATTGCCTGCGCGCTACTGGATGCTTGATTCGTGAGACGTAAACTCTTGCTGCTGCTGGAAACCGGACTGGTTCTGGCGGGGCTGCTGCTGGGCGCTTCGGCCTGGAAAATCAATTCGGCGCTGGAGCAGCCGCTCAACATTACTCAGGAAGAGTTGCTGGACGTACCCAATGGAACCACGCCGTCCGGGACGTTCAAGCGCATGGAGGCAGACGGTATCCTCGAGGATGCCTTCTGGCTGCGCCTTTACTGGCGCCTCAACCTCGCCACCCAACCCCTGCACAGCGGTGAATACCGCATGCTGCCCGGCATGACTGCGCAAGGCCTGATCGGCCTTTGGCAGCGCGGCGAAGTGGTTCAGTACAGCCTGATCCTGGTGGAGGGCTGGAACTTCCGTCAGGTTCGAGCAGCGTTGGCGAAAACCGACAAGCTGGAACAGACCCTCGATGGCTTGAGCGACGGCGAACTGATGGAGAAGCTCGGCCATGCCGGCGTGTTCCCGGAGGGGCGGTTTTTTCCGGACACTTACCGCTTCGTGCGTGGCATGACCGACGCGCAGGTACTGGCAAAAGCCTATGACCGACTGGATGAAGTCCTGGCCGCGGAGTGGGGCAAGCGTTCTCCCGATGCACCGTACACCGAACCCTATCAGGCGCTGATCATGGCCTCGCTGGTGGAGAAGGAGACGGGTGTGCCCCAGGAGCGCGGGCAGATTGCCGGCGTGTTCGTGCGTCGCCTGCAGCTGGGCATGCTGTTGCAAACCGACCCGACCGTGATCTACGGGATGGGTGAGCGTTACAACGGCAAGCTGACGCGGGCGTACCTCAGGGAGCCGACGCCGTACAATACCTACGTGATTTCCGGATTGCCGCCGACGCCGATTGCGATGGTCGGCCGTGAAGCGATTCATGCGGCACTGAACCCGGTACCTGGCAGCAGTTTGTACTTCGTGGCACGGGGCGATGGCAGTCATGTGTTCTCCGATGACCTGGATGCCCACAACAATGCCGTGCGCGAGTATCAGATCAAGCGCCGCGCGGACTATCGTTCCAGTCCTGCGCCGGACAATGGCGCGGCAGCACCCGATGCGGGCGCGGCTGATACCGCCCCGGAGATGGAGCTCGAAGTGCCATCAGCGCTGCCGGCACCTGATGTGCAAGCACCGCAAAGCCCGCAATGACTCTGACTAAGGACTGCCTGTGACTGGCTTGTTTATAACTCTGGAAGGCCCGGAAGGCGCTGGCAAAAGCACCAATCGCGAGTACCTGGCCGAACGCCTGCGTGCCGAGGGTATCGAGGTCGTGCTGACTCGCGAGCCTGGCGGTACGCCGCTGGCCGAGCGCATCCGCGATGTCTTGCTGGCGCCCGTCGACGAAGTCATGAACCCGGATACCGAGCTGTTGCTGGTGTTCGCCGCGCGTGCGCAGCACCTGGCCGAGGTGATTCGCCCGGCGCTGGCTCGCGGGGCCGTGGTGCTGTGCGATCGCTTTACCGATTCCACGTACGCCTATCAGGGCGGTGGCCGCGGGTTGTCCCTGGAGCGTATTGCTGCCCTGGAAGCCTTTGTCCAGGGTGACCTGCGTCCAGACCTGACGCTGGTGTTCGACTTGCCGATTGAAATCGGTATGGCGCGCGCCAGCGCCCGTGGTCGGCTCGACCGTTTCGAGCTGGAAGGCCGGGTGTTTTTCGAGGCCGTGCGCAATGCGTTCCTCAAGCGCGCGGCCGCCGATCCCGCGCGCTACCTGTTGGTGGATGCTTCGCAGCCACTGGCCCAGGTCCAGCGGGCGCTGGACGCGCTGATGCCGCAACTGTTGGAGCGTCATCGTGGCTGAAGCCTATCCGTGGCAAGACAGCCTCTGGCAGCAACTGGCCGGACGTACGCAGCACGCTCATGCCTACCTGCTCCACGGTCCTGCGGGCATTGGCAAGCGAGCCTTGGCCGAGCGCCTGATGGCGCGTTTGCTGTGCCAGCGGCCTGACGGTCTGGATGCGTGCGGGCAGTGCAAGTCCTGCCTGTTGCTCAGGGCCGGCAGCCACCCGGATAACTACATCCTGGAGCCGGAAGAGGCGGACAAGGCGATCAAGGTCGACCAGGTCCGCGAGCTGGTGGGTTTCGTGGTGCAAACCGCGCAACTGGGCGGGCGCAAGGTGGTGCTGATCGAGCCGGCGGAGTCGATGAACATCAACGCGGCCAACGCCTTGCTCAAAAGCCTCGAAGAGCCTTCGGGCGATACCGTGTTGTTGTTGGTCAGTCACCAGACCAGCCGGTTGCTGCCGACGATCAAGAGTCGCTGTGTACAGCAGGCCTGTCCGCTGCCAAGCGAGGCCATGAGCCTTGCGTGGCTGGCCACGGCCTTGCCCGACTGCAGCGAGGACGAGCGCGTCGAACTGCTGACCCTGGCGGCGGGCTCGCCCCTGGCGGCGGTCACCTTGCAGGCCCAGGGTGTGCGCGAGCAGCGTGCGCTGGTGGTCGACGGCGTCAAGAAGTTGCTCAAGCAGCAGCAGTCGCCCACGCAACTGGCTGAGGGCTGGAATGCGATCCCGTTGTTACTGCTGTTCGACTGGTTCTGTGATTGGTCGAGCCTGATTCTGCGTTATCAATTGACCCAGGACGAGGCCGGGCTTGGCCTGGCCGACATGCGCAAGGTGGTGCAGTACCTGGCGCAGAAGTCCTCGAAGGACAAGGTCCTGACTATTCAGGACTGGATCCTTGCCCAGCGACAGAAAGTGCTGAGCAAGGCTAATCTCAATCGTGTGCTGCTGCTTGAAGCCTTGCTGGTGCAGTGGACAGGTTTGCCTGGCCAGCGATGATCCGGGACGCCTGCATGAATGAATACCGTCCGGTCGCCATAGCCTGGTCGACCGCCCCTCTCACAGGATGTAGTTCCAGCCTTTTATGCTCGTAGATTCCCATTGCCATCTCGACCGTCTCGATCTCGCCGCGCATGACGGCTCCCTGGATGCCGCACTCGAAGCGGCCCGCCAGCGTGGGGTCGGGCATTTCCTGTGCATCGGCGTCAGTGTCGATAACGCCGCCGACGTCAAGGCGCTCGCTGAACGCTATGACGACGTCGACTGTTCGGTGGGGGTTCATCCCCTGGACGTGCAGCCGGACGCAGCTCCCGCGCTGGACTGGCTGCTGCGTGAGCTCAACCACCCGCGGGTAGTGGCCATCGGTGAAACCGGCCTGGACTACCACTACGAGCCGGAGGCGGCCCACGTGCAGCAGGCGTCTTTCCGACTGCACCTGCACGCCGCGCAGCAGACGGGCAAGCCGGTGATTGTCCACACCCGCGGCGCGCGTGCCGATACGCTGGCGTTGTTGCGTGAAGCCGCGCTGCCCCAAGCCGGCGTGCTGCATTGCTTCACTGAGGACTGGGACATGGCCAAGGCCGCGCTGGACCTGGGGTTCTACATTTCGCTGTCGGGGATCGTGACCTTCCGCAATGCCGATGCCCTGCGCGATGTGGCCAGCAAGGTGCCCGCAGACCGGCTGTTGGTCGAGACCGATTCGCCGTACCTGGCGCCGATTCCGTATCGTGGCAAGCCAAACCTGCCGCAGTACGTGCGGGAAGTGGCAGAGTTCCTGGCGATGCTGCGCGGCGAGTCTTATGAGCGTTTCGCCGAACAGACCACGGAGAACTTCAAGCGGCTGTTTCCGTTGGCGCACGTCAGGTCGGTAGTCTGAAAGACCGTCTGGCGCTCAAATCGCAGGCAAAAAAAACCCGGGTTCTGGGGGGTGAATCCGGGTTAAGACCATTAGGAGTAAAACAAAGGCACACAGTCCATTGGTACCTATATCGACACGCCACTTGGGGGAGATGACGCGTCGACATTTCAAGTATTGATCAGTATTGCGCCTCGTCCAGTTTGCCCTCCGCGTTTCTTAAACAAATTTGGAATACCGGCGCTTCGCTTGAGTTCTCACTGCTTGGCGATGGACGCAATAATGGCAATTGTTTCGTCGATCACGCGTTTTTCTGTGTAGAAGTGCGGAGAAAAACGAATGCCGGGGCCGCGCGGAATGCACACCACTTGCTCGGCTTTCAGGGCCTCGTAAAGCACCTGATTATCGATGCCGTCGATACTGAATGAGACAATCCCGCCGCGCCGGGCCGGATTCAACGGGCTGTGCAGTTTCACCCCGGCAATGGTGCTGAGCCCCTCCTGTAGCCATTGCACCCGCTCGGCAATCAGGGCGGCAACCTGTTCCATACCGACCTCTTCCAGTAATGACAGGCTGGCTTCCAGGGCCATGGCTCCCAGCATGTTCGGGCTGCCGCACTCAAAGCGTCGGGCACTTTTGGCGGGTTCCCAGGTGGTGCGATTGTAATCGCCCATGTGTTCGAGCATGTGCCAGCCGAATTCGTGCAGTTTCAGCTGTTCGCGCAGGTCGCTACGCACATAGAACACCCCAAGACCTTCTGGCCCCAGCATCCATTTGTGGCCGTCGGCCATGGCGAAGTCGCACTGATAACTCTGGACATCGAAGGGCAGGGCGCCCAGTTGCTGGATGGCGTCGATGCAGAACAGCACATCCTGCTGCTTGCAACCGGCGCCCAGGCGCTGCAGGTCCAGGCGCAGGCCGCTGGCGAATTGCACTGCGCTGACCGACATCAGGCGGGTCCGTGGACCGCAGGCAGTCAACAAGGCACCTTCCGGGTCGTCGCCCTTGAGGCTGACCTGGACCACTTCCACGCCTTGGGCGGTCAAGGCCTCCCAGACGATACGGTTGGACGGGAATTCTTCATCGCTGATAACGATCTGGTCACCGCTGGCCCAGGTCAGTCCGAAGGCGACAAAAGACAATGCCTCTGAAGTATTTTTGACCAATGCGATATCATCCGTCGACGGCGCGTTTAGCAGTCGTTTCAGGCGTTCGCGCAGGCGTTGCTCCAGCGCCATCCAGTCCGGATAGTCACGTGCGCCCAGCAAAACGTTCTCTTGGGCGAAGCGCGACACGGCTGTCGCGGCGCGGTTTGGCCAGGGTGCGACGGCCGCATGATTCAAATAACGCAGGCCCGGAGCCTGTACAAATTCATCAAGAAACGTAGTCATGGTCGGATGATCCGTGCAATTTGGCGCAATTTAGGCATAATACGCGGCTTCGAATTTTGACCCCTACAGACCTTTTTCTTATGCATAAAGAACCTCGTAAGGTCCGTGAGTTTCGTCGCCGCGAGCAAGAAATTCTCGACACCGCGCTCAAGCTGTTCCTCGAACAAGGTGAAGACAGTGTCACCGTCGAGATGATCGCTGATGCCGTGGGTATCGGCAAAGGCACCATCTACAAGCACTTCAAGTCCAAGGCGGAGATCTATCTGCGCCTGATGCTCGACTACGAGCGTGACCTGAACGAGCTGCTGCACTCTGCCGATGTCGACAAGGATAAGGAAGCCCTGTCCCGGGCCTACTTCGAATTCCGCATGCGCGATCCGCAGCGCTACCGGTTGTTCGATCGCCTGGAAGAGAAGGTGGTCAAGGGCAACCAGGTGCCGGAGATGGTCGAGGAACTGCACAAGATTCGCGCCTCCAATTTCGATCGCCTGACCTTGTTGATCAAGGGCCGCATCAGCGAAGGCAAGCTCGAAGACGTGCCGCCGTATTTCCACTTCTGCGCATCCTGGGCGCTGGTGCACGGCGCCGTGGCGCTGTATCACTCGCCGTTCTGGAGCAATGTGCTGGAAGATCAGGAAGGTTTCTTCCAGTTCCTGATGGATATCGGCGTGCGCATGGGCAACAAGCGCAAGCGCGATACCGACACGCCAGGCAGCTGATCCATTCAGCAGCTTTATTGCGCCATGTTTCCCTGTATGGCGCAGTGCCCCGGGAATATACTCAGGCTTAGGTATTGCTAAAACTTGATTTATGAGTCAAGTTTTAGCTTTTCCGCATCGACTTCCGCCGGAGTGATCCATGATCGTTGACCGACAAGGCAGGCGCTTCCGCAATTTGCGGGTCAGTCTGACTTCCGCCTGCAACTACGCCTGTACCTACTGTGTGCCTAATGGCAAGCGGCTGGTGGCTGCGCAGGATGAACTGTCGGCCGAAGCCATGGCGCGCGGCGTTGCCTATCTGATCGAAGCCGCCGGCATCGAGCGTCTGCGTATCACCGGTGGCGAACCGCTGGTGAGCCCCAAGCTGGAAGCCTTCATGACGGCGGTGGGGCAGATGGGGCTTGAGGACATCAGCCTGACCACCAACGGCCAATTGCTGGCCAGGAAGCTGCCCCTGCTGGTGGATGCCGGCATTCGGCGGATCAACGTTTCCCTTGATACCCTGAACGCTGCCGCGTTTCGCGGTATTGCCCGTGGTGGCGATCTGGCGACCGTGCTCGATGGCATGGAACAGGCCCGTGCGGCCGGCATCAAGATCAAGGTCAACATGGTGCCGTTGCGTGGGCAGAACCTCGATCAAGTGTTGCCATTGCTGGATTACTGTCTGGAACGTGGCTATGAGTTGCGTTTCATCGAGCTGATGCGCATGGGCCATCTGGCCAGTGATTCAAACGCGTTCCTGCAACAGTTCGTCAGCCTTCAGCAGTTGCTCAGCCTGATTGGCGAGCGGTACGAGTACCTGCAAGCCGACGCCCCCGTGGATGCCACGGCGGTGCGTTATGAAATCCCCGGCCATGGCCATTTCGGCGTGATCGCCAACGAAAGCGTGCCGTTCTGCCGCACCTGTTCGCGTTTGCGCCTGTCGTCCACGGGCTGGCTGCACGGCTGCCTGTCATCGAGTAACCGCCACTACGTGGGCGACTTGCTGGACAAGCCGCGCCACCAGGCATTGCCCGCGCTCCAGCGCCTGCTGGTAAAAGCCTTGGGCGACAAGCAGGAGGTGGCGTTTTCCGGTGGGGCCACGGTGATGAAGATCATTGGCGGCTGACCGGGCTTTTGTGGCGAGGGAGCTTGCTCCCGCTGGGTCGTGAAACGGCCCCAATAAAGCCATTCTCCCGCGTGTTGTCAGAGATACCGCATTCCCCCGGTTTACGACGGCTGCGCCGCCGAGCGGGAGCAAGCTCCCTCGCCACAAGTTCGTATTATCAAACCGGAATTTTCCATGGACTCAAGGACTGGCGCGGAAGCTGCATCCCGCAAAGATTCGCCGGTTTTCCGTCACCGGCTTCTGGAGGGTAGGATGCGTAGCCTGGTTTTGCTGCTGGCCGTTTTGGCACTTGGCGGCTGCATGAATGTCAGCGACATGGGCGAAGAGGCTCGCTACCACATGAGCGATGCGGGTCTGCTCGATCACAGCGACAGCCGTCGCGTGAATAACCTGCGTATTCAGCCAGACTCGTTCATCTACATTGCCCAAGGCCCGTTCGCGCCGCCGGGCACTGCCGAACCGCGACAGAACGTGGTCGCCGAAGAGGCCTTCAAGGGCTTTATCGAATATTTCCCGATGGTGCGCCGTGCCGCCGGCCCTGAAGGCCTGGATGCCGCCATGGGCGAGGCTCGCGGCCTCGGTGCCCATTACCTGCTGTATACCCGCTTCGCCAATGCCGATGACCGTATCGGCAACTCGGACGAGTGGCTTGACCAGGAGGCCGTGGACCGCCTGGGGATCGACAGCGGGGTGATTCAGATCATGTTGATCGAGACCAGCACCCGGTATTTGATTGATACTGCACGGATCAAGAGTCGTGGCGGTTTACTGACGTTCCACGACAACAGGCCAGAAGATCTGCTGGGCCCGCCGCTTGCGCAATACGCTCGCAGCCTGCTGGGCCTGAGCGATCAGTAGTTCACCCGGAGAGCAACATGAGTGGTTCGCAAAAAGCTAACGATCTGCTGGGGCAAATCCCCAAGTCCAAAGGCTTGCCGCCCGTTCATTTGTGGAACCCCGACTTCTGCGGCGACATTGACATGCGCATCGCCCGCGATGGCACCTGGTTTTACCTGGGCACGCCGATCGGGCGCAAGCCGATGGTCAAGCTGTTCTCCACCATCATTCGCCGTGACGGCGATGATTACTTCCTGATCACTCCAGTGGAGAAGGTCGGGATCAAGGTCGACGACGCCCCCTTCGTGGCGGTGACGCTGGACGTCGAAGGAGAGGGCCAGGCCCAGGTGCTGCGCTTCACCACCAACGTCGACGAGCTGACAGAGGCCGGGCCTGAGCACCCGTTGCATGTCGTGATCGACCCGGTCACTCAGGAGCCCGCGCCCTATGTGCACGTGCGCACCAATCTGCAAGCCCTGATCCATCGCAACGTGTTCTATCAACTGGTCGAGCTGGCCGTGACCCGCGAGATCGACGGCCAGCGCTGGTTGGGCGTGTGGAGCGGCGGCGAGTTCTTCCGTATCGGCCTGGAACCCTGATCCGGACTACACCGTTTGCAGCGCCTTGCTGGCGGTTGCCCGGCGCCATAACAAGCGGCCCAGGGTAATCGACCAGTTCAGCAAGGCCAGCGCCAACACGCTCAGCAGCAGGCTTGGCAAGCCCTGTTCGACGATGATCCTGCCCGCCAGCAACGGAAAACCGAATACTCCCACGAAGTAGCCAAGGCTGAACAACAGCAAGGCTTGCGACGTGCTGCCCGCCGGTGCTTCGTTGGCGGCCAGGCCATTGATCACCGAGTAGGTCAGGCCGTAGCCGACTCCCAGCACCACAGCTGCCATCCAATACGTGAAGGCATCGTCGACGACGAAGCAGAACATCAGCAGCGATACCACCATCAGCCCCGACAACAGGCAGGACGCCCAGTATGGATCGCGCTTGACCACCCAGCCGGCGATCAGCAGGCGGCTGGCGATGGCGGCGCCCGTGAAGCCAAGGAAGAACAGTGAATAGTCCAGCGAGCGGGAGGCGGCGTAGCTGGTCTGGAAGCTCGACAACCCACCAAACACACAACCGCCGAGGCCGACCATGATGATGGGGAACAGAGCCCTGGAGGTCAGCACGCGTGTGGCGGACGTCCAGCTAATCCGTGAAGTCGCCGTCGTGCCCAGCTGGTTCGGGCGCTGTTTCAGCGTGGCACCCAGGCGCCAGAACAGCACGGCGCCAATCAGGCTGGCCAGTGCCGCGAGGTAAAACGCGCTGGTGACCGGATAACCCAGTGCACTGGCTGCGCGTCCCAGCAGTGGCCCGGAACCGATACCGGTCATCATGCAGCCTGACAGCAGTGCGAAGTATCTGGCGCGTTGTACTGGCGCGACCAGCATCGCCACGATGATCGGCCCCAGGGTGTAGAAAACGCCCCAGCCCAGCCCGAGCGTCAGCCCGAAAAACAGCAAGGTATCGCCAAATCCCGGTGTTAGGGCAAAGCCCAGGCTAGCCAGTACCAGCAGCCCGCCGAAGAGCGCAATCGAGCGCGCCGCGCCGAGCAGGTCCGACAAGTGTCCGGAAAGGATCACGGCGGCGAAGGTGCTGAGCATCGCAGCTGAAATCACACTGCCGGCATCGTGCTCGTTACCGCCCCGAGAGCTGATCAGCAGCGAGAGCAGAAAGGTCGAACCGTAAGACAACGACAACAGGTAGCTGGCAACGCAGAACAGGCCAAACAGCTTTCCTGATACGCCAGCATCCGGGGTGGTGCGAGTGGGCATGGGCAAGTCTCGTGAACGGTGGGTGCTATCGGAGGCTTGGATACCACGTGCGACGCTGGCGTATGTTCTGCGGTTGGCGGTTTCAGGATTAGCAGAATGCGGAGTAATGCGTTCAGGCGTTACTGGCGGTCAAGCCGATTTCTTCGAGCAGGTCGTCGCGAAAACGTTGCAGGCGTTCGTGACGCGCGCGCGCCAGACGCTGGCCGGAGGGCGTCTGAAAACCGTCGGCAAGGTGCAGCAGCTTGGTCTGGAAGTGATCGAGGCAGAACCGCTTATCGTCGTATTCACGGTCGCTGGCCAGTGGATCCTGTGCGTCGTACAGCGTGCTACCCATGCGCCCGGCTGTGTAAAACGTGCGCGCCACGCCCAGCATGCCGAGGGAGTCGAGGCGGTCGGCATCCTGGAGAATCTTCGCTTCCAGGGTGACGGGGGCGATGTTCGCCGAAAAACTGTGGGCCTCAATGGCGTGGACAACGGCTCGTACCCTGGGCTCTGGCCAGCCCAGTTGACGCAGGAGGGGCATGGCTTTTTCTGCCGCCAGTCGCGAGGCCTGTGAGCGCAGCGGCGAGTTTTTCTCCACCGCGACGCAGTCGTGCAGCAGTACGCCGGCCAACAGCACCTCAAGATCGCCGCCTTCTTCGGCTTGAAGCCTTTGGGCGTTGTGCCACACCCGCTGCAAGTGCGAGAGATCGTGAGCACCGTCTTCGGACGGCTCAAGGGCGTGGGGCAGCAAGGCTGAGGCGAGGCTTTGCAGTGGCGCGAAGGTGGCGAGGTTCATGAAAATCCTTTTGTGCAGAACACATGTGTGGCGAGGGAGCGGACTCCCGCCCGGCTTCGCTGAAACACTGCGGTGACTGGCTTTGGGGTCGCTACGCAACCCAGCGGGAGCAAGCTCCCTCGCCACGGTTGTTCATTGATGTCTGTATCAAGTTTTGCAGCGGTATGTGACGAACGTTGATTGCCGACATAGTATGGCGTTTTCAATCGTTCTCAAGGGACGTTCATGTCGATCGAGATCCGCCCGGCCACACCCAGCGATGCCCCCCAGATCCTGGCCTTCATCACCGAGCTTGCCGACTTCGAGCGGGCCCGTCATGAAGTCATCGCCAGTGTGGCCGACATCGAGCGCAGCCTGTTCAGTGAGGGGGCCACCGCCCATGGGCTGATCTGCCTGCGCGACGGATTGCCGATCGGCTTCGCGGTGTTTTTCTTCAGCTATTCGACCTGGCTGGGCAGTAACTGCCTGTACCTCGAAGACCTGTACATCACCCCCGAGCAGCGCGGTGGTGGCGCCGGCAAACTGTTGCTGCGCCACTTGGCGAAAATTGCCTGCGCCAACGACTGCGGCCGTTTCGAGTGGAGTGTGCTGGAGTGGAACAAGCCGGCGATCGAGTTCTACGAATCCCTCGGCGCGCAGCCACAGGAAGAGTGGGTGCGCTATCGCATGGATGGCAACGTGTTACGCGACTTCGCCGAGGGTCGTTGATTGTCGGCGGTGCAGTATCTGAAGCGTTTAACGCCAGGCGCGGCGCAGGTCGCGCATCAGGCGGCGTGAAACCCGGCAAGCCCGGTCAATCCAGGACCGTCCAACAAAAAAGGGTCCCCGTTCGGGGAATGCCGGTCAGTTAAGAGAAATAAAGCCGAACACGAAACCCGTGGCGAGGGAGCTTGCTCCCGCTGGGGCGCAAAGCGGCCCTGTTTTGGGGCTGCTACGCAGCCCAGCGGGAGCAAGCTCCCTCGCCACGGGCTCTATGTTCAGCTGGTCTTTGGCTTAACTGACTGGCATTGCCCCGTTCGGGAGCCCTTCTTGTTCAGGCGTACGACTTACATGTTCGGGTAAGTCGGGCCACCGGCACCTTCCGGTGCCACCCAGGTGATGTTCTGCGCAGGGTCCTTGATGTCGCAGGTCTTGCAGTGCACGCAGTTCTGGGCGTTGATCTGGAAGCGTTTTTCGCCGTTTTCCTGGGTGACCACTTCGTATACGCCCGCCGGGCAGTAGCGTTGCGCCGGCTCGTCGTACAGCGGCAGGTTCTTGCTGATCGGGATGCTCGCGTCGGCCAGCTTCAGGTGGCAAGGCTGTTCTTCTTCGTGGTTGGTCCCCGAGATGAATACCGAACTGAGCTTGTCGAAGCTGAGTTTGCCGTCCGGTTTCGGATAGTCGATCTTCTTGCTGTCGGCCGCCAGCTTCAGGCAAGCGTAATCCGGCTTGGTGTCGTGCAGGGTGAACGGCAGTTTGCCGCCGAAGATGTTCTGGTCGATCCAGTTGAAGCCGCCACCGACGATGGCGCCGTACTTGTGGATCGCTGGGCCGAAGTTACGGCTGGCGAACAGTTCTTCGTAGAGCCAGCTGGACTTGAACGACTCCACGTAGCTGGTCAGTTCGTCCGCGCCTTCGGAACCTGCGAACAGGGCATCGGCCACCGAATCAGCGGCGAGCATGCCGGATTTCATGGCGGTGTGGCTGCCTTTGATCTTGGCGAAGTTCAGGGTGCCCAGGTCGCAACCGATCAGTGCGCCGCCCTTGAAGACCATTTTCGGCAACGAGTTCAGGCCGCCTTTGCAGATGGCGCGCGCGCCGTAGCTGATGCGCTTGCCGCCTTCCAGGTATTGCTTGAGCACCGGGTGGTGCTTGAGGCGCTGGAATTCGTCGAACGGCGACAGGTAGGTGTTGCTGTAGGACAGGTCGACGATCAGGCCGACCACCACCTGGTTGTTTTCCAGGTGATAGAGGAAGGAGCCGCCGGTGTTTTCGGTGCCCATGATGTCCAGCGGCCAGCCGGCAGTGTGCACCACTAGGCCTGGTTGATGCTTGGCCGGGTCGATTTCCCAGATTTCCTTCAGGCCAATGCCGTAGTGCTGGGCGTCGGCATCGCTGTCGAGGTTGAAGCGCTTGATCAGTTGTTTGCCGATGTGGCCACGGCAACCTTCGGCGAACAGCGTGTACTTGCCGCGCAGTTCCATGCCCGGGGTGTACAGGCCTTCTTTCGGATTGCCTTCACGGTCAACGCCCAGGTCGCCGGTGATGATCCCGCGAACCACGCCGTTTTCGTCGAACAGGGCTTCCTGGGCGGCGAAGCCCGGGTAGATCTCTACACCCAGGTTCTCGGCCTGCTGGGCCAGCCAGCGGCACAGGTTGCCCAGGGAGATGATGTAGTTGCCTTCGTTGTGCATGGTCTTGGGCACAAAGAGGTCTGGAACCTTGATCGCGCCATCTTCATTCTTCAGGACGAAGATGTCATCGCGGGTGACCGGAGTGTTCAGCGGTGCGCCGAGCGCTTTCCAGTCAGGGAACAATTCATTCAGGGCCCGAGGTTCGAACACCGCGCCGGAAAGAATGTGAGCGCCGACTTCGGAGCCTTTTTCGACCACGCAGACGCTAATTTCCTTACCGGCTTCGGCGGCCTTCTGCTTCAATCGGCAGGCGGCGGAAAGACCAGCGGGGCCGGCACCGACGATGACCACGTCGAATTCCATGTATTCGCGTTCCACAGGTTATCTCCTACTCAAGGCTCAACAGTTTTTTTTCTAATTGGAGGTTTGGCGTCGCATCGATGAATTGCTCCGCATTGCGGGGCAGGGGACAATCGATTAACCACCTTTCTCTCTAGGTGGCGCATTATATCTACACCACTCCCAGCGTCCAATACAAACGTTTGTTTGAATTTGCTGAAAGCCAGATAAATCAAAGAAGCGCGGCTTATAACTGACCATTTTGCCGTATTGACCAGAATAGGCGTTCCGGTCAAGATACGGGCGGTTTTGCGCTCACCGTAGGCTGACTGTTGGTTTCAAGAGCACCTCTAAAGACAGGGCGAAGGCTGTACAAGGTGACGCGCAACGAGGGTTCGGTGCGAAGTTTACACGCTGCGAAAAGACCTGGCCGATCAGTCGTCGCTGACGAACGGTCATCCCTCTCGTGAGCAGGGTCACCCATTCACATGCCGGCGTTTTTAGAGGTGCCCTTGCGCCGTTGAGCATCAACCGCCAGGTTCGCCTAGGCGACTTTCTTTTCACCGGAGAGTAACGAGGAATCCATGAAGGTTCTTGTAGCTGTCAAACGAGTGGTCGACTATAACGTCAAGGTTCGCGTCAAAGCGGACAACTCCGGCGTCGATCTCGCTAACGTCAAGATGTCGATGAACCCTTTCTGCGAAATCGCAGTGGAAGAAGCCGTACGCCTGAAAGAGAAAGGTGTTGCGACTGAAATCGTCGTCGTCTCCATCGGCCCGTCCACCGCTCAAGAGCAACTGCGCACCGCGCTGGCTCTGGGTGCCGACCGCGCCATCCTCGTCGAATCCGCCGAAGACCTGACTTCCCTGGCCGTTGCCAAGCTGTTGAAGGCTGTTGTCGACAAGGAACAGCCTTCGCTGGTGATCCTTGGCAAACAAGCCATCGACAGCGACAACAACCAGACCGGCCAGATGCTGGCTGCCTTGAGCGGCTATGGTCAGGGCACTTTCGCCTCGAAAGTCGAAGTCGCTGGCGACTCCGTTGCCGTGACGCGTGAAGTCGACGGCGGTGCACAGACGGTTTCCCTGAAACTGCCGGCCATTGTCACCACCGACCTGCGTTTGAACGAGCCGCGCTACGCGTCCCTGCCAAACATCATGAAAGCCAAGAAGAAGCCGCTTGAAGTGCTGACTCCTGAAGCTTTGGGCGTTTCCACCGCCTCTACCAACAAGACCCTGAAAGTCGAAGCGCCGGCTGCACGCAGCGCGGGTATCAAGGTCAAGTCGGTGGCTGAACTGGTCGAGAAACTGAAAAACGAAGCGAAGGTAATCTAAATGACTATCTTGGTTATTGCTGAACACGACAACAAAGTGCTGGCTCCGGCCACGCTGAACACCGTTGCTGCTGCTGCCAAAATCGGCGGCGACATCCACGTTCTGGTTGCAGGGCAGGGCGCTGGCGCCGTGGCAGAAGCCGCTGCAAAAATCGCTGGCGTGACCAAAGTACTGGTCGCCGACAACGCAGCCTACGCACACCAGTTGCCGGAAAACGTGGCACCGCTGGTCGCCGCTCTTGCCCAAGAAGCAGGGGCTGCGGGCTACAGCCACATCCTGGCTGCCGCCACTTCCAACGGCAAAAACATCCTGCCGCGCGTTGCCGCAGCACTGGACGTTGACCAGATCTCCGAGATCATCTCGGTAGAAAGCGCCGATACCTTCAAGCGCCCGATCTATGCCGGTAACGCCATTGCTACCGTGCAGTCCAACGCTGCAGTCAAAGTGATCACCGTGCGTGCCACCGGCTTCGACCCGGTAGCGGCTGAAGGTGGTTCGGCGGCTGTTGAAGCCGTTGCCGCTGCCCACGACGCGGGAATCTCCAGCTTCGTTGGCGAAGAGCTTGCTAAATCTGATCGTCCGGAACTGACCGCTGCCAAGATCGTCGTTTCCGGCGGCCGAGGCATGCAGAACGGTGACAACTTCAAGCACCTGTACGCGCTGGCCGACAAGCTGGGCGCTGCTGTTGGCGCTTCCCGCGCCGCGGTCGACGCAGGTTTCGTACCCAACGACATGCAGGTCGGCCAGACCGGCAAGATCGTTGCTCCACAGCTGTACATTGCCGTCGGTATCTCCGGCGCGATCCAGCACCTGGCCGGCATGAAAGACTCCAAAGTGATCGTTGCGATCAACAAGGACGAAGAAGCGCCGATCTTCCAGGTGGCCGATTACGGCCTGGTGGCGGACTTGTTCGAAGCCATCCCTGAGTTCGAGAAACTGGTCTAATCCAGCGGCTTGACTTATAAAGAGCCCGGCCTTCTGGCCGGGTTTTTTATTGTCTGCGATTTACAGAATGGGGAAACATGCCATGGAGATGCATCGCTTGAGCGGCTGGTCGATGCTGGTGAGCCTGTTGTTATGGCCGGCGCTGTCGGTCGCAGCCGGCAAGTGCGAACGCCTGGTGGTGACCGGCAGCCCGGATGCGCCACCGTATCTGTGGCAGGACCCGCAGGATCCCGCGCACTTGATCGGCAGCAACGCCGACCTGCTGCAGCAGGTGGCGGGGGAGTTGGGGCTCACTGTCGAGCTGCGCTACGCCGGCAAGCGCTCACAGGCACTCGAGGAGGTGCGCAGCGGGCGCATCGACATGCTGGCGGACGCGTCATTGATGACCCAGCAGCTGGAGTCGCTGGATTACATTCACCCGGCGCTGGCAGGCAACGACTACCTGGTGTGGACTCGCATTGGCTCGACCCTGGACTACACCGAGGCGAAGGACTTGAGCGGGCACACGGGCGCTATGTCGCAACAGGCGCGGTTGACCCAGGCCTTCGAGGCGTTCGCACGGTCGCAATTGACCCTGGTGAGTACGCCAAACCTGACCCAGGCCTTTCAGAAGCTGGTGCTGGGTGAAGTGGAGTACGTCCTGGCCGGACGCTATGCCGGAATGGCCATGGCGCAGACATTGAGCATCGCCAACGATGTGCAGGCTGACCCGCAACCGATCGACAAGCCCGGGCTGTTCCTGGCCATTTCTCACAACTCGGCCTGCAACGATCCATGGTTGCGCGGACAGTTGGCCAAAAAGATGACAGAATTGCCCGCGTCCGGTCTGACGGAGGCTGTGCTACAGCGCAATCTGGAGCGCTGGAAAGCACATTTGAAACAGCCCGTCAGCACCCCAAAACAGTAGGGATTTTTAGTGACTATTCGACCTCTTTTCGCTGCCCTGGCCGTTACGGCTCTGGCGGGTTGTGCAGCCGATCCGGCGCCGAATGAACAAATGCGCCTGACCGGGCAGGCCCTGGAACAGGCTGCCGCCGTCGGGGCAACCGCCGGGGAAGTGCCCGAGCTGAAACTGGCTGAAGACAAGTACAGCCGGGCCAAGGCCGATATGGCCGATCAGTCGTTCAAGGACGCCCGCATGCAGGCCGAACAGGCCGAGCTGGATGCGCGCCTGGCAGAGGCCAAGGTTCTGACCCTGAAAAGCCAGGAACAACTCAACGTGCTCAATACCCGCATCGCTCGCCTGCGCAAGCAGCTGGGAGACGCCCAATGAACCTGAAGAGCGGAGTATTGGGTGGGGTGTTGCTGGTCGGCCTTTACGGTTGCGCGGGCCAGCACAGTGACGTCGCCTTGCAACAGGCCAGCGCCGATTTCCAGAAGGTCAAGGAAGACTCGAACGTATTGCGCATTGCCCCCAAGGACGTGATTCGTGCCGGTGAATCCCTGGCGCGGGCCGATCGCCTGTCCAGCTACTGGGGCAGTGGTGCGGATGTGCAGCACTACGCCTACCTGAGTCAGCGCTACAGCGAAATTGCCCGCCAGCACAGCGAGAAAGTGCTCAATGAGGAGCGGGCGGCCAAGCTTGAGCTGGAGCGTCAGCGCCTGCAACTGGCGTTGCGCGAAGCCAAGTTGCTCAGCGTGCAGCAACAGGGCAAATGGCTGGAGGAGCAAATCATCAGCCTGGCGACGACCCAGACCGATCGCGGCCTGGTGATGACGCTCGGGGATGTGTTGTTCGACACCGGTGAGGCGGAGCTGAAGAGTTCGGCCAACCGGACCGTATTGAAGATTGTGCAGTTCCTGCAGCTCAATCCCAAGCGCGTGGTCCGCATCGAGGGTTACGCCGACAGCACGGGAGGCAAGCAGGAGAACCGTAAACTGTCCCGCGATCGCGCCCAGGCAGTGGCGAACATGCTGATGGACCTGGGGATTGACGACAAACGCATTCAGGTCGAAGGCTACGGCGATGAATACCCGGTGGAGGCCAACGCGTCCGAGCGCGGCCGCGCGCAGAACCGTCGGGTTGAAATTGTCTTCTCCGATGAAAAAGGCCAGCTAGGCGCCGCCCGCTAAGGTCGGCGTCACTGGAAAACCCGGCCCCCTCAGAGGTGCCGGGTTTTTTTATGCCTGCGAAAGGCTCCACAAAACAGTACAGTTTTTGCTGACACTGCACTGTATGGTCGACTATTGTAGTAACTGTCCCAGTACACTTCCAAACTGTTCCGGTAGTGTTTCACACAAGAATAAAATGCCCGTGAAATCGAGTGCTGCGTCATGACCAATCTTTTGCTCTATCAACGTATCGCTCAGCAGCTCGCTGAGGATATCCGGCGCGGGGTCTATCAGCCCGGCGAACGCGTTCCCTCGGTACGCAAGATGAGTTCGCAGCTCAATGTCAGCCATGCGACCGTGCTTCAGGCGTATGCCAATCTCGAAGATCAGGGTCTGATCCGCGCGCGTCCGCAATCGGGCTATTACGTGCACCAGACTCCGGCACTGACAGCGCCGACCCCGGATATCGCCCGTGTCGAGCGTCCTGGCCTGGTGACCCGCAGCAGCATCATTCAGCAAGTGTTGGTGGAATCGCGCCGCGAAGGGGTGTTCCCGCTGGGGGCCGCGGTGCCCAGTGTCGACTACCTGCCGGTACGGGCACTGCACCAGCAATTGGCCAAGGTCACGCGCTTTCACAGTCCGCGGGCGTTCAGTTACATGTTCAGCCCGGGCTTCGAGCCCTTGCGGCGCCAGGTGGCGATCCGCATGCGTGATGCCGGGGTAGTGGTTGATCCTAGCGAAGTGGTAATTACCCACGGCTGTGTCGATGCCTTGCAGATGTCCCTGCGGGTATTGACCCGTCCCGGCGACTTGATCGCCGCGGAGTCGCCGACCTACTACGGTTTGTTGCAACTGGCCGACCTGCTCGGGCTCAAGGTGATTGAGATCCCCAGCGACCCCGCCACGGGCATGAGCCTGGAAGCACTTCAGCTGGCCGCCAACCAATGGTCGATCAAGGCGTTGGTGCTGACCACGCGCCTGAGCAACCCATTGGGTGGCACCATGCCTGAAGAGCGGCAGAAACAGCTGCTGCGCCTGGCGTCGGATTTCGATATCCAGGTGGTCGAAGACGATATCTACGGCGAATTGATGTTCGAGCAGGGGCGCACCAAGTCCCTGAAGGCCTATGACCGGCTGGATCGGGTGATCTACTGCTCGAGTTTTTCCAAGACTTTGTCGCCGGGCGTGCGTATCGGCTGGATGATTGCCGGCAAGTATCAGCAGGAAATCCAGCGCTTGCAGACCTTCAGCACGCACTCGGCGTGCAGCGTGACGCAGATGGGGATCGCGGCTTATCTGGAGAACGGCGGTTACGATCGGCACCTGCGTTACATTCGCCAGGAATACCGCAAGAACCTCAGCGCCTTCCAGTTGGCCGTGCAGCAGTATTTTCCGGAAGGCACGCAGATGACCCGGCCCACGGGCGGATTCATCCTGTGGGTCAGCCTGCCGGGGCGGGTCAATACCCAGGAGCTGCATGTGCGGGCGTTGCAGCAGGGCATCAGCATCGCGCCAGGGCTGATCTTCAGCAATACCGAGCAGTTCAACCACTGCATCCGCCTCAATTGCGGGACCCCCTGGAACCGTGAGGCCGAGCGGGCGCTGATGACGCTCGGCATGCTTGCCACCCAGCTTTGCCAGGAAACCGCCAGCGGCTTTTGAGGGGCGGACCGGGTCAATCGCGATGGACGCTTGTCAGCGACCTTGCAACAAGCGAGCATATGGCCCTCTGCCGTTAGTGCTGTAGGGTCATGAACGCGATTTTTCCTGCTGGTCTGGTGTTGGCTTGTCTGTTGAGTGTCTTGAGCCCGGATGAGGCGCTGGCGGCATCCGCTGAGCAAAGTACAGTGAGCACTGCTGCAACGACAGTTGAGCCGGTGAACCAGGCGCATGCGGCGAAGAAACCGGCGCCGCAAAAAGAGCGCCCGCCTATTGCCTCCAAATCCAGGGCCGCCAGTGAGGTGGTCAGGACCACTGAGCTGCCATCGACCAATGTGGATTTGAGTCTGCCATCCGATATGGTCAGGCAATTGCAGCCGATTGGCAGCCTGCCCCTGGTCAGGCGAGCCCCCTTGCTGCCGCCGCTGTTTGGTGAAAAACCCAAGGAAGAAAGCAAATTTCAGCTCAATGGCCGGCTGATTACCAACGAACTGCAATTGCAGATGCGCAATGAGGATCGGCGGGAAGTCGAGGGCGCGGCGCTGGAATTTCAGTTCAATCAGTGAGCGGTGTGACCCAACGCCCCGACGCTTTGTCGCACGACTGACCGGTCACGCGCATTTGCGTGAAAAACCGCGATCGAGCCAATTTCAAACGACTGTTTTAGCGGTTACTCTAGCCCATGTCATTCAACACATTAGCCGTCGCGAGGAACTTGACGTCATGAAATGCCGAGAAGGCTGTGGCGCCTGTTGCATTGCCCCTTCCATCAGCACCCCGATTCCCGGCATGCCAAATGGCAAGGCTGCAGGAGAACGTTGCGTGCAACTGTCTGTCGATAATCTGTGCAGCATTTTCGGCCAGCCCGAACGACCCGCAGTGTGCGGTTCGTTTCAGGCGGATGTCGAAGTCTGTGGTACCAGCAGTGAAGAGGCGATCAGGTTGCTCGGTTGGTGGGAGCAAATGACCGCGGCGTAGTGTGTTCAACGAACGGACTTTCAACAATAAGGAATAAGACTATGGGTTCGCTGCATCGTATCGCTGTGTTGTGTGGTTTGACCGCCGTACTGGCCTCGACCGCCGCTCAGGCTGAAAGCTGGACGGTCGCCAAGAATGAAGACGGTATCAAGATCTCCCTGAGTGAAATGCCCGGCTCCGACTACAAGTCCTATCAGGGCGTCACCCTGATGAAGACCACCGTCGCCAAGCTGCGCGCGCTGCAGGATGACGTGTCAGGCGCCTGTGCCTGGATTCATGAATGCAAGACCCAGAAACTGCTCAAGCATGAAGGCGATCAGAGCTGGACCTACACCCAGTTCAATACACCTTGGCCGGTCACCCCGCGTGACTCGGTACTGCAGGTCACTACCGTCGAGAGCGCCGATGGCAGCCTGACCCGTAACCTCGAAGGTATGCCGAAGTACATTGCGCAAGAAAAAGGCTTTGTCCGGGTCGCGCAGGTCAAGGGGTTCTGGAAGTTTGTCCCGAAAGGCGACCAAGTCGAAGTGACCTATCAGGTGCATACCGAGCCGGGTGGCAGCGTGCCGGCGATGGTGGCCAACAAGTTTGTGGTCGATGCACCGTTCAATACCTTGAAGTCCCTGAAAGAGCGCGCCGAGAAGTGAGGACTGGGTGTAGGCGCGAGCGCTTGCGATGGACGTCAACGATAACGCGTACTGTCTGAATAAACGCGTCGCTATTGGGTACATCGCGAGCACCCGCGCTCCTACAGCCATCGACAGTGGGAACGATTACCGGCAATTCGGTGTCGAGATGGTAGTAAGCCCATATGAGGGGTTTATCGAGGAGGTACCGATGCAAAAGTGGGCAATCACCTTTGTTGATAATCATGGTGTGCAAACTGTCGAGCATTTTGACTGTGAGCAAAAGCCTGATATGGAAAAGGCGGCGCAATTGATCCGCACCAGATTCCTCCCGGTCCCGGCCGAACTGGACCTCAATGATCTGGAGGGGCGTATCGAGGATCCCACGCTCAAAAGCCTGAAAGAGCAGAACAGCATCCAAATCCTCAGCATCTCCCTGATTTCTTGAACCCTTCCCGCAACCAGGCCTTGGCAGGCGCTCTGACTTGAGGCTACTCTGCAATCGAGATCAGCGAATGGATCGCTAAGGTCTGGTCTTGTCAGCTACATGCTTGTTTCCCGGCGGCATTTTCTATGCCGTATCGCTCTCACCATTCGGTTGCGGGCGCAGGGAGTACGGAAAGTCTATCCATGGTTTAAGGAGGACGTTTCATGAGCACAGCCTATCAAGAAGACATCAGCAGCAGCGTGCTGCGCCGCATGAAAGAAGGCGGTTTTGATTTTTCCCGGTTCCATCCCATCGAGTTCTACGCCATTTTCCCGGACGAGGAGCGGGCACGCAGGGCGGCAGGACATTTTCGCGGTGAATCCTTGAATGCACAGATCAGTGTGCGCGACGACGGCGCCTGGCATCTGGAGCTGAGCAAGGTGATGTACGCCACCTATGGCGGCATCGGTGATTTCGAACAGGACTTCGAGGCGGTGGTCGGGCCATTGGGCGGCATTATCGAGGGTTGGGGCGTCAAGCAGGAGGTACGAGGGCTACTCGCATAACACTATGAACAGCGACAACACTCAGCGACGGCTGACCTCAGGGTCGGCCGTTTTCATTTGCCATTACGGTTTTACCTTTCGTCCCGCCATATGCTTCAGATAGTCCACCAGCATCGTCAGCTCCTCATCGGTCAACACGCTGGCCGAAAACCCCGGCATTTTCGCCTGTGGCCATTGACGCAGGCTTTGCGGGTCGCGGATATAGCGCTTGAGGAAGTCCGTGCCAAAGTACTCGGTCGGGCTGTAGGGAATGTTCAGGTCCGGGCCGAACTGCGCATCACCGGCACCATTGAGGCGATGGCAGGCCAGGCAGTTCTTCTGGAACAGCGCGAAGCCCCGGTTCACCGGGTCACTGGTAGCCAGCGCGGGATCCGGCAGCAGGGCAGGGAAGCGTTGTGCGACCGGCGCCAGGCGCTGGATGCGAGCCACCTGGAAAGGCCACTGCTCGGGGCTGATACGCCCGGCCTCAGGGTCGGTCCACACCAGGTAGAACGGACCGGCGCCCGGTTTGCCCTCCGACAATGCCGGCCACGGCTCGGCCGGGTCTTCGATCGCCAGCCACGCCCGCGAGCCGGTGGTGCCGAGCAGGGGTGCTGCCGACAATTCGGCGGCGAACCCGTCCAGGGCCACCGCCTGCACATGGTCGTTGGCCTGTACGCCGGTCAACAACGCCGCCAACGGCACCGCGCGATAACTCATGGTGCGCTTGTAGGAGACGTCGTCAGCGATGGTGATGGTTTGCACCCGAGGATGCTTGAGCAGTTCCTCGGTTTTCCAGGTACGACTGCCGGTGCCCAGGTCGAGCACCAGTTGCGCGGCATACAAGGGCGTGCTGAGCAGCAAGGCCCCAAGCAAAAGAAGCGCTCTCAAGTGATCGCCATCCGGTTGTGGTCGTGTCACCAAGGTTGGCACACGCACACGGAGCCGGAAAGCGAGCACTTCGGTTTTTTCAGAAAGGTACCGCAAACAATCCTGCCCGATTATCCGATGACCTTGGTCAGGTTCGGCAAAATGAGGAGCAGCGTGGTGGCGAATAGAATGAGCCCGGCTTGACGCACTTTCGATTGTTTGAACATGGCTGACCGCCTTTTTTTGTTATTTCCTGAGCGTCGAATGCTTGCCTGCATTTCTCCATGACGGCAAAGCGCTGTAATTCCCTTCTCATCACGGGTGCCTCGGCAAAACCCGACGACAACCTCGTACGTTTCACCTTAGGGGCCCCGCCGGCTGTGGTTTAGATCCATTTCGTATCAAGCAAGCGCAAATTGCTACTAAAAAAGCATGAGGCCTATTGCCAGCTGCTTTGCCGCCCTTTTGCTAGACAGTTCGCTGACCTGAAACGGTTAATCCGATAGCAGACTACCGTCCGTCTGAGCGTGACCGTCAAGGCCGTTGAGCGCTTCGGTCATTGAATCCGCCGCTGCTGGGCCTAAGGTGAGGACTCGCTGATCTTTCACCTGCCCGGCAGTATGAGGATGTCATGACCCAAGCTTTGATTTTCGATGCAATACGCACGCCCCGTGGCCGTGGCAAGGCGGATGGCGCCCTGCACGGTGTCAAGCCGGTGAATCTGGTGGCCGGTCTGCTGGTGGCCCTGCAGCAGCGTACGCAGCTCGACACCAGCCAGGTCGATGACATCGTACTGGGCTGTGTCACGCCGGTGGGCGACCAGGGTGCCGACATCGCCAAGACCGCGGCGCTGGTAGCGGACTGGGATGTCAGCGTCGCCGGGGTACAGATCAACCGGTTCTGCGCATCGGGCCTCGAGGCGGTGAACCTCGGCGCGATGAAAGTGCGCTCCGGCTTCGAGGACCTGGTGGTGGTCGGTGGCGTCGAATCCATGTCCCGCGTGCCGATGGGCAGTGATGGCGGTGCCTGGGCGTTGGACCCGCAGACCAACCTGCACACCCATTTCACCCCGCAAGGCGTGGGCGCCGACCTGATCGCCACGCTCGAGGGCTTCAGCCGGCATGACGTCGACACCTTTGCCCTGCATTCCCAGCAGAAGGCTGCACGGGCGCGGGCAGACGGCTCGTTCAGCAAGTCCCTGGTGCCCGTACAGGATCAGAATGGCATTGTCCTGCTCGATCATGACGAGTTCATCCGCGCCGACTCGACCCTCGAAGGCCTGGGCAAACTCAAGCCGAGTTTCGAGATGATCGGGCAGATGGGCTTCGACGCCACGGCGTTGCGGGTCTACAGCCACGTGGAGCGCATCCATCACGTGCATACACCGGGCAACAGTTCCGGGATTGTCGACGGTGCGGCACTGATGCTGATCGGCTCCGAAGCCTGTGGCCGGACGCTGGGGCTGCAGCCGCGGGCACGAATCGTCGCCACGGCCGTCACCAGCACCGACCCGACCATCATGCTCACCGGCCCCGCGCCGGCCACCCGCAAGGCGTTGGCCAAGGCCGGGCTGCGGGTCGAGGACATCGACCTGTTCGAGGTCAATGAAGCCTTCGCCTCGGTGGTGCTCAAGTTCATCAAGGACATGGCCATCGATCCGGCCAGGGTCAACGTCAACGGCGGCTCTATCGCCATGGGCCACCCGTTGGGCGCCACCGGCTGCGCGATTCTCGGCACTTTGCTCGATGAGCTGGAAGTGCGTCAGCTGCGCTACGGCCTGGCAACTCTCTGTGTGGGCGGCGGCATGGGCATTGCCACCATCATCGAACGCTACTGAGCCCCCCGACTTCAAGGAAACCTGTTGATGACTGATGCCATTCGTTACGAAAAGGGGTCGGACCGGATTGTGGTCCTGACCATCGACATGCCGGGCCAGAGCGCCAACACCATGAACGCGGTGTACCGCGAGGCCATGGCCGACTGCGTCCAGCGTTTGCTGGCCGACAAGGATTCCATCGCCGGGGTGATCATCACCTCCGGGAAAAAAACCTTCTTTGCCGGCGGCGATCTCAACGAACTGATCAAGGTTGGCAAGCCTGAAGCCAAGGCCTTCTACGACAGTGTGTTGCAGCTTAAAGGCCAGCTGCGCGCCCTGGAAACCCTTGGCAAGCCGCTGGTAGCCGCGATCAATGGTGCAGCGCTGGGGGGTGGCTGGGAGATCTGCCTGGCCTGCCATCACCGTGTGGCCCTGGACCACGGCTCGGTGCAGATCGGGTTGCCGGAAGTGACCCTCGGCCTGCTGCCGGGCGGTGGCGGGGTGGTGCGCATGGTGCGCATGCTGGGCCTGGAAAAGGCGCTGCCTTACCTGCTCGAAGGCAAGAAAGTCCGCCCGTCGCAAGCCCTGCAAGCCGGGTTGATCGACGAACTGGCGGCGGATCACGCTGAATTGCTGGCCAAGTCCCGGGCCTGGATTCTCGCCAACCCGGCGGCAGTGCAGCGTTGGGATGTGAAGGGCTACCAGATCCCGGGCGGTACGCCATCGCACCCTAAAGTCGCGCAAATGCTGGCCATCGCACCGTCGATCCTGCGCAGCAAGACCCAGGGTTGCATGCCGGCGCCTGAGAAAATCCTCTGTGCGGCAGTCGAGGGCGCCCAGGTTGATTTCGACACCGCGCAGTTGATCGAAGCCCGTTATTTCACCGAACTGACCACCGGCCAGGTGGCGAAAAACATGATCGGCACCTTCTGGTTCCAGCTCAACGAAATCAACGCCGGTGGTTCGCGCCCCGCAGGGTTTGCACCGCACGTGACGAAAAAGCTCGGGGTGCTGGGGGCCGGCATGATGGGCGCCGGGATTGCCTATGTCAGCGCGGTGGCCGGGATAGATGTGGTGCTCAAGGACATCAGCCTGGCGGCTGCCGAGAAGGGCAAGGCCCATTCGGCAGCGTTGCTGGACAAAAAAGTTGCCCGTGGCCAACTGAGCGCCGAGCAACGAGACGCCACCCTGGCGCGGATCCAGACCACCGGGCAGGATGCCGACCTGGCCGGTTGCGACCTGGTCATCGAAGCGGTGTTCGAAGACCGTGAACTCAAGGCCCGCGTGTCGTCGGCCGCACACAGCGTCGTCGGTACGGACGCGGTGATTGCCTCGAACACCTCGACCTTGCCCATCAGCGGCCTGGCGACCGCGGTCCCGGACCAGTCGAAATTCATCGGCCTGCACTTCTTCAGTCCGGTGGAAAAAATGCCCCTGGTGGAGATCATCAAGGGTGCCAATACCAGCGACGAAACCCTGGCCCGTGGTTTCGATTTCGTCCTGCAAATCAAGAAAACCCCGATTGTGGTCAACGACAGCCGGGGTTTCTTCACTTCGCGGGTGTTCGGCACGTTTACCAACGAAGGGATCGCCATGCTCGGCGAGGGCATAGCGGCGCCGATGATTGAAACCGAAGCGCGCAAGGCCGGGATGCCCATTGGTCCATTGGCGATTTCCGACGAAGTTTCCCTCAGCCTGATGAGCCACATTCGGCAGCAGACCGCCAAGGACCTGCAAGCCGAAGGCAAACCGCTGACCGAACATCCGGCGTTTGCCGTGATCGATCTGCTGCTCAACGAGTACAAGCGTCCGGGCAAGGCGGCGGGTGGCGGTTTCTACGAGTACCCGGCGGGTGCCCAGAAGCATTTGTGGCCGGGACTCAAAACGCGTTTCGAGCAGGCTGACGGGCAGATTTCGCCACAGGACGTGCGTGATCGCCTACTGTTCGTGCAGGCCATCGAAACCGTGCGCTGCGTGGAGGAGGGCGTGCTGCTGTCGACCGCCGACGCCAACATCGGCTCGATCTTCGGCATCGGCTTCGCCGCGTGGACGGGGGGCGCGTTGCAGTTCATCAACCAGTACGGCGTGCAAGACTTCGTCGCCCGTGCCCGGTATCTGGCACAACAATATGGCGAGCGCTTCACACCGCCGGCCCTGTTGCTGGAAAAAGCGGCCAGCGGCGAACGGTTCTGACCGGTTAGCGGCATGCGCCGGGCTTGCCTTGACCCCGGGTTTCAAGGCAGGCTCTGGTGTGTGCGCTATTGCCTTTATCGTGTCAGGTACTTTCTATGTCGTTACGCATCTGCATTCTGGAAACCGACATCCTGCGTCCGGAACTGGTCGATCAATATCAGGGTTACGGGCAGATGTTCCAGCGTCTGTTTTCGCAGCAACCCATCGCTGCCGAGTTCACGGTCTACAACGTGATGCAGGGCCAGTACCCAAGCGACGAGCTGAGTTTCGACGCTTATCTGGTCACCGGCAGCAAGGCCGATTCGTTCGGCACCGATCCCTGGATCCAGACCCTCAAGACTTACCTGCTGGCGCGCTATGAGCGCGGCGACAAACTGCTGGGCGTGTGCTTCGGCCATCAACTGCTGGCCCTGTTGCTGGGCGGCAAGAGTGAGCGGGCAACCCAGGGCTGGGGGGTTGGCACCCACAATTACAAACTGGCGGCCAAGGCGCCCTGGATGAACCCGGTGAGAGAAGAGCTGACGCTGTTGATCAGCCACCAGGACCAGGTCACCGCGCTACCGGAAAACGCTACGGTGATCGCCTCCAGCGATTTCTGCCCGTACGCGGCGTACCACATCAACGACCAGGTGCTGTGCTTCCAGGGGCATCCGGAGTTCATTCATGACTACTCCCGGGCGTTGCTGGACATCCGCCAGCAGAACCTTGGCGAGCAGATCTACCAGCAGGGCGTGGCCAGCCTGGTCCATGACCACCACGGCGCGACCGTCGCCGAATGGATGATGCGCTTTGTCGCACACAAGCCCGACGCCGCCGCTTCCTGAGGTATCAACCCCTCGCGGGCCTGCCCGCGAGGGAGTTCTACGGCCTGAATCTGAACCTGTGCTGAACACCAACGATATTGATACCCGGGGTGTTTATCCAGGTTTGCTCTTGGTGTACCTGCGGCGTAAGCTGCGCGCGTTTTCATCCTGTTCGGAGGCCCACAATGGCCACGTGTTCCAGTGACAGTTGTCGGCCGGTTTCGATAGCCGGCCACTCCCCGGCAAGATAACGCGCAACGTTCTGTGCCGTTGTCTCGCCACCCAAGCGAGCAGCGGCATCCCGCTCACGGCCTATGCCGGCCGTCCCCGATGCCCCTCTCATCGACAGTCTTTATTGTCGACACGCCAGTTGTTCATGACCGTTCCCCACACTGCGGATGGAACCGTCGTGGGCGCTCAGCGTCCGCTCCCGGGCATGACGCGAAACGAGAAGGGAATACCCCATGCAAGCCATCAATAACATCAACCTGACCTCGATGGTCGACACCCTGGTCAGCCTCAGTGCCGCGTTCATTCTCGGCGGGCTGATCGGTTTCGAACGCCAGTACCGCCAGCGTACCGCCGGCCTGCGCACCAATGTGCTGGTCGCCGTGGGCGCGGCGATTTTCGTCGACACGGCCAACCGACTCGGTGGCGCCGACGGGGCGGTCAGGGTGATCGCCTATGTGGTGTCCGGCATCGGATTCCTCGGTGCGGGGGTGATCATGCGCGAAGAGGGTAACGTTCGCGGCCTGAATACCGCCGCCACCCTCTGGGCTTCGGCAGCGGTCGGCGCCTGTGCCGGTGCCGACCTGGTGCTGGAAGCCTTGCTCGGCACCTTGTTTGTGTTGGCGGCAAACACCTTGCTGCGACCGATCGTCAACAACATCAACCGCCAACCGCTGGACGTCATTTCGGCCGAGGTGACCAACATTGTCTATGTGATTGCCCAACGCTCCCGGCAAAAGGCGGTGTTTGCCTTGCTCGAGGCTGAGCTTGAGCGCAGCAACTATCCGGCCAGCGATGTCGACGTGCATGCGTTTGGCAGCGAAGAAGTGGAAATCGAAGCCACCCTCGCCACGACATCGGTGGATGGCGATGAACTGGACGCTCTGGTGGCGCGGCTGAGCCTCTCGCCGTTGGTGCAACAAGCGTTCTGGAGCCCGAGTACCACGGACTGATGCATTGCTTGGGAAATTTCCTACGTTTCTGTAGGACAGATCCTTCCTGCAAATAGGGTTCAGATTGCCAGTATCTGCACATTCGATTTTCAATGTACTTGAGGCCTATGGACACTCCCCGGGTGCTGGTGCTGGACAATCAGGGATTTCAGCGTGACACACTCACCCACATGCTACATCGGCTGGGGGTGGGCGAGGTCTTGCACGCCTGCACGGCGGAACAGGCATGGGTGCGGCTCCATGAGGCGGACGGTGTGGACCTGGCCTTGTGTGATGTGAGCAACCGGGCGCTGGAGCGTTTGGAGTTCCTGCATGGCGCCAGTGCCTCGGGCCGGGTCCGCGCGGTGGCCTTGTACGGTGAGCTGCCATTGGAGCTGCACCGTGCCGTCGGGCAAATGGTTTCGCTGTCCGGCCTGGAAATGCTCGGCGTGCTGGGGCAAACCATGCTGTTGCGGGAGCTGCAGGCGGTGTTGCATCGCTATCGCCACGGCCGACGGATGCCCTTGTCTGCACGGCGGACGGAACCGGCACTGCCCAGCGAATCGGAGGTCAGGCACGGCCTGGACCGGGGTCAGTTTCGCGCCTGGTATCAACCCAAGGTGATGTTGAACGGTGGCGCCCTGGTCGGGGCCGAAGCATTGGCGCGCTGGGAACACCCTTCGCGAGGGGTGCTGCTACCCAATGATTTCCTGGCGGCCGTGCTGGCGTACGACCTGATCGACGATATGTTCAAGCAACTGTTCGATCAAGGCTTGAGCCTGGTCAAGACCTTGCGTGCTCAAGGCCGGGCGCTGGAACTGGCGTTCAACCTGCATGCTTCTCAATTGGCCAGTGCTGAGTTGATCGAGCATGTCCGGCGAGCCTTGCAACATCATCAGCTTCCAGGTGCTTCCTTAACGTTCGAGCTGGCCGAAAATGGCTTGCTCGATTTACCGGCGAGCGTCGAGCACAACCTGTTGCAATTGCGTGGCCTGGGCTGCGGCTTGGCGATCGATGATTTTGGCTCGGGTTTCTCTTCGCTCAAGCAGCTATGCCATCTGCCGTTCAGCCAGATCAAACTGGACGGTGGGTGCGTGCAGAGGCCCCTGGAACCCCACAACCGGGCAATCATTGCCAGCACCTTGGCGCTGGGGCGCTCATTGGGGATGGACCTGGTCATCGAAGGGGTCAGTAGCCGGGGTATCTGTGACGCCCTGATCGCGATGGGCTGTCAGACCGGTCAAGGCTACTTTCTGGCACGGCCCATGACCTGCCAGGCCTTTGAGCGATGGTCAGCGGGTCGCACTTGGGCATCGGGGCGGGAGCGACGGACTCACTGAAAAAATCGGGAAACTTCCTACACTGCGCTTAGGAAGGTACTTCGAGTTCATGCATGATGGGCGGTTTTCAGCCAGGAACGCTTTCCCTTTTGGTCTGTTCCGGCCAGTTTTACAGAGGTTTGTATGTATAAAGCGATGGTTGTGGACGATCATCCGTTCATTCGTTCTTCAGTCAGGATGCTGCTGGAGCAGGTGCATTTCAAGGTGGTCGCCGAGGCGGATAACGGCGCCGATGCCGTGCAACTGGCTCGCGAGCACACTCCGGATCTGATAATCCTCGACATCGCCATGCCCAAGCTGGACGGCCTGGAGGTCATCAGCCGGATCAGCGCACTGCGCCTGCCCGGCAAGATTCTCGTGTTGACGTCACAGGCGCCGCAGCTTTACGCCATGCGCTGCATGAAGGCGGGCGCCGCGGGCTATATCTCCAAGACCGAGGATGCGGACGAACTGCGCAGGGCCATCTCGGCGATCATGGATGGCTACAGCTTTTTCCCGAACCTGTCCTGCAGTTCGGTCCGTCGCAGCGATATCCAGGCCACCGATCTTGAGTTGATCCAGAGTCTGACCGACCGCGAACTGACCATTTTGCAGCAACTGTCGAACGGCCTGAGCAACAAGCAGATCGGCGACGCCATGTTGCTCAGCAACAAGACCATCAGCACCTACAAAACCCGATTGATCGAGAAGCTCAACGTCAAGTCGGTGGTCTACCTGGCCGACTTCGCCAAACGTAATAACCTGATCTAGATGCCCTCCCTTCGAAAGTGTCTGCCGGTTGCCGTGTTTGTGCTCTTGTCGCTGTCGGCCGGTATGTTGCGGGCCGGACCGCAAGCCTACAACCTGGTGGGGCGCTCCAGTGTCGACGGCTATCACGTTGTGCTCGACGACAGTGACTGGCTCTGGTTACGCAGTAAGGGAACGCTGGTGCTGGGCGCCTCGGCCCCGGAGTACCCACCGTTCGGTATTACCAACAATGGCAATGACTACGAAGGCCTGAGCGCTGACTACGCGCAGTTGCTCGGTCAGCTACTGCAGGTTGACATCAAGGTACAGGGCTACGGCTCCCGTGAAGAAGTGATCAAGGCGCTGAAAACGCAGCAGATCGATTTTCTCGGGACCTCCAACGATTTCGAGGCCGAAGATCCGCAACTGGTACTGTCCAGCGCCTATGCCGATGACCAGCCAACGCTGGTCAGCCGCACCGACGAGACACAGGATGTCACGGCGGACCTGGCGGACAAGCGCCTGGCGATGGTCTATTACTACCTGCCTCCGGCACAGGTGCAGGCCTTCTATCCCAAGGCCCGCCTGCAACTGTATCCATCGACCCTGAGCGCTATCGGTGCGGTCGCGTTTGGCCAGGCAGACGTGTACATCGGTGATGCCATCGGTGCGAATTACCTGATTCTCAAAAACTACCTGAACAACGTCCAGTTGGTTGATTTCTCGCGCATGGAAGTCAACGATTTTTCCTTCGCCTTGAGGCGCGACGACCAGCGTCTTAGGCGAATCATCAATGCTGCGCTGGCAGCCATTCCCACGGACGAGCGGCTGAATATCCTGCGTCGCTGGAATGCCGGCGGTGCCAGCCTCTCAGGAAGAAATCGGGTGCATTTCACTGCCAGCGAGCAGCGTTGGCTCAACGCCCACCCCCGGGTGCGAGTGGCGGTGGATGGCAGTTTTGTGCCCCTGTCGTTCTTCAGTCGCGAAGGCGAGTTCCGAGGGGTTGCGGCCGATGTGCTGGCCCGGCTGACGCTGCGTACGGGCTTGAAATTCGATATTCAACAAGGCTTTTCGGTGCCCGAACTCATCGAGCGGATCGAATCGAAGCAAGCGGACGTGCTGGTTTCCCTGACCCCCAGTCTCGAGCGCGAACACGCGTTGCGTTTCACCCGTCCTTACCTGAACACGCCCTATGTACTGGTGAACCGGACCTTCGCCGACGCCCCGGCGACCCTGGACGACATGAACGGTCGGCGACTGGTGCTGACCCGCGGCAGCGCTATCAAGGACATGGTTGCCGAGCGCTATCCCGGCATTCGCGTGCTGATCGCGGACAATGCCCAGATAGCCATGAACATGGTTGCCAGTGGCGAGGCCGATGCGACGGTCAGTTCGCTGATCAGTGCGCGTTACATGATTTCCCGGCAATTTCGCGATCAGTTGCAGATCACCAGCACAGTGGGCACTTCGTCGGCCCATATGGCCTTTGCCACGGCTCGCGACTCGCCAGAGTTGTTCTCGATCCTCGACAAGGCGATGTTCAGTATCCCGCCGGAGGAGATGGACGAACTGACCAATCGCTGGCGCAGTGGGGCGGTGGTTGATGACAGCTATTGGTTGCGTTACCGATCGACGATCATCCAGGGGTTTTCCATTGCCGGGTTGTTGTTGCTGGTGGCGCTGGGCTGGATTGGCTACCTGCGGGTGTTGATGCGCAAGCGCGAGCAGGTCGAGCGTGCGCTCAACGATCAGTTGGAGTTCATGCGTGTATTGATCGATGGCACGCCGCATCCGATCTATGTGCGGGATCGGCAAGGGCGCATGATGGCCTGCAACAACGGTTATCTGGAAGTGTTCGGGGTTGAGCGCGAGGCGGTGATCGGCCAGACGGTGATTACCGGCCAGCTCAAGAACGTGGTCGAAGCCAGGGCTTTTCACCAGGAGTACCTGCAGGTGATGGAGGAGGGACTGCCGCGTGTGCGGGACCGCCAATTGACCCTGTCTGAACACGACGTGCGCACGATTTATCACTGGATGTTGCCGTATCGCGGCAGCGACGGGCATGTCAGCGGCATGATCGGTGGCTGGATCGACGTCAGTGAGCGCCAGCAGCTACTGGAGCAATTGCGTGAAGCCAAGGATGCAGCCGACGAGGCCAACCGTGCCAAGACCACGTTCCTGGCCACCATGAGCCACGAGATCCGCACGCCGATGAACGCGGTGATCGGCATGCTTGAGTTGGCGATGAAAAAAGCCGATCAAGGGGTCATGGATCGTTTCGCCATCGAGGTGGCATCGGGGGCTGCGCGGGGATTGCTGGAGCTGATCGGCGATATTCTGGACATCTCCCGTATCGAATCGGGCCATCTGTCGCTGGCGCCTGAGCGTGCCAACCTGCGCTCGCTGGTGGAGTCGGCGGCAAGGATTTTCGACGGGCTGGCCCGACAGAAACAACTGCACGTGCACCTGGAGGTGGATGCCGCCGCCAACCAGGATGTGTTGATCGACCCGCTGCGTTTCAAGCAAGTCGTGTCCAATCTGTTGAGCAACGCCATCAAATTCACGGCAGAGGGCCAGGTGCGCCTGAGTGTGAGAGGCGAACCCGTTGACGATGGGCAAGGCCTGCGGGTGGTGGTGCGTATCGAGGATTCGGGCAGCGGGATATGCGAGGCGGACCAGCAGCGGCTGTTCAGTCCGTTCAGCCAGGCCAGTAACAACCTTCAATCGGCTCGCAGCGGCTCCGGCCTGGGGTTGATGATCAGTCGCACCTTGTGCGAAATGATGGGGGGGACGCTGGAGCTGTCCAGTGTGTTGGGGCAGGGCACGCAGATTGAAGTGACGTTGGTGCTGCCCGTCCTGGAACCCTTGGCCCGAAGCGTTCAGGCCAAGAGCCAGGCCTCCCCCCAAGGCCAGATGTTGAACATTCTGGTCATCGATGACTACCCGGCCAATCGCCTGCTGGTCTCACAGCAGCTGACGTACCTGGGGCACCGGGTCAAGGAGGCGCAGGACGGTGCCCACGGCCTGCGGGCCTGGCGCAGTCAGCATTTCGACGTGGTCATCACCGACTGCAACATGCCCGTCATGAATGGCTATGAACTCGCGCGGGCGATTCGCGGCGAGGAGCGCACCCGGGGCATTACACCGGGGCTGATTCTGGGGTTTACCGCCAACGCACAACCGGAGGAGAAACAACGCTGTAGCGAAGCCGGCATGGACGGTTGTCTGTTCAAACCCATCAGCCTGCGTGATTTGAGTGCGCGCCTGATGAGTGTTGCACCGGACACCGTGCCGGTCCCGACTGAAGAGGAGCGCCGCGCGCCGGCAGATACCATCGACCTCACCAGTCTCGAGCAACTGACCCGCGGCGACGAGGCGTTGATCAAGAGCCTGCTGGGGGACCTGGCCAGCAGCAATGAAGAAGACATGTCGCGGCTCCTCAGTCTGTTTACCCGGCACGATGTTTCGGGGCTTGCGGAGCTGGCTCATCGGGTAAAAGGCGGGGCACGGATCATCAAGGCCCAGGGGCTGATTCAATGTTGCGAACGCCTCGAGAGTGCTTGCGAAGGGGTAGATGGCGAGCAACTGACGGCGGCGGTGGATGCGTTGCAACAGGCCATGGAGCGGCTGGCCGATACACTTGAGCAGCGGGCTGGCTGAGAGGGTGTCAAGTGGCGCGCGGGCAGTTGCTCTTGCAATCGACGTACTTGGGAAATTTCCTACAAGCTTTAGGACGTTTCCTAAATAGTTTTGGCAGGCATACCGGGATAATTGCGTCACCTTTCTACGATGCGGGCCGCCAAAATGATACTGCCGATCAGGGTGCTGGTGCTTGAGGATCATGCCTTTGTGCGAGCTGTGGCGGTCAAGACGCTCCAGCAACTGGGGTGCGAGGAAGTGTTCCAGGCCGCCGACGGGGCTCAGGCGCTGGCCGTGCTGCAAACGGTCGGCGCGGTCGATATTGCCCTGTGCGACCTGTGCATGGACGGCATGGACGGCCTGGAGTTCTTTCAGCGCGCGGGACGTTCGGGGCTGGTCGGGTCGATCATCATCAGCAGTTCGTTGTCAGCCGATTTGCGTCGTGCCGTCCGCCAGATTGTTTCGCTGTCGGGGCTCAGGCTGTTGGGAGATGTCGGTAAGCCCTTGCACGCGCAAGCGCTGGGACTGTTGCTGGAAAAACACCTGACGGGGCCTCGAGACGACGTGATTGCGCCGCCCATGCCTGAGCCTGCCAGTGAAAGCGAGGTACGTAGTGCCTTGCGAGAAGGGCAATTGCAACCGTTCTACCAGCCCAAGTTCAATCTGCTGACCGGCGAAGTCTGCGGCGTGGAAGTATTGGCCCGCTGGCTTCACCCCTTTCGCGGGACCTTGTCGCCAGCGGTGTTCATGCCCGTGCTGGAGCGCTTCGGGCTGCTGGATGAGTTGCTGTTCAGCCAAATCGACCAGGCCCTGACCTTGCTGCGGCCCGTGCATGAGCAGGGCGCTACACTCAATATTGCCTTCAACCTGCACGCCATGCAGTTGGCCAATCCCGAGCTGGTTTCTACCATCAAGGGCATTCTTGCGGTGCACGATACCCCCGGCAGCTGCCTGACGTTCGAGCTGACCGAGAGCGGCTTGCTGGAGGCGCCGGCCGCCAGTATTGAAAGCCTGGTGCGCCTGCGCATGATGGGCAGCCGCTTGTCCATCGATGACTTCGGTGCCGGCTTTTCATCGTTGCAGCGCCTGTGCCAGTTGCCATTCAACGAAATCAAGTTGGACGGTGAGTTTGTCCGCACGCTGGACGACGAGCCACGTTGCCGCGCCGTGATCGGCAGCACCCTGGCGCTGGGCGAGGCATTGGGCATGTCGGTGGTGATCGAGGGCATTGAAACCGAAGCGCAGCGCCAGCAACTGCTGGCATTGAACTGCCGCCAGGGGCAGGGTTATCTGTTTGCCCGACCCATGAGCGGCCCTGACCTGCTGCGCTGGCTGCAGGTGTCATCGGTCCCGCAGAAAAAAAGTTAAATGGAAATGGAACTGTTCCTTTCAGAATAGTCCTACATAAACCCTGCGCTGCTGCCCTTAGTCTCACACTATCTCGAAATGGCTGAGTGCAGACTGGCCGCATTGTTATTGCAGAGTTGATCAACTATGCCGAATAAAGCCTTACGTATCCTGATTGCCGATGAAGAGCATTTTCATCGTATGAAAATCGAGCGCCGCCTGAATCAGTTCGGTTACTACCGGATTGCTCCCGTGCAGTCACTCGATGAGCTGCTCAGTGTCGTCGAGTACGGGTGTGAGCCCTTTGACCTGGTGATCATCAATGCCACCCTGACGACCGGCACCGGGCTGGATCCCCTGGCATTCTGCCAGGACAACCAGCAGATTCGTCATGCACTGATCTACGATGCCCAGCAGGCCGGGCTGCCAGCGTTGTTTGTCGCGCAGCCGGGTAACGTGCGGATCAGCCAGGACCGGGTTCCAGACCAGGAAACCCTCGAGGGCTTGATGAGCCGTGTGGATCTGCCCATCCCCCTTTCCGAACGCCCTCAACCCTGGCACCAGGGTGGTTTGCGCGCCTGAAAACCTCCAGGTGACGTAGTGCCGTTCGTCTGAACTGTCATATCTGACAGGTAGTCGTTCCTCTTTTCCCGTGCAATAGTCATTGCGCGGCCGTGTCTATTCGGCCCATGTTTTTGCCGTGGGCGATACTTTTACAGGAGTTGCCATGAGTTCACTGTTGATCGCAGATGATCATCCGGTTGTTCGGGCTGCTCTGCAAATGGTGCTTGGGGCACTCAAGGACGCTAACAACAAGCCGCTGTTCCAGGCCGTCGAGCAGGCAACCAATGCCATTGATGCCCTGAAAACGATTCGCGAGCATTCGCCCAGCCTGGTGGTGCTGGACCTGCAGATGCCCGGGCTCAGCGGACTGGAGTTTCTTGCTCGTCTGCAGCGCGAGCGCTTGCCCTCGCGCGTCGTGGTCTTCACCTCCCATGAGCCGAGGTTTTATGTCGAGCGTTGCATGCGGGGCGGGGCCATGGGTTTTGTCGAAAAGTCCAACGACCTGGATGAACTGTGTAAGGCCGTCAAGGCGCTGATGTCTGGCTATACCTATTTCCCCCGGCTGGAGACCAGTTCGGTGAACCAGAGCCTGCTACAGATGGACGAGCAGAAAATGATCGACAGGCTCTCCGACCGCGAGTTGACCATTTTCCAGCACCTGGCCCGTGGCTCCAGCAACAAGGAAATTGCCGAGCGCATGCACCTGAGTCACAAGACCGTCAGCACCTACAAAACCCGCTTGATCGAAAAGCTCAACGTGCAGTCCCTGGTTCATCTACGGGATTTCGCCCAACGCAACCATCTGCTTTGACTGCCCGTGAGCACGCGCGCCTGGCGGGTCGTGTTGACAGGAGTCAGCCTGTGTTGGGCGCTGAGCTGCCTTGGCGTCACGCCGGAACCCCTGCGGCTGCAGGGGCGATCGAGTGTCGAGGGTTACCGGGTCAACCTGGATGAAGCGGATTGGCGCTGGCTGAGGGAGAAAGGCCGCTTGCGCCTCGGCGCCTCGGCACCGGACTACCCACCGTTCGAAAACACCATCAACGACCAGTACTTTGAGGGCATCACCGCTGACTTTGCCGGTCTGATCGCCCAATTACTGCACATCAAGGTAGAAGTGGCGCGTTATGACTCGCGCGAGGCAGTGATTGACGCGTTGAAGCAGGGCGAGATCGACCTGCTGGGGGCGGCCAACGGATTCGAAGCCGCCGACTCGCAATTGTTGATGTCACGCGCCTATGCCGAGGACGCGCCCATTCTGGTCACGCGGGTGGGCGACAGCGCACGTTTGTCTGCTGATCCGGGCAACCTGCGGGTGGCGATGCTGGATCACTATTTGCGGCCAGAGACCGTCCAGGCCGCTTACCCCGATGTCCGGCTGGAGTTGTACCGCTCGACCCTGAGCGCCATGGGGGCTGTGGCCTTCGGGGGCGCGGATGCTTACCTGGGCGACTCCATCAGTGCCAGCTACCTGATCAACAACGACTACCTGAGCAATGTGCAACTGGCCCAGTTCGCCCGGATGGAGGTCAACCCGTTCGGCTTTGCGGTCAGTGCCGACAACGTCCGCTTGCAGGGCATCATCGATGCAGCGCTGGCGGCGATTCCAGAGCAGGAGCGCACGACTATCCTGCGCCGCTGGAGCTCTGGCAGCAGTTTCATTAACACCCAGCGGGTGCAACTGAGCTCCCGCGAGCAGCGCTGGCTGGATCAACATCCACGGGTCAGGGTCGGTTTCATGCGCAACTTTGCGCCCTTGTCGTTCGAGGACGAACACGGCCGGTTCACTGGACTCAGCGCCGAGGTATTGGACCGGATCAGCCTGCGCACGGGGTTGCGTATCGAGCCGGTGCGTGGCGAGTCGCTGAACCAGCAGATTGACCAGTTGAAGCGTGGCGAGATCGACCTGATGGCCGTGATCACCCCCAGCCTCGAGCGCCAGGCCGAGATACGCTTCACCCGACCGTACCTGATCAACCCCTTTGTGCTGGTCTGTGCCATCGGCAACAAGGCTCCGGTGACCCTGGATGATCTGGCGGGTAAACGCGTGGCAGTGGTCGGCCGCAATGCGTTGCGTGAACTCATTCGCGCCCATGCGCGGGATGTGCGTTTCATCGAAGTCGACAGTCCTGCCCAGGCGATGGCCATGGTGGCGAACAGGGAGGCCGATGCCGCGCTGCCATCGTTGATCAGTGCGCGTTACATCATTGCCCGGCAGTACCGTGACACCCTGCAAGTCGCCAGTACCGTGGGCACTGAACCGACCCACATCAGTTTTGCGACCAACCGTGGCGAGCGTGAGCTCTACTCCATCCTGAACAAAGCCCTGTTGAGCATTCCCCCGCAGGAGCTGGACGAGCTGGCCAGTCGCTGGCGCAACGAAGTGCCTGTCGACGGCAGCTACTGGTCACGACACCGCACTTCCATCATTCAGGGATTCGTCGCGGCAGGCCTGCTGTTATTGCTGGCGTTGGCCTGGATCGGTTACCAGCGCAATCAGATTCGCAATCGCCAGCAACTGCTGCAACAAGTGCAGCAGGCCAAGGATGCCGCTGACGATGCCAACCGGGCCAAGACCACGTTTCTGGCCACCATGAGCCATGAAATCCGCACCCCCATGAATGCGCTGATTGGCATGCTGGAACTGGCGATGACCCGGGCGCAACAGGGCGTGACCGACCGTTTCGCGATTGAAGTCGCGTCCAGTGCGGCGCAACAACTGCTGGAGCTGATCGGCGATATTCTGGACATCTCGCGGATTGAGTCCGGGCATTTGTCCCTGGCCCCGGAGCGGGCCAACCTGAGGGAACTGGTCGAGTCGGTGAGCAAGGTATTCGAGGGCCTGGCACGGCAAAAGAACCTGCAGTGGCTGGTTGACCTGGACGTGCACAGCCAGCGCGACGTGCTGATCGACCCCATGCGCTTCAAACAGATCCTCTCCAATCTGCTGAGCAACGCCATCAAGTTCACTCGCGCTGGACACATTCGCCTGACGTTGCAGGTCGAGCCCGGTACGGTTCAGGGGCATGTGGCCGTCAGGCTGCTGATCGAAGACACCGGGATCGGTATCAGCAACGCTGATCAACAGCGCTTGTTCAGCCCTTTTGTCCAGGCAGCCAATACCCCTCAGGATGGTCGCAGCGGTTCGGGACTGGGCCTGGTCATCAGTCGCTCGCTGTGCGAGATGATGGGGGGGCAGCTGCAGCTCAACAGTGTGCTGGGCGCGGGTACCCGGGTCGAAATCCAGCTTGATGTACCGGCCTTGCAACCGTTGGCCGAGGTGCCGCCAGCAGCGGCTGCTGCGCTCGAACCGGGGCGTTCGTTGCAGGTGTTGGTGGTGGATGACTACGCGGCCAACCGTCTGCTGCTGGCGCAGCAATTGAGCCATTTGGGGCATCGGGTACAGGACGCCAGGGACGGGGAGGAGGGGCTCGGTTACTGGCGTGAGCATGTGTACGACGTGGTCATCACCGATTGCAACATGCCGGTGCTCAGCGGCTATGAACTGGCGAGGGCGATCCGTGAGGAGGAACGATTCCACGGATTGAAGCCCTGCCTGATCCTTGGCTTCACCGCCAACGCCCAGCACGAAGAAAAGATCCGCTGCCGGGAAGCCGGGATGGACGATTGCCTGTTCAAGCCCATCAGCCTCAAGGACCTGAATGCCGGGCTGACAGGAGCACCGATCAGGGCCAGTGCGCCGGTGCCGGTCGAAACACCCGCGGGTCCAAACGTCGAGATGGACCTGAGCGGCCTTGAACAGCTGGCCGGGGATGATCGTCACCTGATCGATCATCTGCTGGCCGACCTGGTGGCCAGCAATGCCGAGGACCGGGTGCGTCTGCAGGCGTTGCATGCCGACAGTGACCGCATCGGTTTGCGGGATCTGGCCCATCGGATCAAAGGGGGGGCGCGAATGATCAAGGCTCAGCGCCTGATTCTCTGGTGCGAGCAGTTGGAGGCCGCGTGCAGCGAGCACGACAGCCACTCCCTGAACCAGGCCGTGCAAGGGTTGCACGACGCCATGCAGCGGCTGGATCGGTATCTCAAGCGTTAGGCGCTCAGCTACAAGCTACTTGCCGCTGCCCCTAAGCAATATCGCTCTGGCTGAACTCCTCACCCAGGAAGTCGATCAGCGTGCGCACCGACGGCAGCAGGCCGCGGCGCGAAGGGAAGATGGCGTGGACGATCCCGCTCTTGGGGGCCCAGCCCGGCACCAACTCCACCAGACGCCCCGCAGCAAGATCGTCGCGCACCACGACGGCCGGCAGGTGGGCGACACCCAATCCCGCCAGCACGGCGGTGCGCAAGGCAATCAGGTCGTCGGTCACCAACCTGGGATGATGGCGGATCACTGCGCTGGCGGCGTCCGGGCCGAACAGCTCCCATTGGTACTCCCGTTGTGCGGCGCCCCAATGCAGGCTCGGCAATCCGCTCAGGTCCGCGGGTGAGGCGGGGGTCGACAAGCGTTCGACAAAGGCCGGGGCACCCACCAGGCATTGGGTGCTGTTGCCCAATACTTTCATCACCAGGTCGGTGTTTTCCAGCGGCGGGAAACGCACCCGTAGAGCAATGTCGAAGCCTTCGTGGATCAAGTCCACGCGGCGGTTGGTGCTCTCGATGAACAGCTCCACCAGCGGGTACTTGAGCATGTAGCGCGTCAGCATCGGCCCGACCCAGGAGTTGAGCAGTGCCGTCGGGCAACTGATGCGCACCAATCCCTGGGGTTCGGAGCGATTGCGTTCGATCAGTTCGGCGGCGCTTTCGGCTTCGACACGCATCGCCAGGCAGCGCTGGTAGTAGGCCTGACCGATTTCAGTGAGCGAGCAGTGCCGGCTGGTACGGTGGATCAAACGCACCCCGAGGCGTTCCTCGAGCTGGGCAATACGTCGGCTGAGTTTCGACTTGGGCATGTCCAGCGCCCGTCCCGCTGCGGCGAAACCGCCGTGTTCGACCACTTGGGTGAAGTAGTACAGGGTGTTCAGGTCTTCCACTATCGTTCTCCAAATAGAACGCTAAGGGTGATTTTTGCAGTCTACCGGATCAAAGGTGTCGGATTTAAGCTTTGTCCATGTTCTGACTCACCCCACATTCGGAGGCACCATGAAAAACATCATCGGTATCTACACCAGCCCAAGGGCGCACTGGGTGGGCGACGGCTTTCCGGTCCGCACGCTGTTTTCCTACGACAGCCTGGGCAAACACATCAGCCCGTTTCTGTTGCTCGACCATGCCGGCCCTGCTGAATTCACCCCGACCACCGCACGACGCGGCGTGGGTCAGCATCCGCACCGCGGGTTTGAAACCGTGACGATCGTCTACAAGGGCGAACTGGAGCACCGCGATTCCACCGGCAGCGGCGGCAAGATCGGCCCTGGCGATGTGCAGTGGATGACCGCGGCGTCCGGGATCCTGCACGAGGAGTACCACTCCGAGGCATTCGCCAAGACGGGCGGCACCCTGGAAATGGTCCAGTTGTGGGTCAACCTGCCCGCCAAGGACAAAATGGCCGAGGCCGGCTACCAGACCCTCCTCGATGGCGATATCCCGAGCATCGCCCTGAATAACAAGGCCGGCAGCCTGCGTCTGATTGCCGGTGAGTTCGACGGTCACAAGGGGCCGGCGCGCACCTTCACCCCGATCGATGTCTGGGACATCCGCCTGAATGCCGGCAAGTTGCTCAACCTGGACCTGCACGAAGGTCGCAATACCGCCCTGGTGGTACTGCGCGGCACGGTTCAGGTCAATGGCCTGGAACTGGTGCGCGAAGGGCAACTGGCGCTGTTCGAACGCAATGGCGACCAGTTGAGCCTGGAAGCCAACAACAACGACGCGGTGGTGCTGCTGCTCAGCGGTGAGCCGATCGACGAGCCGTTCGTCGGTCACGGCCCGTTCGTGATGAACACCGAGCAGGAGATTCACCAGGCGTTCGCCGACTTCCAGTCCGGTCGCTTCGGCCAGATGCACGGTTAAGCCGTACCCGTTCAACCACCCGCTCTACACAGGATGCGTAGGCCGGTTCCCGGGCCAGGGAGGGCTGTTGCCTAAACGAAAGAGGAAACGCACATGAGCACCCACAACGCGGCCAACTTCAACGGCCTGAAACCGACCATCGACCCCAACGACAGCGCGCTGCTGTTGATCGACCACCAGAGCGGCCTGTTCCAGATCGTCAAGGACATGGACGTGCCGCAACTGCGTGCCAACGCCATTGCCCTGGCCAAGGCCGCGACTTTGCTGAAGATGCCGGTGATCACCACCGCTTCCGTACCGCAGGGGCCGAACGGACCATTGATTCCGGAAATTCATCAAGAGGCACCGCACGCCCGGTACGTGGCGCGCAAAGGTGAAATCAACGCCTGGGACAATCCTGAATTCCGCGCGGCGGTCGAAGCCACCGGCAAGAAAACCCTGGTCATCGCGGGCACCTTGACCAGCGTTTGCCTGGCGTTCCCGTCGATTGCGGCGGTGCATGAGGGCTACAAGGTGTTTGCGGTGGTCGACGCTTCCGGTAACCACTCGAAACTGGCCACTGATCTGACCATTGCCCGTTTGGCACAAGCCGGGGTGGTGCCGATCGACATCATGGCTACGCTATCTGAGCTGCAAGGCTCATGGAACCGTCCAGATGCCGAGCAGTGGGCTGCTGTCTACGCCCAGGCCATGCCGCATTATCAATTGCTGATCGAGAGCTACATCAAGGCTCAACAAGTGGCGAACGAACACGAAGTGCTGGACTCCCAGCGCTAACCGGGCACCCCCACGCCGACATTCACTCGGCATCGATAACACGCGAGGACTACTGCAATGACTACTTCTTACAAGCGTCTGGACAAGGATAACGCTGCCGTTCTGTTGGTTGATCATCAGGCGGGCCTGCTGTCGCTGGTACGCGACATCGAACCGGATCGTTTCAAGAACAACGTGCTGGCGCTGGCCGACCTGGCCAAGTACTTCAAACTGCCGACTATCCTGACCACCAGCTTTGAAACCGGCCCCAACGGCCCGTTGGTACCCGAGCTCAAGGCAATGTTCCCCGAGGCGCCGTACATCGCTCGCCCTGGCCAGATCAATGCCTGGGATAACGAAGACTTCGTCAAGGCCATCAAGGCCACCGGCAAGAAGCAACTGATCATTGCCGGTGTGGTGACTGAAGTGTGCGTGGCCTTCCCGGCACTCTCGGCCCTGGCCGAAGGGTTTGAGGTGTTCGTGGTCACGGATGCCTCCGGTACCTTCAACGAACTGACCCGTCAATCGGCCTGGGATCGCATGTCGTCCTCCGGCGCCCAACTGATGACCTGGTTCGGCCTGGCCTGTGAGCTGCACCGCGACTGGCGCAACGACATCGAAGGCTTGGGGACCTTGTTCTCCAACCACATTCCTGACTACCGCAACCTGATCACCAGCTACAACACCTTGACCTCCGGCAAGTAAGCCGGGTCCGGTGGTGTACACAGCCTCTGTGTACACCACCCATCAACTAATGGAATGGCTACCCCCGCTGCCCCGTGGCGAGCGAGCTTGCTCGCGCTGGGGAGCGAAGCGCCCCCAACAAGACGATTGCAGGCTTTCAGATAAACCTCGGTGACCGGCTTAGGGGCTGCTGTGCAGCCCAGCGCGAGCAACAAGGCATGTGTTCGACATCCTCGCGCCTGATGAGAGTTGCCATGTGATCAAGACGGTATCTCCCACATCGGTTTTTCAGCGTTTTGCAGACGGCGTTTATCTCGCAAAAACAATTGCTCCTACACTGTGGCCAATGTGTGTGATCTTCCGTTCATCGGCCTTCGCTGGAGTTGCTCGATGCTGTCACTGCTCACCGACCATCCCCTTTACGCCGCCTTGGCGCTGATGCTGCTCGACCTGTTGCTGTGGCGCGTGATCAGCAGCAGCGGCAGTCAATGGAAGCTGTTGGTGCGGCTGCTGATGTTCTTGTTGTTCAGCGCGGTGCTGTTCAATGAGGGGCTGAACCCGATGCAGGCGGCGCCCTGGCCGGAGAACGTGCCGCTGCACCTGGCGGCGACCGGTTTGCAGATCGCCTGGTGGCTGTTCGCGGCGCGCACCCTGACCGTGCTGATCGGTGCGGTGATGATGCAGCGGGTAGGGCACACCGGCCGGCTGTTGCAGGACCTGCTGGGGGCGGTGATTTTCCTGATCGCGATCATTGCCGCGCTGGCCTATGTCCTCGATCTGCCGGTCAAGGGCGTGCTGGCGACGTCCGGTGCGGTGGCAATCATCGTCGGCCTGGCCTTGCAAAGCACCCTCAGCGACGTGTTTTCCGGCATCGTGCTCAACACCACCAAACCCTATCAACTCGATGACTGGATTTCCATTGACGGCACCGAAGGCCGGGTCATCGACATCGACTGGCGCGCCACGCGCCTGCAAACCGCCCAGGGCAGCATGGCGGTGATTCCCAACTCGCTGGCGGCCAAGGCCAAGATCATCAACTTCAGCCGGCCCAGTGACATTTTCGGCATTGCCATCAGCTTGCAGTTGAGTCCCCATGCGCGGCCGCAAACCGTGATCGAGGCGCTGGAGCGGGCGATGCAGGGTTGCCGGCCATTGCTCAGCCAGCCAGTGCCGAGCGTCGCCTTGAAAAGCGCCAGCAGCAGCGGCGTGGAGTACGAGATCAGCGGTTTCGTCAGTTCGATGGCGCAAAAGCGTGAAGCACGCAATGCGCTGTTCGACCTGGCATTCCGCCATTTGCAGGCCTCGGGCGTCAGCCTGTTGTCGACGGCCGAGAGCGATGCCCCGGTGAACCTGTCGCGGCCCCGGGCGTTGCTGGAAAGCTCGACTATCTTCTCGACCCTGCGCCAGGACGAAAAGGACACCTTCAGCCAGAACATGGAACTGATCACCTTCCGCGCGGGCGAGATGATCCTGCCCGCGGGCCAGGTCAGCGATCATTTGTTCATCATCGAGTCGGGCGTGGTCTCGGTGACCCTGAGCCGGGCGGGCAACCAGTTCGAAGCCGGGCGCATGGGGCCGGGGGAGGTGATCGGCGAAGCCGGGATCCTGTCCGACGACTCGGTGCCGGCGGACTTCTACGCCAAGACCTACTGCACCCTGTACCGCATCGAGAAGGAGTACCTCAAACCCTGCCTCGACGCCCGCCACGACATCCATGAGTCGATGAAGGCCTTGCTCGACTTCCGCCTGCAAACGGCGCAGACCTTGACCCGCGAAGTGCCGGCGGTTGCGGTGAAAAAGGGCTTCTTGCAGTGGCTGCGTCACCGTAGCTAGCGAGTGACGGGCGCTACGGGATCATACAAGCCCTGTGGCGAGGGCGTCCGGGGTCCTCCGGCAAGCGCCGAATTGGCTTCCTCGACTTCGCAACTATTGGTCATTGGTGGTCGGCCCAAGCGGGGCTAACGTATGCCTCACCCACTTGTTATGGAGCTGACCATGCAACCTCGTATCGACTTCTACACCGCTTCTCCGGAGGCCCTCAAAGCCATGATCACCCTGGAAGGGGCGGTCTCGAAACTGCCGCTGGAAAAGTCCCTGATCGAATTGGTCAAACTGCGTGCCTCACAAATCAACGGCTGCGCCTTTTGCATCGACATGCACACCGCGGATGCCATCAAGGGTGGTGAAACACCCCGTCGTCTGTTCGGCGTGAGCGCCTGGCGTGAGACGCCGTTTTTCACCCCCCGTGAACGCGCGGCCCTGGCCTGGACCGAGTCCCTGACCCTGCTGAGCCAGACCCATGCTCCGGATGAAGACTACGAACAATTGAGCGCCGAGTTCGATGCGCGGGAAATGGTCGACCTGACCGTCGCGATCACCACCATCAATGCCTGGAACCGCCTGGCCGTGGGCTTTCGCAAAATGCCCCAGGCCTGATCAATGAGCATCGCTTGGTATCCCATAGCCTTGCGAAGCCGCGGCAGTGGCGTGTGTCAGGCGACCGGCGTGCAAAGTTCCACCAGTGTCCCATCCGGGCAGCGCACGTAGGAAACGATCTGGCCCCAGGGTTTGCTGGCAGGCTCGGCGATTTCGCGGGCGCCGGCGGCCAGCGCTCTGGCGTGAGCCGCGTGAACGTCGTCGGTGACCAGGGCGACTTCCATGCCCAGTGGTTGGGCGCTGGCGTGGGCTGATACGTGGCCGGTACTGAAATTCATGGCGGCCAGTTCATCGGCGGCGAAGGCCAGGGCGGTCTCGCCGGTTTCCAGTTCGCCATAGGTGCCTGACTCATGGACAAAGCGCACGGCGAACCCGAAGGCCGAGGAGAAAAAATCGAGCGACGCGCTAACGTCGGGGACGTAGATGATCAGGTAGCCGAACTTCATCAGTGAACACTCCTTGTCGTGCCGATTGAAGCGCGAATCTAGCACGTTGCCCAGCAGGCTGCCTGTCACCGGTAAAAGGTGTACTTGAGGCCGGTCATCAGGTTACGCGGTGTTCCCGGGTGACCGGTTTGGCCGACAAGGATCCTGCTGCCGAATGACCAGGATGAGCGGTCACGGGATTCCATTGCTGGCATTAATAGGAAGCATTACTATTCACGCCCTCGCCACCACAGCACGCCGCGATGACCCCCAAGCTGCCCCGCACAAGCGGATTTTTCGAGCATTACGAAGAGTTGGTCGGAACCTGGACGCGCCGGTTGAGAAATCGCCAGCAAGCCGAGGACCTGGCCCACGACACCTTCGTGCGGGTGCTTGAATCCGACTCGGTGACGGTGCAGCAACCGCGGGCCTATTTGCATCAGACCGCCCGCAATATCGCGGTGGACGGTTATCGGCGTGAGGACCGGCGGGGTGCCATGGAATCCGAGGCGGTCGATCTCAGTGTGTCGTCGGTAGATGACCCGGAGCATTACATGCATGCGATGGGTTCTGACAAGGCTGTTCAGTCAAGCGCCGGTACGCCCCCTGTGGCGAGGGCGCGTGCTCCCTCGCTACGTAAACAGTGCTCGTGCGCTTGTCAGACCTTCAACACCTTGCCACTGGCCGCAACGGCCAGCAGCAACAGCGCAATCAGGCCGAAGGCCACGCTCAGGCTGCTGCCGTGGGCGATGAAGCCGATCACCGCGGGTCCCGCCAGAATGCCCGCGTAGCCCAAGGTGGTGATGGCCGGTACGGCGATGTTTTCCGGCATGACCTTCTGTTTGCCAACGGCGGTGTACAGCACCGGTACGATGTTCGAACACCCCGCCCCGACCAGCGCGTACCCGATCAACGCGGCTTGCCAGGCGGGCGCCAGCGTGGCCAGCAACAACCCGGCTGCAGCCGTCAGGCCGCCCAGCACAATCACCCGTTTGGCCCCCACTTTATGCACGATGGCATCGCCGGTCAGGCGCCCTGCGGTCATGGTCAGGGCAAAGGCGGCATACCCCAGGCCGGCATAGGCGCTGTCGACATGGCGCTCGGCGGTCAGGAACACCGCACTCCAGTCCAGCACCGCGCCTTCGGCGAGAAACACGATGAAGCACAGGCAGCCGATAAACAGCACCACGCCGTGGGGCATGGCAAACGCCGGCCCCGAGCTGTCGCTGCCATAGGGCAGCCAGTGGGGCGCAGCCTTGAACAGTGATACCAGCACAAACACGATCACCACAGCCATCGCACCGAGTGGCGACATGCCCAGGCCGAGCAGGGCGCTGACACCCGCCGCGCCGACAATGCCGCCCAGGCTGAACAGTCCGTGAAAACCCGACATCATGGTTTTGCCGCTGGCCCGCTCGACGATCACCGCTTGCAGGTTCACCGTCGAATCCACCGTGCCCAGCCCCGCGCCGAACAGGAACAAGCTGGCAATCAGCAGCGGCACTGTCGACACCGTTGCCAGCAATGGTAACGCCAGGCAGATCAGCAGCGTGCCGCCACTGAGTACCCGCCGACAGCCAAAGCGCGAGGCCAGCGCACCGGCGATGGGCATCGCCAGGATCGACCCCACGCCCAGGCTCAGCAACAGCACGCCCAGCGTGCCTTCATCCAGCCCGGCCCGCGCCTTGGCGTACGGCACCAGCGGTGCCCAGGCGGCGATGCCGATGCCGGCGATGAAAAACGCGATGCGCGTCGACATCTGTTCGAGACGCCCGGGTAGCACCGGGGCGGGAGGGATGAGGGCAGTCATGGGCAATCCTTGGTATTTCGGGGCACGCGGCAAACAGGGCGACATCCTTGCACATCACGGAGGCTCAGACGACCCTGGCGTCCAGGCCTGGGTGCCCAGTCCCGTGACCAGGTGTATCCGCTTGCATTTATCGGCGCATCGCTTGAGTTTCGTGGTGCCGACGCCGCGCCGATTTGCCCGGTGGCGTTGCCGATCCACTCGCCGCATGCCCTCGGACAGGAGCCCATTGATGACGTGTTTTTTTGATGCTCGCGGCAATGTCTATGGGGTTGTCAGCCCGATTGAGTTGCGCCGGCGCGGGGTCGAGTTGCCTGTGGACCCGCACCAGGCGGCGCAACAGCGTGCGCTCTGGGCCGCGGCCGCGATCGAGGCGTGCTGCCAGTGGGCCCCCGGTACCCAACCGGCCGGGGGCAAGCAGCACCGTTCGGACGGGTTGCTGGTTGGCCCGTTCCAGGCCGCGCCGCCGTATGACCTGCTGATCGTCAATACCGACGGCACACTGGCGGAACGCAGCGGTAACGGCCTGACGATTTTCGCCCAGGCGCTGACCGAGCAGGGCTTGATGCCGGCGCAGGGGCATTGTGTGCTCAAGGTCCATCACGACCAGCACGATACGCCGTCGCCTGTCGCCACCTCGGTCGAGCCAGCTCCGGTCGAGGGTGTGCAGGGCTTCTGGCTGGACCTGGGCAAGCCGGCGTTCGGGCCGCAGGCGGTTGGTGCTCGAGGTGTGGAGGGGGCGTTGCTCGATCAGCACGCGGTGAGTCACGTGCCGATGCTGTCGCGGCTCGATCCGCAGTGGTACCACAGTCAGTTCGTGCGTATTGGCAACCCGCATTGCGTCACGCTGGTGGCCCGGGCGACTGCGCTGCCGGGTAATGAACAGATGAACCATCCCCCGTTAGCGGATGAGCTGACCCGCATCGCCTACGCACAACCTGTCGGGGCGGGTGCGCCGTGTGGGGCGGGCGTCAACCTGCAATGGGCCATGCTCGAGTCGGAAAACCGCCTCGCCGCCCGGGTGTTCGAACGTGGCGAAGGCCCCACTGCGTCATCCGGTACCAGCGCCAGCGCCGTGGCCTGTGCAGCCTGGAGCGTGGGTTGGGTGAATGCAGGGGAGGTGCTGGTGGTGATGCCCGGCGGAACGGCACTGATTCTGCTGGAAGCACAGGGCGGCGTGTTGAGCCGGGTCAGGCTGTTTGGTGTGGCGCGGAGGGTGGGCCGGGTGTGAGACCGCTATCGCGAGCCGGCTCGCGATGGGGGCATATTGATCAATCCGGGCCAGTCATTTCTACCACCGGCATCTGCCGTTTCATCAGCACCTTGCCTGCGCGAACGGAGTACAGGGGCAAGCCCTGGCTGCGAATCACCTCGTAATCGCTGTCGGCCGACAGGATCAGCAGGTTCGCCGGGCGTCCCGGTTCCAGCCCGTAGCGCTCACCCAGGGCCATAGCCTTGGCGCTGTTGTCGGTCACCAGGTCCAGGGCGCTTTGCAGGTTGCGGTAGCCGAGCATATGGCAGATGTGCAGGCCGGCTTCGAGCACCCGCAGGATGTTGCCGTTGCCCAGTGGGTACCAGGGGTCGACGATGGAGTCCTGACCGAAGCACACGTTCATGCCGGCCTCCAGCAATTCGTTGACCCGAGTCACGCCCCGGCGTTTCGGGAAGGTGTCGAAACGCCCTTGCAAGTGAATGCTTTCGGTCGGACAGGAGACAAAACTGATCCCCGAGTGTCCGAGCAAGCGAAACAGCTTGGCGCAGTAGGCGTTGTCGTAGGAGCCCATGGCCGTGGTGTGGCTGGCGGTTACCCGTGAGCCCATGTCGCGGCTACGAGCCTCTTCGGCCAACACTTCCAGGAACCGCGAATGGGGATCGTCGGTTTCGTCGCAATGCACGTCCACCAGGCAGCCGGTGCGTTCGGCCAGGTCCATCAGGAACTTCACCGAGCTGACACCCTGGTCGCGGGTGTACTCGAAATGGGGAATCCCGCCGACCACATCGGCGCCCAGGCCAATCGCTTCCTCCATCAGCTCACGACCGTTGCGAAAGGACTCGATACCTTCCTGCGGGAACGCGACGATTTGCAGGTCGATCAGGTGCCGGCTTTCCTCGCGCACTTCCAGCATCGCCTTGAGCGCGGTCAGTTGCGGATCGGTGACGTCGACGTGGGTGCGCACATGCTGGATGCCGTGGGCGGCGAGGGCGTTGATGGTTTTTTTCGCCCGGCTCTTGGTGTCCTCCAGAGTGATGGTCGCTTTACGCTCGCCCCAGCGCTCAATGCCCTCGAACAGGGTGCCGCTCATGTTCCAGCGCGGCTCACCGGCCGTCAGCGTGGCGTCGAGGTGGATGTGCGGTTCGACAAAGGGCGGCACCACCAGGTTACCGCCAGCGTCGAGGTCGTCAGGGCCGAGGGTCGGCGCCTCGGTCTGGCGGGCAATGCTGGCGATCAGGCCGTTTTCCAGGTGCAGTTCATGCAAGCCTTCACGGTTGCGCAGGCGGGCGTTGATGATGTGCATGGGCGAGTCCTTTTGTCGGTCGATAGCGCCGGGCGGTTCCTGAATCATAGGCATAAAAAAACCACCGGTCTCGGTGGTTTTCTCGATCGCGCCGGCTTACTCGCCGTGGTAGATGCAACCGCTGGTGCAGGTCTCGTGGATGCGAATCGCGCTGAGTTCCGGCAGCAGGGGCTTCATTTCATTCCAGATGAATTTGGCCAGGACTTCGCTGGTCGGGTTTTCCAGGCCGGGAATGTCGTTCAGGTAATTGTGGTCCAGGCGCTCGTAGAGCGGCTTGAAGATCGCCTTGATCTCGGAGAAATCACGGATCCAGCCGGTGTGCGGGTCGAGGTCGCCACTCAGGTGAATCGCCACCTTGAACGAGTGACCGTGCAGGCGACCGCATTTGTGGCCTTCCGGCACATGGGGCAGGCGGTGGGCGGATTCGAACGTAAACTCTTTGAAAATTTCCACGGTGGTTTGAGCTCTGTCAGGTGGCTATCGCCCGCGGCGATGGGGCAGGCCGCGAGTTTAACAGCTTGAAATAACGCTTGCGGGAAAACACTGACTAAAGGGTCAACAGACGGTCGCCCAGGCGTCCACTGGCGCACAGTTCGAGGAATTCGTCGCCCAGGCGCCGGCTCTCGTCCATGGCGGTCTTCCAGTAGTGCTGGCGGCCGGTCGGATCGCCCATGAAGCGTTTGAAATCGTTCCTGTCAGGCAGCTTGCCGTAGGGCAGGCGCGACAGGTATTGCCTGGACGGTGCCAGCAACAGGACATCCTGCAAGCGTGCAGGGCAGGCCCGACGCCAGGGCAGCGTTTTATCGAACCAGCCGGGAATGACCCGGTCGGTGAAGTGCGGGTAGAGCACGATGTCGGTGCCGCTGTAGGGCAGGTCGAGGTGGTAATCGAGCAAGCCGCCGTCACGGAAAGTGCCGGCACCGGCGCCTGGCAGGTCACGCACGCCTTCCATGACCATCGGGATCGAGCCCGAGGCGAGCAGTGCCTGGCGCAGGTTGCCGGCGTTCAGCGGCACAAAGCGCGAGGGGAAGTCGTCGAGCGCGTTGAGCGGTGGTGCCAGGCGTGGGTCATGGACGATCAGTCGTTCGAAATGTCGAGACAGGCGCGAGCGGCCGCGCAGGTTGTCGGCGATCACCGAGGACAGGCCCAGCCCGAGCCGGCCGCGATGGTCATCGGCCAGCAGGCCATGACTTTTCACCACCATGATGTTCAACCGATAGAAGGGGTTGTCCAGCAGCAAGGCATCGCGACCGTCGAGCAGGTCATCGAGCATGCGCCGGGAGCTCTGGCTGATCTGCGCCATGCTCACGCCCTTGGCGAAACGTTGGGCGTTGTACAACTCGCCCAGGCGCCTGATGCCTTCGGCGGCGTCCGGCAGGCAGGCACTGGCGAAGCGCCAGGAGCCTACCGACGCGCCGATCAACGAGCGCTCGCGGGGCGCGGCCGGCAGCCATTCGCCGAACAGCGCCAGGTCCAGGCCCTGGATGCCCAGGGCCTTGGGCCTTGGGCCCTCCGGCGGCACCGGGCAGGGTGCCGACATCGTGCGCCTGCAAGCCGTCCTGGCGAATCCGGGCGAAGGCCCGTAGGCCTGCCTTGAGGGTCAGTGCCGGGAATTTGATGTGGATAGCGGTCATGCCGGCCTCTGTACTGGCGAGTAGGGGATTATATGCCTGTGTGGCGGGACAGCGTGTTACGACCATCGACGATGGCGATTCAGGTTCAATTAAGTTCACAGGGTTAGGCTGATGCCCATACTGACTCGGAGACGCTCCATGAAAACCCTGACCGCAGCGTTCGCCGCCGCCCTCGTCAGCCTGACCGCCAGCCTTGCTCACGCCCGCGACCTGGGGCCGGATGAAGCCCTGAGACTGCGCGACGCTGGTACCATTCAATCTTTCGAAACACTCAACGCCACGGCCCTGGCCTTGCATCCGGGGTCAAGCGTGCAGGAAACCGAGCTGGAAGAGGCCTATGGCAAGTACCTCTACCAGATCGAGTTGCGCGACCGGCAAGGCATCGAATGGGACCTGGAATTGGACGCCGTCAGTGGGCAAGTACTCAAGGATCATCAGGATACGTAATGAAGGTTAATCTGCGCGCTTATGGCCTGACGGCCCTGGCGCTGGTGTTTTTCTGCTCGGTGGGCGTGGCGCGTGACCTGGATCAGGACGAAGCCTTGAGCCTGCGTCAGCAGGGCGTGATCCTGCCGCTGGAGCAGCTGTTGCAGCAGGCGCTGGACCGCTACCCCGGCGCCAAGCTGCTGGAAGCGGAGCTTGAGGAGAAACGCGGCCTCTACATCTATGAAGTTGAACTGCTCACCCCCGAAGGCGTGGTGCGCGAGCTGGACCTTGATGCCACTACCGGCCGTTTACTCGAAGACAAGGAAGATTGATCAATGCGTTTGCTTCTGGTGGAAGACCACGTGCCACTGGCCGACGAGTTGCTGGCCGGCCTCAATCGCCAGGGTTATGCCGTGGACTGGTTGGCCGATGGCCGCGATGCGGTGTATCAGGGCAGCACCGAACCCTATGACCTGATCGTCCTCGATCTGGGCCTGCCGGGACTGCCGGGGCTTGAAGTGCTCAGCCGCTGGCGTGCCGCGGGCCTGGCCACGCCGGTGCTGGTGCTGACCGCACGCGACTCCTGGGCCGAACGCATCGAAGGCCTCAAGGCAGGGGCCGATGACTACCTGACCAAACCCTTTCACCCGGAAGAACTGCACCTGCGGATTCAGGCTCTGCTGCGCCGCGCCCACGGCCAGGCCAACCAGCCGACACTCAACGCCGCCGGGTTGCAGCTCGATGAGGGCCGCCAGTGCGTGATACGTGACGGTGCCGATATTCAGCTGACCGCCGCCGAGTTCCGCCTGCTGCGCTACTTCATGCTGCACCCCGAGCAGATCCTGTCCAAGAGCCACCTCGCCGAACACCTCTACGACGGTGAAACCGAGCGCGATTCCAACGTCCTGGAAGTTCACGTCAATCACCTGCGGCGCAAGCTGGGGCGCAGCGTGATTGAAACCCGGCGTGGCCAGGGCTACCTGTTCGGTGGGCAAACCCGGTGAAATCGATCCAGCGGCGTTTGAGCCTGGGGTTGATCAGCGTGATGTTGGTCGTTGGCCTGGTGCTGGCGCACACCAGCCTGTGGTTGTTTGAAGACAGCATGCAGCGTTATCTGGAAGCGGGCCTGCGCAATGACAGTGAAAACCTGCTGGTAGCCATGGTCCGTGGCCCGCAGGGGTTGCAGCTGGATGAGCGACGGTTGTCGCCGGCTTATCTGCGGCCCTTTTCCGGGCAGTATTTCCGCATCGACTTTGGCGATACCCATTGGCGTTCACGCTCGCTGTGGGATCAGGAGTTACCGCTGCTCGATAAACCGGGGCTGCACGATAACCTGCAGCTGGGCCCCGATGGTCAGCAACTGCTGGTATTGCGTTCGGACTACCGGCGCCTGGGGCAATCGATTTCCATCAGCGTGGCCCTGGACTACACCCCGGTGCGCGCGAGCTTCCAACGCATGCGCCAGGTTGGCCTGGGGCTTGGGTTGGCGGGTTTGCTGGTGATTCTGCTGTTGCAGCGCGTCACGGTGCGGCGCGCCTTGCGCCCGCTGGAAAGCGCTCGCGAACAGATCGCCCAACTGCAACAAGGCCAGCGCTCGCAACTGGACGCACACGTGCCCCGGGAGCTGGAGCCTTTGGTGGCACAGATCAACCATTTGCTGGCGCATACCGAAGACAGCCTCAAGCGCTCGCGCAATGCCCTGGGCAACCTCGGCCATGCGTTGAAGACGCCGCTGGCGGTGCTATTGAGCCTGGCGTCGAGTGAAAAACTCGACGCCCACCCCGACCTGCGCAGGATTCTGCAAACGCAATTGGAGCAGGTGCAGCAGCGCCTGCACCGGGAACTCAACCGTGCGCGGCTGGCCGGTGATGCCTTGCCCGGCGCACAGTTCGATTGCGCTGCCGAACTGCCGGGGCTGTTGGCCACCCTGAACATGATCCATGGTGAACACCTGCATCTGAGCTACACCGCCGCCCCGGGCCTGCAGCTGCCATGGGACCGGGAAGACTTGCTGGAACTGCTCGGCAACCTGCTGGACAACGCCTGTAAATGGGCCGACGCCGAGGTGCGCTTGAGCGTGGTGCAAGCGGGCGAAGGTTTTGTGCTGGCCGTGGAAGACGACGGTCCGGGGATTCCCGAAGCGCAACGCGACCAGGTGTTCAGCCGCGGTACTCGTCTCGATGAGCAGACCCATGGGCATGGCCTGGGGTTGGGCATCGTGCGCGATATCGTCGACGCCTGGGGCGGGCAATTGCGGCTGGAGGAAAGCGAGTGGGGTGGGTTGAAGGTGACGATCGAATTGCCCGGGCACTGATCATGGTAGTAAGGAGCGCAACGGTCTTAGTGGAGAGTAGGCTCCCTCGCCACAAAGACCGACATCGAACCGTGGCGAGCGAGCTTGCTCGCGCTGGGTTGCGCAGCAGCCCCCCGAAGGTCACCCATGCCTTTCTGAAAGACCGCAATGGCCCTGTCAGGGGCCACTGCGTACTGGAGCGCCAGCCCGGCCCAGCGGGAGTAAGTTCCCTCGCCACAAAGTCAGGCATCGAACCGTGGCGAGCGAGCTTGCTCGCGCTGGGTTGCGCAGCAGCCCCGTAAAGGTCAGCCATGCCTTTCTGAAAGACCGCAATCGCCCCAGTCAGGGGCCACTGCGTACTGGAGCGCCAACCCGGCCCAGCGGGAGCAAACTCCCTCGCCACATGAGCAATATTCAAACGCGGAACTGATCCATCAGGCTCTGTTGCTGATTGGCCAGGGTGTTTAACGACTGGCTGACCCGCGCCGATTCATTGGCCTGGCCCGACAGCGACTCCGTCACGTCACGGATGGTCGCCACGTTGTTGTTGATTTCCTCGGCCACGGCGCTCTGCTCTTCGGCAGCACTGGCGATCTGCAGGTTCATGTCGCTGATCACTGTCACCGCATCGCCGATCTGCCGCAGGGCGGTGACCGCCTGGCCGACTTGCTCGACACTGCCTTGTGCCTGGCGATGGCTGTTGCTCATGGAACCGACCACCTCCCGGGTGCCGCTTTGCAGCTGCTCGATCACCTGGCGGGTTTCTTCCACCGACTCCTGGGTACGGCGTGCCAGGTTGCGCACTTCATCGGCCACTACGGCGAAACCACGACCGGCTTCACCGGCGCGGGCCGCTTCGATGGCGGCGTTGAGCGCCAGCAGGTTGGTCTGTTCGGCGATGGCGCGAATCACTTCCAGTACCGAGCCGATCTTCTCGCTGTTGGCAGCCAGGCCTTCGACCTGCGTCATGGCGGTGCTCATGTCGGCCGCCAGGCTGTCGATGCTGTGGGTGGTGCGGTCGATCACGGTCAGGCCCTGGCGGGTGGCCTGGTCGGCGTCCCGTGCGGCCTGCGCGGCCTGGGCGGCGCTGCGGGCAACGTCCTGTGCGGTCGCACTCATCTCGTGGGAGGCGGTGGCCACCTGGTCGACCTGGCGGTACTGCTGCTCCATGCCGGCACTGGTCTGGGTGGCGATGGCCGATGATTGATCGGCGGTGCTGCGCGCGTCCTGCACCGAGCGTTTGACCTCGGCGATGATCGGCTGCAGTTTGTCGAGGAAGCGGTTGAACCAGCCGGCCAACTGACCGAGCTCGTCGTGTTTGTCGTAGGCCAGGCGGCGGGTCAGGTCGCCTTCGCCGCTGGCGATGTCTTCGAGCATGTGCGCCACGCCGAGAATCGGCCGGGTGACGCTGCGCGCCATCAGCCACACCAGCAACAGGCCGATGACCGCCGCCAGCAGGCCCAGGCTCAGTTCAATCAGGGTGCCGGTGGTGGTGCGCTCATCGAGTTCGTGCTTGAGGGCTTCCGCCGGGCCTACCAGCACTTTCTCCGGCACGTCGAGCAATACGCCCCAGGCTTTACCGCCTGGAATCGGTTCGAACGGCGACAGCACTTTGAGTTGGCCGTTGCTGTGCAGGCTGTGGGTCTCGCGGCTGCCGCCGAGCATGCGCAGCAATTCAGTACCGCTGGTCTTGTCCACAGTGTCCAGGCGCTGGCTGAGCTTGCTGGCGTCGGGGCTGTAGCCGGCGAGCAGGCCCACGGGGCTCAAGATGCTGACGCTGGTCTGGCCATCGTAGAGCTTGTGGCTGGCTTGCTGGCTGATCGCCTGCAGGCTGTTGAGGTTGATGTCGACCGACAGCGAGGCGATGACCTTGCCGTTCACCATCAGCGGGAAGACGATGCTGGTCATCAGCACGTTCTGGCCATCAATTACATAAAAGTACGGTTCGATCACACAGGGCTTGAGGGTGGCGCGAGGGCAGGTGAACCAGGCGTTGGCCGGCTCGCCGCTAGGGCCGGTGCGGGTGTCGGCCATGTCGCTTTCGGGCAGCGACATCGAGTTCAGCTTGCCGGCGGTCGGTTGCGACCAGTACAGGGCAAAGCGCCCCTTGTCGTTGCTGCCCAGCTCATCCTGGCCGATGAACAGCTCGTCCTTGCCGTCCAGGGCATCGGCTTCGAACACCAGCGACAGGCCGAGCAACTGTGGGTTGGCCTGCAGCGCCGACTTGACCTGCCGGGTCAGGTCTTCACGCAGGTCGAAGGCATCCAGGAAGCGCTTCTCGGCCTGTTCGCGCAGGAACAACACCTGACGCGAGAACCCGTGACCATATTGATAGGCGTCCATGAACTGCTGACGAATCCCCAGCGCCTGGACTTCACCCTGGGCTTCGATGCGTGCCTGGGCGGCTTCGGTGAGCATGGTCATGCTCGACGCCTTGACCAGTTGCGAGCTGTGCTCCATGCGGTACAGCGAAAGACCCACCAGCAGGGTCACGATGCCGGCCAGGCACAGCCCGGCGAGCAGCGTGATTTTCCATTGAATGGAAAGTTGTCTGAGTGACATGGACGCATCCTTATTCGATAAATATCTGCGACTTTGCACTGTAACGGCATCAATGCAGCTTTCTTGAGCGACCGGCGTGAGGCGACCGATGACGAAAAAGCTTGCCGCTCGGCACTTGCAGCTTGCCGCTGCTTGCTTCACAGTGCGCGCCCTCTAATAAAACCTCCTTCAATCCGACGTCGGCGCCTGCAGCCGGCTGGCCGGACTCATTCCGTTTGCGCAGGTTTTACCTGCGACTGTGCTCTGAGGTAACGATGATTAATGCTGTAATTGCCGCGGTTGGCATCATGCTGGTACTCAGCCTGTCCCGCGTGCATGTGGTGATCGCGCTGATCGTGGGGGCGCTGGTGGGTGGTCTGACCGGCGGCCTGGGGATGGAGGGGACGCTGAAGGCCTTCAACGGCGGCCTGGGTGGCGGTGCCACCGTGGCGTTGTCCTACGCCTTGCTCGGCGCCTTCGCGGTGGCGATTGCCAAGTCGGGACTGGCCCACGCCCTGGCCGACAAGGCCCTGGCCCTGGTCGACCGTCAGGACGCCAACGGCGGCGGTCAGGTCAAGTGGCTGCTGATCGGCCTGCTCTGGGTGGTGGCGATCGCCTCGCAGAACATCCTGCCGATCCATATCGCTTTCATCCCGTTGCTGGTACCGCCGTTGCTGTATGTGCTGACCAAGCTGCAACTGGATCGCCGGTTGATTGCCTGTGTCATGACCTTTGGCCTTATTACGCCGTACATGTTTCTGCCAGTAGGGTTCGGCAACATCTTCCTGAACGAGATTCTGCTGGCCAACGTGGCCAAGAGCGGTGTCGACATCAGTGGCATCAACGTCACCCATGCCATGGGCATTCCGGCCTTGGGCATGGTCTTTGGTTTGTTGATGGCGTTTGTCAGCTACCGCAAGAAACGCGTGTATGACCTGGAGAAAATCGAGCGGGTCGAACAGGTCACGGTGCAATACAACCCGTTGACCCTGATGGTTGCCGGGCTCGCCATCGCCGCTGCGTTCATCATTCAACTGCTGCTGGATTCGATGATTATCGGCGCGCTGGCCGGGTTTCTGATCTTCTCGGTATCGGGCGTGGTGCGCTGGCGCGAGACGGACGACCTGTTTACCGAAGGCATGAAAATGATGGCGATGATCGGCTTCATCATGATCGCCGCCTCGGGGTTTGCCGAGGTCATGAAGGCCACGGGTGAAGTGCAGACCCTGGTGCAAACTTCGGCCGCGTGGATCGGCCACAGCAAGGGGGTTGGCGCGTTGTTGATGCTGCTGGTCGGCCTACTGGTGACCATGGGTATCGGCTCATCGTTTTCCACGGTGCCGATTCTCGCCGCGATCTTCGTGCCGCTGTGCGTGCAACTGGGGTTCAGCCCGCTGGCCATCGTCTGCATTGTCGGCACCGCGGGGGCGCTGGGCGATGCCGGCTCACCGGCCTCCGATTCGACCCTGGGCCCGACCTCCGGCCTGAACATCGACGGTCAGCATCACCACATCTGGGACACCGTGGTCCCGACCTTCCTCCATTACAACCTGCCATTGCTGGCGTTTGGTTGGGTGGCGGCGATGGTCTTGTAAGCGCATAGCACAGACCTTTCTCGCCTTGATCGTTCCCGCGTGGGAACGATCAAGCGCGGTGGCGACACTCACGAAACTGCCCCGGGTTTCACCCCTCGCGCACATCGCGCATCAACAACCCGAACTGTAGATCCACCGCATCCGGAATCGGCAGGTAGACGGTGTGCCCGTCGCCGGGCGCCACATCAACGGCTTCACCCTTGGTGTTCTGCAGTTGCTGCAGGTCGAAGTGGAAGTTGCCCTTGGGGGTCATCAGTTCCATGTGATCGCCCAGGGCGAAGCGGTTCTTCACCTTGACCTCGGCCAGGCGCTCGTGGCGCTTGCCGGTCAGTTCGCCGACGAACTGCTGGCGTTCCGAGACGGAGCTGCCGTTCTGGTAGTTCTGGTATTCGTCGTGTACGTGACGACGCAGGAAACCTTCGGTGTAACCACGCTGGGCCAGGGACTCCAGGTCCGTCATCAGGTTGCGGTCGAGGGGCCGGCCGGCGACGGCATCGTCGATTGCACGGCGGTACACCTGAGTGGTGCGGGCGCAGTAGAAGTGGGATTTGGTCCGGCCCTCGATCTTCAGCGAATGCACGCCCATCTGGGTCAGCCGTTCAACGTGCTGTACCGCGCGCAGGTCCTTGGCGTTCATGATGTAGGTGCCATGTTCGTCTTCGAAGGCGGGCATCAGCTCATCCGGACGGTTGGCTTCCTGCAACAGGAATACCTGGTCGGTCGGCGCGCCAATGCCCAGCACAGGCTCCGGCACGAAGCTCTGGACGATGTCCCCCGTGGCATTTTCCGTGGCCGGTTGCGCCGAGTACTTCCAGCGGCAGGCGTTGGTGCAGGTGCCCTGATTGGCGTCGCGCTTGTTCATGTACCCCGACAGCAGGCAGCGCCCGGAGTAGGCCATGCACAGCGCACCGTGCACGAACACTTCCAGCTCCATGGCCGGTACGTGCTGGCGGATCTCGGCGATCTCTTCCAGCGACAACTCCCGGGACAGGATGATCCGGCTCAGGCCTTGCTGCTGCCAGAACTCCACGCTCGCCCAGTTCACCGTGTTGGCTTGTACCGACAGGTGGATCGGCATCTGGGGGAAGTGTCGGCGCACCAGCATGATCAGCCCGGGGTCGGACATGATCAGCGCGTCCGGGGCCATGGCGATGACCGGCTCCAGGTCCTTGAGGAAGGTTTTCAGCTTGGCGTTGTGCGGGGCAATGTTCACCACCACGTAAAAACGCTTGCCCTGGGCCTGAGCCTCGCGAATGCCGAGGGCCAGGTTGGCGTGATCGAACTCGTTGTTACGCACCCGCAAGCTGTAGCGCGGCTGGCCGGCGTACACCGCATCGGCGCCGTAGGCGAAGGCATAGCGCATGTTTTTCAGGGTGCCGGCAGGGGCGAGCAGTTCAGGCGTGGCGAGGGTCATGGCGGCATCGATCGCAAAAGCCCGCGAGGGTAAAGCAGCCGCGCCAGGTGATTATTGATCTGGATCTATGCCGGGCGAACAAAACAGGGCATTTGGGCGTGTCGCGGCAGACTAACCTTTAAGGCGTAGCGGTCGTCTGCATCTACCTGACCTGGACCGGACATGAACCATTCCTCTGTGCAGAATAAATCGTTGCTGGTGCTATTGGTGCTGGTGACCCTCGCGTTCATCTGGATTCTGCTGCCGTTCTACGGCGCGGTGTTCTGGGCGGTGATACTGGGCATCGTCTTTACGCCCCTGCAGCGCCGGTTGCAACTGAAGTTTGGCTGGCAACGCAACCTGACCGCCCTGTGTACCCTGAGCATCTGCCTGGTGATTGCCATTTTACCGGTGATTATCATCAGCGCGTTGCTGGTCCAGGAGGGTGCAGTGTTCTACAAGAGCGTCGAGAGTGGCGAGCTGGACATTGCCGGTTACCTGGCGCAGTTCAAGCACGGCCTGCCATTGTATGTTCAGCAGTGGCTGGACAGCGTGGGCATGGGTGAGTTGAGCGGCCTACGTGAGAAAATCGTCAAGAGTGCGATGCAGGGCAGCCAGTTTTTCGCCAGTCAGGCATTCAGTTTCGGTCAGGGCACCTTCGAATTTGTGGTGAGTTTTTTCATCATGCTTTACCTGCTGTTCTTCTTTTTGCGCGATGGCGCCGAACTGGCGCGCAAGATCCGGGCGGCGGTGCCGTTGGCTGAGCATCAAAAGCGCCGTCTGCAGCTCAAGTTCAACCGCGTGGTACGGGCCACGGTCAAGGGCAACCTGCTGGTGGCTGTCACGCAGGGGGCGTTGGGCGGTTTGATTTTCTGGTTTCTGGACATTCCCAGTGCGTTGCTCTGGGCGGTGTTGATGGCGTTTTTGTCGCTGTTGCCCGCAGTGGGGGCCGGGCTTGTCTGGGTGCCGGTGGCGGCCTGGTTCCTGCTCAGCGGCGCGGTCTGGCAGGGCGTGGTGCTGGGCCTGTATGGGGTGTTCGTGATCGGGTTGGTGGACAACGTCCTGCGCCCCATACTGGTGGGTAAGGACACGAAGATGCCGGACTATCTGATCCTGATCTCGACCCTGGGTGGTCTGGCAGCTTTCGGCCTCAATGGTTTTGTCATCGGGCCGTTGATTGCCGCGCTGTTCATCTCGAGCTGGGCGTTGTACGTGGAAACCAAGCCCCGGGTGCAGTTGCCTTAGGCATTCAGTGCGTAATTGCCGATGCGTTGCGACAGGGCCTGGGCGGCGGGCAACGACGTGAGCGGGCCGCTGATCGGCTCGCCGTCGCGCACCAGGTACCAGCAGGCGAGCAACCCCAGTTTCCTGAGCGAGGGGGGAACGGCGCTTCCCACAACCGACATGATCTGAACCCTGGACATAATAAGCACCTCCATCAATCGATGGCGCTACCTTACGGATCCGCGGGTCCGACGGAAAATCAACACGCTCGATAATGGACATCGACGCCCTTGACGTGGGCATCTCGTCAGTCGACGACCTGATCGAGCATGTGCATCACTTCATGGTCGTTGAGCAGGCCTTTGCGTACCAGGTTTTCGGCCAGCAGCGAAAGAAACTTGGCACTGCGGTGACCCTCAAGGTGCTTGAGTTCGGTCAGCGCGCTATAGACCTTGCTGGAGGTGCAGAGGCCAACAATGCGGTGCGGGTTTTGCGTGGGCATGGGCGTCGTCCTTGTTTTTATGAACCGTTTGTGCCGGACAGATCAGAGCTTGCGGTGCGCTCATGACATAAATATGACAATTGTGTGCGCGCCAGGGCTTGGGTCGGATCAATCATGTCAAATTTACACGCAGTCACTGTCCCGGCAGCGACCTTGGCGAGATTTATTCAGACATGGGGCACGCCAGCGCGGGGCCCCGGTGCGAGTCAGGGGCCCGTTTTCGGTAAAGCGCGGGCGCTTACCAGTGTCGGCCGTAGTACCCGCGGTGTGGGCCGTAGTAACCACGAGGCGGACCGTAATACACGGGCGCCGGGCGGTAGTAGACGGGTTGTTGCAGGTAGATAGGTTGAGGCTGGTAGTAGACCGGCGGCGGGCTGTAATAGACAGGTGGCGGGCCGTAATAGACCGGTTGCTGGATGTACACCGGGCGCTGCGAGTTGGCGATGACCGAGCCTGCTACCACGGCGCCAACCACGGCACCGACGGCGATCGGGGCACCCCAGCCGTAGCCACCACCCCCACCATGAGCCTGCGCCTGTCCAGCGACAGCGAATACACCGATCAACAAGGCAACTGCGGGTAGTTTACGGATCATGATCAATCCTCGGTATTTCGCCCCGGCGCTTGTGTCTGCGAGAGACCCAAGAAGTGTCGCGGGGATAACTCTAAGACAGCATTTTTTGCCGAATCTGCGAGGCGTCCGAGTAAATTTTGTGTAAGGTCTGCACCACCGTATTTACCCCGCAACGCCAGCAGGAATGGGCACCTTGTCATGATTGATCAAACCTGTCGGGCTGGCTATTCCCGTCTATCAGAACGTGTAACCGCAAGGAGAACCCCATGCAGATGAACCCGAACAAAGACACCCAATTGTGCATGTCCTTGTCTGGGCGCCCCGGGAATTTCGGCCTGCGATTCCATAACCACCTGTATGAGCAGTTGGGCCTGAATTTTTACTACAAGGCCTTCAGCAGCCAGGATTTACCGGGCGCCGTGGGCGGAATTCGTGCCCTCGGTATTCGCGGTTGCGGCGTCTCGATGCCGTTCAAGGAGGCCTGCATTGCCCTGGTCGACGAGCTGGATGCCTCGGCGGCGGCCATTGCCTCGATCAACACCATCGTCAACACCCACGGCCACTTAAAGGCCTACAACACCGACTACATGGCCATTGAGCAATTGCTCAAGACCCATGCCGTGCCTAAGGAAACAACGTTCGCCCTGCGTGGCAGTGGGGGGATGGCCAAGGCGGTGGCCAGCGCCTTGCGGGATGGCGGCTACCGCAACGGCCTGATCGCCGCCCGCAACGAAAGCGCCGGGCGCGCCCTGGCGGACGCCCTGGGTTATCGCTGGCAGGCAGAACCGGGCAATGAGCGCCCGCAGATGCTGGTCAATGTCACGCCAATCGGCATGGCCGGGGGCCGCGAGGCCGATCAGTTGGCGTTCGAGGCCGCTGCCATCGATGCTGCGCAGATTGTCTTTGATGTGGTGGCGATTCCCTCGGAAACGCCGCTGATCGTGCGCGCTCGCGAGGCTGGAAAACACGTGATCACCGGACTGGAGGTGATCGCCCTCCAGGCCCTTGAGCAGTTTGTGCTGTACACCGGCGTGCGTCCCAGTGACGAGCAGTTTCGCAAGGCGGTCGCGTTCGCTCGCAGTTGATCGACCGAGAGGGGCGGGGAGTGGGAGAGGTGTCAGGTTAGCCCCCCGCCATCCCATCGGCGCGTTACTCGAGGCGTGCGAGGCGTTCTTCAAGCGCGGCGATTCTGGCCTCCAGCTCTTCAATGCGCTCCACCGACACACCGCTGCCGCCACGCTCCACCGGGTTCTGGCGCGCGGCGAGGATGGCCTCGATGTCCTCAGGGTCGCCCAGGGTGTGCATATAGCGGTCTTCACGCTGGCCTGACTGACGTGGCAGCAGCATGGCAAGGCCGCGGGCAATCAGGCGCTCCAGTTGATGGACCACCTGCTCGGCGTCTTCAAAGTCGTGCATGCGGCCGCTGCGGGTCAGCAGTTCATTGACCGTCTGCGGGCCACGCAGGAACAGCAGGCTGCTCAGGATGACCTGGGCGGGCACCAGTTCCAGCGCCTTGTCGAGCCGATGCTCCCAGCGGTCGGCACGGCTGCCCATGACCAGCCGGGTGAAACCACGCCCTTCCAGTGCGCGCAAGCTTTGCCCGACCTGGCCCTGGCTCAGGTTCATCACCGGTTCACGGCTGGTTTTCTGATTGCAGGCGATGACCAACGCATTGAGGGTCAGCGGATAGGTTTCCGGGCTGGTGGCCTGTTTCTCGATCAAGGAGCCGAGAATGCGCAACTCGGTACTGCTCAGGCGCAGTGCTTCGGTGGACGTCTCTTGTTCAGTGCTCATCGCGCTTTCCCTATGCAGTCGAAGCCGCCTAGCCTAATCCTTGCACGATAAAAGACAAGCCGCGCAGCACCTCAAGCATGGCTATAATCGCGCCACGTTCCACTCCCTTCACAGCACCCTCCACCCAGCGAGACTGCCATGACTATTTCTCTGTACGCTGCATCCGTTCCGGTCTTCAAGCAAATGCTCAACGCGTTGAGCGATGTGCTGAACAAGGCCGAGGCCCACGCGACGGCCAAAAATATCGACCCGAACGCTCTGTTGCAGGCCCGTCTGTTCCCGGACATGTTCCCGCTGGTGCGCCAGGTGCAGATTGCCGTTGATTTCGCCAAGGGTGTTTCTGCCCGTTTGGCACAAGTCGAGCTGCCGACTTACGACGACAGCGAAGTGACCTTTGCCGAACTGCAGGCACTGATCGCCAAAGTGCTGTCCTTCATCGACGGCATTGCCCCCGCGCAAATCGACGGCAAGGAAGGCATCGAGATCGTGACCCGTCCCGGCACGCCGAAAGAAAAACGCTTCACGGGCCAGTCCTATCTGCTGACCTACGGCCTGCCGCAATTCTTCTTCCACGTCACCACCACCTACGCCATCCTGCGCCACAACGGTGTGGAAGTCGGCAAACGCGACTACATGGGCGCGTTCTAAACCCGCAGGCAAAAAGAAGCCCGCCAAGGTGTGAACCTTGGCGGGCTTTTTAACGGGTGTGAGTGTTACGCGGTTTGTTCGACTTTCTCTTCCTGGGCCAGGCAGGCCGCAGCGGTGAAGAGCACGTCGGTGGAGGAGTTCAGCGCGGTTTCCGCCGAGTCCTGCAGCACGCCGATGATGAAGCCCACGGCGACCACTTGCATGGCGATCTCGCTAGGAATGCCGAACAGGCTGCATGCCAGCGGAATCAGCAACAGCGAGCCACCGGCTACGCCCGAGGCGCCACAGGCACAAATCGCCGCGACCACACTCAGCAGCACGGCGGTCGGCAGGTCCACGGCAATACCCAAGGTGTGAACCGCAGCCAGGGTCAGCACGGTGATGGTGATGGCCGCGCCGGCCATGTTGATGGTCGCGCCCAGGGGAATCGAGACCGAGTAGGTGTCTTCATGCAGGCCCAGGCGCTTGCTCAACTCCAGGTTGACCGGAATGTTCGCCGCCGAGCTGCGGGTGAAGAACGCGGTGATCCCGCTTTCGCGCAGGCAGGTCAGTACCAGCGGGTAAGGGTTGCGGCGCAGTTTCCAGAACACGATGAGCGGGTTCATCACCAGGGCCACGAACAGCATGCAGCCCAGCAGCACGGCCAGCAGGTGCATGTAGCCCAGCAGCGCGTCGAAGCCCGAGGTGGCCAGGGTCGAAGCCACCAGGCCGAAAATGCCCAGCGGTGCAAAGCGAATCACCACGTGCACGATCAGGGTCACGCCGTTGGACAGGTCGCCGAGCACTTCGCGGGTGGTTGCGCCGGCATGGCGGATGGCCACGCCCATGCCGATCGCCCATGCCAGGATACCGATGAAGTTAGCGTTCATCAGGGCGCTGACCGGGTTATCGACCACGCTCAGCAGCAGGCTTTGCAGGACTTCACCAATCCCGCCGGGCGCGCTGACGGCCACTTCGTGGGTGGCGAGCACGAGGCTGGACGGGAACAGGGTGCTGGCGACCACCGCAACGGCAGCGGCACTGAAGGTGCCGAGCAGGTACAGGAACAGAATCGGTCGGATATGGGTTTCCTGGCCGTGCTTGTGGTTGGCGATCGAGGCCATTACCAGCACGAACACCAGAATCGGCGCGACGGCTTTGAGTGCGCTGACAAACACTTTGCCAATGAACGCGGTGGACTTCGCCATTTCAGGCGCGAGCAGCGCCAGGACGATACCGGCGATCAGGCCAATCACGATCTGGGTGACCAGGCTGGTGCGTTTGAGTCGTTGCAGGAGAGAAAGCGGTGCTGCAGTCATAGCGGTATCTCTGATTTTTTTAAGGTGCTGTGAATCCAGGGAGGCTGTCCGTCGAGATCGAGAAGGCGGGCAAAACGGATAAGCGCGCGAATTCAGCCTTGGCTGAGGAGCATCCAGTCTTTCGCGGGGGGCGGACTTTATCACAGCGTGGGCGTTATCCTTCAGTCCTGTGACGATCTGCCACCTGGGGTTCACCCTCCGGGATCAGGTTCCCGCCAGCATGATCGGGCGCACTCTGCTAAGATTCGCCATCCTCTTTTTTCATCTCCCCTCAGTGAGCCTTCGGGCAGTCGCTGGCGTTGTCGTTTTCTGGAGTTACCCATGTTGTTTCCCATCCTGCTGTTGTCAGCCGCCGGTTTCACGGTGCTGACCACGGAGTTCATCATTGTCGGCCTGCTGCCCTCGATTGCTCGCGACCTCGATGTCAGCGTTTCCCAGGCGGGGCTGCTGGTGACCTTGTTCGCGTTTACCGTGGCGGCATTCGGGCCATTCCTGACGGCGTACTTCGCGCGCTTCGAGCGCCGCCGGCTGTTTATCAGCGTGTTGATCCTGTTCGGGCTGGCCAACACCCTGGCCGCCCTGGCGCCCAACATTGGCGTGATGGCAGTGGCCCGGTTGATACCGGCGCTGGGGTTGCCGGTGTTCTGGGCGCTGGCCAGTGAGACGGCGGTGGACATCGTGGGGCCGGACTACGCCGGGCGGGCGATTGCCAAGATCGGCTTCGGGATCGTCTGTGCCACCGTCTTCGGGATTCCCGTCGGCACGCTGATCTCCGATGCATTCGGTTGGCGCAGTGCCTTCGGCATTCTGGCGCTGATTGCCTTCGCCAAGGCCTTGCTGCTGTTTATCTACTTGCCGAAAACCGACCTGCACAACCAGCAGGTGAGTTTCGCTTCGCAGTTCAGGATTCTGCGCAGTCCGTTGATGCAAGGGCATGTGCTGTTGTCGATTCTGGTGTTCAGCGGCATGTTCACCGCCTACACCTACCTGGCCGATATCCTGGAGCGGCTGGCCGGTTTCAACGGCGCGGTGGTGGGGTGGTGCCTGATGGGGTTTGGTGCGGTCGGCCTGATCGGCAATTCGCTGGGCGGGCGCATGGTCGACCGCCACCCGCTGATTGCATCGATGGTGTTCTGCGGGTTCATGGTCGGCGGCCTGCTCGCGCTGGTGCCGAATATCCATTCGACCCTGGGGCTGGCGGCGGCGATGGGCATCTGGGGGGTGACCCAGGCGGCATTGTTTCTGGTCTGCCATGTGCGCCTGATGAAGGCCGCCCCGCAAGCGCCGGCGTTCGCCGCTTCGCTGAACATTGCCGGGGGCAACCTGGGGATTGGCCTGGGAGCGCTGGTGGGCGGGCGGGTGATCGACACCCTGGGCCTGGGGAGCCTGGGCGTTGCCGCGGCCGGTTTTATCCTGGTGTCGATCCTGCTGGCGCTGCTGCTGATGAAGCTCAAGACGCCGCTCGTCTGCGCCTCTACAGTGCGGTAAACAGTGCCCGGCGGGCACCTTCGGTAATGGCGACAATGCCCGGGTGCTTGACCTTGCGTTCCACCGAGATGGCGTAGAACGACTCACTGACCGCATCGGTCTGGCCAATCACCTCGACGCCGTACTGGCGTCGTACCTCGTCGGCAATCACGCTGGGGCCGATGAAGATTCCGCTGCCGGATTGGCCAAATGCCTGCATCAAGGCGCTGTCATCGAACTCGCCGACGATCCGCGGCTGGATCCGCTGTTCGGCAAACCAGCGTTGCAGTCTGCTGCGCACCACGGTTTCCTGGCCGGGAATCAGCAGGGGCGCGCCATGCAGGCAGCGCGGGAAGTCGCTGCCGTAGCGTTCGGCCAATTCCCGAGTGGCGAAGAAGCTGATCCCGCACTCACCGAGTTTCTGGCTGTAGCCCTTGATGTCCAGGTGCGAGGGCATCGGGCTGTCGGAAATCACCAGGTCCAGCCGTTGAATCGCCAGGTCGGCCAGCAGGCGCTCCAGCTTGTCCTCGCGACAGGTAATGCGCAGCGGCTCGTGCAGCTCCATGGTTGGCGCAATCAGGCGATAGACAATGGATTTGGGCACTACGTCCGCGACGCCGACCCGAAACAGGATCTGTTGCTCGTTGGGCTGGGCTCGCAGCAGGGCTTCCAGTTCGCCTCCCAGCTGAAACATTTGCTCGGCGTAGGTCAGGGTCTGGCGACCGGCCTCGGTCAGTTCCAGTTGCCGTCCGACTCGCCGGAACAGTTCGATCCCGTAGGTTTGCTCCAGCAGGCTGATCTGCCCGCTGATGGTCTGGGGCGTCAGGTTCAGTTGTTCGCAGGCACGCACAATGCTGCCGGTTTTGGCCACGACCCAGAAGTAATGCAGTTGCCGATAATTGAGCATGGCACTCGCCGATTCGTAAAAACCGAAGTATAGCCGCTAAAAATACGAATTTTCCTGAAGTATTCCCTTCCTTAGAATGCCTCGCTATCGACGGGCCACTATTTCGGCCGAGTCTGTTCTAACGAGGAAAGCATGATGACACTCAAATCCTTGACTGCGGCTTCGTTGCTGGCTGTTTCTGCGCTGTTGCTCACTGGCTGTGACCAGGCCGAAAAAAGCGCCCAGCAATTGATGGGCAAGGCCGCCGAATCGGCCAAGCAGGCGATCGACGATACCCACAAGGCGGCGGAGCAGGCCCTGAGCGACGCCACCGGGAACATCATCAGTAAAAAGGACCCTTCCGCCGACGACGACAAGCAAGAGAGTTCGTCGCAGGAAATCTAATCTGTTCAACACCGAGTCAGGACTGACCCATGGACTACCTTTTACAACTTGCTGCAAGCCCCACTGCCTGGGTCGCCCTGGCCACCTTGATCGTGATGGAGATCGTGCTCGGCATCGATAACCTGATCTTCATCTCGATCCTGACCAACAAGCTGCCGGAGCAGCACCGGGCCAAGGCGCGCCGGATCGGTATCAGCATGGCGCTGGTCCTGCGCCTGGGCCTGTTGAGCACCATTGCCTTCATCGTGCAACTGACGGAGCCGGTGATCGAGGTGTTCGGTCACGCGTTCTCGTGGAAAGACATGATCCTGATTGCCGGTGGCCTGTTCCTGTTGTGGAAGGCAACCACGGAAATCCACCACAGCATGGATCCGTCGCCGGATGATCCGACGTCGAAAACGTCGACGGTGACCTTGGGTTTTGCGGCGGCCATCGGTCAGATCCTGATGCTCGACCTGGTGTTCTCCATCGACAGCATCATTACCGCGGTCGGCATGACCGAGCATTTGCCGATCATGATCATTGCGGTCCTGGTGTCGGTGCTGGTGATGTTGTTGGCGGCCGAGCCTCTGGCCAAATTCATCAACGACAACCCGACGGTGGTGATGCTGGCGCTGGGCTTCCTGATCATGATCGGCATGACCCTGATCGCCGAAGGCTTCGGCGCTCACGTACCGAAAGGCTACGTCTATGCGGCCATGGCGTTCTCGGCGGCGATCGAAACGCTGAACATGTTGTCGCGCCGGGCCAGGCAAAAGCAGCTTGCTGAGCAGGCTTAAGCCTTAGCGGCAGTACTCGACGGTCGTCTGCGCTCGAAAGCGTGCAGGCGGCCGTTTTGCTTGATGGGGATACCGGTGAAGTCGCTCAATGAGCGGAAGCGTGACGCCGTGCAGGTTTCTCGTGTTTGGCGGGGGCTTGCGGTGCTCTGTAGGCAGGATGGTGTCTGCGGGTGATGCGCAATACACCCCACAGCATGGCGGCCGCAACGGCCAGCCAGCCACCTATCAGCATCAGGATTATTGCCATCAGGCTCATCGGTGCCTCCTCTTTGCCCGGCTTCGGGCACTTACGCTTTGCAGGTGTCAGTCTAGCCGCAGATGTGTTGCAGGCTATTGACCAATAGTCGTGAGCCTCCAACCTGTTCGTTCTATCGGCTGCGGGTGACTGCCGTTTACCGCTATAGCGCTGCTATGATCAGTGCTCAAGCCGGAAGATTGCTGACCGGCACCTGAACAAGTGAGTGATGATGTTGCCGGTACTTCCTCGTTTTCGCTTCGCCTTGCTGGCTGCGGCCTGCGTCTTGAGCCTGGCCGGTTGTGCCGGGAGCGTGCAACCTGAAATCAAGCGCCTGCCCGAGCGTGTCGAGCTCAACGGCAGGTTCTACCGCGGCGAGGCTTATCAGAGTGGGCCGCAAACCCTGGCCAGCCTGCTGTCCCAGCAGGGTGTCGTGATCACGCCAGGGTTGCTCGACAAACCTTTGCATTTGCCGGGCGCCGAGGCGCAGTTGCAGCAAAGCATGCCTAAGCTGGCGCGTGAGTACGGCATGGTCGTGTACCCGCTGGACAGCAACTTGCCAGCGCTGCTGACCCAGGTCGCGGCGGGTTATCCGGTGCTCTTGCGCTACACCGAGGGTTCGGCCTTCTGGAAAGAGCCCAGGTACGCCATTCTTGCCGGGTACAATCGTCAGAAGCAGACTGTGCTGCTGCGCTCGGGCATGAACCGTCGCCTGTTGCTGGACTTCAACGCCTTTGAGTCGGCCTTCAAGGACGCGGGCGGTTGGGCTGTGCTGATTCAGGCGCCGACCCAGGTTCCCGCCAGTGTCGACCGGCAGCGCTGGCTGAGTGCGGCCAATGACCTGGCCCATGCGGGGCAGGAGCAGGCGGCTGCCCGGGCGACCGGGGCGTTGAACGCCCAGCCATGAGAAACGGCGCCCTGAGGCGCCGTTTTCGATGAAGGCCCTGACTGGCGTCGGGGCCTTGATGAGCGAGCTACTCGGCGGTTTGTGCCACGCCGGTCTGGCGGCTTTTCAGGTTCTTGTTCGCTTTGTAGTTCAGGGCCGATGCCGGCACCGGGCTGCTCTTGCCGGTTTCAACCCACTGGCGGATGCGGGTGGCGTCGGCAAAGTGGGTGTATTTGCCGAAGGCGTCGAGAATCACCAGTGACACTGGGCGATCCCCCATGCGGGTAACCAGTACCAGGCAGTGTCCCGCCTGGTTGGTGAAGCCGGTCTTGGTCAGCTGGATATCCCAATTGTCCTTGCGGACCAGGTGATCGGTGTTGCGAAAGCCCAGGGTATAACTGGGTTTGCGGAACGCTACGGTCTTTTCCTTGGTGCTGCTCAACTCGCTCAGCATCGGGTACTTGCGCGCCGCTTGCAGCAGTTTGCTCAGGTCGCGTGCCGTGGATACGTTGCTGGTGGACAGGCCCGTAGGCTCGACGTAGTGGGTGCTGGTCATGCCCAGCGCCTTGGCCTTGGCGTTCATCGCGGCAATAAAGGCGGCGTAGCCACCCGGGTAGTGGTGGGCCAGGGTCGCAGCCGCGCGGTTTTCCGAGGACATCAGGGTGATCAGCAGCATTTCCTTGCGCGACAGTTCGCTATTGAGCTTGACCCGCGAGAACACGCCTTTCATTTCCGGGGTGTTGCTGATCGTCACGGAAATGTACTCATCCATATTCTGCTTGGCTTCCAGCACCACCAGGCCGGTCATCAACTTGGTCACCGAGGCGATGGGTACCACGACATCCGGGTTGCTGGCATAGACGATCTTGTTGGTCTGCAAGTCGATCAGCATGGCGCTGCCCGAGGCGATATGCAGTTTCGAGGGGTCGCGAGGTGCCGCAGTGGTTTCACCAGCATCGACGTTCGACGTGATGACAGTGCCTGAAAATGCAAAAAAGAGACTCAGGATAGAAAGACGGATTTTCACGCGAGTGGACTCGATAAATGTGGGTATGCCGTTGTGCAACGGGCTTTTTCCAGAAAAACGTTACATTTTATGAGCGTAGTTGAGGAACTGTCGAATGTTCTTCGGGGCGCAGATGAAAGTCCTGGTTTTCGGCTAAAAAACAGCGGTTTTCGACGAACAGCCTTAAGGCCGTCCACAAACGAGAAACCCCGCCGGATGGCGGGGTTTCTGGTAGGGCACCGGTGAAGCGCTGCACTCAGCCGTGCAGGGTTTCCGCCGCGTAGAGCGTGTTTTCCAGCAGGCAGGCACGGGTCATCGGGCCAACGCCGCCAGGTACCGGAGTAATCCAGCCGGCGCGGGGCAGGGCGGTGTCGTAGATCACGTCGCCGACCAGCTTGCCATCTTCCTGGCGGTTGATGCCGACGTCGATGACGATGGCGCCTTCCTTGATCCACTCGCCCTTGACCAGGCCCGGCTTGCCGGCGGCCACGACCACCAGGTCGGCACGGCCGACATGGCCGGCCAGGTCCTTGGTGAAGCGGTGGGTAACGGTGACGGTGCAGCCGGCCAGCAACAGTTCCATCGCCATCGGGCGACCGACAATGTTGGAGGCGCCGACCACCACTGCGTTCATGCCGTACAGGTCGGCACCGGTGCTTTCCAGCAAGGTCATGATGCCTTTGGGCGTGCATGGGCGCAGCAGGGGGATGCGTTGTGCCAGGCGGCCGACGTTATAAGGATGGAAACCATCGACGTCTTTGTCCGGGCGAATGCGTTCCAGCAGTTTGGAGGCGTCCAGGTGCTCAGGCAGTGGCAGCTGCAGTAGCACGCCGTCGATGTTCGGGTCGTCGTTAAGACGGTCGATCAGGTCGGTCAGGGCTTGCTGGGTGGTGTCAGCGGGCAGGTCATAGGCTTGGGAGAGGAAGCCGACCTCTTCACAGTCTTTACGCTTGTGCGAGACATAAACCTGAGAGGCGGGATCGCTGCCGACCAGGATCACCGCGAGGCCGGGCGTGCGCAGGCCTTGCTCGCGACGCTCGGCGACACGTTTGGCGATCTGCTGGCGCAGGCTGGCGGCGATCGATTTGCCGTCGATTAGTTGTGCTGTCATTGCGCGTGATTAACCATCGAGAGGGGGAAGAAAAGAGAGCGCATTCTCGCATGTCAGGACGTGAGGGCAAAGGCGCTTGGTCTGCAAATTCCCCTAACCCCTTAAATAAAATGAATTTTTTTTAAAAAAGAGTTGACGACCTTCGGACTCACCTATAACATTCGTCGCACTTGTCGGGCACAGCCTAGCACTGGTTAAGAAGGTCGAACGGAAGAGTTGATGTTTAGCTCGGTGAGACTGAAAGCACTTAGTTTGTAATCGTCCAAGAATACAGATTAACAAGGCGCCCGTAGCTCAGCTGGATAGAGCATCCGCCTTCTAAGCGGATGGTCGCAGGTTCGAGTCCTGCCGGGTGCGCCAATTAGGCAGCTTTGGCACAAGTAAAGCAACATGGCAATATGGTGGGCGTAGCTCAGTTGGTAGAGCACGGGATTGTGACTCCCGTTGTCGAGGGTTCGATCCCCTTCGTCCACCCCATATTTAGAAAGGCGCCAGATTAATAGTCTGGCGCCTTTGCTTTAAAAGCTTGATACGCGGATGTGGTGGAATTGGTAGACACACTGGATTTAGGTTCCAGCGCCGCAAGGTGTGAGAGTTCGAGTCTCTCCGTCCGCACCAAACAAGTATTCGCAGTGATTCACCATAGTCAGCGAAACCCAACAGAAAGTCGCCTAGTGCGGCTTTTTTGTTGTCTGGACGTTCGTGGTCGTTCGCCACGATCCGCAAAACGTTAGTACATTCGCCAGAGTGGTCTTCTGGTGGTGTACCAATGTCCCCCGCTGACAGCGTCGCCCGGCGAGCAACGTCCAAAACAGGACTTATCTGCCTGCGGCACCATGCCTTCGCTGGCAGGGTGTCCGGACAGGTCTTCGGCGCGCCACCCTCCCATCGACCAGCTTGCAGCGCATTGAAGGAAGCTTCTCAGTCGCATGGCAACGCCTGTCCGGCACTTGTGTCGAGAATCTGCCCTGGCTTGAGCGCATTGCGCGCTATGAGCGTGTTCATGCCTTCCGTTGCGCGGATCGCAGGGTGTGGAGTGGGTTTTCCATTCGAGAGCTACGCGCGCACGGCCGATGTCATACGCCGCTGCAAGGGTGGGGGTAGTCAGCATCAACGACCACCCGGCCATCCGCCGGGTGTTTTTGGGAAGGGGCGTTAAGATGTGGGCTATCCGCTATGCCAAGGCCAGCCAGCGGTAGGCAAAGATCGAAGCTGCTGATCATGAGCAGGGAGTCAGCAGCCTTGGCCGGGTCCTTTTAACGTCAGTGCTTTCGAGCTGAAGCGGCCATTGGCCGTTCAGCTCGTACATGTCACTTACGTACGTTCTGGAACAGCATCAGCCGTGAGGTTTCATGCATGCCACGGGTCAGCAGTGTCAGGCGTTTGAACTCTTCAGGGTGTTTCTCGGCCACGTTGTCCCGTGGAGTCGTTGAGGCGAGGTCGTGGAGGGTTGGCGAGCTGCCGTCGTGCTCCATCTGCACCATGTAGTGTTGAGTCACGCCCGCAATCAGCGGGAACGTTCCCTCGCGTAATACCAGTGGTACCACGCGTTCGCCTTCGGGGGCGGGCTGCTGAATGTCACGCCCCATGCCGCTGTTGCGAAACTCAAGACCGACCATGCCCGCCACGGTTGGCAGCAAGTCCGCCAGGCCAACCGCTTCCTTGACCGTGCGCGTCCCAAGCAAGCCCGGTGCGTGAATGATCATGGGCACTGCGTTGCTTTCCAGGCCGAGTTGCTCATAAGCCGGCGCCAGGAACGGAATCTGGGCGATTCGGGTGTTGTGGTCGCCAAACAGCACGAAAATGGTGTTGTCGTAGTAGCCGCCTGCCTTGGCTATTTCCATCAGGCGCCCGATGTTGAAGTCCAGCAGGCGCACCGCGTTGTACTGTTCGACGCTGCGCGATCCGGCGGCCTGGACTTCGGCCAGGGTCGGGTGCTTGACCTCGAATCCATCGTTGGTCTTGGGGATCGTGAAGGGGCGATGGTTACCGGCCGTCTGTACATAGGCAAAGAAGGGTTTGTCCTTGGGCAGTGCTTGCAGGACTTTGTCGGTTTCCTTGAACAAATCCAGGTCCGAGATCCCCCAGACATCCACTGGCGGAGATTTCCAATCCCGCTCTTCGAGCAAGCGAACGCCGTCGATGCTTTGCCGAATCAAGGCATTCATATTGGCCCAGCCGGAGTTACCGCCAATGGTGTAGATCTTCTCGTAGTCGGCGAAGGCATTGATCAGGGTGTGCTGATTGGTGATCAGCGGATTGCGCGTCGCGGTTTCCTGGCGCGTGACGTCAGGCACCCCGCTAATACTGGCCCAGACGGTTTTTGCGGTCCCCGTCACCGGCACATAGAAGTGCTCGAAAAACCAGCTCTGGGTGGCCAGGCGATCGAGATTGGGCGTCGGATTGATCGGGTTGCCGTAGGCTCCAACGGCGCTGGTGCCCAGCGATTCGAGCATGACAAACATCACGTTCGGTGGTCGCGAGCCCGGTACTTTGTAGGGTTGTGGTGCCTGGTGGCGTACGAAGTTCATGGTGTGTGGGTCGGGCTGGTCAACGCCCAGGTAGTTGGCCATGACCGCATAGTGCTCGCGCACCTGTGCTTCGTCATAGCGCGACTGACCGACCTTGACCGTGTCGTAGAGGAAGATCACGGGGTTCAGGCCCAGCGCAGCGATCTGGTGGTTGCCCGAGAAGAAGGCATCGCTCCAGCGCAGTGGAACAGGGTTTTCCAGGTTGATGTTTTCGACGCGGCCCAAAATACCCAATAACACCAGCACGACCATCAATGCGCTACCCCATGTAGCGGAGAGCGGGTGAATGGTTTTGCGGGGGCGGTCAAGCGTCACGCGTTCCAGGCGCACCAGGGCCAGTGTCACCACTGCGACTGTTGTCAGCCAGCCCAGTGAAATCCAGATGACCGGGTAGGATTGCCAGACCATGCCGCGGGATATTTGCGCATCATCGATGAAGCGCAGCACGGTAGCGTTGATCCTTACGCCCAGGTACGCGTAGTGGCCAAAATCGATGATGTAGACCAGCAGCAGCGCACTGAGGGTGGCGGCCAGATAGACCCGTGCGATCCGGCGCACCAGGCGGCTGCTGACAAGGTTCCGGCGGGGGAGCCACGCCAGTAATGCCGCCGGCAGCATGACCAGGATCGCCAGGCGCAGGTCGAAACGAAAGCCGATGCCCAGGGTGTCCAGGACGGCCTGTTCGTCGATCAGGGCCCTGGCGTCGAAACCGGAAAAACCGAAAAAAAACACCACCCGCAGCAGCGCAAACAACGCAAACACAATTGCCGTCGCGCCAAGCCAGTAATGCAAGCGTCTCGAATGTAGCCAGCCCATCCATGCCCCCTATTGAATAATGTCGTTGAGTTTCAAGCGGACCTGTTTGGCGCGCAGCCGCGTAGCGTGTTTAGCCGACCGTAGGTCCAGCGCGTGGCGCGTATCAACAGCACCGTGCAGCAATAGAGGCCGAGCAGTGGATCAATCAGGTAATCCCAGTAATTCTGCGAAGGCTTGATTTCGATGATGAAGGCGAGTGTCGCGCAGGCCAGCATCACGACGGCCAGGTAGTTACGCAGATAAAACAGGCCCAGTGTGAGCAGTGCGACGAACAGCAACATTGGGCGCGGGCTGAAGCCGAACCGATAAGGGTCCAGGTCGCTCAATCCCAGAGTTGCCGGATACAGCACCAGGGTCGCCGCGGCGAAGAGCATCAAGACGCCGGCTTGACCTTGCGGGGCGGGCGGCAAGGCATCCAGTCGACGCAAACACCCCCAAGCCAGGAACGCCAGGGTCGTGATCGCCAGGTCATCGATATGGCTGCGCAAGTACGCGGCCAGTGACAGGCCGTCAAGCGGGATGAAGCTGACAGCCAGCAAGGCGAGTAACAGCACAAGACCGCCGACCCTCTTCATGCCGAAAGAAGGTAGCAGGAGGAAGATGATCATTGCGAAGCTGATATGGGCCTGCCAGAGATTGGTCAACGGGCACGCTCCGACAGCCACGCATCATTGAACGTGACATGTTTGATAAAAGTGTTGTTCCAGGAGTAAACCAGGTGATACAGCCCGTCCGGACTGCGGATGAAGTAAGGGTATTCATATTCAAAATCACACCCTTCTCGTTTACAAACGCGGGAGTTGAGGTTGTTCAGGAACTGTGCTTCCAGTGGTTGGCGACGTGCGCCACTGGAGCCGCGAAACTCTTTGCCGATGATTTCCTTATAGGCCTCGGGTGAAAACGCATCACCCTCTGGATCGGGTGATTTGTCCAGGTCTCGCAATGAGCGCCAATCGGTCATTTCTGCGTCGGTACTGTAAAGGCTCAGCTTGAAGCGCCCCTCCTGCAGGTCGTTGAGTGCGACCAGCAACCCGTGCTCGGGCGTCGCGACGGCCGCCAGCGAGGAGTTCGGATTCGATGGGTCGAGTGGGTAGGGTTCGCTCCAGGTTTGCCCTGCATCTTCAGTGCGAGTCGCCAGCACGCGGTGGTGGGTGTTGCCGGCGTAACGCAGCATGGCGATACCGCGCTGCCCATCCAATGGAACCACCGTGGGTTGCAATGAATTATTGCCGTGGCTGATGCGGTACTTATCGATCACTTCTCCGTCTGCGCTCAAGTACAGGTACTCGGCAAACTTGCCCAGGAACTCGTGATAGACAGGCAAGCCGATCGATCCATCGGCATGAAACACCGGCGCGGAGCGGACCAGGGTGCTGATATTCAGAAAAGGTGAAGTGATCAATTGGCGTGGCGCGGACCATTGGCGACCAAAGTCACTCGAGACCATCACGTTGACCGCACTACCGGCCCAGCCACCCATGGATACCGATACGTAGAACAACCAAAGACGATTGTCCGGCGCGAGGGCGACGACCGGGTTACCCAGTTTGCGAATGTATTTTTGGGTGCCCTGTTGAGTCGAATCCCGAGTGACCAGTACCTGTTCGGCGTCCCACTCGCCGGTTTTTGCGTCAAAGCGGGCAGAGCGGACCTGCACATCGGCTGCGCCTTCGCGAGAGCCAGCGAACCAGACCGCCATCAGGCTGCCGTCAGGCAAGGCGGTTACTGCCGAAGAATGCACGAAGTCCACCAGCCCGGAAGAGGCGAATCGGCTGGTGTAAATGGGCTTGGCAGTATCGGCCACGGCCGGCACCGGTTTCATCAAGGCAAACGTGGAATGCACCGGGGCGGGATGGGTGAGCCATGCAGCGAAAAACAAGCAACAAAGGGCAAAATAGCCACCGAAAACGGGGCTGGGGCGTTTGATGCGCATACTTAAGGCATCTCCTGGCCCGATCAAGCGCCGCAAAGTATCACGGCGGGACGCCAGTCTGATTGCATTGGGCTGTTACATTGTAAGTGAATACTGCTGCGTCTTGACCTTTTTGCCGGGGCCGTGCGTCGGACGATACTGTCGGTGCGGGTTCAGACTGTTCAATTCCAGCCACTCTCCGACGTCGAGCGGGTAATCAATCTTCATATGTGGCGTGAGGCATGGAGGTGCCTGTGAAGCCGGGGCGGTTCGCATGTCGAAAATCCTCCAGGGGATTTTCAGCGTAGCCACATGGGCCGGGCGCAGCAGGGCGGGGCTGTTCGGTCGGCAGAGTGTCGGGTCAGTGGCGCCAATAAAAACCGAGCATTCTCAATGCCTTGGCGGTAGAATCGCAGCCCGTTTCGGTTAAGTCGATCTGGTCCGGCGGCAACGGATCAGTACAACTGTAAGTACGCTTGAGGGGGGGCTTGCGTTGTCAGGTCCAGCAATGGCGGGAGTTTTCGGGTTTATTTCGAGTCTCTCCGCCCCCTGCAAGTAGCTATTTGATAGCAGAAAACGGCGCAGTTCCTGAAAAGGCCTGCGCCGTTTTTGTTTCGGTCGTTCGAACTTTTTCGATATGACGGTGGATTTTGTGCTGGTAGGGTGTGCGGCTCGTCGAAAACATGTTTCACGATGATGCCCGATTTGCCCGTCGGTCTCCTGGCGAGACCGCAACCAGGGCGCAGCCGACCTGTTCCTTCTATATATAGAAGGGGTGGTGCAGAGCCCTGGCGTGATTCACTGTATTTGCTCTCATGGCGAGGCTCAACCGTTTGTCCTCGCCGCTAAATGGCCTGCTGCGTTTTTACCCGTTTTCAGTAGGGTGACTTCTTGAGTTTGACCCACTAGAATGCATGCCCTTGATTCTGGGGTCGGAAACGGCCGGCTAACGTCTGTGCAACGAGGAATATCCATGCAAGTTTCTGTTGAAAATACTTCTGCTCTTGAGCGCCGCATGAGCATCACCGTGCCAGCTGAGCGCATTGAGACTCAAGTCAACAAGCGTCTGCAGCAGACTGCCCAAAAGGCCAAGATTGCAGGCTTCCGTCCTGGCAAGGTGCCGATGAGCGTGATCCGTCAGCGTTATGAAGCTGATGCGCGTCAGGAAGCTGTAGGCGACGTGATCCAGGCTTCTTTCTACGAAGCGATTGTCGAGCAAAAGCTGAACCCGGCTGGTGCTCCTTCGGTAGAGCCAAAAGTCCTGGAAAAGGGCAAGGACCTGGAATTCGTAGCAACGTTCGAAGTGTTCCCTGAGTTCACCGTTGCCGGTTTCGACTCCATCGCGGTCGAGCGCCAGAGCGCTGAAGTGACTGACGCCGACCTGGACAAGATGCTGGACATCCTGCGCAAGCAGAACGTTCGCTTCGAAGCCGTTGAGCGTGCCGCTCAGAACGAAGACCAACTGAACATCGATTTCGTTGGCAAGGTTGACGGTGAAGTCTTCGCCGGTGGTTCTGCCAAGGGCACCCAGCTGGTCCTGGGTTCCGGCCGCATGATCCCGGGCTTCGAAGAAGGCCTGGTGGGTGCGAAGGCGGGCGAAGAGCGCGTTCTGAACCTGACTTTCCCGGAAAACTACCAGAACCTGGACCTGGCTAACAAAGCAGCCGAGTTCACCGTGACCGTCAACTCGGTTTCCGAGCCTCAGCTGCCTGAGCTGACCGAAGAATTCTTCGCCCAGTTCGGTATCAAGGAGTCGGGCATCGACGGCTTCCGCGCCGAAGTTCGCAAGAACATGGAGCGCGAGCTGCGTCAGGCGATCAAAACCAAGGTCAAGAATCAGGTAATGGACGGTCTGCTGGCCGCCAACCCGATCGAAGTGCCAAAGGCGCTGCTGGAGAACGAAGTGAACCGTCTGCGCGTGCAGGCTGTTCAGCAGTTCGGTGGCAACATCAAGCCTGATCAACTGCCGGCCGAGCTGTTCGAAGAACAAGCCAAGCGTCGCGTTGTGCTGGGTCTGGTCGTGGCTGAAGTGGTCAAGCAATACGACCTCAAGCCTGACGAAACCCGCGTTCGCGAACTGATCCAGGAAATGGCTTCGGCCTACCAGGAGCCAGAGCAAGTTGTGTCCTGGTACTACAAAAACGACCTGCAACTGAACGAAGTTCGTTCGGTTGTGCTGGAAGAGCAAGTTGTGGATACTGTTCTGCAGAAAGCTAGCGTGACCGACAAATCGGTCTCTTACGAAGAAGCGGTCAAGCCGGTAGAAGCTCCACAAGCCGACTGATTGGTTTTGCGTTAGAAGCACACGCCATAAGCCAGCTCTCGAGCTGGCTTATGCGTATTCAAGACATAACTATTTGGGAGTGACTGCAGAGCATGTTCCGTAATTCGTATATTCAGCAGAACTCTGATATCCAGGCCGCAGGCGGTCTGGTCCCGATGGTTGTCGAGCAGTCCGCTCGTGGCGAGCGCGCCTACGACATTTACTCGCGCCTGCTCAAGGAGCGTGTGATCTTTCTGGTTGGCCCGGTAGAGGACTACATGGCCAACCTGATCTGTGCGCAACTGCTGTTCCTTGAAGCGGAAAATCCGGACAAGGACATCCATCTCTATATCAACTCCCCGGGCGGTTCGGTGACTGCGGGCATGTCGATCTACGACACCATGCAGTTCATCAAACCCAACGTGTCGACCACCTGTATCGGCCAGGCGTGCAGCATGGGCGCGTTCCTGCTGACGGCCGGTGCTCCTGGCAAGCGTTACTGCCTGCCGAACTCGCGCGTGATGATTCACCAGCCACTGGGCGGTTTCCAGGGCCAGGCGTCGGATATCGAAATCCATGCCAAGGAAATCCTCTTCATTCGTGAGCGCCTCAACACGTTGATGGCCAAGCACAGCGGGCGCACCCTTGAAGAAATCGAGCGCGATACCAACCGCGACAACTTCATGAGTTCAGAAGCCGCGCGTGAGTACGGCTTGATCGATGAAGTGATCACCCAGCGCCCCGCTTAAAATAAGCAGCTCAAAACAGGCTGGTCGGCTGGTCTGATCACCGGCGGGCTTGAAAAAGCCCGCAATAGCCTTCATCTTGTGTTGCAAGCCTATCGGATTTGGATCGAACGAATGACTGACACCCGCAACGGCGAGGACAACGGCAAGCTGCTCTATTGCTCCTTCTGTGGCAAAAGCCAGCATGAAGTGCGCAAATTGATTGCCGGCCCCTCGGTCTTTATCTGCGACGAGTGCGTCGACCTGTGCAACGACATCATCCGCGAGGAGGTGCAGGAAGCACAGGCCGAGAGCAGCGCGCATAAATTGCCTTCGCCTAAAGAAATCAGCGGCATCCTTGACCAGTATGTGATTGGTCAGGAGCGTGCGAAAAAGGTTCTGGCCGTAGCGGTGTACAACCACTACAAGCGCCTGAACCAGCGTGACAAGAAGAATGACGACGTCGAACTCGGCAAGAGCAACATCTTGCTGATCGGCCCGACAGGCTCGGGTAAGACCCTGCTTGCTGAAACACTGGCTCGCTTGCTGAATGTGCCTTTCACCATCGCCGACGCAACCACCCTCACCGAGGCGGGTTACGTGGGTGAAGATGTCGAGAACATCATTCAGAAGCTGTTGCAGAAGTGCGATTACGACGTGGAAAAGGCCCAGATGGGCATTGTCTATATCGATGAAATCGACAAGATTTCGCGCAAGTCCGACAACCCGTCGATCACTCGGGACGTTTCCGGTGAAGGCGTGCAGCAGGCCCTGCTCAAGTTGATCGAAGGCACGGTCGCTTCCGTTCCGCCACAAGGCGGTCGCAAGCATCCGCAGCAGGAATTCCTGCAGGTCGACACCCGTAATATCCTGTTCATCTGCGGTGGTGCGTTCTCCGGTCTGGAAAAGGTTATTCAAAACCGTTCCACCAAGGGCGGTATCGGTTTCAACGCGGAAGTGCGCAGCAAGGAAGAAGGCAAGAAAGTCGGTGAATCCCTGCGTGAAGTCGAGCCTGACGATCTGGTCAAGTTCGGTCTGATCCCGGAATTCGTCGGTCGTCTGCCGGTCCTGGCGACGCTGGACGAGCTTGACGAGGCTGCGCTGATGCAGATCCTCACCGAGCCGAAAAATGCTCTGACCAAACAGTATGCCAAGCTGTTCGAGATGGAAGGCGTAGACCTGGAGTTCCGCTCCGACGCCCTGAAATCGGTCGCCAAGCGCGCGCTGGAACGCAAGACCGGTGCTCGTGGATTGCGTTCGATCCTCGAAGGCGTACTGCTCGACACTATGTATGAAATCCCCTCGCAGTCCGAGGTGAGTAAAGTAGTGATCGATGAAAGTGTTATAGAAGGCAAGTCCAAGCCACTGTTTATCTACGAAAACAGTGAGCCGGCTGCCAAGGCAGCGCCAGACGCGTAAGCGTCACACTGCTGGTTTAAGTAAGGGGCCTACGGGCCCCTTTGCTTTTAGCGGGTTCAGTGCCTTCTTTGAGCTTGTTTTTTTTCAAGGCAGCCCCCATCTTGGTTTCAAGCTTACTTCCATCTGTTTACGGCCTTATGGCCGCCGTAGAGGCGAAATCATGAAGACAACCATCGAATTGCCTCTCCTGCCATTGCGTGATGTCGTGGTTTATCCGCACATGGTTATCCCGCTGTTCGTGGGGCGCGAGAAATCCATCGAAGCCCTCGAGGCCGCGATGACGGGCGAGAAGCAGATCCTTCTGCTGGCCCAGAGAAACCCTGCTGACGACGATCCCGGTGAAGAAGCCCTTTATCGTGTAGGTACCATTGCGACCGTTCTGCAGTTGCTCAAGCTGCCTGACGGCACCGTCAAGGTGCTGGTCGAAGGCGAGCAGCGCGGTGCTGTCGAACGTTTCATGGAAGTGGACGGCCACTGCCGTGCCGAAGTTTCGCTGATTGACGAAGTCGACGCGCCCGAGCGCGAGTCGGAAGTGTTTGTCCGCAGTTTGCTGTCGCAGTTCGAACAATACGTTCAACTGGGCAAGAAAGTTCCCGCCGAAGTCCTGTCGTCGCTCAACAGCATCGATGAGCCTGGCCGCCTGGTCGATACCATGGCTGCCCATATGGCGCTGAAAATCGAGCAGAAGCAGGAAATCCTCGAGATTCTCGACTTGTCGGCCCGGGTTGAGCACGTCCTGGCCTTGCTGGATGCCGAAATCGACCTGCTGCAAGTCGAAAAACGGATTCGTGGCCGCGTCAAAAAGCAAATGGAGCGCAGTCAGCGCGAGTACTACCTGAACGAGCAGATGAAGGCCATTCAGAAAGAGCTCGGCGACAGCGAGGAAGGCCACAACGAAGTCGAAGAGCTGAAAAAGCGCATCGACGCCGCGGGCCTGCCAAAGGATGCCCTGGCCAAAGCCCAGGCTGAGCTGAACAAGCTCAAGCAAATGTCGCCGATGTCGGCTGAAGCGACCGTGGTGCGCTCCTACCTCGACTGGCTGGTGCAGGTGCCGTGGAAGGCACAGAGCAAGGTGCGCCTGGATCTTGCCCGTGCAGAAGACATTCTCGACGCCGACCACTACGGTCTGGAAGAAGTCAAAGAGCGGATTCTCGAATACCTCGCCGTGCAAAAGCGCGTGAAGAAAATTCGCGGTCCGGTGTTGTGCCTGGTCGGTCCTCCGGGTGTCGGCAAGACCTCCCTGGCGGAGTCGATTGCCCATGCGACCAACCGAAAATTTGTCCGCATGGCCTTGGGTGGCGTACGTGACGAAGCGGAAATTCGTGGTCACCGTCGTACTTACATCGGTTCGATGCCAGGAAGATTGATTCAAAAGATGACAAAGGTGGGTGTGCGCAACCCGCTGTTCCTGCTCGACGAAATCGACAAGATGGGCAGCGACATGCGTGGCGATCCGGCGTCGGCGTTGCTGGAAGTGCTCGATCCCGAGCAGAACCACAATTTCAACGATCACTATCTGGAAGTCGACTACGACTTGTCCGATGTGATGTTCCTGTGCACCTCGAACTCGATGAACATCCCGCCGGCACTGCTGGACCGGATGGAAGTGATCCGTCTGCCGGGCTACACCGAAGACGAGAAGATCAACATTGCCGTCAAATACCTTTCGCCGAAACAGATTCAGGCCAACGGCCTGAAAAAAGTCGAGTTGGAGTTCGACGCCGAAGCGATCCGCGACATCATTCGCTACTACACTCGCGAAGCCGGTGTGCGTGGCCTTGAGCGCCAGATTGCCAAGGTCTGCCGCAAAACGGTCAAAGAACATGCGCTGGAAAAACGCTTCTCGGTGAAAGTGACCGCCGACATGCTCGAGCACTTCCTCGGCGTGCGCAAGTTCCGCTATGGCCTGGCCGAGCAGCAGGATCAGGTGGGCCAGGTCACCGGCCTGGCCTGGACCCAGGTGGGCGGCGAATTGCTGACCATCGAAGCGGCCGTGGTGCCGGGCAAGGGGCAGTTGATCAAGACCGGTTCGCTGGGCGATGTCATGGTCGAATCGATCACCGCGGCGCTGACGGTAGTACGCAGCCGTGCGAAGAGCCTGGGGATCCCGCTGGACTTCCATGAGAAGCGCGACACCCACATCCATATGCCGGAAGGGGCGACGCCCAAGGATGGCCCTAGCGCGGGTGTAGGCATGTGCACGGCCCTGGTATCGGCCCTGACCGGGATTCCGGTGCGCGCCGATGTTGCCATGACCGGGGAAATCACCTTGCGTGGCCAGGTGCTGGCGATCGGTGGCCTGAAGGAAAAACTGTTGGCGGCACACCGTGGCGGGATCAAGACGGTGATCATTCCTGAAGAGAACGTACGCGATCTGAAGGAAATTCCGGACAATATCAAGCAGGATCTACAGATTAAACCGGTTAAATGGATTGACGAGGTCCTGCAAATTGCGCTGCAATACGCGCCGGAGCCCTTGCCGGATGTGGCTCCCGAGATAGTCGCGAAGGATGAAAAACGCGAGTCTGACTCTAAGGAAAGAATTAGCACGCATTAGTACGTATTAGCCTGGGGGGCTTCCTTGACAGCTTTTTAGAGCCCTTGTTATAAAGCGGCTCTTAAGTGTCTGTAGGCCATTCAGCACTCGTTTTTGCTTTCACCAAAAAACTTAGAATCATCTCAAAATAGATATAAGGGGACTTAGAGTGAACAAGTCGGAACTGATTGATGCTATCGCTGCATCCGCTGATATCCCGAAAGCCGCTGCTGGCCGTGCGCTGGACGCTGTAATCGAATCCGTCACTGGCGCTCTGAAGGCCGGTGACTCTGTTGTTCTGGTGGGTTTCGGTACTTTCTCCGTCACTGATCGTCCAGCTCGCATCGGTCGTAACCCTCAGACCGGTAAGACTCTGGAAATCGCAGCCGCCAAAAAGCCAGGTTTCAAAGCCGGTAAAGCACTGAAAGAAGCTGTTAACTAAGCCTCACTCGGTTTTTTGCCTATCCGGGTCGGGTCTATGCCTGACTTGGCAGCGGAGCGGTAGTTCGGTCGGCCAGAATACTGGCCTGTCACGCCGGGGGTCGCAGGTTCGAGTCCCGTGTCCGCTCCGCCAGTTACGAGAAGGCGCATCCTCGGATGCGCCTTTCTTCTATCCGGATTCTACCCACGCTCCACGGTTGCCTAATTTTTGAAGTTCAACCGTTTCTGGGGGACGCATGCTGCAGAATATCAGGGACAATTCACAAGGCTGGATTGCCAAGACCATTATCGGGATCATCGTTGTACTGATGGCATTCACCGGTATCGAGGCCATTTTCCAGGCGACGACCAACAGCCAGGACGCGGCCAAGGTCAATGGTGAAGTCATCAGTCAAAGCGAGCTGAGCCAGGCGGTCGACATGCAACGCCGCCAGCTTATGCAACAACTGGGCAAGGACTTCGATGCTTCCTTGCTCGATGAAAAAATGCTGCGTGAATCGGCGCTCAAGGGCCTGATCGATCGCAAGCTGCTGCTGCAAGGCGCGCAGGATTCGAAATTCGCTTTCTCCGAAGCGGCTTTGGACCAGGTGATCCTGCAAACGCCTGAGTTCCAGGTGGACGGCAAGTTCAACAGCGATCGCTTCGACCAGGTGATCCGTCAGCTGGGTTACAGCCGTATGCAATTCCGCCAGATGCTGGCTCAGGAAATGCTGATCGGCCAGTTGCGCGCGGGCTTGGCAGGCAGCGGTTTTGTCACCGATGCACAGGTGCAGGCTTTCGCCCGTCTGGAAAAACAGACCCGCGACTTCGCGACCCTGAACGTCAAGGCAGACCCTGCGGCCGTGAAACTGACCGACGAAGAGGTCAAGGCTTACTACGACGAGCACGCCAAGGAGTTCATGACACCCGATCAGGTGGTCATCGATTACCTTGAATTGAAGAAGGCCTCCTTCTTTGACCAGGTGACCGTCAACGACGAAGAGCTTCAGGCGGCGTATCAGAAAGAGATCGCCAACCTGGCCGAGCAACGCCGGGCTGCGCACATCCTGATCGAAGTCAACGACAAGGTGAACGAGGCGCAAGCCAAGGCCAAAATCGAGGACGTTCAGGCACGCCTGGCCAAAGGTGAAAGCTTCGAGGCGCTGGCCAAGGAGTTCTCCCAGGACCCGGGTTCGGCTGCCAATGGCGGTGACCTGGGTTACGCAGGTCAGGGCGTCTACGATCCGGCCTTTGAAACAGCGCTGTACGCGCTGAACAAAGACCAGGTGTCGGCGCCGGTTCGTACGGACTACGGTTTCCACCTGATCAAGCTGCTGGGCGTTGAAGCGCCTGAAGTACCCAGCTTTGACAGCCTGAAAGGCAAATTGACCCGCGAGGCGAAAACCCAGCAGGTCGAGCAGCGTTTCGTGGAAGCGACCAAGCAACTGGAAGACGCGTCCTTTGAAGCGTCCGATCTGGCCCAGCCTGCCGCGGACCTGAAACTGATCGTCCACACGTCTGCGCCATTCGGCCGTGAAGGTGGTGAAGGTGTGACGGCCAACCGTGCCGTGATCGCTGCGGCGTTCAGCCCGGAAGTGCTGAATGAAGGTGCCAACAGCACCGCCATCGAACTGGACCCGGAAACGGTCATCGTGCTGCGTGCCAAAGAACATCGCAAGCCTGAGCAACTGCCTCTGGCCAGCGTCGATGCCGCTATCCGCGGGCAATTGGTCAAGGAGCACGCCAGTGCAGCCGCCAAGACCAAGGCCGATGAGCTGGTTGCCAGCCTGCGTGACGGCAAGACGGCGCTCGGCAGCCTGAGCTGGAAAGTCACCGAAGCGGCCACCCGTGGCCAGGAAGGTGTCGACCCGGCCGTGCTGCAAGCCTTGTTCCGCATGCCAAAGCCTGCGGCCAAGGACAAACCGTCCTTCAGCAGCGTGACCCTGCCTGATGGCAGCCTGGTGATCGTGCGCCTCAATGGCGTGAACGAAGCCGCCGCACCGACTGAAGAAGAGAAGGCTCAGTACCGTCGCTTCCTCGCATCGCGTGTGGGTCAGCAAGACTTTGCTGCCTACCGCAAGCAGCTGGAAAGCGAGGCAGACGTCAAGCGCTTCTGATGCCTGACGTACTGGCTGAGTAACCCGCGAAGACCCCGGCAGTGATGCCGGGGTCTTTTGCTTTGTGCGCCTCAAGGCCGGGCGGCGAAGCGACGGGTGTTCGCCGATCATCGGTGTGTGCGACTTTTCGGGAAAATCGTGGTCAGTAGTGGTGTAGCGGGTGCAAGCCACTAATCCATGCGCCGTAACGGGCCGAACTGTTGCACAATACGCCCCGGGTCGTTTTTTTCAGGATGTTCAATGTTCAAATCATTTCATGTGCGTGCCGCCGGGCTGGCGTTGATGCTGGTAGCGGTCGCCGGTTGTTCGAAGGATCAGGCCATCTATGAGCATGAAAACTTCGATGATTCCGGGACGTTTTCGCGCAAGTACCCGGTGACCGATATCGCGACGTGTGAGGCGGCCCGTCGGGCGTTGCTGAGCCAGGGCTATATCATCACCAGTTCCGATCCGAAGCTGATCAGCGGTCACAAGAGCTTTCAGCAGACGGGCGAAACCCACATGGAAATCAGCTTCAATGTGGTCTGTGCCGAGGACAGTAGCCACCACGCGACGATGTTTGCCAACGCCTTGCAGGATCGTTATGCGCTGAAGAAAACCAACAACTCCGCCAGCCTGGGTGTGGGTGTGCTGGGTTCGGTGTCGATGCCGATCGGCTCCTCCGACGACTCGATGGTCAAGGTCGCCAGTGAAACCGTGACCTCCGGGAAGTTTTACGAGCGTTTTTTTGCCCTGGTCGAACTGTTCCTGCCACCTGATGTGAAAAAAGCAGCGCACATTCCCGAGAAGCCAAAGACTGAGCTGGGCGTACCGGAACCCAAGGCTGCCCCCGCCGCGCTGGCCCCGGAACCGACGCCAGCCCCGGAGCCGACCCCCGCGCCGATCATCGAGCCGACTCCGCCACCGGCAACGCCTTCGGTCGTCGAGCCGGCACCCGCAATGCCCGTGGCCATCGAGCAGATACAGCCGGCTTCCGAACCGGTTGCGGCGCCAACCGAAGCCGCCGTGATCGTGCCTGTGACCCATGTCGAGCCCGCGCCAGAACCGCAAGTCGTTAACTCAAGCGCGTTACCCGCCCCAAGCGAACCGATCCCTGCCTTGCCGTCCTCCAGCCAGTAATCCGAATCCGGCGTTGCGCAATCGAAGGCCGGTTACGCAGCGTTTCTCCAGCGATGCGCGCGCCGGGTCGCGCGGGTTGATGTGCGTCAACCTCTGTACGAGTTGTCCCGTGATAAATTCTTTGGTGCCTGCTACGTTTTATCAGCAGGTGCTGGCGTTCGCCCCCCGTCATTTTTTGTTCATGCGAGCACTTTATGCTGATGGCGAAGGTCAAGGGTTAAGCGGTTTTCAACACGACTCAGGAAGGACATCTCAATGGACGATTATCAAGAAGAGCTGCTGGAATATCGGGCGTTCGAACTGGACCCGCTGGAACCGGCCGAAGACGCAACGGAGTTGTAAGAGGTACAGCTACAGGCTGCAAGTTTTCAGCTTCAGGCCGATTGCCGGTGACTGCGGCGAAACTCGCCGGGTGTCTGGTTGTTCCAGCGCTTGAACGCGCGTTGAAAGGCTTCGGCCGAGGCGAACCCCAGCAGGTAGGCGATCTCGCCAAAGGCCAGTTCGGTGTCGCGGATATAGGTCATGGCCAGATCGCGACGGGTGTCGTTGAGAATCGCGCGAAACTGCGTGCCTTCTTCGGCGAGCTTGCGCCGCAAGGTCCAGGTCGGCAGTTTCAAGCGCGCCGCCACTTCTTCCAGGTCGGGTTCACGACCACCGTTGAGCAACGGTCCCAGCAGCGCGGTGATGCGTTCACGCAGGCTGCGGGTGCGGGTCAATTGCTCCAGTTCCCGTTCACACAGTTGCAGCAGGTGCCGCCAGGTACTCGGGCAATGCTCCGGGTTGCGCTGGGCGAGGCTGGCCTGGCTGAGGCGCAACTGGTTCTGCTCGGCAGCGAACTGCAGCGGGCAATCGCCCAGCAGCGTGTACTGTTCGCGGTAATCCGGTTCGCTGAACTCGATGTCGATCCGCTCGGCACGCAAGGGTTCACGGCTGACGCTGGACAGTTGCTGCAACCAGCCAGCGATGATCGAATCCACCACAAAGCGGTTGTAGGCGTTGTACGGGCTGATGGAGTAGAACCGTAGCCAGGCTCCCTGTGCGTCCTCATGGAAGCTCGACTGACCGCGATAGTTGGAACCGTACAAGGCCTCGAAGCGAATCAGGCAACGGGCCGCCTCGCGGACGGTCGGTGCCTGGGCGGCGGTGACACCTGCCAGTCCGGCCTGGCTCAGGCGGCTGAGTCGACCCATGCGCAGGCCCAGTGCCGGGTCGTTCGTCAGCTGGATCGCCGCGTGGCCCAGGCGCATGTAGCGCGGAATCGACAAGCGGGCGCCGGCTTCAGCCAGGCGCGCGGCATCCAGGCCGTATTGTTCCAGCAGGGGCTGCGGATCCAGGCCGTGGCTGCGCACGGCGTCCGCCAAGCTATGGACGAAGCCGACCGACAGGTCACCGAGGCGCATTGGCAGCGGTTTCATGGGTTACAACCAGAGATTGAGCAAGCGTGCACCGCGGGCTTCGCTGTCGCCAACGTGCTGGCCATGGCTGCTCAGGAAGCTTTGCCCCGCGCTGCCCCGGTCCCAGAATTGCCCGCGCAGGAACACGCTGACGCCGGCACTGGCCTGGCTCAACGGTGGCTGGCTGGTCAGTGTCAGGCGATGCCAGGCCTGGCCTTCACTGAGTTCGCCGGGTTTGAGGCTGGCATCCCCCGGCGTCGATGACCCCTGATAACCCCGCCAGGGTTTGTCCCATCCAGCGCGGCCCGTGACAAATGCCGGCACGGCGATCAGCTGTGCGCCCTGGTCGTCGAGTGTGCGGTAGTTGCCGGGGTACCAGCTGTCGTTGCCGATCAGCACACCCAGGCGCCCGGCCGGTGTGTCGACGACTTGCAGTGCGTGCTCGGTGCCTGGCTGGATGTAGCCTTGTCTCTCCGGGTCCGGGTACAACTGGCGCTGTGGCTGGCCCAGGGGGACCCCGTCACGGCCAAATACCAGGCTGGTGTTGTACAGCGGGCCGCGCCCGACACGTAATGTGCCGTCGTTGACGCTCGGTTCGGGCAGCACGATGCTGCCGGCCACCAGGGTCACGCCGAACGCCTTGGCCAGCCCGCCGAACAGGGCCTGGTACTGGCTGGCCATGTCCTTGGCCTTCATGCGCAGGTGCGCGTCATCCAGGCGGTTGTCGCCCTTGGCGCTGATCACGGCACTGACGAAGGACAGGGGGTTGCTCACCGCGAGCCAGTTCATGGCTTCCTCGAGCGTGGCGGCCTGGTACAGCTCGTCTTTTTCGCCGCTGAGCATCAGCCAGGTGCCGATGTGTTCGGGCAGCACCACGATGGTCTTTTCGTTGAGCAGGCCTTGTTCGCGCGCGTGCTGCAAATAGGCCGCGAGCTTGCGATGCAGGCGTTCGGGGCTTTGATAATCGGTGGGGAACAGCTCGGGCTGGATGCCCAGCAGATTGCCGCGGTCGCTCGGTACACCCTGGTCGACGGCGAGGGTGATCCGCAGGTCGGACAGGTAATGGCCCATCGGGCGTTGCGCTGTCCACATGGCATAGCTGGTGATGACGGCGAGCAGCGCCATGGAGAAGGTCAGGTACAGAAGTTTGCGCATGGGAAAACAGTCGATGGCTGTGTGCAGGGCCTAGGGTAGGCCCCAGGCTGGAGAATGCCAAGGGGTGCTGCACATTTGGATCAATAACTTGTCACTTACGGTCATTGAGTGGCGGCGGGCCTGCTCTTAGTCTGTGCCACATAACCGATGGACGCCCAAGAGCGTCCGCACTTTTTCCGTGATTGCTCGTTGTGGAGTTACCGATGGCCGCCACTCACTACCCGCACCTGTTGGCCCCGCTGGACCTGGGTTTTACCACGTTGCGCAACCGTACCCTGATGGGCTCGATGCACACCGGCCTTGAAGAGAAGCCGGGTGGCTTCGAGCGCATGGCGGCGTACTTCGCCGAACGTGCGCGCGGTGGTGTTGGCCTGATGGTCACCGGCGGTATCGGCCCGAACGACGAGGGCGGTGTTTATTCCGGTGCCGCCAAGCTGACCACCGAGGAAGAAGCGCTCAAGCATCAGATCGTCACCCGGGCCGTGCACGAGGCGGGCGGCAAGATCTGCATGCAGATCCTCCACGCCGGACGTTATGCCTACAGCCCGAAACAAGTGGCGCCGAGTGCGATCCAGGCCCCGATCAACCCGTTCAAGCCCAAGGAGCTGGACGAGGAGGGGATCGAGAAACAGATCAGCGACTTCGTCACCTGTTCCGTGCTGGCGCAAAAGGCCGAGTACGACGGTGTCGAGATCATGGGCTCGGAAGGTTATTTCATTAACCAGTTCCTCGCCGCGCACACCAACCACCGCACCGACCGTTGGGGCGGCAGCTACGAAAATCGTATGCGCCTGCCCGTGGAAATCGTCCGTCGCGTACGCGAAGCGGTTGGCCCGAACTTCATCATCATCTTCCGCCTGTCGATGCTCGACCTGGTGGAAGGCGGCAGTACCTGGGAAGAGATCGTGCAACTGGCCAAGGCCATCGAGCAGGCCGGCGCGACCCTCATCAACACCGGTATCGGTTGGCACGAAGCGCGTATTCCGACCATCGCCACCAAGGTGCCGCGTGCGGCGTTCAGCAAGGTCACGGCCAAGCTGCGTGGGACGGTTGGCATTCCGCTGATCACCACCAACCGCATCAACACCCCGGAAGTGGCCGAACAGATCCTCGCCGAAGGCGACGCTGACATGGTGTCGATGGCGCGGCCGTTCCTCGCCGACCCGGAATTCGTCAACAAGGCGGCCGAAGGCCGTAGCGATGAAATCAACACCTGCATCGGCTGCAACCAGGCCTGCCTGGACCACACCTTTGGCGGCAAGTTGACCTCATGCCTGGTCAACCCGCGGGCCTGCCACGAAACCGAACTCAACTACTTGCCGGTGCAGCAGCTCAAGAAGATCGCCGTGGTCGGCGCCGGCCCGGCCGGGCTGTCCGCCGCGACCGTGGCTGCCGAGCGCGGCCACCAGGTGACTCTGTTCGATTCCGCCAGCGAGATCGGCGGCCAGTTCAACATCGCCAAGCGCGTGCCGGGCAAGGAAGAGTTCTTTGAGACCCTGCGTTACTTCAAGCGCAAGTTGCAGACCACCCATGTCGAGGTGTGCCTGAACACCCGGGTCGATGTTGCGCAACTGGTGGCTGGCGGATACGACGAGGTGATCCTGGCCACCGGTATCGCACCTCGCGTACCGGCTATTCCAGGCGTCGAGCATGCCAAGGTCCTGAGCTACCTGGACGTGATCCTGGAGCGCAAGCCGGTCGGCAAGAAAGTCGCAGTGATTGGCGCCGGCGGCATCGGTTTTGACGTCTCGGAGTTCCTCGTGCATCAAGGTGTCGCCACCAGCCAGGACCGGGAAGCGTTCTGGAAGGAGTGGGGCATCGACACCCACCTTGAAGCCCGTGGCGGTGTTGCCGGGATCAAGGCAGTACCCCATGCCCCGGCCCGTGAAGTGTTCCTGCTGCAACGCAAGAAATCCAAGGTCGGCGACGGCCTGGGCAAGACCACCGGCTGGATTCACCGCACAGGCCTGAAGAACAAGCAGGTGCAGATGCTCAACAGTGTCGAGTACCTGAAGATCGATGATGAGGGGTTGCACATCCGCATCGGCGAAGCTGGCGAGCCGCAGGTGTTGCCCGTGGACAACATCGTGATCTGCGCTGGCCAGGATCCGCTGCGTGAACTGCACGATGGCCTGGTGGCCGCCGGGCAGAATGTGCACCTGATCGGCGGGGCGGATGTCGCCGCCGAGCTGGATGCCAAGCGTGCGATCAATCAGGGTTCGCGCCTGGCGGCCGAGCTGTAATTCTATCCCCCGTGGCGAGGGGGCTAGCTCCCTCGCCACACAAGCCGTAGCAGGCTGTTAAAATCCCGGTTCTATTCTCCCAGAACCGATCCCTCATGCTTTTCCCTCCCCACTGGTGCCCCCAGACCCCGCTTCAACCCCTGCACCTGGACTGGCTCGCCCGCGCGGGTGTCGAGGTGGCGGTGCTGCGGCTGGATCTCATCGATCCGCTGATCTCGGGCAACAAGTGGTTCAAGTTGATCGAGCACCTGAGGTTCGCCAGCGAAAGCGAAGCCAAGGGTGTCATCAGCCTCGGTGGCGCCTGGTCCAATCACCTGCATGCCCTGGCGGCCGCGGGCAAGCGCTTTGGTTTTCCAACCGTGGGCCTGTTGCGCGGCCATCCCCAGGACACTTCGACGGTGCAGGACTTGCAGGCTTTCGGCATGCAATTGCACTGGTTGGGGTACGGCGGTTATCGGGCTCGGCACCAACCCGGTTTCTGGCAACCGTGGCGGGAGCGCTACCCGGATTTGCATCCGATACCCGAAGGGGGTGGCACGGTGTTGGGCGCTCGAGGGTGCGGACAGTTACTGGCACTGGTGGCCGGGCAATTGGAGGCGCTGGGTTGGCCTGACCATGATGGCTGGTGGCTGGCCTGCGGAACCGGCACCACCTTGGCCGGCCTGGTGTTGGCGGAGGCCGGCAGGCACCCCGTACTGGGTGTGCTGGCCGTGCCGGATGATCATGGCGTGGCGCAGCAGGTCGACGGGATTTTGAGTGAGTGCGGGATGCCCGATGGAGGCTATGAGCTATTCGATGGCAGTCGTGGTGGTTTTGCCAAGGTCGATCCGACGTTGCTGGCGTTCATTGACGCCACCGAACGGGCCAGCGGTATCCCGCTGGAGCCCTTGTACACCGGCAAGGCGCTGTTGACGCTCAAGCAACAGGTCCAGGCTGGACGCTTTGCCAGCGGGACGCGCTTGATCTTCATCCACACGGGTGGCCTGCAGGGCCGTCGGGGCTTGAGTTCGTAGGGCACAAGCGGGCACGGCGCATGTGGCGAGGGCGCGGGCTCCCTCGCCAGAGCGCGGTGTTGGCGGTCAACCGCGTTTAGGCAGCATCCGCAGCAGGGTGTTGTCGCGGTACACGTAGTGGTGAGCCAGGCCAGCCACCGCGTGCAGGCCGATCAGCCAATAGCCGATGGTGCCGCCCAGGACGTGCCAACCCTCGATCTGTTTGGCCAGGTCCTTGTTTTCATCGATCAGCATCGGCAACTCGACGCCGTAGAACATCACCTGATGACCTGCGGCACTGGTGATCAGCCAGCCCAGGATCGGCATGCTGATCATGAATACATACAGTGCAACGTGCATCAGGGTGGCGAGAGCGCTCTGCCATTGCGGCGGCGTCGGCTTGATTTTCGGGGCAGTCCCCAGGCTGCGGGCAAGCAGGCGTAGCCAGACCAGCACGAACACGGTCAGGCCGAGCATGAAGTGGGCTTCCTTGATCAGGGTTCGCCCTTCACTGCCCTTGGGAAAAATCCCGCGCAGTTCGATACAGGCGTAAACCACTGCCAGCAGGACCAGCATCAACCAGTGCAATGTGACTGATACCGTGCTGTAGCGTGATTCCGAATTCTTCCATGGCATAGGTATTTCCTCGCTAGTCAGGTCTGAAATTCCCCGCTCTTGTGTGACGGAGTGCGGTCACTGTAATCCTGTTTGCGCGGGTTTGCCTGAGTCAGGTCAGGCTTTTGTCATGCTACGAGCGCTCTGCGACGGGTGTTCTGGTCAAAAAAAAACGCCAGCCCGGTTCAGGGGCTGGCGCTGTTTGGGCGTCCCGGGACCGTTAGCTGACTTGCGGCATTTCGCCCTTGGCCAGGCGTTTGTTGATGTCGGTAATCACTTCTGGCAGGTCCGTGATGGTGTCGATCATGTAGTGCGGGCGCGAGCCTTCGAACAGGGCGTGAATGCGTTTGCGTTCACTGGCCAGGGTGTCGCTGGCCAGCGCACGATAGCCTTCGTACGTCAGGCCCAGGGCGTTGCCCGAGCAGACCAGCGCGACGGTCCACATGCCGGCACGTCGACCTTCGAGGATACCGGGCACCGTGTCGTCGATCTTCACGCAGGCGGCGACGTCGTCGACCCCCAGGGCAATCACGTTGGCCAGCGCCTGGGCCGGCCATGGGCGGCCGTTGGGTACTTCGTCGGTGGCCACTACGTGATCGGCCACGTAGCCATTGGTGGCGGCCAGCTCCACGACCTTGTCCATCACCTGCTTGGGGTAGCCGGAGCACGAGCCGATCTTGATCCCTTGCTGGCGCAATTGGGCGATGGTGTCCAGGGCGCCCGGGATCAGTGCCGAGTGTTCGGCGATTTTCTCGATTTGCAGGGGCATGAAGCGTTGGTAGATGGCGGTCACGTCAGCGTCGGTCGGTGTGCGGCCGAAGACCTGGCGATAACGCTCGGCCACCTGCGGATGATCGCACAGGGTGCGGATGTGGTCCCACTTGCCCATGCCCATTGGCCCGCGGGCTTCTTCGATGGAGACCTGGACATCGAACTCGGCGAAGGCCTCGACGAAGATCTGGGTCGGGGCGAATGAGCCGAAATCGACCACGGTGCCGGCCCAGTCGAGGATGGCGGCTTGCAGTTGGGTTGGGTTGTTGTAGTTCATGGCGCGGGTGTCCTGTAGGGGCTGGCTTGCCAGCGAAGGTCGTTAACGATGACTCGTGGTTGCTGGATAAACGCGGTGCTGTCGAGTCCGTCGCTGGCAAGCCAGCGTCTGCAACAGTCGGTGCGTCATCGGGGTCAGATGTCGAGCACTTCCATCTCCCGCAGTACCTCTGCCACAGCGGCAACGGCGGCTTGCATCTCGATACCGTTGACGTGACCGATGCAGCCGACGCGGAAGGTTTCGACCTGGGTCAACTTGCCCGGGTAGAGGATGTAACCCTTGGCCTTGACCCGTTCGTAGAACTCCTTGAACTGGTAGCGCGGGTCCTTCGGTGCGTGGAAGGTGACGATGATCGGCGCCTGGATGCTGGCTGGCAGGAAGCTGCGCAGGCCCAGCTTGCTCATTTCTTCGAGCAGCACCTGGCAGTTGCTCGCGTAACGCCGATGCCGCGCCGGCAGGCCGCCTTCTTCGTTGTACTGCAGCAGTGCTTCGTGAAGGGCCGCGACTACATGGGTCGGCGGGGTGAAGCGCCACTGGCCGGTCCTGGCCATGTAGGTGTGCTGGTCGAACAGGTCCATCGCCAGGGAGTGGGAGTTACCGGCGGCATTGGCCAATGCGCTCTTGCTGGCGAAGACGAAGCCCATGCCCGGCACGCCTTCCAGGCATTTGCCGCTGGCCGCGATCAAGGCATCGAAGGGGACCTGGCGAGCGTCGATGGGCAGCGCGCCAAACGAGCTCATGGCGTCGATGATCAGGCGTTTACCGTGCCGGGCGATGACCTGGGCGATGTCCGGCAGCGGGTTGAGAATCCCGGTACTGGTCTCACAGTGAATCAGCGCCACGTGGGTGATGCTGTTGTCGGCGCGCAGCAGGCGGTCGACGTCGGCGGCCGTGGTCGGTTCGTCTTCGGCGCTTTCGAAGGTGCTGAACGAACGGCCCAGCACTTCGCAGATTTTCGCCAGGCGTTTGCCATAGGCACCATTGATCAGCACCAGGACCTTGCCGTCCCGTGGCACCAGGGTGCCGATGGCCGCTTCGACGGCGAAGGTGCCGCTGCCTTGCAAGGGGACGCAGTGGTGGCTGTCGGTGCCGTTGACGATCGCCAGCAGTTGTTCGCACAGGCTGGCGGTCAATTGGTTGAAGCGATCATCCCATGAACCCCAGTCGACCATCATCGCCTGGCGGGTGCGAGCCGATGTGGTCAGTGGGCCGGGGGTGAGCAGGATGGGTTCGGCAGTACTCATTCACGTGTCCTCGCATTCAATGGGATGAAGCTACGGGACATAAATTGCAATTTGGCGTGCTATCAATCAAATTGTTTGTTGTTATGCCAATCATCAGTAAGGGTTATTCATGAACCTGTTCCAGCTTCGTGCATTTGATGCCGTGGCCCGTGAGGGCAGCTTCACCCGGGCCGCTGCCCGCTTGTTTATCAGCCAGCCGGCGGTCACCGGGCACATCAAGGCACTGGAGGAGCACTACCAGATCACACTCTTGCGGCGTACCGCGCGGCGGGTCGAGCTGACGGAGGAGGGCACCAAGCTGGCGGCGATCACCCGGGCCATGTTTGGCCTGGCCGAGGAAGCGCAGGTGATGCTCGAAGCCAATCGGCAGTTGCTGACCGGTCGCCTGGAAGTGGCGGCGGACGGCCCGCACATGGTGATGCCGATGCTTGCCAGCCTGCGGGCGCGGTATCCGGGAATCACGGTCAACCTGCGCCTGGGCAATGCCCAGGAAACCCTGGCGGCGCTGTTGTCCGAGCATGCCGATGTGGCGGTGCTGACAGAGGTCGAGCCGCGCAAAGGGTTGCACCTGCAAGCCTTGAGCGAATCGCGGATCTGCGCCCTGGTGCCGGATAACCACCCTTGGGCCGCGCTGGAGCGGGGGGTTGCGCTCAGGCAGCTGGATCAGGTGATCATGGTGTTGCGTGAGCCGAGCTCGATTACCCGTCGCACCTTCGACGACGCCTGTGTTCAGGCGAAGGTCAATCCACGGGTGTTGCTGGAGCTCGACAGTCGCGAGGCGGTCACCGAAGCCGTCGCCGCCCAACTGGGGGTGGGGGTGGTGTCGTCGGTGGAAGTCAGTCACGACCCACGGGTGCGGGCGGTGCCGATCCTGGGCGACGGGCTGGTGAACCGGCACATGATCGGCTGCATGGAGCGGCGCCGGGATTTGCGCTTGATCCAGGCGTTCTTTGGCCTGGCGCCAGGGGGATAGTGGGTGGTGTCGCCTTCGCGGGTTTGCCCGCAAGGAGGTCGGACCTGTCTACTCCAGGCTTTCGCGCACCCTCTGCAGGAACGTCGCCACCACCCGTCGCGTACAAGGAGCGCGCGGAGGACCATGGCCGGCGGCCACGCCACCTGGACGTGCGGCTGGCCAGGTTTTTGCCGCCGCAGCCGGCAAGGCGGACAAGGGTCAGTGTCCGGGGCGGTTCACCAGCCAGTCGAACAGCAGCTGGTTGTCGGCCCCTCGCTGGTGTGTCCTGGCTGTGTTGGCGCTGTCGATGAAGTCCAGGCGCTGCTCACGTGTCCAGTGTTGCTGGAAGTAGTCGGCCAGAGCCTCGCATTGCCCTGGATACAGCAGGCAGAGTTGCTCCGGTGTGCGGGCAAACTCGCGGGCCAGTTGTTTTTTTTGCTCGATCGTCAGTGACAGCTTGCCTGACGCCTGACTCCGGCCTTCCATGATCACGGCATCACGGTTGAGACCGTCCAGCTCCTTGAGGCCGGGGCGGCGCATGCGCACGATGTACCAGGCGGTGTCGGCCAGTCGTTGCACCGTGGAGGGCGGTTGTTCGAACAGGTAGATCTCGCCGTTCCAGCCGATGGCATGTTCCGCCAGCCTATCGGCGTCGTCGACATGTTCGCAGGCCGGCGCCGGGGTGCTCGTAGATGGCGTGGGGCTGATCATGGGGCCAGACAACGTGATGGTGTTCGGCGCCAGGTGCAGGACATTGCCATTGGCGCTCAGGCTGATGGGCTGCTCCTCAATCCCTTGTGCGCACTCGCCTGGCGCAGCGCCGGTGAAGTCTCCCAATAGCACGGGCCGGTCGGGGTCGGCATCGAGAAAGGCAATTTGCACTTCGCTGCCACCCAGGGGCCGCTGGGGCTGACCGCTGCCGGTGTGCACAAGGGACAACCAAATGCCGCCCGCGTCGTGCCCGCCGGATTGCTGTGGCCACAGGCAGACCTCGATCCGCCCTTGAGCATCGAGCGCGGCGGGTTTGCCGGCCGGCCCCACGACACAACCGACCTGATAGCCGCTGATGCATGGCTTGGGATGGGCCGGGGCTGGCCGGAATTCGGTGGACCAGGGAATGGCGGTGAACTGATTGCCATAGCCGGTTGGCAGATCCGGCCATGGGTTGTCCACACCGGGTTGTTGTCCCTGGTGTCGCACATCACAGAGTAGCCATTGATCGTTGAGTGCCGTCACCGGATGGCCGTAGACCAGCAGCGTCCGACCGCTGTGCAGTGCAGGTTGGGTGCTGTGGCCCTGCACCCGATGCTGCCGGCAACGCGTCCGTTCAAGTGCCCGGCGTCCCAACTGGTTGCGGCGTGTGAGCAAAGGGTCGATTCGGCCCGGCTCGGACGGCGTGTCGAGGGGGGGCTGATTGGCGGCGTCGGCGGGCGCTGGGGGCATTGCGAGACTGTCGGCGCGCTGCTGGAAACCGGCTTGCGGTTCGCCGAAGGGCCGGTCATGACACTCGGACAGCCGGGTGATCTGCGACGGCTCGGCACTGTGCACGGCGAGGTGAAAGGCGGTCTCGACCGGCGGCAGGGCAAAGCTTGCGCTGTCCTCGGCAAACACCAGGATGTGTCGGTCAGGGTGGTGTTCAAAGTGAAAATGCAGGCCTTCCTCTTCACACAACCGGTGCAGCAGGTGCAGATCGGTTTCATCGTACTGGATGCAGAACTCGCGCGGCGGATACTCCCCGTTTGGCAGTTCGAACCGATAACTGTCGCCGGGCAGTCGATGTTCGTTGAGCAACTGGCGCAACAGCCCTGGCACGCTCAGTTGCCGGAACACCCGGCGTCGGGGCTGCTGTTCCAGCGTCTGCAGCCGGGGTGTCAGCTTCAGGCTGTAGCCGATCTGCTGCGCGCCCTCGTAGTGCAAGCCGGCGCTGTGGACGATACCGTGCAGGCCGGTGTCGCGGCTCATCCCGAGCCAGGCCGGTTGATGCAGCAAGTGTTCGAGCGCCATGGCCGGCACGGGGCCGACCATTTCAACCTCGAACCGATAGACCTGGTTGAGGGCTTCGTGACCGCTGAACTGGCGGACCGGGAAACTCAAGCCGAGCTCGGTGAGCGTCAGGGTGAAGGGGCTTTCCTTGTCGTTGTGCATCAAAGACTCTTCTGCCATGAAGTGCGGGGGCATAGAGGTTACGAAACACTGGCGATCAATAGTCGGCCAAGGCGGTTTTTCAGAAATGCCCTACAACGGCTAGTAAGGATGTCGATCACTGACAACACTTTTTGGTCGATTGCCAACTTTTTGCCGTATAAACTTGCGCAAAGCGTCGGCCAATAGTTGTCTCGGCGCCACAGATCAAGAGAGTGAGTAATGGGCGCACAGTGGAAGGTTAAACACAAAGAAGCGGCAGCCAACGCCAAGGGCAAGATCTTCGGCAAGCTGGTGAAAGAAATCACCATTGCTGCGCGTAACGGCGCCGATATCGCGACCAACGCGCACCTGCGTCTGGTAGTCGAGCAAGCGAAAAAGGCCTCGATGCCCCGTGAGACCCTGGAACGCGCCATCAAGAAAGGCTCCGGCCAACTGGGCGAAACCGTTCAGTACCATCGTGTGACCTACGAAGGTTTCGCACCGCACCAGGTGCCGCTGATCGTCGAGTGCGTGACCGATAACATCAACCGCACCGTGGCTGAAATCCGCGTGGCGTTCCGCAAGGGCCAACTGGGGGCTTCCGGTTCCGTGGCCTGGGACTTCGACCACGTCGGCATGATCGAGGCGTCCCCGGACACCCCTGACGCCGATCCGGAAATGGCCGCCATCGAAGCCGGTGCGCAGGATTTCGAGCCGGCCGAGGATGGCGCGACCTTGTTCATCACCGAAGCCACCGACCTGGATGCCGTGCAGAAGGCGTTGCCTGAGCAAGGCTTCACCGTGTTGTCGGCGAAACTGGGCTACAAGCCAAAGAACCCGGTCAGCGGCTTGACCGACGCGCAAATGGAAGAAGTCGAAGCCTTCCTCGAAGGCCTGGATAACCACGACGACGTGCAGGACATGTTTGTCGGCCTGGCGGGCTGAGTCCGACCTGACCCGTGGCGAGGGAGCACGCTCCCTCGCCACGTGGCGTGTGCGCCGCTAGCGACTTGAGTCGCAGGCGGCCAACGCTTCCACGATCTCGCTGAAACCCGGTCGGGCCAGGACCTCTGGCTGACAGCAGCGCGCGTGCAATTGCTCCAGTCCCACCCGACCTGCCTGGCTCAACCCCGAGTCGATCCGCTCCAGCAACTCACCCAGCAGAATCCCGAAGGCCCGCACTTCGATGCGTTGCAGCGCCCGGGTCTCCAGGGTATCGGCGGTGGCGTGGAAAGACGCGGCGCCAAAGTCCCCGAGCAGGCACTCACCGCGCTCATTGCACAACGTATTGTGGCCATAGAGGTCGCCATGGGTGATGCCTTGCCGATGCAGGTGCGCGGCAGCCGAGGCGACGCCAGCGGCAATGTTCAACGCCACGGCAGCACTCAGGCGCAGCCCGTCGGCGTACACGTCACGGCTGCAGGAGGCCAGGCTGGGCAGGTCGGCCAGGTTGCGGTAGCTCGGGTCGACCAAGTGCATCACCAGCCCGGCCTGGGCTTGGGGATGGTCGACGAGGCGCCCGTGGACACGGATCAGGTTCGGATGAATGCCGGCGGTGATGCAAGCGTTCATTTCATGCAGCGGTGAGCCGTCGCTGGTCATGTGCCCTTTGTAGAGTTTTACCGCGACCGGTTGCGCCGGTTGTGCCGGGGGCTGCCATTGCGCCCGATGGATGACTCCGCTGGCGCCTTCACCCAGCGGCTGCTGCAGGTGCACGTGGGACCAGGGAATGTTCGCCGTGGTCTCAAGGGCGCTGGCACAGGCCTCGGTTTCCAGCGGGTTGCCGGCGTAGGCCAGCCAGGCCAGTGCCGGCAAGGTCAGCAGCCACTGTGGCAGTTCGGTCAACTGGTTGGCGGAGATACGGATCAGTTCCAGCTGATGGCACTGGCTCAAGCTGGCGGGCAGATGTCGCAGGCGATTACCCGCGAGCATCAGTTTTTGCAGGAGGGGGCGTTCGCCCAGCTCGCTCGGCAACTCACCGATGCGGTTGTCGGTCAGGATCAACCAACGCAGCAGTGGCGGCAGGGCGGCGGCAGGGACTCGCTCCAGCTGATTGGACTTGAACCCGATCATGCTCAGTTGCGCGCACTGACCCAGGCACTCCGGCAGTTCAGTGAAGCGGTTGTTCGAGCAGAACAGCACGCGCAAACGGGTCAGGCGGTGCAGGTCATCGGGCAAGCGCTCCAGGGCATTGCCGCTGAGGTTGAGCACTTCCAGCGAGTCCGCCAGGTCGAAGATTTCCTCGGGAAACTCCGTCAGGCCACACGACAGGTCCAGACGTTTGAGGCCTGCGAGCGCTCCGGCCCGCAGTTGTGCAAGGGTATGCATGGACAGTTCCAGCCTGTGAAAAGAGAACGGGGGGGCGCCCGCAAAAGTGCGGCCATGATAATGCCAAATACCGGTTCAGCGATGTAATGCCAGCGTGGGACATTGAACACTTATCCCGTGGCGAGCGAGCTTGCTCGCGCTGGTCTGCGCAGCAGACCCATAACGGCTCGCCGAGTTTTGTCTGAAAGACTGCAACAAGCTTGTTGGGGCCGTTTCACGGCCCAGCGGGAGCAAGCTCCTTCGCCACGGAAATCGCGTACACCCAGCAGGATCAAGCGCTTGTCCTGGTCGTACAGCACATCGATCAGATTGATGAAACGCTGTTGAACGGCAATTTAGTGCAACGGCATTCCAGATGTCGGGTTCTAGAACCTCAGCGTCTGCTTGATCACCTGGGTGGCCGGGCTCCGGGCTTCGCTGACCATTGCATAGTTGTACCCGGCCCCCGACCAGTACTGCGCCTGCAATTCACCGTCGCTGCGACTGCCACGGGGCAGCAGATTGTTCCGGGGGCCGGGTGGCCGAATGTAGAAACTGATCTTGCTGCCCTGCGGGTTCTCGTACATCACCATGGCCGCCGGGCCTTGGTCGGTGCTCAGCAAACGCCCGCTGACCGGTTTGAACCCTGAGGGGGACAGGTCCGGCAGGCGATTGGCCCGGGTGAAGTAATGGTCAAGCCAGCCCTGTACGTCGCCGTCGTCCGCGACCTTGTAATCGGCCGGCAGAATGCCTTGCTGGGCGAACATCCGATACGCCTGCATCGCGTCGGTCATCGGCGGTGTGCTCCCGGCCAGGCTCAGCTCGCGTGCTTGCCAGCCACTCAGGCCACCGACACTGACCGCGATCAGCAGCACCGCGGCGCTGGCCAGATGGCGCCGGGACTGGCGTTTCAGGCGTTGGCGAATCATCCCGGGATCCAGGTCCGGGTTGGCCGGTTGCTGCAACGCCGCGCCCAACGCCGCGCGCAGTTGCTGAGCGTCCTGCTGCCAGGCGCGGACCTGGGCGGTCATCTGCGGATTGGCCGCCAGCCAGGTTTCCACCAGGCGCCGGTCGGCTTCGTTGAGTTGGTGGTCGACGTAGGCGTGCAGGTCATTGACCTCGGGGGGCATGCTGATCATTTGAGTATCCGCAGAGTAGGGCTGCTGATTTCGCCATCGCTGAGCTGGCGCAAGGCTTGGCGCGCGCGGGACAGGCGAGACATCACGGTGCCGGTGGGGATGTCGAGGATCTCGGCGACCTCTTTGTAACTCAAGCCTTCCACCGAAACCCAGAGCAACAGCGCGCGTTGTTCGGTGGGCAGTCGGTCGAAGGCTTCCAGGGTCGATTGCGCGATGACAGTGCGCTCCAGCGAAGGCTGTGGGTCATCGCGACCGGTGAAAAATTCCAGCATCCGGGCATAGCGCCTCGAGCGACGGTGGGCATCGAGAAATTGCCGATACAGGATCGCGAACAGCCACGCGCGCACGTCGCCTTCCGGGCGCTTGCTCCCCCAACTCGACAGCGCGCGCTCCAGCGACGATTGCACCAGATCGTCCGCATTGCCGGGATGGCGAGTCAGGGACACGGCAAAGCGCCGCAGCCTGGGGATGAGTTCACGCAACTGTTCGTCGAGCGGGTTCATGGTGGGCTGGCCAGTCACTGTGTTGGGGACCCGGGAGACGCTTGGCAAAAGAGGTTATTCCAGCCGCGGAAAAATAAACACCATGCCAATGGAATAAACCGCCGGCGCTTTCGTCTGATTGATCCTTCCCACAGGCCCGCTTCGGCCCTGGAGTCTTTTATGGTTGATCATGCACCGCCACCCGACAAAATCCCCCTGAGCCCTGCGAGCCTGATCCTGCGCCTGGCGGGGATCGGCGTGGTGATTGCGGCCTTGGCCGGGGCCTTTGCCTACGTCAATGGCACACTGGACCCACAGCGTCTGACCCCCAAGGCGCTGGTCAATGTGCTGGAGACCAACAACGGTGTTCACCCAGGCTTTCGACGCAATCACGCCAAAGGGGTGTGCGTGATCGGTTACTTCGAAAACTCCGGAGAGGCGCGTCAGTATTCCACGGCGCAGGTCTTCAGCGCGGCATGGACGCCGGTGGTTGGGCGTTTTGCGTTGCCCAGCGGTAACCCCTACGCCCCTGACAGCAGTGTGCCGATCCGCAGCCTGGCGTTGCGTTTCACCCAGGCAAACGGCCAGCAATGGCGCACGGGCATGAACAGCATGCCGGTGTTCCCGGTGGGGACACCTGAAGCCTTCTATCAATTGCAACAGGTGCAGACGCCCGATCCCGCGACCGGCAAACCCGATCCGGCCGCCGCACCGGCATTTTTCGCCGCGCACCCGGAAACCGCGCCCTTCCTGAAATGGGTGAAGTCGACCAGGCCATCGGCCAGTTACGCGACCGAGACCTACAACGGCATCAACGCGTTCTACCTGGTCAACGCGACAGGACAGCGCCAGGCGGTACGCTGGGGCGTGGTACCCGTCGCCCGGGACGCTGCGGGCGCCAGTGCGCCGCAAGGCGCGGACTTCCTGGAGCAGGATCTGCTCCAGCGCTTGAGCAGCGGCCCCGTGCGTTGGCAGTTGAACATCACCCTGGCGGCGCCCTCGGACCCGACCCATGACGCGAGCAAGGCGTGGCCTGCCGACCGCACCGTCCTGAATGCCGGGACCCTGGTCCTGGAGCGTGCCCAGGCGCAGGACAGCGGTGAATGCCGCGACATCAACTACGACCCGCTGATCTTGCCTACGGGCATCGAAGGTTCGGATGACCCGCTGTTGGCGGCGCGTTCAGCGGTCTACGCCAACTCCTACCTGCGGCGTACCCAGGAAGTCAGCCAGTTGCCCACCACCAGACAGGAGCCGGCACAATGAGTGCGCACCCGAACCACTTTGCGCCGCTGGCGCGGCTGCTGCACTGGCTGATGGCACTGATGATCATCGCCATGTTGTTTATCGGCGCCGGTATGGTCGCCTCGGTGTCCGAGCGCCATGCCTGGCTGATCCACCTGCACAAACCCTTGGGCATCGCGATCCTGCTGTTGGTGATCGTGCGACTGGTGGTGCGCTTTTCGACTCGCCAGCCTCTGTTGTCCGCTGACTTGCCGACCTGGCAGGTGCTGGCGGCCAGGGCCTCCCATGTGTTGCTGTACGCCTTGATGCTGACCTTGCCGTTGCTGGGCTGGGCGATGATTTCGGCGGCAGGCGACCCGGTGATGCTCGCCAGTGCCTGGCAGCTGCCGTCGATTGTGCCGGCCAATACCGCGCTGTTTACCTTCCTGCGCAAGGCTCATGGCTATCTGGCGTACCTGCTGTTCCTGACCGTGCTGGTGCATCTGGCCGCAGCACTGTTCCATGGCTGGGTGCGCCGTGACGGCGTGTTGCAGAGCATGTTGGCTGGCAAGGATCACTGATCGGGCAGGGCGGTGCAGCGTTGCGTTGCACCGCTGTTATCAGGCCTTTGGAACTGCGCTCCCAGGACGGGCGCTTGCTGGGGCCGGAGGATTGCCGGCGGATCGCGGCGTCTGAGTGAGGTCATGGCGGCATGCCGTGGAGGCATGCCGTCATGCCAGGGGATCAGCGCAAGGTGCCGACCATATCGGCCACCGTCGACAAGACATCCTTGCCCAACTGCATCGAACGCTTGCCGGACCAGCCGGTGTGGGCGTTGGGGGCGTCGTTGTTGTCCTTGAACGGCATTTCCAGGGTCAGCGACAGGCAGTCGAACTGTTCGCCGACGCTGTTGCAGGCCAGGGTCATGTTGGCCTTGCCCGGCTCGTCACGGGTATAGCCGTGGGCGGTCTGAAAATCGCGGGTCTTGTGTTTGAGGTGACTGCGGAAATGCTCCTCAAGCTTTGCAATCCGTGGCGTGTAGCCCGGGTTGCCTTCACATCCGGCGGTGAACACGTAGGGGATTTCTTCATCGCCGTGGATATCGAGGAACAGGTCGACGCCGTACTTTTCCATCTGCTGCTGTACGAAGAACACTTCCGGGCTGATCTCCGGACTGGCGCTCTGCCAGGCGCGGTTGAGGTCCTGGCCCATGGCATTGGTGCGCAGGTGACCGTGAAAGGCACCGTCCGGGTTCATGTTCGGCACCAGGTACAGGTCGGCGCTGGCCAGCAATTTGTTCAGCTCAGGGTCGTTGTGCTGTTGCAGGCGCTCGATGACCCCTTCCATGAACCACTCGGCCATGTGTTCGCCGGGATGCTGCTGGGCGATGATCCAGACCTTGCGCTGGCCTTCGGCGCCACTGCCTTTGCGCAGCAGTTGAATGTCGCGACCTTCGACGCTTTTGCCGGTGGCCAGCAACTCGGTGCTGGCCTTGGTCAGTGCCTGTTCGATCAGCCAGTCATGGCGACCGCGGCTGTAGGGTTCAAAGTAGGCAAACCAGGCGTGCGTCTGGGTGGCTTCCAGGCTGAAGCGCAGGCAATCGCCTTCAAAGATCGTCGGGACACGGAACCAGTTCACGTGGTCGTAGGAGGCCACGGCCTGATAACCATCCCAGGCTTTGTTGTAGGAGGATTTACTGGCGTTGTTCAGGCGAAACCAGTGCTCCTGCCCCACATGCAGGCCGCTGGCCTTGAAATGAAACCACTGGAAATGCTGACTGCGGGTATCGGGCTTGATGGCCAGCAAGGCCTGTAACGGATTGCTGAGGTCCAGCACCTCTATGTTGCCGCTGTCGAAATTGGCAGTGATATCAAAGGAGCGTTGAGCCACGGTCATGATCTCATCCTGGATATGATGGTTATGGCGCTTACTTTACACACAAGGGAGGGGAAAGCTGAGGGCAATTTACGAGGTCTTGAGGGGAGGGGGGCGTCGTCCTTGACGCAGCCGCAGCTTAGTGACTATGCGATTGATTCTCAAGTGCTATTTTCCATTGCCTGCAGGGCGTCTCGTCACTGTCGTGTTGCAAAAAGATGCTCTTTTGATATCATCCGCGCCATCGAATTCAGCAGTACCCGACTTCATTAGCCTGAAGCCAAAGCCAGAATAACTGGCAAAAAAAGACCCGGCAAAAAGCCGGGTCAAAAACCGTGATTAGCCTGATGAGGAGATATTCGAAGAGTCCGACCTAAGGTCTCTTGGGATATCGACTGATCTCGCGACCAGCTGATGCAATAATAATCATTATCATTTGCAAGTCAAATGTTTTCACCTGCCTCATAGGAAATATTTTTCCTGTCGCCTTGCCAGACGCCCGCGGCTTGACCGTCAACCCGGCGTTGACGCTGATATTTCCCGCTCAATCCACTCGATTGCCGTCCAGGGATCGTTCCACCATGGCCTTGGCCATGTCGATCATGTGAACCACCGTCAAGGCCAGGTCGCGGCTGGCGCCCTGCAGGCTGTTCGCCGACTCGTTGGCGCTCGCCGCTGCACAACGCAGCAGGCAAGAGGCATGGACCAGGGCTTCCTCGCTGCTGACGTGACGGTTGACGTCGAACAAGCGTTCCGTGACGTCCCATTCCGAAACAGTTGGTTTCAAGTAATAGTCGAGGGCGCGCTGGGTTGCGGCACAGTCCTTGAGTGACGTGAAGCGGGTGTCGATTTCCTGCTCTTGCGGGTCTTTGTCGATGTTTTCCATGGTGAGGTCTTACTCCATGATAGGGGCGTAGGGTCAGGTCAAATATTAGTACCTATCGTATTTATGACGAAAAATTAAATACTACAATGTGTGTGTTGAGGGTCTGGTCACGGGAAGTATCGTTCCGCCCATGGATAAATGGATTGAATTGGTCAAGGCCAAGATGAGTGAGCTACGGATCACTCAGGAAAAACTCGCTGAACGCCTCGCCATGTCGCAGGGCGGCGTCGGTCATTGGTTGAACAAGCGTCGGCAGCCGAGCCTCGAAGACATGAACCGGGTGCTCCGGGAACTGGGGATGGGGTTTCTTGAGGTGGCCCTGGTGATCAGGGAAACCGAGGCGACGAAGGCCGATGACGAAGCGGATGCGGACGAAATGCCGCTGGCGCAAAAGTACAACCCGTACTTTCGTTACCCGGTGAGCGACTGGCGGGGGCTTTGCGAAGTGCGCGAAGCGACAGCCGCCACCTATGGCAAGGGTCGCTCCGAGTTATCGGATTACCATGCCCGCGGGCCGGCGTTCTGGCTGGTCGTGGTGGGCGATGCGATGACGGCGCCCAGCGGCCCGAGCATTGCGCAGGACATGCTGATCCTGGTCGACCCGGCCGTCGAGGCGGTACCTGGCAAGCTGGTGATCGCCCAATGGTCGGGCAACGCCGAGGCGACCTTCCGCAAGTTGATAGAAGAGGGCGGCCAGCGTTACCTGGTGCCGCTGAACCCGACCTATCCCAAGGCCCTGATGACCGACGACTGCCAGATCATCGGCGTGGTGGTGCAGGCCACCGCGAAGTTCTGATCAGCGAGGTCCTGCACGGCAGGACCTCGCTGTCATCGGGCAGCGACTAGTCGAACTCCACCAGTGCGCTGCCTTCGTTGACCATCTCGCCTTCCTGGCAATACAAGGCCTTGATCACGCCAGCATGGGGCGCACGGATGCTGTGCTCCATTTTCATGGCTTCGAGTACCACCAATTGTGCCCCGGCTTCGACGGTCTGTCCCGGCTCCACCAGGACGCGCACGATGCTGCCGTTCATCGGCGCGGTCAACCCGCCGTGATGGCTATGGCTGGCTTCGACAGCGGCAATCGGGTCGTACTGCTTGACGCTGTGCAGTTCGCCTTCCCATTGCAGGTACAGGCTGTCGCCGTGGCGGATCGCGCGATGCTGGCGGCGCAGGCCGTGATGCTCCACCCGCAACTGTTCACCGACCAGTTCGGCATGACGCCTGTCAGCCGGGGCCAGGGTGACAGCCTGGTCCTGGCCCTCACAACTCAGGTGCAGCGTGGTTTCGGCGGGTAATCCGGCGCGGAACCCGTTGCCGATGGCCCAGGGTGAACCCGGGTCATCGCTGCGTACGCTGTGTGCCTGGCTTTGCGCAAACGCTTGAGCGGCGGCCTGCCAGAACTCATCGCTGAGTTCGCGGGGAGCGGGCAGCAATTGCTCCTGGTAGCGCGGGATAAATCCGGTGTCCAGTTCGGCGGCGGCGAATGCCGGGTGAGCGACGATTCGGCGCAGAAAGCTGATGTTGGTCTTCAGGCCGCCAATGGCGAACTCGTCGAGCATGCTCAGCAGGCGCAAGCGTGCCTGTTCGCGATCCTCGCCCCAGGCAATGAGCTTGCCGAGCATCGGGTCGTAGAACGGCGAAACGGTGTCGCCTTCCTCGACGCCGCTGTCCACGCGACGGCCAGGACCGGCGGCGGACTCACGGTACAGCGCCAGATGGCCGGTGGCCGGGAGGAAGTCATTGCCCGGGTCTTCAGCGTACAGCCGCACTTCAATCGCATGGCCGATCAACGGCACCTGCGCCTGGGTCATCGGCAGCGGCTCGCCTTGGGCGACGCGGATCTGCCAGGCGACCAGGTCGAGGCCGGTGATGGCCTCCGTGACCGGGTGTTCGACTTGCAGGCGGGTGTTCATCTCCATGAAGAAGAACTCACCCCGCGAATCGAGCAGGAACTCCACGGTACCGGCGCCGACATAGCCGATGGCTTGCGCGGCACGGACCGCCGCCTCGCCCATGGCCTTGCGCAGTTCCGCGCTCAGGCCGGGGGCAGGGGCCTCTTCGACGACTTTCTGGTGACGACGCTGGATCGAGCAGTCACGCTCATTGAGGTACAGGCAGTTGCCGTGTTGATCGGCGAACACCTGGATTTCCACGTGGCGCGGCTTGAGCAGGTACTTCTCCACCAGCATCCGCGAGTCGCCGAACGACGACAGGGCTTCACGCTGGGCCGAGGCCAAGGCTTCGGCCAGCTGGCTGACGTCCTCGACCACTTTCATGCCTTTGCCACCACCGCCGGCCGTTGCCTTGAGCAGGACCGGGTAGCCGATGCGCTGCGCGGCATCGCGGAAGGTGTCCAGGTCCTGGGCTTCGCCGTGGTAACCCGGTACCAGCGGCACGCCGGCGGTTTCCATCAAGGCCTTAGCCGCGGATTTGCTGCCCATGGCGTCGATGGCCGACGCGGGCGGGCCGAGGAAAATCAGGCCGGCCGCTTCAATGGCACGGGCAAAGCCGGCGTTTTCCGAGAGGAAACCGTAGCCCGGGTGGATCGCCTGGGCGCCGCTGGCTTTGGCGGCGGCCAGCAGTTTGTCGATTTGCAGGTAGCTGTCAGCCGCCTTGCTACCCCCCAGGTCCACGCGGATATCCGCTTCGCGGCTGTGCCGTGCGTCCCGGTCGGTGGCGCTGTGCACGGCCACGGTGGTCAGGCCCAGGGCTTTGGCGGTGCGCATCACACGGCAGGCGATTTCGCCACGGTTGGCCACCAGCAGGGTGGTGAGTACAGGTGCGCTCATCAACGCGGCTCCTTGGTGGTGGATTCGACCTGCCAGCTCGGCGGCCGTTTTTGCAGAAAGGCCCGCAAGCCTTCCTGCCCCTCGGGGCTGACCCGGATCCGCGCGATAGCGTTTTCGCAATAACGGCGCAGCGCCGGGTTCAGGGCGCCGTTGCCGACTTCGCGCAGCAGTTCCTTGCTTGAGCGCATGGCCTGCGGGCTGTTGAGTAACAGGTTGTTGATCCAGTGCTCGATCTGGGGCTCCAGTTCGCCCACCGGATAGCTTTCGCTGAGCAGGCCGATTTCCCGGGCGCGTACGCCGCTGAAGCGTTCTGCGGTCAGGGCATAACGACGGGCTTCGCGCTCGCCGATGGCTTGTACGACGAAGGGGCTGATCACCGCGGGAGCCAGGCCGATGCGCACTTCCGACAGGCAGAACTGCGCGTCATCGGCACCGATGGCCATGTCGCAGCAACTGATCAGGCCCAGGGCGCCGCCATAGGCCGCACCTTGCACCACCGCCAGGGTCGGGATCTTCAGCTTGGCCAGGTTGTACATCAACTCGGCGAGCTCGCGGGCGTCATCCAGGTTGGTGTGGTAGTCGAGTTCGGCCGACTGCTGCATCCAGGACAGGTCCGCACCGGCGCTGAAATGCTTGCCGCGTCCGCGCACCAGCAGAAAACGCAGGTTCGGGTCGCCCTGAACCTTGTCCAGGGCCAGGATCAGCTCGCGAATCATTTCGGCGTTGAAGGCGTTGTTCTTCGCTTCGCGACTGAGCCACAGCGTGGCGAAACCACGGGGGTCGGTCAGCAGTTCCAGGGTATTGAAGTCGCTCATGGTTTTCTCCAGATCACATCCGGAACACGCCGAAGCGGCTCGGTTCGATAGGGGCGTTCAGCGAGGCGGACAACGCCAGTGCCAGCACGTCGCGGGTTTGCGCCGGGTCGATGACGCCGTCATCCCACAAGCGAGCGCTGGAGTAGTAGGGGTGGCCCTGTTCTTCATACTGGTCAAGGATCGGTTGCTTGATTTCGGCTTCCTGCGCGGCACTGAAAGGGTGTCCGCCGCGCTCGGCCTGTTCGCGCTTGACCTGCACCAGCACGCCGGCGGCCTGTTCGGCGCCCATCACGCCAATACGTGCGTTCGGCCACATCCACAGGAAGCGCGGGTCGTAGGCCCGGCCGCACATCCCGTAGTTACCGGCACCGAAGCTGCCACCGATGATCACGGTGAACTTTGGCACCTTGGCGCACGCCACGGCGGTCACCAGCTTGGCGCCGTGCTTGGCGATGCCGCCGGCCTCGTATTTCTGGCCGACCATGAAGCCGGTGATGTTTTGCAGGAACAGCAGGGGAATCCCGCGCTGACAGGCCAGTTCGATGAAGTGCGCGCCTTTTTGCGCGGCCTCGGCGAAGAGGATGCCGTTGTTGGCGAGTATCGCGATGGGATAGCCGTGCAGATGGGCAAAACCACAGACCAGTGTGGTGCCAAACAGCGCCTTGAACTCGTCGAACACCGAACCGTCCACCAGGCGTGCGATCACTTCGCGCACATCGAAGGGTTGCTTGGCATCGGCCGGGACCACGCCGTACAGCTCGTCGCTGGCAAACAGCGGGGCAATCGGCGTGCGCTGCTGCAGCTCACCGAGTTTGCGCCAGTTGAGGTTGGCAACGCTGCGTCGGGCCAGCGCGAGGGCGTGTTCATCGCTGTCGGCGTAGTGGTCGGCCACCCCGGAAATCTTGCAGTGCACATCGGCACCGCCCAGTTCTTCGGCACTGACTACTTCGCCGGTGGCGGCTTTCACCAGCGGTGGGCCGGCGAGGAAAATAGTGGCCTGCTCGCGCACCATGATCGCTTCGTCGGCCATGGCCGGCACATAGGCGCCGCCCGCAGTGCACGAGCCCATGACCACCGCGATCTGCGGGATGCCCATGGCGCTCATGTTGGCCTGGTTGAAGAAGATCCGCCCGAAGTGTTCGCGGTCCGGAAAGACTTCATCCTGACGGGGCAGGTTGGCGCCACCGGAGTCCACCAGATAGATGCACGGCAAGCGATTCTGCTGGGCTATGGTCTGGGCGCGCAGGTGTTTTTTCACCGTCAGCGGGTAGTACGAGCCGCCTTTGACCGTGGCATCGTTGGCGACGATCATGCACTCGACGCCCTCGACCCGGCCGATGCCGGCGATCACCCCGGCGGCCGGAACCTCTTCGCCATAGACTTCATACGCAGCCAGCTGGCTGATTTCCAGGAAGGGCGAGCCCGGATCGAGCAAGCGGTTGATCCGCTCGCGGGGCAGCAGTTTGCCCCGCGAGGTGTGCCGTTCCTGGGCCTTGGCGCCACCGCCTTGCTGGACCTGGGCGAGCAGGGTGTGCAGCGCATCGACCTGGGCAAGCATTGCCGCGCTGTTGCTGGCGAACTCCGCCGAACGGGGATTGAGCTGGGTGTGCAAAATCATGGGCTACTCCGTAGCAGCTTCAAGTTTCAAGCTACAAGCTACAAGTCAGAAGCAAGAGCGCAGTCCTCTTGCAGCTTGACGCTTGCCACTGACGAAATTTATTTCGTTTCGTTGAACAGTTCGCGGCCGATGAGCATGCGACGGATCTCACTGGTGCCCGCGCCGATTTCATACAGCTTGGCGTCACGCAGCAGACGGCCAGCGGGGAACTCGTTGATGTAACCGTTACCCCCCAGGATCTGGATCGCGTCGAGGGCCATTTGCGTGGCGCGTTCGGCGCTGTAGAGGATCACGCCGGCAGCGTCCTTGCGGGCGGTTTCGCCACGCTCGCAGGCCTGGGCCACGGCATACAGATAGGCGCGGCTGGCGTTGAGCTGGGTGTACATGTCGGCGACCTTGCCCTGGATCAGCTGGAATTCACCGATGCTTTGGCCGAACTGCTTGCGGTCGTGGATGTACGGAACAATCAGGTCCATGCACGCTTGCATGATCCCGGTCGGGCCGCCGGAGAGCACCACGCGCTCGTAGTCGAGGCCGCTCATCAGTACTTTCACGCCACCGTTGAGTACACCCAGGATGTTTTCTTCCGGGACTTCAACGTCGTCGAAGAACAGCTCGCAGGTGTTGGAACCCCGCATGCCGAGCTTGTCGAACTTGTTGCTGCGGCTGAAGCCTTTCCAGTCGCGCTCGACGATAAACGCGGTGATGCCGTGCGGGCCCTTTTCCAGGTCGGTCTTGGCGTAGATCACATAGGTGTTGGCGTCCGGACCGTTGGTGATCCAGGTCTTGCTGCCGTTGAGCACGTAATGGTCGCCACGCTTGTCGGCGCGCAGCTTCATCGAGACCACGTCGGAACCGGCATTGGGTTCGCTCATGGCCAGGGCGCCGATGTGCTCGCCACTGATCAGCTTGGGCAGGTACTTGACCTTCTGCTCGTGGGTGCCGTTGCGGTTGATCTGGTTGACGCAGAGGTTGGAGTGGGCGCCGTAGGACAAGGCGACAGAGGCCGAACCGCGGCTGATTTCTTCCATGGCCACGACGTGGGCCAGGTAGCCCAGGCCGGCACCGCCGTACTCTTCCGGCACGGTGACCCCCAGCAGGCCCATGTCGCCGAACTTGCGCCACAGGTCCGCCGGGAACAGGTTATCGATATCGATCTGTGCGGCTCGCGGCGTGATCTCTTTGGCGACGAATGCGCGGACCTGGTCACGCAGCATGTCGATGGTTTCGCCGAGGGCAAAGTTCAGGGTCGGATAGCTCATGGGGGCACCTTCAAACTTGTTTTTATCAATGGAGAATCGGCCTGCGAACCGTGCCGAGTCGACTGTCACCTTTACGTTAACGTAAACCTGTGACGAATGGCTGTCAATCGCCCTTTACGTTAACGTCAACTTGAGCGAGAGTAGGGGCAGTTCTGAAAGACCAGCGTCGCCTTGGGGGTGAGAAAACACGCTCATTCACCGACAGGCTTCGCTCCTACAAAAAAGACAATATAGGGGTCGTCATGGATCAACACAGTGCTCACCCACAGCACAGCTATAGCCGCGGTTCGCAGGACAAAGCCTTGCTGGCAATGACCATTGGCCAGGCGTTCGACAACACGGTCGCCAAGTACCCACGGGGCGAAGCGCTGGTCGTGCGTCATCAGCAATTGCGCTACACCTGGACACAGTTGGCGCATGCCGTCGAGTTGCACGCCAGGGCGATGCTGGCGCTGGGCCTGCAGGCGGGGGACCGCCTGGGCATTTGGGCGCCGAACTGCGCGCAGTGGTGCATCAGCCAATTTGCCAGCGCGAAAATCGGCGTGATTCTGGTCAACATCAACCCGGCCTACCGCAGCTCGGAACTCGAGTATGTGCTCAAGCAGTCCGGCTGTCAGTGGCTGGTGTGCGCCGGTTCGTTCAAGACCTCCGATTACCACGCGATGCTGCAGGGGCTGGCGCCAGAGTTGGCCGAGCACGCCATCGGTCAGTTGCAGTCTGAGCGCCTGCCGGATCTGCGCGGCGTGATCAGCCTCGACCCGCAGCCACCGTCCGGTTTCTTGCCGTGGTCGCAACTGGCGGATCTGGGCGCCGGCGTCCCGGTGGAACAACTCAAGGCGCGGCAGAACAGCCTGCATTTCGACCAGGCGGTGAACATTCAGTACACCTCCGGCACGACCGGGTTCCCCAAGGGCGCGACCCTCAGTCACTACAATATTCTGAACAACGGTTACATGGTCGGTGAAAGCCTGGGGCTGACCGAGCACGACCGCCTGGTGATTCCGGTGCCGTTGTATCACTGCTTCGGCATGGTCATGGGCAACCTGGGTTGCATCACCCATGGCACCACCATGATTTACCCCAATGACGCATTCGATCCATTGCTGACACTCGAGACCGTGGCCCAGGAAAGCGCCACCGGGTTGTACGGCGTGCCCACCATGTTCATCGCCTTGCTCGATCAGCCACGTCGTGCGGAGTTCGACCTGTCGACGCTGCGCACCGGGATCATGGCCGGGGCAACCTGCCCGATCGAAGTGATGCGGCGGGTCATCAGCGAAATGCACATGAGTGAAGTGCAGATTGCCTACGGCATGACTGAAACCAGTCCAGTGTCATTGCAGACGGGTCCTTCAGACGAACTGGAGCTGCGGGTGACCACCGTCGGCCGCACGCAGCCGCAACTGGAAAGCAAAATCATCGATGAGGCCGGCAACCTGGTGCCGCGCGGCACCATCGGGGAACTCTGCACCCGTGGCTACAGCGTGATGCTCGGTTACTGGAACAACCCGCAAGGCACGGCCGATGCCATCGACCAGGCCGGCTGGATGCACACCGGCGACCTGGCGACCATGAACGAAGAGGGTTACGTGTGCATCGCCGGGCGCAACAAGGACATGATCATTCGCGGCGGTGAGAACATTTACCCACGTGAGCTGGAAGAGTTTTTCTTCACGCATCCAGCGGTGGCGGATGTGCAGGTGATCGGCATTCCGTGCGAGAAGTACGGCGAGGAGATTGTGGCCTGGATCAAGCTCCACCCTGGTCATATCGCCAGCGAGCAGGAGTTGCAAGCCTGGTGCAAGGAGCGCATCGCCCACTTCAAGACGCCGCGTTACTTCAAGTTCGTCGATGAATTCCCGATGACCGTGACTGGCAAGATCCAGAAATTCAAGATGCGCGAGGTCAGTATCGAGGAGTTGAAAGCCAGCAAGGGATAACCACATTCTTGTGTAGGAGCGAGCGTGCTCGCGATGGGCGTTAACGATGACGCGTGCTTTCTGGATAAGCGCGGCGCTATTGAGTTCATCGCGAGCAAGCGGAATGCCACCCGACTCACTCCTGCGCGAGGTCGGTGGAAAACCTGAACGCCAGACAGCACAAAGGGGAGCCGAAGCTCCCCTTTAATTTATTGCTGCATGCTCTTTTTTTATTATTAAGGGGCGGTCTGTTGTTGTTTTTGGCAACCGTGGCCCTTTACCGCTGTTTTGTGCGACCCCCATGCGGGGTCAAGAGCAAACGTATTTTTTTGAGCGCTGATCTGCTTTTTCGCCAAGCGATCCAACCAGTTCGGGAGCTACCTGAAGGTAGTTTTATTGTTCTCTGCCCGGTTGCGGGTGACTGCATGCAGCACCCTGAAAGCACACCTTCTCCAAAAAAATCTGTTAGCTGCGTCTCTGCCGTGTTGTTTTTGTTATGTCAGAGTCGTTACGTCTTATTTTTATTAGGTTTGCCGCTTTTTTTGTTCTTGTTATGCCATAGAGATAGCAGAACCCGTGCCAACTTTTAAAAATCATTTAAAATCAATGATTTACAATTTGTCGGGTTCATTCGCTAAATTTTTTTTGGTCAGTTTGTTTCCGTGTTACTCGTTTTGTTGCGGGGCGGTAACACACCCACGACACATTATTGTGCGCTACGGGCCTTGGCCACGCGTGAACCCGTTGGGCGGCCCAGAACGGTGCAAATCTGCTGGCCGGCCAGCAGCAATTGCTCCATGTCGACGCCCGTCTCGATGCCCAGGCCATTGAGCAGGTACAGCACATCTTCCGTGGCGACGTTACCGCTGGCGCCCTTGGCGTAGGGGCAGCCCCCCAGGCCGGCGACGGAGCTGTCAAATACTGCGATCCCTTCCAGCAGGCTGGCGTAGATGTTCGCCATGGCCTGGCCATAGGTGTCGTGGAAGTGCCCGGCGAGCTTGTCCCGTGGCACGTCGGCGGACACCACTTCAAACATCTTGCGGGTGGCGCCAGCGGTACCGGTACCGATGGTGTCGCCCAGGGACACTTCGTAGCAGCCCATGGCATACAACTCGCGGGCGACCATTGCCACCTGCTCCGGCGCGACTTCACCTTCGTACGGGCAGCCGAGTACGCAGGACACGTAACCGCGCACGCTGACGCCATGCTGCCTGGCGGCGTCCATGATCGGCACGAAACGCTCCAGGCTTTCACTGATCGAGCAATTGATGTTGCGCTGCGAGAATGCCTCGGACGCGGCGGCGAACACTGCGACTTCCTTGACCCCGGCCGCCATCGCGTCCTCGAATCCGCGCAGGTTGGGGGCCAGGGCGCCATAGGTCACGCCGGGTTTGCGCTGGATCCGTGCGAACACTTCGGCGGAGCCGGCCATTTGCGGCACCCACTTGGGTGACACGAAACTGCCGACTTCTATATAGCCAAGGCCGGCAGCGCTCAGCGCATCGACCAATTGCACCTTGTCGGCGACGCTGATGGGCTTGGCTTCATTCTGCAGGCCATCGCGCGGGCCGACTTCGATCAGGCGTACATGGGAGGGGAGGGACATGGGCGTTGACCTGTTGTCATTGTCTGAGTGTTCGGAGATCCCTGTGGGAACTGAGCAAGCCCGGCTCCCTATTGGGCGTAGTGTTTCTTACTGGACGGCCTGCTGGTTCTTGATCGTCTGCTCCAGCGCATGGACACAGCGCTCTTCGGCGGTGTCGAGCTCCAGCTTCATCTGTTCGATGTCCAGCAGTTGCTGTTCAAGCTGTTCGCGGCGTTCGCTGATTTTCGCCAGCATGCTGTGCAATTGCTTGGTGTTACCGCTGGTGGGGTCGTAGAGTTCGATCAGTTCGCGGCATTCGGCCAGGGAAAAACCGATGCGCTTGCCCCGCAGGATCAGTTTCAGGCTGACCTTGTCCCGCGGCGAATAGATGCGTTCCTGACCGCGTCGCTCGGGGCTCAGCAAGCCTTGTTCTTCGTAAAAGCGAATGGCGCGGGTGGTGATGTCGAGCTCGCGGGCGAGGTCGGAAATGCTGTAGGTCTGGCTGCTCATGGGCGCGCTCAAGAAAGGGACTTGGGACTAAACTAATGTCAGATTGACGTAAACGTCAAGCTGCGTTTGCGCGGGCCAGTCCGTCCCCGCGGGTATCGCGCTGAACCTGTGGAAGAGGGCCGGCCGGCGTACCGCTCGCCTGCGATGAACGATGACAGGACCTGTCAGGCTGACCCTCGCGATTAGACCTTGTCCAGTTTCTTCTCATTGGCCGTCACCTGCTGGCACAACTCGATCATCTGCTCGCGCATCCAGCGGTTGGCCGGGTCCTGGTCGGTGCTTTCGTGCCAGTAGAGGTGGGTTTCCACCGGTGGCACGTCGTTGACCGGGAGCAGGAAGGACTGCAAGTCATGACGACGGGCGAAGCGTTCCGGTACGGTCATTACCATGTCGGTTTGTTGTAACACTTGGGAGGCCATCAGGTAATGCTGGGAACGCAGGGCAATCTTGCGCTGGATGCCCATTTTGCCCAGGGCCAGGTCAACGTAGCCCAGGCCGCTGCGACGGCTGGAAATATGAATGTGGGTCAGTGACAGGTAATCATCGAGGCTGAATTTCTCTTTCCCCGCCATGGGGTGGCCCTTGCGCATGGCGCAGACGTAACGGTCTTCCATCAGTTTGACATGGCGCACTTGCGGGTCGGTGTTGAGCGGGGCATCGACGGCAAAGTCCAGGCGCCCGGCCGCCAGTTCCTTGGTGGTCTCGCGGCGCTTGGACAGGAAACTCTCGATGATCACGGCCGGTGCCAGGCGGCGCAGGCGCTGGAACAGCGGTGGCAGGATTACCGCTTCCGTGAGGTCGGTCATGCTGATGCGGTACGTCTTGACCGCCTGCAGCGGGTTGAAAATCCGGCTTTCCTGGACCGAGACGCGCAGCAGCGACAGGGCGTTGCGCACCGGGCCGATGATGTTTTGCGCCATGGGCGTGGGCACCATGCCTTGGGCCGTGCGCACGAAAAGCGGGTCGTTGAAGGTCTCGCGCAGGCGGGCCAGAGCGTTTGACACCGCCGGCTGGGTAATGCCGACAATCTGCCCGGCACGGGTCAGGTTGGCTTCGGTATAGATCGCGTCGAAGACGATGAACAGGTTGAGGTCGACCTTGCTTAGATTCATAGCGTTTGGCTCTTGGCTTTTGTTATGGGAGCAGGTGGCTCGATCAGTCGATCATATATCGGTGATGAATGTTAATACACGCCGAGAATAGGTTAGATAAATTATCAACGCTGATCTAGCATCGATTCATGACCTCAACAACGCCTCCACCACCTCGTCAAAAAAGGTAGCTGCCCATGGATTTTGCCTATTCGCCCAAGGTTCAGGAATTGCGTGAACGCGTGACTGCGTTCATGGATGCTTACGTTTATCCAGCCGAAGCGGTGTTTGAACGCCAGGTCGCCGAGGGCGATCGCTGGCAGCCGACCGCGATCATGGAGGAGTTGAAAAACAAGGCCAAGGCCGAAGGCCTGTGGAACCTGTTTTTACCGGAGTCGGAACTCGGCGCCGGCCTGACCAACCTGGAATACGCACCCTTGGCGGAAATCATGGGCCGCTCGTTGCTCGGTCCCGAGCCGTTCAACTGCTCGGCACCGGACACCGGCAACATGGAAGTGCTGGTGCGTTATGCCAACGAAGAGCAAAAGCAGCGCTGGCTCGAGCCGCTGCTGCGCGGCGAGATTCGCTCGGCGTTCGCCATGACCGAGCCGGACGTAGCGTCCTCCGATGCCACCAACATGGCCGCCCGTGCCGAGCGCGATGGCGACGAGTGGGTGATCAACGGCAAGAAATGGTGGACGTCGGGTGCCTGCGACCCGCGCTGCAAGATCCTGATCTTCATGGGCCTGAGCAACCCTGACGCGCCACGGCACCAACAGCATTCGATGATCCTGGTGCCGGTGGACGCCCCCGGGGTGAAAATCCTGCGTCCGTTGCCGGTGTTCGGTTACGACGATGCCCCCCACGGTCACGCTGAAGTGCTGTTCGACAATGTGCGGGTGCCGTACGAGAACGTATTGCTGGGCGAGGGCCGCGGATTCGAAATTGCCCAGGGGCGCCTTGGCCCGGGCCGGATTCACCACTGCATGCGTTCGATCGGCATGGCCGAGCGGGCACTGGAGTTGATGTGCAAGCGCTCGGTCAATCGCACCGCCTTCGGTAAGCCGTTGGCGCGCCTGGGCGGTAACATCGACAAGATCGCCGACTCGCGGATGGAAATCGACATGGCGCGACTGTTGACCCTCAAGGCCGCCTACATGATGGACACCGTGGGCAACAAAGTGGCGAAGAGCGAAATCGCCCAGATCAAGGTGGTTGCGCCGAACGTTGCCTTGAAGGTCATTGACCGGGCGATCCAGATCCATGGGGGCGCGGGTGTTTCCAACGATTTCCCATTGGCCTACATGTACGCCATGCAACGGACCCTGCGCCTGGCCGATGGCCCGGACGAAGTGCACCGTGCCGCGATCGGCAAGTTCGAAATCGGCAAGTACGTGCCCAAGGACATGCTGCGCAGCGGGCAGTAAGCCCCGTCGCGGCAGGTCACCCACAACCACCCGCCTGGCGTGGTCGTGGGTGATTGCCTGTGCGGCTTTTCAATCGAACGCGATCAAATCGACCGCGTGCTCACCTCGCGACCAAACCGCTCCCGATACACCGAGGGCGGCAGTCCCACCACCGTGCGAAACGCCACCCGAAAACTCTCCACGGAACGGTAGCCGCATTGCCGGGCGATCGATTCCGTGTGGTGGGCACTGCTTTCCAGCAGTTCCCGGGCCCGGGCCAGGCGTTGTTGTTGCAACCAGGACTTGGGGGACTCGCCGGTCGCTTCACTGAAGCGTCGTAGAAAAGTGCGCTCGCTCATGGCCGCCTGGCTTGCCAGTTCACGCACACCCAAGGGCTCATGCAGGCGCTCCCGTGCCCAGTGCATGACCCGCGACAGATCGCTGCGGGGCGTACGGCTGACGGGGGCGGGAATGAATTGCGCCTGACCGCCGGTGCGTTGCGGTGACATCACCAGCCGCCGGGCCACCGAATTGGCGACCTGGGTACCGAAGTCCCTGGCCACCAGATGCAGGCAGGCATCAATCCCCGCGGCGCTGCCGGCCGAGGTGATCAATTGGCCGCTGTCCACGTACAAAACGTCGGGGTCCACCAGAATGTTCGGGAAGCGTTCGGCCAATTCCTCGGTATAACGCCAGTGCGTCGTCGCACTGCGCCCGTCAAGCAGGCCGGTGGCCGCGAGGACAAACACCCCGGAGCAGATCGACAGCAGCCGTGCGCCTCGGGCATGGGCCTGGCGAAGCGCTTGCAGCAGGGCTTCCGGCACGCGCTCACTGCGGCTTCTCCAGCCGGGGATGATGATGGTCCGGGCCGTTTCCAGCCGCTCCATGCCGCCATCGGCCAGCACCTGAATGCCACCGGCGGCGCGCATCGGTCCCGGGTCAACGCCCACGATGCAGTGCTCGTACCAGGGGAAATCGAACTCCGGCCGCGCCAGGCCGAAGACCTCCACGGCGATTCCGAATTCGAAGGTGCAGAGCCCGTCGTAGGCCAGAATCGCGACTGATCCGGGGTCGTTGTGCATTTGGCGGAAAGTTCCCAGTGAGTGTCGTGTGCGCCACTTTAGCGCCAGCGACGATCTGGATACAGTCCTCCCACACCCATATCCGCTTCGGAGAACACCCATGACCAGTCTGGTATGCGCTATTCCTGCCGCTTCTTCAGCCATTGCCTTGATGCATTTCAGCAATCGCCTGACCTTTGAAACCGACTGCTCCGACGTGTTTGCCAGCCAGCAGGCCGATGAAGTGGACTTCGTCCTGCTGGATGTACGCGGCCCGCAGGCCTATGAGCGCGGTCATGTGCCGGGAGCTCTCAATATTCCGGGGCGCTTGATCACGGCGGACGTTCTGGCGGCGTACCCGAAAAGCACGCTGTTCGTGGTGTATTGCGCAGGCCCCCATTGCAATGGCGCCAACAAGGCCGCGGTGAAACTCGCGGCGCTGGAGTATCCGGTCAAGGAAATGATCGGCGGGGTGACGGGGTGGCTGGATGAAGGCTTTGAGTTGAGCCGGGGGATCGAACGGCCGGTCAGTGCCGCGATCGGTTGTGAGTGCTGATTACCGCTGGGTGTTGAGTGAGTGCTGGTTGCGACTGCTAGGTGCTTGAGCGGGCGCAAGCGTTCTCGTCACGGGGAATCGGTCAAGCCGTGGTCGCCGCGTGCCACTGATCCAGCGTCACGTGCAGCCAGTCGGACACCTGGCGGTAGGCCGCGTTGTCGTCCTGGTCCCGGGGCAGCGGTGAGTCGTCCGCGAAATGGGTATTGAGCAAAGCGACGGACTCGGCGTTCCATTCCGGATGAAACTGCACGCCCACACGGGTCGGGCCGACAGCGTACATTTGCTGCGCGCATCGGGCGCTGCTGGCCAGCAAGTGGGCGTTGGGCGGCAGATCGATAGCATCCTCATGCCATTCCAGGACCGTCAGGGGTTGCCCATTGGCGAGCGTGATGCGGGTCCAGCCGGTTTCCGGTTCCGCCATTCGCCGCACGCTGCCACCCAGGCTCAGGGCCAGCAATTGCGCACCCAGGCAAATGGCGAATACCGGTGCTCCGGCCTGAAGACTGGCCGCCAGCCATTGGCGCTCTGCGGCCAGCCACTCGGGGCCGGCATTGGATTCGTACGGCCCGCCCAGGATGATCACCGGCGCTGCACTCTCCGACGGTAGTTGACCGAGGTCGGCACGAAACATCTTGAGGGTCAGCCCTCGTGATTCGGCCCAGTCGTCAATCGCGCCCGGGCCTTCGGCGGGGTGGTGCTGGATCAGGTTCAGCGAGGTCAAGTGCTCGGGCATGATGCGGCGCTCGGTTGACGGGGGGAATGTTCTGTCGGCAGGGGCGTCATCTTGACCGAAAGCGTGGCGTTTCTGTAGGGCATTGCAGCGTGCAGGTGCAGTGGACTACGGCTTGTCATACCAGCTGCTTGTTTTTATAACAATTTGTCGCATCAGCATAATTGGCTTGCCGGGCGCAGCTCTAGACTGCCGGCCACTTCGATAAATACTAGCCAGAAGCTATCCGTCGAATGCTGCCAATAAGAGTCTCCGCACACAGGAGTTATAAATGAAAAAGCGAGTGATGTTCGGTGCCTTGGCACTGTCGATGTTGTCCCTGACCGCCGTGGCCGACGATGCCAAGCCGATCCGTCTGGGGATCGAAGCCGGTTACCCGCCGTTCTCGTTCAAGACGCCTGAGGGCAAACTCAGCGGTTTTGACGTGGACATCGGCGATGCACTATGTGAGCAGATGAAAGTCAAATGTACCTGGGTCGAGCAAGAGTTCGATGGCCTGATCCCGGCGCTGAAGGTCAAGAAAATCGACGCGATCCTGTCGTCCATGACCATCACCGACGACCGCAAGAAGAACGTCGATTTCACTATCAAGTACTACCACACCCCGGCCCGCTTCGTGATGAAGGAAGGTACCGCGGTCAAAGACCCGCTGACCGAACTCAAGGGCAAGAAAGTCGGTGTGCTGCGCGCCAGTACCCATGACCGCTTCGCCACCGAAGTGCTGCAACCGGCCGGTATCGTGCTGGTGCGCTACGGCTCGCAGCAGGAAGCCAACCTGGACATGGTTGCCGGTCGCCTCGACGCGATGCTGGCAGACTCGGTCAACCTGGAAGACGGTTTCCTGAAAACCGACGCCGGCAAGGGCTTCGCCTTCGTAGGCCCGACCTATGAAGACGCCAAGTACTTCGGCGGCGGCGCGGGTATTGCCGTGCGCAAAGGCGATCAGGCGCTGGCCGACAAGTTCAACACCGCCATCACCGAAATCCGCGCCAACGGCAAGTACAAGCAAGTGCAGGACAAGTACTTCAACTTTGACGTGTACGGCGAGTAATTTCTCCGTTCAAAAAGGTGGCTACCGTTGACGCGGTGGCCACTTTTTTTATGCCCACTTGAATGACCCTGTCCGACCTGTATTCCCTGGGAGCCCACCATGCAACGTATTGACCATTCACTGCCCTGGAGCCACCTCGGTACCGAGCGCACCCTGAGCGTGTTTCGTTTTGGCGCAGGCGAGCGCAAGGTCTACATCCAGGCCAGCCTGCACGCTGATGAGCTGCCAGGCATGCGCACGGCCTGGGAGCTGAAACAACGCCTTGGCGAACTCGAAGCCCAGGGCCAGCTCAAGGGCGTGATCGAACTGGTGCCGGTGGCCAACCCGATTGGCCTGGACCAGCACCTGCAAAGCGCTCACATGGGGCGTTTCGAACTGGGCAGCGGCAAGAATTTCAACCGTGCTTTTCATGAGCTCAGCGGCCCGGTCGGTGAACTGATCGGCGCTCAATTGGGTCGCGACGCCGAGGCAAACGTGGCGTTGATCCGGCAGGCCATGGGTCAGGTACTCGACCGCTTGCCAGCGCCGGCTTCACAGCTGGAGGCCATGCACCGGTTGCTGCTGCGTCACGCCTGTGACGCCGACATCACCCTGGATCTGCACTGCGATTTTGAAGCCGCCATTCATCTCTATGCCTTGCCGCAGCACTGGCCGCAATGGCAGTCGCTGGCGGCGCGCTTGAAGGCGGGCGTTGCGTTGCTGTGTGAAGACTCTGGCGGCAGTTCGTTCGATGAGTCCTGTTCGTCGCCCTGGTTGCGGTTGGCCCGGGCGTTTCCTGAGGCGGCCATTCCTCCGGCCAACCTGGCGACGACCCTGGAGTTGGGTTGCATGGGCGATACCCGGGTTGATCAGGCGCAGGCCAATTGCGAGGCGATTCTGGGGTTCCTGGCCGAGCAGGGGTTCATTGCCGGGCAGTGGCCGGCGGCACCGCAAGCCTGCTGTGAGGGGATGCCGTTCGCCGGTACCGAGTATCTGTTTGCGCCCCATCATGGGGTGGTGAGTTTTCTGCGCGAGGCCGGGGAGTGGGTCGAGCGGGGGGATGCGCTGTTCGAGGTGGTTGATCCGTTGAGTGACCGGGTGTCCGTGGTGTGTGCCGGGACCAGCGGGGTGTTGTTTGCGCTGGATCGCGGGCGCTATACGGAGCCGGGGATCTGGCAGGCGAAGGTGGCGGGGCGGGAGGTGATTCGGGTGGGCACGTTGACCAATGATTGAGTCTGGTTTTGTTTGCGGGGGGATGCTGTAGGTGCTGGGTTGACTGACTGCTGGCCTGGTTTTTTGCGGGTGTACATATCCGTTGTTGTGGTCACGGCGACTTATGGTTTCGCCTGACGGCGACTCACTTTTTTTACAAGCGCCTAAAAAAAGTAAGCAAAAAAACGCTCGCCCCGAGCGTCCGGCCCCTCGCCGAGGCTCGGGGTTCCCTCGCTTCGGCATTCCTCAGGGGGCATCGCCCTCCGGTCGGCTTCGCTCGCCCTCCATGCGATGTCCTCGACTGCGTCGAGGGGCGCTGTGCGCCATTCCCCTGATGAACGCCTGCGCTCGGCCTGCCGATGGGGCGGGTGGATCAAGATCAAAAGCCAGAGCCAGAGCCAGATCAAGAGCGGCGGACGAGCAGGCGAGCTGGTGCTCGGCCTGTTGTTTCGTGGTTGCCCAGGATATGAGCGTCTGTCTGGTTGCTGTGGATCAAGTGGCGGCTTGCCGGCTTATTTTTCGCCGAGGATTTCTTTGATCAGTGCCGCGTGGCCGGTTTTGTCGTCGGCGCGGGAGATGATCTGGATCAGCACCATGTGTGTGCCAGAGCCGGCCAGCAGGCTGGTGTTGAGGGTCGGGCCGCCGCCCTGGGTGGCGGTAAAGTCGATCTGGCGCAGGCCTAGGCCTTTGAGGGTCAGGCTCTTTTCACTTTGCTTGTTGAAATCGGGCAAGGCTTCGCGTTGTTGGCTGGCGAAGCCGGATATCGACTCGTCGAGGAATACGCTGTCGTTGTCCTTGATGCTCAGCCCGCCCGGCAGGGTGTTCTCGGCGACGATCAGCACGGTTTTGCTGTGTGGGTTGGTGTACATGGTGCCCGTTGCGCCGGAAGTGCCTTGGGCCACGTCGCCACCGGGCAACGGGTCGGCGATGAACCCTTTGGGCAGGGTAAAGGCGAACTTTCCGCCCAGGGCCGAGACCATTTGCTCAGGGGCGGTTTTGGCCGCAGGTTTGCTGGCGGCGAATGTGTGGGTGGCGCCAAAGGCCGTCACCGCCGTCAGGAACAGGACAGCGGCTTTCTTGCGGAACGTGAGTTTCTTGAGCAGCGACATGCAGGGTCTCCGGGGTAATCGCGCGACGGCGGCGATCATCCCACGGGCAGCCCTTTTCACTCCAGTGCCAGCGTGAGTGATGACCTCGCCAGCGACCCGAGGGCATGTGGCCAGGGGGCTGGCGTTGTCCTGCCGGATCATTCTGCGGGTGCGGCGCCGGGATCAGTCCGGCTGGGCCTCGCCTGCGGCTTTCGGTGCGCTGGCGCGCGAGGTCGCGATGACGGCACCGACGATGATCAACAGCGCCGAGCCGATCAACAGCGGATTGACCGGGCTGCGCCCCATGAGGATCAACAGCAGGGTCGACATCAGCGGCGCGAGGTACGAGAGCGCGCCCAACATTGCCAGGTTGCCGTGTTTGGTGGCGTGGTCCCAGGCGAAGAAGGCCAGCCCAACAGGGCCGAGGCCGAGCGCAATGATTGCCGCCCATTGGCTGGCGTCGGGCCAGACGCCGGTTTCCAGCAGCAGGTGGCAAATCAGCCCGGCCACCGCCACCAACCCGCACATGCCACCCATGATGCTGCTGGACACATCGTTGAAGCGCCGATTGATCACCGAGTAACTCGACCACACCAACGCACAGCCAAGCGCCGCCAGATAACCGGCAATGGGCATGGCCGCGACGTCATCCTGGGGCCGTTGCAGCAGGATCAGCGCCGTGCCGGAAAGCCCCAGTAGGGCACCGAGCAGTTGCCGCGCGTGCAGGCGCTCCGCGGTACCCAGTACCGAGAGCAGTACAATCAGCAGCGGCCAGAGGTAGGCGATCAAGCTGGCCTCAGCCGCGGGCGCGGCTTTGAGGGCGAAGAAGTACAAGGCATGGTAGACAAAGATCCCGAGAAAGCCGGTCAGCCAGACGGGCCACGGCTGGCGCCAGCTCTGGAAGCCGACCCGGCCCCGTCGCCCGAGAATGATCAGGCTGGCGACGAAGGCGATGCCGAAGCTCATGGCCAGCAACTGGAACGGCGGGATGCCCTCGGTGAGGGTGGTCAGCAGGGCCAGGCAGGACCAAAGAAAGATGGCGATCATCCCGATGGCAGTGGCCGAGGTGGCTTTTTTGCCCGGGGCAAGCACTTCAAGCGTGGCGGTCATCTACGTTCCTTCGTAAACAGGGGTGTGGCGGCTGGAGTCAGGGTTGTTGCGTGCGGTCGGCACCGCCCACGAGCTTAGCCGCAACCGGTTCGATCGTCGTGGCGAGGGGCCTTGGCGCCGCTTTGCGCTTGGTCACCAGCAACATGCCCAGTGACACCGCCACACCCAGGGCAAATGCGCTCCACCCCCAATGGGGCAACGCCAAGGCCAGTGTCAGGCAGAAGGCGGCGAATGAGTACATGCCAGTGGCGGTGGCGCGCAACAAGGCGGCAGTGAACGCCGGCCCGCGGGTTTGCTGGGAGAATACCGCCATGACGCTACCCAGTACCGGGAACACCGCCAACAGGCCGCTCCAGCGCTCACCCACGGTACTGGCCAGCAGGGTCACCACGAGGGTCAACGCGGCGCCGGCCAACATGCGCAGCAGGAGCTTGTCGGACTTTGGTGCCGGGCCGGACACCAGTGGCTGTACCGCCGGAAACAGGTAAGGCGCGGCCAGCAGCGCGGTGGCTGCGGCGATGCTGGAAAACACCAGGGAGGTGGGGATCAGCGACAACACCAGCGCCACCGACGTCCAGCTCAGCAGTCCGATCAACAGCGCCGCCGGCCAGTTGAACCGTTGTGCGGCCTGGGCGTACACCACGCAGAAGGTGATCATTGCAAACATGGCGGACAGGGCCGCTGTTGCCGATTGGGCGGCAAAGGCCGGGCCTTGCTCGACCGCCAGGAAAAACAGAATCGGCCCGACCACCACCGGCAATCCTGACAACCAACCGGCGATGCTCGGGCCCCAGCGTTTGCCGGCCAGGGAGATCAACAACAGAAAACCGGGGATCACCAACAGTTTCAAAAGCAGCACGGACAGATCCTTGTACGAGGGCAGTGGCCACAGCATACAAGGCTTCGCCCTGCCGCCTGAAACCTTCAGGCATGTCGCTTGCGGGGGGCTTATGAGATTCAGTCTGCCGGGGACTGCTACCGCGTCATTTTGCCTGATGCCAGTGGTCGTTTAAGCAGGGGCCGGCTGAGTGTGTGGTATCGACTAACCTGAACGATGAGCGAAGGCCGCCAATCGTCTCTGTGGATCGGTTTCAAGGGGCGCGGTCATTGCTTGAGGTGTGGCGCTGGTGCCACACCCGCACGGCCACCCGTATGGAGGAATCAGATCGATGAAAGCCAAGCAAGGAGACACCTGCGCCTGCCCCAACTGCACCTGCAAACTGGGTGAGCACTCCGTCGTCCGTCATGGCAAGCATTACTGCTGCGAAGGTTGCGCCAAGCATCACGAACACGGCGAAGCCTGCGTCATGGCAGGTTGTCAGTGTGCGAAGGGCACCCACGGTTGAAGGCACGCCATTGAGCGTGGGGTCGATGGGCTTCACGTTCGATGGTGGCATCGCTTGAGTCAACGGGTCGGGCGCCAGGTGACGTTCTCGATACCGAATTTCTGCGCTTGCGGCATGCTGGTCTTTTTGACCTTCTCGCGGACAAAGCGCCCAATCCGCCCGACACCCGCATCACAACTGGCCCAGTGCCAGGCTTCAGCGTTGTCCATCTTCTCGTGACGGATGATGAACGACTTGGGCGCGCCGTGAAGGGTGTATTCAATGACGAACAATTTTGCGTTGATCATGGTGTCGCTATTTCTCCCTGTCGTAGTTGAGTGATCGTCCGCGGCCGGAAAAATTCACTCCGGTTGCCGAACGGTGTGAGCCGGTGGCATGGGGAGCGAGCGTTCGGCGGTCACGCCGATTGGACGCCAGGTGAGGGTGCGGGCAGCGCGCTCTGCTAGAATCGCTGATCTTCAATTGCAGAGGTGCCCCCATGAGCGAGCCGATTCGCCTGACCCAGTACAGCCACGGCGCAGGTTGTGGCTGCAAGATTTCGCCCCAGGTGCTGGAGGTGATTCTGGCCGGCAGCGGGGCACAGAACCTCGATCCGAAACTCTGGGTGGGCAATGCCTCGCGCGATGACGCGGCGGTGTACGCCATCGATGATGAGCAGGGTGTGGTTTCGACCACCGACTTCTTCATGCCGATTGTCGATGATCCATTCGATTTTGGCCGCATCGCTGCCACCAATGCCATCAGCGATATCTACGCCATGGGCGGTGACCCGTTGATGGCGATTGCCATCCTTGGCTGGCCAGTCAACGTGCTGGCGCCGGAGATTGCCCGGGAAGTGATTCGCGGAGGCCGTGCGGTGTGTGACGAGGCGGGTATTCCATTGGCGGGCGGTCATTCGATTGACGCACCGGAGCCGATCTTCGGCCTGGCCGTCACCGGGCTGGTGAAAAAACGCCACATGAAGCGCAACGACACCGCCACCGCCGGTTGCCTGCTGTACCTGACCAAACCCTTGGGGATCGGCATCCTCACCACCGCAGAGAAGAAGGGCAAGCTGCGCGACAGTGACGTGGGCCTGGCTCGCGACTGGATGTGCACCTTGAACAAGCCTGGGAGCCGCTTCGGCAAGCTCGACGGCGTGACCGCCATGACCGATGTCACCGGTTTTGGCCTGCTCGGGCATCTGGTGGAAATGGCCGACGGCAGTGCGCTGACTGCTCGGGTCTACTACGACCGCGTGCCGCGCCTGCCGGGTGTCGAGTACTACCTGGACCAAGGGTGTGTGCCGGGTGGCACCCTGCGCAATTTCGACAGTTACGCCAGTAAGCTCGGGCGTGTCCAGGAGTTGCACAAGCGTGTGTTGTGCGACCCGCAGACCAGTGGCGGCTTGCTGGTTGCCGTGACACCGGAGGGCAACGAGCAATTCCTGGCGGTGGCCGCCGAGTTGGGGTTGGACCTGGCACCTATCGGTGAGCTGGTCGAGCGACAGAGCAACGCGGTCGAGGTGATTTGATGCCTGTCGATATCACCGATTACCGCGACATCTTTCTCAACGATCGCCCCATGATGGACACCCGTGCGCCGATCGAATTCACCAAGGGCGCGTTTCCCGGAGTGGTCAATCTGCCGTTGATGACCGACAGCGAACGTCAGCGCATTGGTACCTGTTACAAACAGCAAGGCCAGCAGGCGGCCATTGTCCTGGGGCACCAGTTGGTCTCGGGGGCGATCAAGGCCGAGCGGATCCAGGCCTGGGCCGATTTCGCGCGGGCCCACCCCGAGGGTTATCTGTATTGCTTTCGCGGAGGCCTGCGCTCGCAGATCGTCCAGCAATGGCTCAAGGATGAAGCGGGCATCGAATACCCAAGGGTCGGCGGTGGCTATAAGGCAATGCGTACCTTCCTGCTGGATACGCTCGACCAGGCTGTCGGCCAGTGCGACTTCGTCTTGCTCGGTGGCATGACCGGTACCGGCAAGACCGATGTCCTAACGCGCTTGAACAATGGCCTGGACCTGGAAGGGCATGCCAATCACCGTGGTTCCAGTTTTGGCAAGCGGGCGAGCGGCCAACCCTCCAATATCGACTTCGAGAACCGCCTGGCAGTAGACGTACTGAAAAAGCGCGCCAGGGGCATCGAGCAGTTTGTTCTTGAGGATGAAAGCCGCATGGTGGGCAGTTGCGCCTTGCCGTTGCCGCTGTATCAGGGCATGCAGCGTTTTCCGATGGTCTGGCTGGAAGACAGCGTGCAGGGGCGGGTAGAACGCATCCTGCGTGATTATGTGGTGGACCTGTGCGCCGAATTCGTTGCGGTGCATGGCGATCAGGGCTTTGCGCAGTTTTCCGAGCGCTTGCTGGGTAGCCTGAACAACATCAGCAAACGTCTGGGTGGCGAGCGCCACCAACGGCTGTTGACCTTGATGGAAGCGGCATTGGCCGAACAGGCACGCAGCGGTGCGGTGGACCTGCACTGCGGCTGGATCGAAGGGTTGTTAAGCGAGTACTACGACCCGATGTACGCCTTCCAGCGCGAGAAGAAGGGTGATCGAATCGAGTTCGTGGGCGAGCAGGCCGCGGTGCTTGAATACCTGCGCGAGCGCAGCCGCCGGCAGGCTTGAGAACAAGGCGCTGACCGTTCAGCGCCTTGCCACGTGCCTTACAGTACCAGCGCGCCGATCAGCCCGCACATCACGCCGACCAGCATGGTCAGCAGGGCCACGGTCACCAGCACCCGGGTGTCGAAGTCCTTGCGCAGCATCAGCAGCGACGGCAGGCTGATGCTGGGCAGGGTCATCAGCAATGCAACTGCCGGGCCGGTGCCCATGCCCAGGGCCATCATGGTTTGCACGATCGGGATTTCCGCTGCGGTGGGAATCACGAACAAGGTGCCGACGATGGCCAGCGGTACCAGCCACCACAAGCTGTCTGCCATCGCCCCGTCAACGTGGGGAAACAGCCAGACCCGTGCGGCGCCCAGCACCAGCACTGCCAGGATATAGACCGGAATGGTGCTCCAGAACAATTGCCACAGGGTGCGAATCCAGCGGCCGAGGAAGGGTTGCGAATCCGTGGTGCTGGCGTTTGCCACGGCTTGCAACGCGGCTTCCGGCACTTGCTCGGGTCGCGAAATGCGCTGGGCCACCAGCGAAACCCCCAGCACCAGCACGATACCGGCTACTAGTCGCAGGGCGGTAAAGCCCCAGCCCAGGACAAAGCCCATGAACACCAGGGTTGCCGGGTTCAGCACCGGGTTGCCGATCCAGAACGCCAGCGCGGCACCCACTGAAACGTTTTGCCGACGCATGCCAGCGGCCACCGGGGCGGCGCAGCAACTGCACATCATGCCTGGCAGCGCGAACAGCCCGCCGCGCAGGGTCGAGGCGAAGCCGGCCTTGCCGAACAGACGCAGCAACCAATCCCTGGGGATCAACACCTGCAGCAATGAACCGAGAATGACCGCCAGGACCGCCGCTTTCCAGATCGCCAGGAAATACACCTTGGCATAGGCCAGGGCGGCCGCCAATGGCGAGGTCTGCGCATCATTGAGAATCGAGGCGCCAATGCTGTGGTTGTCGGCGGCGACGAAGGCCTTGAAGTAGTACGGCGACCACTTGACGTAGTAGAGGCCGATGCAGGCCACCAACAGGAACAGGGCGGGCTTCCACCAGAACGACCAGCCCCGTGTAGGGGCTGCTAAGGAATTGGACATGCAGAGGTTCCGGACAATAGGGACAAGGGGCGCATCATACCCCAGCCCGGCTTCCCCGGTAGATGTGACGACCTGTGAGCGGTCAGGTCGGGCAGGCCTCTTCCCCGTTGTCCAGCCCCTGCTTGAGGTGCTGGCTCTGCAAGGTGGCCTTGCCGTTATGCCAGGTCAGGGTCAGTACGTACAGCGAGTCGAAGTCGCCGGATTGCCAGTCATCGGTAATGGACTGTTTGCTCCCTACAGCCTCTTGCGCCACCTTGTTGATCAGTTCCGGCAGGTAGCCGTGAGACCAGGCCGTATAGATAGTGGCGTTGTGGTACTTGTTGTGGAGCAGTTCGTCAGCCAGCTCGCTGGTGTCATTGGCCGAAAACTCGATATTCACCGGCAGCCCCAGTTTGATGGCGCTTGGGCTGATGGTCATCAACGGGCGAATGTAGCTGTAGGAGTTATCGAACTCTCCTTCCTCGACATTGCGGGTCGGATTGGCGGCAAAAACGAAATCGGCCTTGCCGAATTTCTCTGGCAGCAGCTGTGCCAGGTCGATAGCACGGTTTAGGCCCTGGCAGTTCAGTTGGCCGAGGCCTCCCGCAGGTTTTTCCGCGTGACGCAGGAACACCAGGGTCTGGGTGCCGTCAGCCGGCTGCGCACGGCTTTCGCTGGACTCAAGGGCAAGGAACAGGGCACCTGCCACCAGCAAGGCCGGAAAGAGCATCAAGGAGCGGCGCTTCAGGCGATGGGCGAGCTTGAATTTGTTGATCATTGAATAAAAGTTCTTCAGCGCATTTGATTAAGGCTGACAAACCTTTCCATCGCGAGCAGCCTGCCTGGCTACGGATGGTTTTCCGTGTCGTGGAGCAAATCGTCTGGCACTAGGGCTGGCTTCAGAGTCTATTGAGGCCCGTTGGTTCGAATAAAGTTTGCGGGCGGCACTTTATCCGGGGTGCCCTGTGGGGCGTGTACCAGGTTAGCGACATAATGTTTCTGAATTAAGATGCTTCCCCTGCGACGCGCGAGTTTAAGCTAGCTGCGGTAAGGCCCGGCGTACGCCACGATCAAGGCCAGAGCTCAGTCATTTAATTGTCACTGGATGTTCATTATGACCGATTTGTCAGCATTTCCTATTACTGAAAAATGGCCTGCGCAGTTCCCCGAGTGGATCCAGCTCTATTCCTTGCCGACGCCTAACGGGGTCAAGGTCTCGATCATGCTGGAGGAGATCGGCCTGCCCTATGAGCCGCACCGGGTATCGTTCGACACTCAGGACCAGATGTCCCCGGCGTTCCTGTCGTTGAGCCCCAACAACAAGATCCCGGCGATCCTTGACCCGCACGGCCCTGGCGACAAGCCCCTGGCGTTGTTCGAGTCTGGAGCGATCCTGATTTACCTCGCCGACAAGAGCGGGCAGTTGTTGGCTCAGGAGTCGGCCGCCCGCTATGAGACCCTTCAGTGGCTGATGTTCCAGATGGGCGGTATCGGCCCGATGTTTGGCCAACTGGGCTTTTTCAACCGATTCGCCGGCAAGGACTACGAGGACAAGCGCCCCCGCGACCGTTACGTGGCCGAGAGTGCGCGCTTGCTGAAAGTGCTCGACGAACGCCTGCAAGGTCGTGACTGGGTCATGGGCGAGCGCTACACCATCGCCGACATCGCCATTTTCCCATGGGTGCGTAACCTGATCGGTTTCTATGAAGCCGGGCATCTGGTGGAGATCAACAATTTCCCGAATGTATTGCGGGTGCTGGAGCGCTTTCTGGCACGACCGGCGGTCATTCGCGGCCTGGAAATTCCCAAGCCATGAAAGCAACGCCATCGCCGTCGCGGCGGTGGCGTTTTTCAGTATTCGACAGGGGCAGCGTTCAGCGGTTGCTCGCTGCCAGCTTGAGACCAAAGCCGATCAGCGCCAGGCTTGCCACCCGGGTGGCAATCGTGCGGGCCAGGGGCAGGGTCTTCAAGCGAATCGCGGCGGCATTGCCCACCCATACCAGTGCCCCCTGGTAGAGGAAACTGATCAGCGTGATGTGCACCATCATCGCCAACAGCGTGACGCTCGATGAGTCCGGGTGAATAAATAGCGGGAAAAACGCCACGAAGAACAACATGACTTTCGGGTTGGTCAGGCTGATCACCAGTGCATTACGCAGATAGCTGCGCGCCGAGCGTTTCGGTTCCTCGCCGCCAGCATCACGGGCGACCGGGCCGAACAACATGCCAAGGCCCATCCAGCACAGGTAGGCGGCACCGAACCATTGCAGGCCGTGGAACAACATGGGGTTGGCATGCATGACCGCGGCCAGGCCCGCGGCGGCGGCAATCATGTAGGCCGCATCGCCCAGCAGGGTACCGATGACCGCGCCAAAACCCGCGCCGATGCCGTTGCGGGCAGTGGCATTGAGGATGGCAAACGTGCCGGGGCCGGGCATCAGCTGGAAGATCACAATGGCCGCGATGAAGCTGCCGTAGTTCTGGATGTCGAACATGGGGGTACTCCGTATCCTTCGGGGTGTTGGGGTCGGCTTTGAGCCTAGCTCACCGGCAACACGGTGTCTGCTGGCGCGGGGGCAACCCTGTCGGCGAGCGTCAATTGTTGCCAGATCTGTAATAAACTCTTCCAGAATGTGCATTTGTGTCGCAAGGGGCCAGGGGCATAAGCTCCCGGTCTTTGCGACCTTTGTCTTGTCCAGGCCGTTGGCCTCCTGCCAGGAAACCCCATGTCCAGCCAGTTCCCCGAAGCCCGTCCTCGCCGTTTGCGGCGCACCCCGCAATTGCGCAGCCTGTTCCAGGAAACCGAATTCACCCTCAATGACCTGGTCTTGCCGATCTTTGTCGAGGAAGAAATCGACGATTTCGTGCCGATCACCAGCATGCCGGGCGTGCGCCGGATTCCCGAGTCGAAACTGGCCGGTGAAATCGAGCGGTATGCACGGGCGGGTATCAAGTCGGTGATGACGTTCGGCGTGTCCCATCATCTGGATGGCAACGGCAGCGACACCTGGCATGAAAACGGCCTGGTGTCGCGCATGGCGCGGATCTGCAAGGACGCGGTGCCGGAGATGATCGTCATGTCCGATACCTGTTTTTGCGAGTACACCGATCACGGTCATTGCGGTGTGATGCATGGCGCCGAGGTGGACAACGACAACACCCTGATCAACCTCGGCAAGCAAGCGGTCGCCGCGGCGCGGGCAGGGGCCGATGTGATTGCGCCGTCAGCGGCAATGGACGGGCAGGTCCAGGCCATTCGCCGGGCGCTGGATGCCGCCGGTTTCAGCCAGACCTCGATCATGGCCTATTCGACCAAGTTCGCCTCCGCGCTGTACGGCCCGTTCCGCGAAGCCGGTGGCAGTGCGCTCAAGGGGGACCGTAAAAGCTATCAGATGAACCCGATGAATCGCCGTGAAGCCGTGCGCGAATCCTTGCTCGACGAGCAGGAAGGCGCCGATGCGCTGATGGTCAAGCCGGCGGGGGCGTACCTGGATATTATCCGCGATATCCGTGAAGCCTCGCGCTTGCCGTTGGCGGCGTACCAGGTCAGTGGCGAGTACGCGATGATCAAGTTCGGTGCGGCCGCCGGTGCCATTGATGAGGAGCGCGTGGTGCGTGAGAGCCTCGGTGCGATCAAGCGCGCCGGTGCGGACCTGATCTTCACGTACTTCGCGATGGACCTGGCCCTGAGCGGGATTTGAGCCGGCACTAACGGGTGCTCAGCAGAGGAACGGCCTGATCCCGTGGTCGCGAAAGTAGCGTTCGATGACTTTCGGGTCGGCCGACAGGTCGGCCACCGCCACGTAAGTGTCCGGTCGTAACAGGTAGAAACTGTTGCGCGCCAACCCGGCGGTTTCGTGGGCGGGCAGCCAGTCGAACACCTGTAGCGCCAGATGATGTTCGGTGCACCAGGCGCGCATTTCGTCGCTGGTGTCACCGTACACGTGCACCTGCCAGTCCAGGCGGCTCAAGCTGGCGAAGTTGTCGGTGACGCCGTCTGGCACCCAGGGCAGGCGATCCCCGCCAAACACATGGCCGGCGTGCCCCTCGCTCAATGGCATCCCCCGATAATTCAGGGTGATTTGAGACACGGTGCGAAACAGAAACTCTCGAGCCCGTTCCACGGACGCCATTTTCGGTAACAGGAAGGGCGCCAGGCGGGTACGCAGCAGGTCGGCGATCGGGCCTTCGGCGGTGACGAAGCTGAACACCCTGTCGGTGGTCGCCACCAGTCGCCGGGCAAAGGCCATGCGTTCGAGCTCGTAACTGTCGAGCAACTTGTCGCTGGCCCCACCGTTGAGGACGGCGGCGAGTTTCCAGGCCAGATTGATCGCATCGCCAATGCCCGTGTTCATGCCCTGGCCACCCGCGGGGCTATGGACGTGGGCCGCGTCACCGAGCAAAAAGGCACGCCCCAGGCGGAACTCGTCCGCCACCCGATGGTGGACCCGGTAAGTCGAGAACCAGTTGACCGTGTCGACCTGCACCTTCAGGTGATCCATGGCGCGACGGCTGATGTCTTCGAACCTGAGGGGTTCAGCCTGCTCCGCGCGTTCGTCGCGCACGGTGCCGATCAGCCGGGCACGGCCAGTGCCGGCGAGGGGGAACACGGCCAGGAAGTCGGCTTCATCCAGGTCCACGTGCAACTCGCCATTGAACGCCGGGCCGGAGCCATTGACGTCGGCGACATAAAACACTTGCTGGTAGGTGCCGCCGGGAAAGCCGATGTCGAGTGCCTTGCGCACGGTGGAGCGAGCACCGTCGCAGCCGGCCAGGTAGCAGGCCTGGCAGCTGTGTGATTGACCATCGGGCAACAGCAGTTGGGCGGTGATGCCGCCGTCGTGCTCGCTGAAACCGGTCAACTCGGTGTCTCGCTCGACCTCCACGCCAAATTGCTCCAGGCGTTCGATCAGCAACCGTTCGTGTTGATCCTGCGGGTAAATTTCCAGGAAGGCATAGGGCGTCAGGTCCTTGCCGATGCTCGCGAAGGGCAGTCGCGCGGCGGGCACGCCCTTGACCCACATATTGACGGCGGGCACGGTGTGGCCGTTCTGCACCACGGCCTGGCTGAGGTCGAGCTGGCGGTACAGCTCAAGGGTGCGGGCCTGGACAGCCAGGGCGCGGGAGGTAGTGCCGGGGACGCTGGTCTTGTCGAGTATGCGCACCCGGACTCCGAGTTTGCACAGCCAAAGCGCCAGGACCAGCCCCGTGGGGCCGGCACCGATGATCAGTACGTCGCTGCGGTTCATAGCGTTGCCCTCGTAGGAGCGCTCCGTGCGACGCTGGCTTGAGACTTAGAAGAACGCCAGCGTCAGGTTCACGCTGACCCCGTCACCTTCCGGTCGGTTGACGGAATCAAACTCGGACACCCAGCGGGCATTGATGCTCGCCTGGGCATCGGAAAACTTGCCACTCCAGCCAATGTACGGCCCGACACCGGCCGAGTGTCCGCGAAAGCCGTTCAACTGGTCGGCGGTCGGACCTTCGTCGTCGGTCACTTGCTTGATCACGCCGCCCACCACCCCGGCCGCCCAGCCATTGCCAAGGCCGTGGGTCCAGAGGCCATCAAGGCGAAAGATACTGCCGTTCTGGTAATCGGTGGCGTCGTTCCTGGTATAGAACTCGAACGCCCCCAGCAGGCTGAACTCACCGCCTTTCTCGTACAGGTGGGTGTAGGCCAGGGTCGGCATGAAGGTGTAGGTGTTCTGCCCGGCGTTGGCCAGGCGATCCTTGTCGTAGGCGCCGGTGGGCACGTAGATCGGCAAGGACATCGCAATATGATCGGTGGCGCTGAAGTGGTAGCCGGCAGCAATCGGCGTGACCAGTGCGTCGGCAAACTGGGTGCCGTAGTCGGTTTCACGCACCGTATGGCCGCGTGGTCCGGTGAGGTCGACCTCGGCGTCGGTGTACTGCACGGGCAGGCCAACGGCCGAAGCAAAGTTCCAGCGACCCTTGCCGGTGTCCCAGATTCGAGTGATGTTGGTCATGGTGTAGGAGACTTTCATCTTCAACCCGCTACCCACTTCGCCGCGCACCGGTGCTGGCTTGCTCTTGCTCAGTTCGCCGTCGTAATAGATGGAGGTCGCCGACACCACCCAGCCAGGCTCCGGTGGAATGATCCCGGCGTTGGAGTAGACGATCTGGCCGGTAATCGGCCTGCCGACACTGCCCTCGGTTGCCAATACGTAAGGACTGCCACTGAGCAGTAGCAACGCCAATGGCAGGTTGGCGACCGGAACTCTTTTCATGCGGGCTCTCTTGATTATGCTTTTTTTTTGAAGTGAGGTGCCACACGGCCGATTTATCTCGAAACGGATCCCTACAGTTTAGATCTGGCTGCCCGGCATTACCCTTTCCAGGACTGGGGGCTCAGCGTTGAGCAAATGCAAGGTGCAGGCCCAGCGCGGCGAAGGTGGCGGCAAAGCCGCGACGTAGCCAGTTCTGGACGCCGGGTGATTGAATGACGGCCGTGCGAAAAATGTTGGCCAGTAAGCCATAGATCACAAACACTGCAAAGGTCATGAACATGAACACGGCGCTGAGTGTCAGCATCTGAAGCGATGCCGCAGGACCGCCTGGTGTGATGAACTGAGGGAGAAATGCCAGGAAGAAAATCGTCAGCTTGGGGTTGAGCACATTCAGCAGGCAGGCCCGAAGCATGATGTGCGCGGCGCTGCGGGTCACGGGGGCATCGGTCACGGCAAGGGCTGAACGATCGCGCCAGGTGGCATAGGCCAGGTACAACAGGTAGGCGACCCCGACGAACTTCAACCCCTGAAAGGCCAGTGCGCTGGTATGCAGAATCGCCGACAACCCCAGGATCGAAGCCATCAGGTGCGGCACGATACCGGCGGTGCAGCCCAGCGCGGCATACACACTGGCCCGCTTGCCCGCGCTCAGTCCGGTGGACAGGGTGAACACCACGCCGGTGCCGGGGATCAGGACAACAATCAATGAGGTGATCAGGAAATCCAGGGTCAGCATCGCGTCGAACTCCTTCAAGCGGTTGGGTGTCAGACAGTCACGAATCAATCTCTCATTGAAGAGCAAGGGTGCTTGCATTTCCACCGGGAAAACCCGGAGTGTAGGCGCCAGCGTTTTACCCGGTATGTCAAAAGGACCCTTGAACCTCCCATGCACTGTAAATCATTGATCACCAGCCTGGCGGCGCTCTTGCTGTTGGCGGGTTGCGCGAGCCAGGCCCCTCGGCAGGCGGCGCCGAAACCGGCTCAGGTGAAAGCGCAGATTGTTCGCTTGTTGCCGGCCAGGACCCTTGACCGTGAAGGCTGGGCCAATGACATCTATACGGCGTTCGAAGCGCAAAAGATCCCGGCCACCACGCAGAACGTCTGCTCAGTAATGGCCGTGACCGAGCAGGAATCGACGTTTCAGGCAGACCCTGTGGTTCCCGGCCTGGGCAAGATCGCCCGGGACGAGATCGATCGACGCGCTGCCAAGGCGCACATCCCCAACCTGTTGGTGCGGGGTGCCTTGCAGGTCAGCTCGACGAACGGCAAGAGCTACAGCGACCGATTGAACGCCGCGCGCAGTGAGAAAGAACTCAGCGCTATCTTCGATGACTTCATCGGCCGGGTGCCGATGGGGAAAAGCCTGTTCGACGGCTTCAATCCGGTGCATACCGGAGGACCGATGCAGGTCAGTATCGCGTTTGCCGAGCAGCAGGCGCGCAACTACCCCTATGCGGTGGACGGTTCGATTCGACGTGAGGTGTTCTCGCGGCGCGGCGGCATGTACTTCGGCATCGCGCATTTGCTCGGCTACCCGGTCAATTACCGTCAGCCGTTGTACCGCTTTGCCGATTTCAATGCCGGTTGGTACGCCAGTCGCAACGCGGCTTTCCAGGCGGCACTCAATCGTGCGACCGGTGGTTCACTGACGCTGGATGGTGACCTGATCCGCCATGGCTCAATCATGCCGGGGACGACGGAGTTGGCGGTACGGAGCCTGGGCAAGCGCCTGGACATGCGCAACACGACCATACGCGATCAGCTGGAACTGGGGGACAGCCTGGATTTCGAATACAGCAAGCTTTATAAGCGGGTGTTCGAACTTGCGCAAAAGGCTCAAGGCCAATCACTGCCCCGGGCGGTGTTGCCGGGAATTGAATTGCAAAGCCCGAAAATCACTCGAAAACTCACCACGGCCTGGTTCGCCAAGCGTGTCGATGAGCGTTATCAACGTTGCATGAAGCGAGCGTCTGGCGGGTAAGGGCGGGGCAGGCGAGAAAAAGCCCGGCGATTCAGGCCGGGCTTTTTGTCCTGTACAGCGGGGCGGCAAGTCATGCGCGGTTCTGGGTCAGGCGATCGGAGCCACCTTCGGCGACGCGGTTCTGTTGCAGGCGATCGGAACCACCTTCGGCGATGCGGTTCTGTTGCAGGCGATCGGAGCCACCTTCGGCGATGCGGTTCTGTTGAAGGCGATCGGAGCCACCTTCGGCGATGCGGTTCTGTTGCAGACGATCCGAACCGCCTTCGACAATCACTGGCTGGAGTTGGGTGTTGATGGTCGGTTGTGCCTGCGAGGCGGCAAAAGCGTTGGCGGCCAGTACCGAGAAAGCGAGGCTGAGAATGATCTGGCGTTTCATGGTGGTGTGCTCCGGGGTGTCGTGGGTAGGTATGGAGCGGATGTTACGCGTCAGGATTTTTATGAGAACTTCATTGGGTCGATGGTGAACATCGATGGCATTGATGGGGTGTGAGTCATGACGTGCCCGCCGTTAACGGATTTGGATAAGGGGGCAGCGCTCGGGCGTATCCTTCTATATAGGTAACCGAGCTATTCAGGTCATTTTCGGCTTTCTGATAGAAATCCTGAATTAGCAGTTGACGGCGAATTTTATCTGTCTATAATTCGCCCCACTTCCGGCGCAGTCGAAACGGAAAACTCCTTGCTAAACAAAGAGTTACGCAGTTTTCGGCAGCAGGTTGCTTCAGGTCATCGAAGCCAAAAGGAAGTTGAAAAAGAGGTGTTGACAGCAGCGTGTAACGCTGTAGAATTCGCCTCCCGCTGACGAGAGATCGGAAGCGCAAGTGGTTGAAGTTACAAGGGAAACTTTGAAAACTTCTGAAAATAACCGCTTGACAGCAACAGGGGCTGCTGTAGAATGCGCCCCTCGGTTGAGACGAAAGATCTTAACCAGCCGCTCTTTAACAACTGAATCAAGCAATTCGTGTGGGTGCTTGTGCAGTCAGACTGATAGTCAACAAGATTATCAGCATCACAAGTTACTCCGCGAGAAATCAAAGATGTAACCAACGATTGCTGAG
>NZ_FYDL01000003.1 GCF_900187505.1 Pseudomonas sp. Irchel s3h17
GGAGCGCTTGCCGCATGCGCAGTCGATTGAAGACTATGAAGCGCTGCTGCCATGGAACTGCTCGCCAGAAATGCCACGGTAAACACGAAGCGCTTCTGGCGGTAGGTGTAGTTCATGGATCGGATACCTTTCTCTGCCAAGCCCAAGGAGTCTGTCGCTGCCAGCGCTCAGAGATTTCAGCTTGGATGATTTTCGCCTGCCGCAAATGGCGTTGCCGCGTCGCGTGTGACCCGGTCAGCATCCCAGCCAAGAACAGTTCCATATCGAATGGCTTACTCATGTTCTCCCCCCAATGTAAGCAGCGACCACGTCGAGTCGCCCGTGTCCAAGCTCATAGCTGATCTGCCTTCGAGCCTCACAATCAAGGCGTTTATCTATCTTGCAACATTCACCACCGTTGATAGGTGCGTAGTGCTCGGTGATTTGCTCATAGCGCTCACACGCGAACGCTGCCCTTAGCTCATGAAAGCCTTTGAGGTTATGTGCATGAAGAACGTCCCGGGCAGGGCGAACGACTTCCCGCAGAACGTTCAGGTAGCTTTCTTTCGGTGCAATCAGGTTGCGGCTACCTTCAGGCGATACCTGCTGCGCAAATCCAAGCGCGCCTCGAATGTGGTCATTCACCGTAATCCAACGTGGCGCCGATGCACCGGCGCGGCCACCTTTGGTACCGTCCTGAATGTTGACCCTGTCAAAGTCCTTGGCCTCACGGCTTAGCCGTGGCAGGTCAGCCAAAATGGCCTCACGCAAACGCATGCCGGTGGCTCGCGCCAACTGTACAATCGCTGCGGCCCGCAACTGATCACGACTACAGAGCGCATCGATTATTTGCTTAACCTGTTCTCGATCTTGGCCTTGGGGCATCGAGTGACGACCCCCTGTGCGCTGCATATCCAACGCCTTGCTCGGACTCGGCAATCTCACACATTGATCACCGCGAAGCGCCGCCATAGTCCTGTTAACGCTGGATAGCCGATTTTGCGCGGTGCTGATGGCTAGGTCACCGCGCCCAACCAGGTCGCGGAGATACGCCGCATAGTTGGCCAATACCTTCCGATCAACCTGCCGCGCATCATTGATACCGGGCCCCTGTTCGGATCGGCACCACTTCACAAATGCCTGCCACCGATCAGAATGCGCTTTGACCGTGCCGTAGTGGCCGCCGCCGAACATGTCTTTCAATGCCTGCGGTCCTGCGTAGCTCAATTGCCGGCCATAGCCAAAATTCCGCCCATCCCGTCTGCCTACCAATGCCATGATTAAACGCCTCTCGAAGCCAAACTTTTAAAACCATCCCCACGTCATCCCGCCAAGAATGCTGAGTGTTATCAGGGATCAAGGCCCCTGCGACCTGTGAGGGTTGTCCACTGACGCGGGACTGACGGCTCTTTACGACCGGGAGCTTGGGCACCTCATGACCTGGTCTCCTGAACACTTCCGAAGAAGTGGGCGGGTGGAGACTGCACTGGCTGACGAGACCGGCGCCGCGAGATCCTGAGTCGGGTGAAGGCAGTGAAGCGATGACCGGGGCGTGCCTGACTGTCAGTCAGGTGCAGTCCATTCCGTGGGCTGCGGCACCATCATCTGCATCGCTGTTGCTGGTGACTTTTCGGTGTTTGTCACGCCGATTGTCACGAGGGGAAATGCCGCAAAGCCTCGTACGAGGTGGGCTGCAGCAGCGGTAGGAGCGCCCGTCTCTTTCCAGGAGAAAGAGACGGGCGTAGGTTGGCGCAATGAAATGGCCAAGCGGATAGGTTGCTGCAGGGCAGCTATGAAAGGGTATGAGTTGCCGCAGTGGGCACGCTGGTAAAAGTAGGCATCCATCACATCGCTGTGACCGTGCGAGCCGCCGGACGCTAATCGCACTTTGGGAGAACCACCACCGTGTGGCGTAGCCTTAAAGGTTCTGGCTACCTGGGTTGCTGTCAACGACAGCGCTTTGCCCGATCTTTTCTACGCCTGTGGATAATTTGGGTCAAGGCTCGAATTTTCGGGAGTTCTGCGGCTGTGGATGAAATTATCCACCGGTGGAAATCTGTGGTTTTCCACAGACAGTTTGCATGCGCTTTAGATTTTTTAAGTGAGGTCCATCCAAGCAGGGCGGCTTTGCAGCCCTGTTTGGATGGACCCGCGAGGACAAGCGGATCATCTAGATTTCGAACGCTGCGTTATCCCGCCCCATCTGACCGACTGCTTGTATTTTCTCTATTCAGGGCTCGGCAGCGATGTGCGTTGCGGTTTACCGGCTGTCTGCCTAGACTCCGTGGCTAAATAACATCAGTCCATCAGCAATGTCTTGGGTTGAGTGGCGAGAGTAGTCAACGGGCGTAACCTCGTGTTCGACAGCTAATGTCGTGCATTAGACTGCGCCACCTGGAGGCATCCTTGGCATTGCGTCTTCGTTTCTTGTTAGACACCAACATCCTGATCCCGCTTCAGGACTCCATGGTGGTACTGCAGCCCAGTCTTACAAACTTCGTTAGGTTGTGCAGTGCGCACGGCTACCAACTGCTTTACCACCCTGCGTCAGCCGCGGACATCAGGCGTGACACTGATGAGGCTCGGCGCGAGCGCACCTTGGCCAGGCTCGGTCAGTACACTCAACTGCAGGCTGGGCCGGCTTGTCCATGGAACTCGCCTGAAACTTCGGTAAACGACGCTTGTGACAATGAAATTCTCTACGCGTTAGAGAATGATGCAGCGCACGTTTTGGTGACCGAGGATCAGGGGTTGCACCGTAAGGCGCGGGCACGCGGACTGAGTAGCCGCGTGTACTTCATCCAGACTGCGGACGACTGGCTGCGCCGGCTCCATGAGCCTGGTGAGGTGCGACTCCCCCACATTGAAGACGTTGAAATCCATACGTTGACCCACCAACTGGCTGGGCCATTCTTCGACAGTATCCGTGCGGGCTACGATGGTTTTAACGATTGGTTTCGTCGGAAGGCCATGGAAGGGCGTCGTGCTTGGGTCTATCGCGAAGACGCTCATCAGGCTATAGCGGCTATCTGTATTTACGCTGTTCAGGCCGATCAGGCTGTGACGGACGATGGTGAGGTGCTTGTCGGCAGGGCATTGAAGCTTTGTACGTTCAAGGTCGGCGAAACCGTTCGTGGAAGGAAACTCGGAGAGTTGTTTCTCCGGGCTGCCTTCAAGTACGCGACAAACCACCAATGTGAGTCGATTTTTCTGCACGCTAACAACGTTCAGCAGTCACAACTGATCACATTGATTGAAGACTTCGGTTTTCGCTACGAGGGGCTTTACCAAGGGGACGCAGTTTACGTAAAAGCGCATCCTGTCGCCCCGCCTCCGCTGCAGATGGACCCGTTCCAGTACGTCCAGCGCTATTATCCGCATTACATGGGCGGTGATGATGTCCATAAATTTATAGTGCCAATTCAGCCTCAGTACCATGACATTTTGTTCCCGGACTATCAGCGTCCAGGGCATGCATTGCCTGATAACCATCCGCAAAGGCATGTCAGCAATGCGATCAAACTCGCATACCTTTGTCACACCCCCAGCAAACAGCCGCGTCCAGGCGATGTCGTAATGTTCTATCGCAGTCGCGACATGCGTGCGCTGACGACACTGGGTGTTGTTGAGCGATACGAGTGGTCGGAAGCGGCTGACGATATCGCACAGATTGTGAGCCGTAGAACCGTGTACTCTGATGAACAAATAGAGGAAATGGCCAGGACTGAGACCAAGGTGATGCTATTCCGTCTGATATGTCACTTCGAGCCCCCCCTAGAGTATGCGGACCTTAAGCGCTCGCGGATCGTCAGGGGCCCCATTCAATCGATCACGAAAATATCTGATGAGTCTTTTTCCCGAATCATTCGAGCAACCGAGCGGTAGGGCTGTCCTACTTTCGATAAAGCCAAAATACGCCGACCTGATCCTTGCAGGGACCAAGCGCGTTGAGTTACGTCGAAGCTGGCCGTCCAACGATATTGGCGTCATGGTGTTGTACTCGTCATCACCAAAGCAGAGGCTGGTAGGAGTAGCCTTTATCGATCGAATTGAGGAATGCGACTTTGAGAGTCTGTGGACCTTGGCAGATGCCAACGGGGGCGGCGTGACCTATGACGAACTCAAGGCTTATGTCAAAGGAAAGAAGACTGCGTTCGGTGTGATGATCCAGCGCATAAAGATCGCCGAAGTTCAGGTCGATCCGAAGGACCTTTTCGCGAACTTCACACCACCTCAGTCCTTTCTCTATCTGGGTCCTAACGATTTCCCACGCGTAATGCGCGCAATGTTTCCATCGGAGGGATCTGTATGAACATATTCGTCGCAGGTGTACACGGTGTTGGTAAGACTTTCCTAGCCTCTCAACTTCCTAAGGCCTTAGGTCTAACGCAAACCTCAGCCAGTAAGCTGATCAAGGAGGAGCGCGCGTTACCTGACTGGGGGACGGATAAACGGGTCGGTGATGTGGACGCCAATCAGATAGCACTGGCGAATGCTGTCACTCGCCACAATGAGGCTGGCACTCGGTTACTGCTGGACGGGCATTTTGTGTTGCTGGATGCTCAGGGTGAATTTTCACCTTTGGCTGCGGACGTTTTTAAGGCTCTTCGCCTCGATGGAGTTTTGCTGCTGGAGGCGGACGCTAATACAATTGCGACTCGCATACGAGAACGAGATAGCCGGGAATTGGATATTGACCACACTATCAAGTTCTTAGCCGCGGAGCGCGCTCAGGCGCAGTTAGTGTGCGATGAACTCGGAATACCACTTCACATTCTAGGGGCATGTGGCCCTGATGCCTTCGCCGCAGCGGTCGCAGCAGTAATTTTGAAAGCCGACCAATAAGCAATTCTACCCAAGTGAAAGGCCGGACGACGTGCACGATTCTGCCTATGCTGTGGGGATGCGTACTTTGGCTTCACTTCGACCGGCTAGGGGCGAATGCAGCCAGTCGTCAATGGCCTTGCTATTCAACGTGCATGCAAGCGGTAATCAATACAAGCCCATTTTCCTTGTGCGGAGCTGTGGCCCGGAGGCCGAGCGCTTAGTCTGTTGCGCCACGTTTTGTCCTTAGCCGAGTGACATTTGCGCCGGTCTGGTTCGCAAATTCGTGCGGGGTGACATGCTCCTGCCGATTGACCTCAAGATATCGGCTCCACCAGTTCATGATCAGCCTCCTCTCTTCGATGAACTCAGCCTTGTGGATATAGGCCGCTCGGACGTTATTCCTCTCCTTGTGGCTCATCTGCCTTTCAATGGCTGTCTCCGACCACAGCCCTGACTCAATCAGCGCGCTACAGGCCATCGACCGAAAACCATGCCCGCATATTTCGGCTTTGGTGTCGTACCCCATCTTCCTGAGTGCGCTGTTCACCGTGTTTTCAGACATGGGTTTCCAAGGCTTGGCATCGCCTGCAAACACTAGGTCCAATTCGCCGGTGAGGGCGTGGATCTGTCCAAGCAGGGCCACGGCTTGCGGCGATAAGGGTACAAGGTGGATGTCCCCGGCCATCTTCGTACCCCTTGTTGAAAAAGGTACTCCGTCCAACGCGGGTCGAGTGTCCGGTATCTCCCAGGTGCCGCGTTTAAGGTCGAATTCGCTCCAGCGGGCAAATCGCAGTTCGCTGGAGCGTACGAACACATGCAGCGAGAGCATGACCGTCAGCCGGGTAAGTGCGCGGCCTTTGTAGGTGTCGATACGCTCCTGCAATTCAGGCAGACGCGATAAGGGTAGAGCGGGGCGATGAACCACTCTCGGGGCTTTGATCAAACCTTCAAGGTCGGAGGCAGGGTTTGCCGCGATCTGTCGAGCACGTTTCGCCTCGCGCATGATGCTTTGCAGGTAGTTTTGTACCCTTAACGCGACGTCAATCGTGCCACGCTTCTGGATTGCTTCCAGAGGTTGCATCAAGTCGTGAGTGTCTAGGTCGACAATAGCGCGATCACCGATTAGTGGAAAAACATGGGTTTTGAGGCGGCTCAGGACCGTCTTGGCATGGCCCGGAGCCCATTTGGCAGACATCGCTTTGTGCCAGTCCAAGGCTGCGCTCTCAAAGGTTCGGCCTCGGATTGTGGCTTGCGTCTTGGCTTGGTGTTTAGACTCGATGGGGTCGATCCCTTCCGCCAGCATCCGCTTGACCTCCAGGCGCTTCTTGCGCGCATCGGCGAGGCCGACCACGGGGTAGTTGCCGAACGAGGTCAGTCCTTCACGACCATCAGGTTTTACATACCTGAAACGCCAGCCTTTGCGGCCATTGGGTTGGACTAAAAGATAGAGGCCGTCGCCGTCGAAAAGCTTGTAGGCACGGTCGGTGGGCTTGGCTGAACGGCAAGCCGAATCGGAGAGTGGGGTAGTGGTGCGCGACATAAGGGTACTCCTCCCTTTATCGAATGACCTTACCCCTATCTTTATCCTTAAAACGGCTGGTATCCATAAGATTTTGGCGGAATCCGACGGAACGCCAAAACGAAAAAACCCGCCAGAAGGCGGGTTTTTCGGGGGTTTCAGAGATTTTGAAAGCCTTCTCTGGAACCTTGGATGGTGCCGGCACCAGGAGTCGAACCCGGGACCTACTGATTACAAGTCAGTTGCTCTACCAACTGAGCTATACCGGCGTGTTGGGCGACGATTATAGCGAGTGCTTCGCGTCTGTAAACCCCTGATAACAGACTATTTTTGTGCAGGGCTCTGGTTGGGGGCCTGTCGGGGGTGTGGGGCTTGGGTAAATGCGGTGTTTTTGCTCACGCGCTCAGGGTAGCGAACCGTGTGTGCAGGCGGATCGGGCGGTGTGCGCCCTTGATCGTTGAGTGGATGGTCGTGGCGTCGTAACGAGTGTTTTCGCCTCGCCGTTACGCGCGCAACAACACGCGCTTGAGTATTTCCACCGCCCGCCACGAACGACTGTTGCGCAGCGCATGCAGTTCGGCTTCTGCGCGGTCGGCGCGTTGTCGTTCGGCTTGCAGGGCCTGTTCCAGGTCTGACACCGGGTAGCTGAATGTGTGGCCGTAGCAGAACTGGAACTCATCCAGGTTGCACGGCGCGATGTCGAAAGCGTTTTTAAGGTGCAGTTGCTCTTCAGCCAGGTAGAAGGTGTTGAGGCCGTCAAACAGCACTGGGTGGTAACCGGCGTCGATCAGCAGTTGTTCCCACGTCTGGTCGCGGGTCCACGGGGTTTCGACCAGGATGATCCAGGGCCGCCATTGCGTGAAGTCCATCCCGCGCAGGACGGTTTCTTCATGACCCTCGACGTCGATCTTCAGAAAGTGGATCGGCCCTTTGACGTGTTCTTCACAGATGGAGCTCAGGGTACGCGACTGCACGGCCTGGCTGCGCACGTCCATGCCGGCCTCAAGGCGTTCCTTGGCAACGCTGGGTTCCAGGGTCGACATCCCTGTGCCGGCAATGGCGTAGAAGGTCAGGGCTTCGGCGGTTTCTCCGGCCACGCATTGCAGGTTGATGTCCTTGGGGCGGTCTTGGCACAGGGCCTCGTGGTAGATCTGCAGCGGTTCGATGTTGATACCGCTCCAGCCATGCTCGTAGAACGCTTTGGTGACGGAGTCGAGCACCGGCTGATTGGCGCCTACGTCGATGTAGAAGCCGTTCTCGTAGTGTTTCAGCGCGCGCCACAACCGTATGTCTTCGAAGTTCTGTGCATAAGAAATGAACGTCACGGTCTCTTCCTGATAGCTCGAATGACTGGGAAACGGGCGCGAAAGCTACGCACCTGGGGTCGGAGTGTAGCGATCATCTCGGAGAAAGTGTGCCGGCAAAGCCGCCAAATGCAGGTGTTGGCGACCGGCCCGTCGATGGCTCGAAGGGCCGGTCGGCTGGCTGGTTACACGCCGTTCTTGACGGTGTTGATCAGGTCCTGGCTCAGCACCTGGGCGGGCGCCACTTGCACGCTCTGGGTATAGAAGGGCGGCAGGTTCTGGGCCAGTTGCGACAGCGCTTGAGCGGTGGTGTTACCCGGCAACAGTACGTACTGCAGGTTCGACGGGTAGCTTTGTGGCACCGGGCCTTCCATGGTCGAGCCATAGGCCCCGAAGGTCATCACGGCCTGCGGCGTGGTCGGGTCGGGCGCGTACAGGAACACGAACGTGCCGTACTTGGGGTGTGTCAGGTATTGCTCGGCCTGGGCACGCACCGCCGGGTCGGGGTCATTCATCAGGGTCCAGCGCATCACCGCATAACCACGGGTGGTTTCCATGAAGGCGGTGCGAATCGGCGACTGGTTTTCCGCGCCGCCCAGGCACACCAGCAGGTTGCCAAAGGGGTCGATCAAGGCCACCGAGTTGAACACGCTGCTTTGCTGCGCCGTCACCAGCAGCGGTGGCGCCAGTTCTGCGCCCGGGTCCCGTGGGTTCTCGCATTGTACGGTCAGGGCATAGGGGCTCAGTGCGGCCAAGGCCTGGCGAACCGGACTGTTGGCTGGCAGATCGGCCGGGTTTTTCAGTTTCGAAGGATCGAGGCCGCTGTTGTTACTCGCTTCGCGCACGGTGTTGACGCTGGCCGAGAAGATCGAACTGGTGAGGTAATACGCTGCCGAGTCGATGCTCTGGCCGCTGAACACCGGGCTATTGGCGCCTTGGTAGGCGCGACTGACGGGCGCGGCGATTGCGTAATAGCCCCAGCTGTTTTGTGCCTGCTGACGGATCTGCGGTGGCAGGGACGGGAAGTTGAACTGGCTGTTGTAGTTGATCCCGGCGTAGTCGTCGATCGCACTCACCGCGACGTTGAAGCCGGCTGTCAGCAGGGAGCCGGCGCACATGGCGCAAGGGTCCAGGGTGGTGACGACCGTCAGTTGCCCGGGTGGCGGCAGGCCCAGTGATGCGGCGTTCTCGTAGTACCAGTCCACCAGCTGTCGTTCGCCGTGGGCGGTCGGGTCATGGGGCAAGAAGTAGGGCGTGTTACTCCCGGGGAAAGGCATCAATACGTTGTTGTGCAGCGCCGCGATGACCTCGCCGGTGGCGTTATGGATGATGGCCCCGCCCACTGCGAAGGTTTGTTGAATGGCGGCGAGAATGGCTTCGTTGGCGACGGTATCGACGGCTTCCTGTGCACTGTTCACTGTGATCATGGTGTTCCAGCTCCTTGCTGTCGTGGGCGACAGAGATTTCTGGCGCTTGGCAACGATAGTTCAGGCTTGCAAGGGCGGTTATGACCATTCGGCTTAACGCTTATGCACAACGGGCTGTTTTGCACCTTGATAAATGTCAGATTTGTGGATCCGTTCTCATTGCTGCGCAACTGCCTGTTTTCCGGGTTTTTTTAAAGGCTGAGCAAAAAATGGACAGTGTGTTTTTTTGCCTGAAATCTTGGATCCATGGGCTTCCGGCAGATTTCATCAACAGAGTTATCCACAGGCGCGCGGTGTTTATCGGCGCTCGCCGAGCAGCAGCAGATTGCGCGGTGTCAGGGGCGTTTCACAGAACAGTCCCAGGCGAACGGCATACCCCTGTTCTTCGAGAAACAGGGCGCGGTCGAGCACCAGCCAAAGCTCCAGCGGGCGTCGGAACAGGCCGCGCAGCAATTCCAGGTTGCGTACCTGGGCCAGGCGTTGCCAGCCCGCAGCTTGTAGGGCTGGCCAATCCTGTGTGCCGACCGTGGGCAAGTCCTTGAGCGCGGCCAGGTCTCGACAGTAGTCGGCGAAGGGTTTGTCCAGCCAGGCACTGGGCAGCGATGGGGTGGGCAGGTAGTCGTCAATGCCGCGCAATTGCCGTTGCAGCAGGTCGAACGCCAGGCGCCGGGCCATGGACGTGTCGCGCTGGCGCCGGACGCGGGCGCCAGCGGTCACGGTTTCGCTCAGCGGCAGGGCCAGGTCATCGTGGGACAGTGCCAGGCCCGAGTGTTTGCCGGCGCTGGAGAGCGCCTGGTACTGGCTGGCCGCAATCCGGTTATAGCAGCAGGGTGCGACGGCCAGTTGCTTGCAGCCTGCGTGGCTGGCCAGTTGCATCAGGCGTACATGCAGGTCGCCACAGGCGTGCAGGGCGACCGGTGTCTGGTCGGCATCGAGGCGTGCCGGTGTGTCCGTGGCCATCACGTCCTGTTGAACGTGCCGGGCGTTCAGGCGGTGGTGCTGGCTCAGCGCCTGACCGTTGGCAATCAGTGCCGGGTCGTATTCCAGGCAGGTCAACTGCTGGCCGGCTTGCAGCAGGCGTCGTCCCAGGTGACCCTTGCCTGCGCACCAGTCCAGCCAGTGTCGGGGTTTCTCGGCGAACTGCAGGCAGCTGGCGAAGGCTTCGATCTGCTGCCATTTGCGCCCGGGTACGTCGACGTTCAAGCGCGGGGATGCGGGCGCAATGGCCTGGGTGGGCAAGTCGCCGACCGCGCCGAGGGCCATCGACTGCGCCGCCAGTGCCGGGAAGGGTGCCGGGGCTGGCAGGTGTTCAGGGTGGTTGTGGCTGGTTTCCGCGTCTTCCAGCGAACGCTGGCGCAACCAGTCGGCGAGCGCTGGATGGTCGGCTTCCCACGGCAGTTGCCGATGGGTAAAGGGCCGGGGTCGCCAGAGTGCCTGATGCTTGGTCAGGAAGGCGTCCAGTGCCGTGAAGCGGGCGAGCAGGTGCTCGCCCGTCAGCACCGGCAGATCAGCGTCCCTGGCAGGCATCGACGCGCAACCAGCGCTCCAGCAGCTTGAAGCCACGTACCAGGACGTAGGCCATTAGCAGGTAGAACATGCCCGCGGCGAAGAAGATCTCTACCGGCAGGTAGGTCCTGGCGATGATGGTGCGGGCCATGCCGGTCAGTTCCAGCAAGGTCACGGTACTGGCCAGGGCGCTGGCCTTGAGCATCAGGATCACTTCGTTGCTGTAGGCCGGCAGGCCGATGCGCGCGGCACGTGGCAGGATGATGTAGAACAGGGCCTTGGGCCGCGACATGCCCAGCGCCCGGGCCGCTTCGATTTCGCCGGGTGGAATGGCCTGGATCGCGCCTCGCAGAATCTCGGCGATGTAGGCGGCGGTGTGCAGCGTCATGGTGGCGGTGGCGCACCAGAACGGATCGCGCAGGTACGGCCACAGCACGCTGCTGCGCACCGCATCGAACTGCGCCAGGCCGTAGTAGACCAGGAACAGTTGCACCAGCAGCGGGGTGCCACGGAAGAAGAAAATGTACGCATAGGGCAAGGCGCACACGTACCAGCGTTTCGACGAACGGGCGATCCCCAGCGGAATGGCCAGCAGCAGGCCGAGAATGACCGCGATCGCGACCAGTTCCAGGGTCAGGGTGGCACCCTGGGCCAGTTTCGGCAGCCACTTGATGATGACTTCCCAGTTCATTGCGTGCTCCGGGCAAAGCCGCGAGCGGCGCGTTTTTCCAGCAGGTGCATAGCGGTCATGGCGATCACCGTCAGGCCCAGGTACATGAAGGCGGCAACCATGTAGAAGGTGAACGGCTGCTTGGTCATGGTCACGCCGTTTTGCGCGTGTCGCATGATTTCCTCCAGGCCGATCACCGATACCAGTGCGGTGTCTTTCATCAGGATCATGAACAGGTTGCCCAGCCCCGGCAGGGCGATGCGCCACATCTGCGGCATGATCAGCCTGGTGAAGATCCGCCACTTCGACAAGCCCAGGGCGACGCCCGCTTCGCGGTGGCCCTTGGGGATCGCCAGGATTGCCCCACGGAATACTTCCGTGGCGTAGGCGCCGAAGCACAGGCCCAGGGCAATCACGCCGGCGGCGAAGGCGTTGAGCGCCAGGTCAGGGTTGCCGAAAAACTCCCCCAGCACGCGCATCAGGTTGACGGTGCCGAAGTAGATCAACAGCACCCAGAGCAGTTCCGGGATGCCACGCACCAGGGTCGAATAGGTACCGCCAAGCCACTGCAGCGACTTTTGCGAGGAGGTTTTGGCCAAGGCGCCGAGCAGGCCCAGCACCAGCCCCAGGCACAATGCCGAAAGGGCCAGCTTGACAGTCATCAGCGCGCCAGCGGCGAGCGCCGGGCCGAATCCTTGGAGATCGATAATCATGGATGTCTATTCAAGTTACAGCGGGCTTTGCTAAGAACCGGCGCCACCCTGGGGGGCACCGGTCAGGCACGTCAGAATCAATAGATGCTGAACGGGAAGTACTTGTCGTTGATTTTCTTGTAGGTGCCGTCAGCGACGATTTCCTTCAGTGCGGCGTTCAGCTTGTTACGCAGGTCGTTGTCACCCTTGCGCACGGCGATGCCGATCTTGTCGCTTTCCACTACCGGGTCGCCTTTGAACTCATAGTTCTTGCCGGCGTCGCTTTTCAGCCAGTCGTAGTTGGCGTACTTGTCCGCGAGGATGCCGTCGACGCGACCGGAGGTCAGGTCCAGGTAGGCGTTTTCCTGGGTGTCGTAGAGGCTGACCTTGATGTCGTCGCCGTAGGTGTCTTCCAGCCAGGTACCGGCCAGGGTGGCGCGCTGAGTGCCGATGGTCTTGCCCTTGAGCGAGTCCTTGTCGGTCTTGAACTCAGTGTTTTTCGGCGCGATGAATTGCAGCTTGTTGGAGTAGTACGGGTCGGTGAAATCAACGGCCTGCTTGCGCTCGTCGGTGATCGACAGCGAGGACACCAGGAAGTCGAACTTCTTGGCGTTGAGTGCCGGGATGATGCCGTCCCAATCGGAGGTGACGACTTCGCACTCGACCTTCATCTTGGCGCACAGGGCGTCGCCGATGTCTTTGTCGAAACCGACCACCTGGCCGCTGGCATCCTTGTTGTTGAACGGCGGGTAGGCAGCTTCGATGCCCATCTTCAGTTTGTCGGCGGCCATTGCATTGGCCGAGAACACCAGGGTGGCGGCCGCGGCCAGGAAGAATTTCTTGTAGGTCTGCATGCGGTTAGCTCCGTTAGCGGTTGCTGGACATGAATTGTTTGCAGCGCGCCGAAAGCGGGTTGTCGAACACCTGCTGTGGCGATCCTTGCTCTTCGATCAGGCCTTGGTGAAGGAACACCACTTCACTGGAAACCTGACGGGCAAAACCCATTTCATGGGTGACCAGCAGCATGGTACGGCCTTCTTCGGCCAGGGCGCGGATCACGTTTAGTACTTCCTGAACCATTTCCGGGTCAAGCGCGGAAGTCGGTTCATCGAACAGGATGACCTTGGGTTGCATCGCCAGGGTGCGGGCAATGGCGGCGCGTTGTTGCTGGCCACCGGACAGTTGCGCGGGGTAGGCGTGGCGTTTGTCGGCGATGCCGACCTTGGCCAGCAAGGCTTCGGCCACTTCAATGGCTTCGGCCTTGCTCTGGCCCAGCACGCGGCGTGGCGCCTCGATGATGTTGTCGAGCACCGTCATGTGCGGCCACAGGTTGAAGTTTTGAAACACAAAGCCGATTTCGCTGCGCAGGCGGTTGATCTGCTTGCCGTCGGCGGCGACCAGTTCGCCGTTTTTCGCCGGTTTGAGCTTGAGCTCTTCGCCGGCCACCAGAATCTGCCCCTGATGCGGGTTTTCCAGCAGGTTGATGCAGCGCAGGAACGTGGACTTGCCGGAACCGGAGGAACCCAGGATCGAGATCACATCGCCGTCGCGGGCGGTCAGCGAGACGCCTTTGAGCACCTCGAGCTGGCCGTAGCGTTTGTGCAAGTTGCGGATTTCAAGCGCGGGCGTGGCCTCGGCCATGTGCGGTCCTCATTGTGTTCTGTTGTGCTTGTGCTGTCGGTGGCCGTCCTGGCGAGGCGCCAAGCTAGCATAGCGTTTGAATCGCGGCCAACAGCCCCACGGGTGTAGACGAGCAGTGTGTATCCGGTTGTCGCATCAGCGCAGCAGACTGTCGCGCCATCAACAACCGAACATCCGTTTGAAGCCGTGCCTGCGTGGGTATCGCGTAAAAAAAGGCGCGATGGTGCCAGCTTTGGGCGGGTGTTGGAAGCGCAAACCGGCCAAACGCTGCGGATCCGCACTTTTATTGTGCGTGAGCGTTTTTTTTCATGGGTATTGGGCGCGTTGGTTCGTTGAACAAGTGTGTGGCACGGTAACGATCTGGCGAAATGCCATTAACATCAATGGGTTACGAATACGGGTGGGTCGTTGTGCAGGCCACGGAAACCGGAGGCCTGTAACATTTTGGCGCAATTATTGCGTGCAGAATAAGGAACGCCCTGTTGGATTCTTTTTACGAAAAGGAATCCCGGGGCAGGGTGTACCCACGCTTTCCTCGTAAAGGTAGTTTCAATGAGCAGTACGCAATCCTCCAATGACCTCGAACAGGGGCTCAAACCGCGGCATGTGACCATGCTGTCGATCGCCGGGGTGATCGGTGCCGGGCTGTTTGTCGGTTCCGGTCACGCCATCGCCGAAGCCGGCCCCGCCGTGCTGCTGGCCTATGCCGCCGCCGGTACGCTGGTGGTGCTGGTGATGCGCATGCTGGCCGAAATGGCCGTCGCCTCTCCGGACACCGGGTCGTTCTCTACTTATGCCGACCGGGCAATCGGCCACTGGGCCGGTTTCACCATCGGCTGGCTGTACTGGTGGTTCTGGGTCCTGGTGATTCCGCTGGAGGCCAACGCCGCCGCGACCATCCTCAATGCCTGGTTCCCCGATGTGGCAATCTGGGCGTTCACGCTGGTCATCACCTTGTTGCTGACCGCAACCAACCTGTTCAGCGTGAAGCACTACGGTGAGTTCGAGTTCTGGTTCGCCTTGATCAAGGTCGTGGCGATCATCGGTTTTGTGATCCTCGGCATGCTGGCGATCTTCGGTTTCCTGCCCAACAGCCAGGTCAGCGGTGTTTCGCACCTGTTCGACACCCAGGGTTTCCTGCCTAACGGCATGGGCGCGGTGTTGGCTGCGATGTTGACCACTATGTTCTCGTTCATGGGCACTGAAATCGTGACCATTGCCGCGGCAGAGTCGAAGAACCCGGGCCAGCAGATTTCCAAGGCCACCAACTCGGTGATCTGGCGGATCGGTTTGTTCTACCTGGTGTCGATCTTCATTGTTGTCGCCCTGGTGCCATGGAATGATCCGAGCCTGGCGCAGGTCGGTTCCTACCAGACCGTGCTGGACCGCATGGGTATCCCGAACGCCAAGCTGATCGTTGACCTGGTGGTCCTGATTGCCGTGACCAGCTGCCTGAACTCGGCGCTGTACACCGCTTCGCGCATGCTCTTCTCCCTGGGCAAGCGCGGTGATGCGCCAGCGGCGGCCAAGCGCACCAACCGTGCGGGTACGCCTTACTGGGCGGTGATTATGTCCACTGCCGCAGCTTTCCTGGCGGTGTTCGCCAACTATGTGGCGCCGACGGCGGTGTTCCAGTTCCTGCTGGCGAGTTCCGGCGCTATCGCATTGCTGGTGTACCTGGTGATCGCGTTCTCGCAACTGCGCATGCGCCACAAGCGCGTGGCGGCAGGTGAAACCATCACCTATCGCATGTGGCTGTTCCCTGGCCTGACGTACGCGGTGATCCTGTTCATCATCGGCGTGCTGACCATCATGCTGTTCCAGGAAGCCCATCGCATGGAGATCCTGGCGACCGGCTTGCTCAGCTTGCTGGTGGTTGCGGCTGGCCTGCTGGTGTCACGTCGTCGCCAGCGCGAAAAGCTTGGTGCGCTGGTACTGAATTGATTCGATCCGCGTAACGAAAACGGCCGCTGTCAGGGATGACAAGCGGCCGTTTTTGTTTTCGTGGCGCAGGGGCGTTACTCGGTCTTTGCGTCCGGTTCGTCCAGCGACTCGCGGTAGCTGTCCAGCGCCTGGCCGAAGTCGCTGATGAACTGTGGCTCGGTGAGCCAGGCCTGGGCGGTTTCGCGGTCCATGCCATCGGCCCACATGCGGTAGTCGATCAGCATGTCGGCGGCCAGGTGAGTGGCGGCCATGGCTTCGTTCTCGGCGTTCTCCATGTCCAGTAGCTCTGGATGGTCGTTGATGATCCCGCTGAGCTCCGACAGCAGGATCAGCAGCATGTCGTTGCGGCTGGTGGCTTCCGCGTCATGCATCTTGCTGAACATTGCCAGGGTGTACTCGGGGATCGGCTCGGCCAGGTGGCCTGGCTCGTCGTCCAGTGCCAGGGGTTTTCTGCCGCCCATGCGGATTTGCTTGGCCTTGGCCTTGGCGCGCTTGGCGCGTTTTTGCTGCTTGTTCGGGGATGCCATGTGATTCAGTTCGCTTTGTGTTGAGTTTGAGCCGCGATGGCGTCGGACGCCGCCACGTAGTCAGCCTGGAAGGCTGGCGATTCGATCCAGGCCAGGGCGCCGGCCTCGTCGGTCTCGGTGGACCATTGGCGATACTCGATCAAGGCCGCGAGGATGAAGTCCATCGAGCCTTCTTCGCCTTCCTGCTCGTACACCAGCTCCAGCAGCGGGTCTTCGAGGAAGGCCGCGCACATCGCCTGCTGGCTGGTTTTCTCGGCGTCGATCATTTTCTTGAACAGTTCGGTCAGGTCCACCGACTCGAAGTCGATGCGATCGTCGTTCGGGTCCAGCTCCACTGGCGCGGCGGCCCGTTGGACGCGGTTGTGCTTGGCCTTGGCTTTGGCGCGGGTGGCGCGTTTGTGCTGCTTGTTGGCGGAGGCCATGGGCGTCGTTCCGTGTGTCGTGAGAGGGCGCAGGTCGATCAACTGCGTGGCACTCGCCGCCCGGGATGATCGGGGGCCAGTTCGCCGTGTTGCAGCCAGGACAATGCAATGGGCCATAGTGTGGCTTGGTATGGGCTGCGAAAAAAGGCGAAATGTCCGACTTCTTGCTCGCCGATGTCTTCGGGTGCGATTCGCAGGTGGGTGTTGGTACTGCTGGTGAAGTAGTCCAGCAGGCGTTCGATGGCCGGGATTGTACCGTAGGGATCGTCGCTGAGGCTGATGGCCAGGGTTTGCGCGGTCACGGCAGCGAAGGGTAGCTGTCCGGCCCTGGCGTGGATCACGCGGCCGCTGGAGCGCTTCTCGTAGCGGGCGGTGGACAGGCTCCAGTCGCGGACCACGCCGGCGGGCGTATCTTCCAGCCAGCCCAGGCGCTTGCCGGGGAAATAACCCCAGAGCAGCGTGATCAGTGGCATCAGTACGTGCCACTTGGCAAGCATGCGCCAGCGATGGGCGGGCGCGTAGTCGCGCCAGTAGGCGAATTGCGCGCCGACGGTCACCAGGCGGCGGATCACGTGCCCTGAGTCCGCCAGGCCCGCCCCACAGCCTCCGAAGCTGTGACCGACCACGTCGATGGGTTGGCCGGGGAATTCGCGCTGGGCGCGCTTGAGCATGGCTTCAAAGTCCAGGGCGCCCCAATCGCTCCAGCTCGCTTGCAGCCCTTTGAGCGAAGCCGGCCGAGACTCGCCGATGCCCCGGTAGTCATAGGTGATGACGTCGAAGCCATTGGCGAACAGGTAGTCGGCAAAGCGCGAGTAGTGGCGGCAGCGCACGGAGGTGGCGGCATTGATGATGACAACCGCCCGGGAGGCGTCCGCGGTGGCGTGACGCCAGGTGAAGCCGCCAAGGGGGAAGCCGTCGGCGGCGGGTTCCTTGAACGGTACCTTGGGCGGCGGCGCCGGCAGCGGTAATTCGATTTGAGTCGGTGCCCGTGAGGGGGTGTCCTGCACATTCATTGGCTTCGGACCTTTGCGGGTAGCTGCCAACGATAGTCTTCCCGTGGGCTGTGAACAATCACCTGCGTCTTTCAGGGCTTTCGGTTGAGTAGCCGGGGTCGCGGATGAAGTTCCGCGGGGTGGTCATCAGTCGTTGGGTTTGGGTGGCGGCCTCTTGTTCCACGGCAGAGCGATCGCGGCTTGCCAGCAGGCGTTCGTAGTAGAGCGTGTTGATCTGGCGTTCCAGGGCGCGGGTTGACCCGTTCTGGGTGGCCGATTCGTTCATGTACCAGTGGCGGGCGTGGTCGTTGTCAACGCGCAAGAGTCTACGGTAGTGGGTCCAGCTCAATTCGGAACGCACTGCGTTCCAAATTGGAAAGGTTTGATAGAAGTCCCGCATGTACCTCAGGTTGCGTTCATCAAAGCCTTTCCCGAACTCCGCCGTCAGCACTTTCGCCAGCGTCGCTAACAGTTGTTTGCCATATACCGCCCTCCGAGCGCCTTCCTGCTCGAACTCCACGATATGTCGCCCGATCTGCCAGCAGGTTTGCACTTGTGCGGTATCGACCGCGCGCAGCACCTTCTGACGGGCCTGGCGGATCAGTTCGCCAAGATGGCCCGGCAGCGAGGCGAGCTGTGGGTCGTGAGTATCGGATTTGATGTCGCTCATGAGTGCTTCCGCGGCTGAAAGAGCAGGCAGGGGAGGGTCTCAGGAGTGGGGTGGTCGATGATATCGGGCGCGGCCGGTCAGTCGGCAGGAAGTGGCTATCGGATTGGCGGGACCGGGCTGACGGCGCCTTGTGCCGAGGCAATATCACCTGTAGTCCATTTCGTGGTGAGTCCAAGTGCGAATTGATCTAAAACGCGACACTACGACAGGAAATCTAACAAAAGTAACGATTGGGTTCTGCAGAGCCCGGGAGTTGTCATCATGAAGTACGCTCATTCATTCATGTTGCCCCTCGTTGCTGTCGGCTTGCTGATGTTTCCCGTCGTGGTGCAGGCCACCAGTCTTGAGCCGATAGACAGCGCTGGCGTGCAAATCCAGCCACAACAGCAAAACGGGATTACCTACCTGTCGGGGGGTATCGGCCTGGACGAGTCCAAAAGCATTCAGCAAACGCAGGGCTACAACCTGCACATGACATTCGCCGTCGGTGCGCAGAACGAATACACGGCTGACGTCGATGTGCTTATTCAAAAAGCCCCAGGGCAGACCGTACTGACTCTGAATGAGGCGGGTCCCCTGGTTTACGTGAAACTGCCTGCGGGCAAGTACTCGGTCATCGCCTCGCGTAATGGCCAGGAACGGCGAGATGTTGCGGACATCGGCACGGGTCCTGCGCGCAATCTGGTCTTCCATTGGGATGACGCTCAGTAGCGATCGAGGGTCATCGAAGATCGGGTATGGGCGTGGCGGGGGTGAAGTTGATTAAATCGCAGGCATAAAAAAACCCTGAATCTTGCGATTCAGGGTTTTCGGTATTTGGTGCCCAGAGACGGAATCGAACCGCCGACACGGGGATTTTCAATCCCCTGCTCTACCGACTGAGCTATCTGGGCAACGGGGCGCATTAAACGGTTTTTTCAGGGGGTCGTCAAGCAAGTTTTCAAAAAAATTTTAATTATTACCGTCGCTTACGATCAAACCCCCGTTTTTACGGGGTTATTGCGCAGGTGGAACGTAGCCTTCGGCCTTGGCGTAATCCTCGCCGCAGAAGAACTTGTCCATTTCGCCCTGAAGATACTTACGGTCTTCGGCGTTCATCATGTTCAGGCGTTTTTCGTTGATCAGCAGGGTCTGGTGTTTTTGCCAGTCGGCCCAGGCCTTGGCCGAGACGTGGTCAAAAATGTCCTGACCCTTGGCGCCCGGGAATGGAGCGCGCTCCAGGGCGGGCAATTCTTCTTTGTACTTGCGGCACATGATGGTGCGGGTCATGAGGACTCTCCTGCGTTCAATACGTCGGCCGCGCGCTTGAGCAGTTTTTTCACCGGGGCGGCAAGGCCCAGGCGCGGCGGGGTGGCGAGGTTATACCAGAGCCAGTCGGCCTCGGCCACGTGATGGCCGGTCTCCTGGACCTGGACCAGCCAGGGTTCGATGGCCAGCTGGAAATGGCTGAAGGTGTGGACCAGGCTGGGCAGTTCGGTGTGCAGGCCCAGTTCCAGCGAGTGTTGCAGGGCCAGATGCTCCAGGTCGCCGAGGTCATCGAGCTCCGGCAGGCTCCACAAGCCGCCCCACAGGCCCGTGGAAGGGCGACGGTAAAGCAGGATGGCGCCGTCGCGGTTGGCCAGCAGCGGCATCAGCGTGCGCTTCTGTGGCACGCTCTTGCGCGGCTTGGGGATCGGGTAGCGTGTCTCCAGGCCGAGCATGTGCGCCTCACAGCCCTTTTCCAGCGGGCACAGCATGCAACTTGGCTTGCTGCGGGTGCAGAGGGTGGCGCCCATGTCCATCATCGCCTGGGTGTAGGCGTTGACGCGGCTCTGGGGTGTAAAGCGCTCTGCGGTGGCCCACAGCTGCTTGGCGACCTTGGGTTCGCCCGGGTAGCCCTCTTGCGCGGTAAAGCGTGCCAGCACTCGCTTGACGTTGCCGTCGAGGATCGGTGCGCGCAGGCCCATGCTCAGGCTGGCGATGGCGCCGGCAGTGGATAGGCCGATGCCGGGCAGGTCGGTGAGTTTCTCCACGTCGCGGGGAAACTCGCCAGCGTACTCGGCCACCACGATTTTCGCGGTCTTTTGCAGGTTGCGGGCGCGGGTGTAGTAGCCCAGCCCGGTCCACAGGTGCAGCACTTCGTCTTCCGGTGCGGCCGCCAGGGCTTCGACCGTGGGCAGCGAGGCCATGAAGCGGTCGAAGTAGTTCAGCACCGTGCTGACCTGGGTCTGCTGCAACATGATTTCCGAGACCCACACCCGATAAGGGGTGATGCCTTGTTGCCAGGGCAAGTCGTGGCGTCCGTGACGGTCGTACCAGTCCAGTACCGCGGTTGAAAACTGCTCGGCTCTCATCGCTTGAACAGCCCCTTGAGTGCGTCTTTCAGTTCCGGGCTGACTTTGTCGCCAAGCTTCTCATCGATTTTGTCACTGAGCTTGTTGCCGGCCAGTTTGCTGGCGACCTGGCCGAGGCGCTCGTTGTCCAGGCGGCAAGCCTTGGCCCCGAGTTCCAGCGGGCCACGGCAGCGCAGCGGCCATTCGATGCCGGCGAACTTTTCGCTAACCTGGCAGGCCGGGTCCGGCATGTCGCTCTTGTCGCCTTCGACGATGATGCCCACGCGATAGTCCATGCCCAGCACGCGCAGGTCGATGTCGCCGTTACCGTTGACGGTCATGCCCGGGATGCGCACTTTCAGGTCCGGGTTGCTGGCCACGCCATTGCGCACGGTCAGGTTGCCCTTGAGCTCCTGGAAGGGGGTGTCCTTGCCTCGCGGTTCACCGCTGAGGGTTTTGCGGTTCAGGGTGGCGATGCCTTTGCACAACTGTTGCTCAAGGTTGGCGTTGAGCAGTACGCCGTCGTTGATCACAAAGCCGGCCGTACCGTTGAGGCTGTCGATCAGGGTCTTCTGGCTGTTGCCGTTGGCGGTCAGGTTGCTGTTGAGTGTGACCAGGCCTTTGACCGGCGGGTTCTTGCCCTGGCTTTCGAGGATTTTTTCCGCGGGTACCCGACTGATTGCCATTTGCATGCTCAGCGCGGGCACAGGTTGACGTACGTCGAGCGTGCCCTTGGCGTTGAATGTGCCGTTGTACAGCTCGCCGCTCAGGTTCTGCAGGGTCAGCAGGCCGCCCTGGCCGCTGGCTTTCAGTGCGGCATTGTGGATTGGCAGCTTGTCGAGGGTCAGTTGGTCAAAGATCAGGTCGGCGTCCAGGTCCAGCTTGCTCAGGCGTTCCGCCGGAATCAGCTTGTCGTTGCTCCAGGCGCCTTTGGTGGGGGCATTGGGCAGTGACGTGTTGCCCGCGCCGGCCATGGCGTCGGCTTCGGTGCTGCTGACTTCCGACTTGCGTGCCACGGCCGCGCTGTTGGCTTCGGCGGATTTTGGCGGAAGGTAGCGGTCGGCATTGAAGGTATCGGCCTTGAGCTGCACGCGCAGCGCTTGCCTGGCGAAATCCTCGACGGCGATGCGGCCGCTGAAGGTGCTGTCATCGAGTTTCAGGTTGATGTTGTCCAGCGACACGCTGGTCGGCGTGCCCGCCAGGCGGCTGACCAGTTCGACTTTGCCCAGGCTGCCCTCGGCCATGGCCGGGAGTTTTTGCCCGATGCTGTCGATGAATTTTGCCAGGTCGAACTGGGCAATCGACAGGCCGCCGCTGAATTGCGGTGTCTTGTCCAGGTCGTTGACCTTCAGCTCACCCAATGCGCGCAGTTGGTTGGCAGACAGCTTGATGCCGGTCCATTCGGCGACGTTGGCCGCTTTATCCAGGAGTAATTGGCCTTGTGCGCCAAAGGTCACGGTCTTGCCTTGCAGGGGCTCGCCAGTGAGTTCGCCCGTCAGCTTCATGTCTTCGAATTTGTAGCGCTGCAGGGCGCGTTCGAAGCGCAGTTCGCCGTTGAGTTCGGTACGGACCCGCAGAACCGGCTGGTTGCTGGCCAGAAAGGCAGTCAGCTTGACCTTGATGTTGGTCGCATCGTGTACCGGGCCGGTGCTCAGCTGGATGCTTTCGGCGCTGAACTGCTTGCCGGTGCGCTCATCGGAGTATTCGACCCGGGCGTTGTTCACGGTCAGGCTGTCGATGTCGAGGCGCATCGGTTGGGCAGGTTTTTCCACGGCCGCCGGGGTTTGGCTGACCGGCTCGCTGTTGCCCACTGGTGCATCGGATTTGCCGGCCACAGGCACGGGCTTGCCAATGTCTTCCCAGTTGCCGTGGCCGTCCTTGTCGCGATTGAGGCGCAGGTTCAGGCCTTCGACGCGGACATCGCTCATCTGCACTTCGCGGCGCAGCAGCGGCAGGACCCGTACCGACAGGCCGAGCATTTGCAGGTCGGCGAAGGGCGCGGCGGGGTTGGCCAGGGTGGCAACGCTGGCTTCGTGCAATTCAAGGCCGAGCCAGGGGAACAGGCTCCAGCCGATATCGCCATTGAGCGTCAGCTCGATGTGGGCCTTGTCGCGGGCAATCTGGCGTATCTCTTCTTTGTAGTCGTTGGGATCGAAGAAGTGGGTCAGGGCAAAGCCCAGGGCCACAATGATCAGCAACAGCCCGAGAAGTACCAGACCCAGGATTTTGCCGAACGCTTTCATGGGCGAGTCCTTGTAGAGAGTCAAATTTGAAATTTAGCCAGGGAGTATAGCGCCCGGAAACTGACGACTGGTCAGCGATCGCGTTTAGATCAGGTCCAGCGGCAGCTTGAGTTTTGCGGCCAGCGCCTGGGCTTCAAGGTGTCCGGCAGGGGCCAGCAAGTGCAGTTCTGCTCCGGCCCGTTCAGCCATTGCCCGCGCTTCGCACACCAGTCGTTCAGCCACGCCACGGCGGCGGGTGACTTTTCGCACGCACAATTGAGACAGTTGCCAGGTGTTCGAGTGCCGTTCCAGGCGTGCCGCACCGAGCAACCGGTCATTGAAGCGGCCGGCGATCAGTGTGCCATCAAGCAGGTTGTCTTCGATCAGTTGCGCGGCACCGTCGAACGGTGCAAACAGCCAAGGCGGTGCATCGTGGTAAATCTTCTGTAGATCCTGCTGATCCTGATAGCTGGGGTCACGCAGTGATTCAACGACGATGGGCATAGGGTTTCCTTTGAAAGCGCGAGCCGGGTCGTGCGGCCGGCGGGTGACAGGGTGCTTGCCGTGCAATCGGGGCAGACGGCCCATAAGGGCGGTATCAGTCTGGCTTTTCTGTTGCGGGTAAATGGTAACCTCTGCCCGTTCGCCCGTCCCTCTGCGACCCATTGTCGCGCCCTGCGGGGCGTCACTCAACAAAACGGCCATGCCTGCGTGCAACGAGGTCGTGACTGAAAGGTCGCCTGACTCTGTGGGAGAGATCCCAGCGCTTGTACTGACATGTATATCCCCGCAGGCATTGGGTTCAGCCCGTCAGGGATATCACCTCGCGTGTTTCTGTTTGCCGCTCGCGTGCCTATAATGGCTGCCTTTTTCGCCCAATGATTTTGCGGAGCTGGTGATGGCCGAACGTAAGGCGTCCGTCGAGCGCGACACTCTGGAAACCCAGATCAAAGCCTCGATCAACCTGGATGGCACCGGAAAGGCCCGATTTAATATCGGTGTTCCCTTCCTTGAGCACATGCTGGACCAGATCGCCCGTCACGGGTTGATCGACCTGGATATCGAGAGCAAGGGCGACCTGCATATCGACGACCACCATACGGTGGAAGACGTCGGTATCACCCTGGGCCAGGCCTTCACCAAAGCCATTGGCGACAAAAAAGGCATCCGTCGCTACGGTCATGCCTACGTGCCGCTCGATGAAGCGCTGTCGCGCGTGGTGATCGACTTCTCCGGCCGTCCAGGCCTGCAGATGCATGTTCCCTATACCCGCGCGACGGTCGGCGGCTTCGACGTCGATTTGTTCCAGGAGTTCTTCCAGGGCTTCGTCAACCATGCCAACGTGACCTTGCACATCGACAATCTGCGTGGGCACAACACCCACCACCAGATCGAAACCGTGTTCAAGGCATTCGGCCGCGCATTGCGCATGGCCGTTGAGCTGGATGACCGCATGGCCGGGCAAATGCCGTCGACCAAGGGCGTTCTGTAATGCAGACGGTCGCGGTTATCGATTACGGCATGGGCAACCTGCACTCGGTGGCCAAGGCCCTTGAGCATGTAGGGGCCGGCAAGGTGCTGATCACCAGCGATGCCAATGTGATTCGCGAAGCCGACCGGGTGGTTTTTCCCGGTGTCGGCGCGATTCGCGATTGCATGGCGGAGATCCGTCGCCTGGGCTTCGACTCGCTGGTGCGTGAAGTCAGCCAGGACCGTCCGTTCCTCGGTATCTGCGTGGGCATGCAAGCCTTGCTTGAGCACAGTGAAGAGAACGACGGCGTCGACTGCATCGGTCTGTTCCCGGGCCAGGTGAAGTTCTTCGGCAAAGGCCTGATCGAGGACGGCGAACACCTCAAAGTCCCTCACATGGGCTGGAACGAAGTGAAGCAGACGGTGGATCACCCGCTGTGGCACAACATTTCGGACCTGGCGCGCTTCTACTTTGTGCACAGCTACTACATCGCCGCCGGTAATCCGCGCCAGGTGGTGGGTGGCGGTCACTACGGTGTCGACTTCGCTGCCGCGCTGGCCGAAGGCTCGCGTTTTGCCGTGCAGTTCCACCCGGAGAAGAGCCATACCCATGGCCTGCAACTGTTGCAGAATTTCGCGGCATGGGACGGGCGCTGGTAAATGGCAGTCAAGAAGAAGCCGCCTATCCTGACCCTCACTCCCGAGCAGGAGAGCGAGGCCAATCGCAAGATCAAGCGCTTCATGGAGGATCGCTTCGAACTGGACCTGGGTTCGTTCGAAGCGGCCGAAATCCTTGAGCTGTTTACCCGCGAAATTGCTCCGCACTATTACAACAGGGCGATTTTCGATGTGCAGACACACCTCAAAGAGAGGTTTGAAAGCATCGAAAGCGACCTGTGGGCGCTCGAGAAGAACTGATTTCCGAGCCAAGCTGAACATTCAATTTTGAAGGTTTGCCAGATGCTGATTATTCCCGCTATCGATCTCAAAGACGGTGCCTGTGTTCGTCTGCGCCAGGGCCGCATGGAAGATTCCACGGTGTTCTCCGATGACCCGGTGAGCATGGCTGCCAAGTGGGTGGAGGGCGGTTGCCGTCGTCTGCATCTGGTCGACCTGAACGGCGCCTTCGAAGGCCAGCCAGTCAACGGCGAAGTTGTCACCGCCATTGCCAAGCGCTACCCGAACCTGCCGATCCAGATCGGCGGCGGCATTCGCTCGCTGGAAACCATCGAACACTACGTCAAGGCTGGCGTGAGCTACGTGATCATCGGCACCAAGGCGGTGAAAGATCCGGCCTTTGTTGCCGAAGCCTGCCGCGCGTTTCCGGGCAAGGTTATCGTCGGCCTGGATGCCAAGGACGGCTTCGTTGCCACCGATGGCTGGGCTGAAATCAGCACCGTGCAGGTGATTGACCTGGCCAAGCAGTTCGAAGCCGACGGCGTGTCCGCGATCGTTTACACCGACATCGCCAAAGACGGCATGATGCAAGGCTGCAACGTGTCTTACACGGCAGCACTGGCCGCGGCGACGCGGATTCCAGTGATTGCATCCGGCGGTATCCACAACCTGGGTGACATCAAGTCGCTGCTCGACGCCAAGGCGCCGGGGATCATCGGCGCGATCACCGGCCGGGCGATTTATGAAGGCACCCTCGATGTCGCCGAAGCGCAAGCTTTCTGCGATTCGTACAAAGGCTGAGGACTCACCATGGCGCTGGCCAAACGCATCATCCCTTGCCTGGACGTGGACAACGGCCGGGTCGTCAAAGGCGTGAAGTTCGAGAACATCCGTGACGCCGGCGACCCGGTGGAAATTGCCCGTCGCTACGACGAGCAAGGTGCCGACGAAATTACTTTTCTCGACATCACCGCCAGCGTCGATGGCCGCGACACCACATTGCATACCGTTGAGCGCATGGCCAGCCAGGTGTTCATCCCATTGACCGTGGGCGGTGGCGTGCGCACGGTGCAAGACATTCGCAACCTGCTCAATGCCGGCGCGGACAAGGTCTCGATCAACACCGCCGCCGTGTTCAATCCTGAGTTCGTCGGTGAGGCCGCGCAGCATTTCGGCTCGCAGTGCATCGTCGTTGCCATCGACGCCAAGAAGGTTTCACTGCCGGGCGAAGCCCCGCGCTGGGAGATCTTCACCCATGGTGGTCGCAAACCTACCGGGCTGGATGCGGTGGAGTGGGCGAAGAAAATGGAAGGGCTGGGTGCCGGCGAAATCCTGCTGACCAGCATGGACCAGGACGGCATGAAAAACGGCTTCGACCTGGGCGTGACCCGCGCCATCAGTGATGCCCTGGGCATCCCGGTGATCGCCTCCGGCGGCGTCGGCAACCTGCAACACCTGGCCGACGGGATCATCGAAGGCCATGCCAGCGCGGTATTGGCGGCGAGTATTTTCCACTTCGGCGAATACACCGTCCCGGAAGCCAAGGCCTATATGGCGGCACGCGGCATCGTCATTCGGTAAAGGCCGGTGGACAGTATGGCGGGCTCAAGGCAAGCTTGGGCACGCCATGGATTCCGGTAGCCCGACATGCTCAGACGTTTGCTCTTCGTTCTCGCCAGTGCTTCGTTACTGCTTGCCACTGCTGTACAAGCGGCAGAAAAAACCAACCCCGACCTGGTGTTGCTGACGGAAAACTTCCCGCCTTACAACATGGCGAAAAACGGCAAGAACTTCGCTCAGGATGAGAATATCAATGGCATTGCCGTGGATATCGTCCGCGAGATCTGCAAGCGCGCTAACGTCACCTACAGCCTGACACTGCGTTTCCCCTGGGAGCGTATCTACAAGCTCGCCCTCGAGAAACCTGGCTATGGCGTGTTCGTCATGGCGCGCCTGCCGGACCGCGAGAAACTCTTCAAATGGGTTGGCCCGTTGGGGCCGGACGACTGGGTCATGCTGGCCAAGGCGGACAGCAAGATCGTTCTGGAGTCCCTGGAGCAGGCGCGCAAATACAAGATAGGCGCCTACAAGGGCGATGCGATTGCCGAAACCCTGTCCAAGCAAGGCATGGCACCGATCGTGGTGCTGCGCGATCAGGACAATGCGAAGAAGCTGGTCAACGGCCAGATCGATTTGTGGGCCACTGGCGACCCCGCCGGGCGTTACCTGGCGCGCCAGGAAGGCGTGACCGGCCTCAAGACCGTGCTGCGGTTCAACAGTGCCGAGCTGTACCTGGCACTGAACAAGGACGTGCCGGACGAGGTGGTCGCCAGGCTTCAGGCCGCGCTGGATCAGTTGCGCAAGGAAGGCGTGGTGGACGAGATCATGGCGCGCTATCTGTAGCAATTGCCTCGACATTCCCCAGTGTCGCGCTCAGGTATACGCCCTGCATGAATACGTTGTTCAATGTTGCCCTGGTCAGGTTCTGTTGCCGGTTTTCAACACCGATGATGCAGAGCGACCAGGCACCGTTTGCTGGACCGATTTCAGTATTGATATAGGCGTCTGTAGTGTCGATTGCGGCGCTGTAATTATCGGGGATCTTGCAATCTCTGGCGTTCCGGACCGCTTTGTAGCGATAGAAGGGCGTCTCGAGTGAAAACCCGAATTCCCAGGTAGGCAGCACGATCTGTCCATCCTCACGTTGCGATCTATGAACGTATGACTGGAAACTCCAGGGCGCCGTTACGATCAGGTCGACCGGTTCCAGCGAACAGTCCGGCCCATTACTGGTGAAGACGCCATCAATAAAACAGCTGTGCAGGAAGTTGGCAGAGTAGCTGTAGTTGAATCGGGCGGCCTCGCAGGAAGTTGAGTTTTCGCAGCCCGGCGACGATGGATCCATGCGGGAAGTGATGACTTTGCTGACGATGCCGGTGATTTCGTTGGTGCCACGGTTCAGCATCGGGCTGCCGGAACTGCCGGCGCGAAGGTCGCAACGATTTCTCATGGCCAAAGGGAAAACCCCGGGGTAATCGATGAAGGTTCCAGCAGTTTGTTCAGCGCAAGCACTCAATCGAAGCCCCTGTTCGGCAAAGCCGACAGGTGCGCCGATATTGAGTACATCATGGCTTTCGTAGGATTGATGGGATGCCAGCTTGAGTGGGTTGACCCCGGCCTGTATCAGCGACGCCAATGTCGCGTCGACCTCGAGTACTGCAAGATCGGTCCCGACCAGACTGCTCCATCGGGCGGTCCGGATGGCGTATCGGCGCTTACGCTGTGGCGTGTCATGAAAGTAGTGGAAGGTGACGCTGGCTTTCAAAGGCAGATGGGTCCGCGCCGAACCGTACTGAAAGAGCACGCAATGACCGCTGGTGAGCAGGTAAGCAGGGCCGGTGGCTTGGCCTTGCCTGTTTCGCGTATCCAGTAGAACGGCGCTGCAGGTCTCGCCCGATTGGAGACTGAGTCGTCCCACACCGCTCCAGATTTCATAAAAATGCTCACTGTTTTGCAGGGCTCTTGACGGTGAATCGTTGACGGCGCCTTCGCCCAGGTCGCGGGCCTGCACTGCGGAAATAGCCAGCAGGCCCATCAGGCCTGCGAAGCAAAGGAAGCTGAGGTATTTCATGTCCATTCCTTGGTGATGAAATTCAGGGTGAGCGCTATCGTGGCACTCGGCGGTGTACCGGCAGGTATAAATAGTTATCGCGAAATGGAGTGGGCTGCGAGGAATTACCGGGCGTTCGGGAGGCGGTACTGGCCATCCTTGCCGTGCGCTGCCGTTGCACGATTGCCGCGCACGCTGATCATCTGTTTGATATCGATCCAGTCAATGCTCTGAGCCTTGAGCCTGGGCAGCTCGCGCTCCAGCACCGCCAGGGTCTGCGGATAGGGATGGCCGATCATCACCGCCGAGCCTTGCTTGCGCGCCAGGCTGATGGCGGTTTGCAGCTGCGTGTAGATCGCCGCCTCGGTGCGCTCGTCATCGAGGAACACATCCCGCGACACGCTGGCCAACCCGATCTTCTGTGCCTCGGCAGCGGCAACGGTCTGCGCGCTGGTACGGCTGTCCACAAAGAATTTATGCCGCTGCTGCAGCTCGGCCATCAACCAGGTCATGGCCGGTCGCTGGGCGGTCATGCGGCTGCCCATGTGGTTGTTGATGCCTGCGGTGTAAGGCACGGCCTTGAACGCCGCATCCAGGCGTTTCTCAAGTTCTTCAACGGACAGCTCGGGGTGCCAGGCGAACGGGCCGGTGGCCGGGTCCATGGGCATGTGCAGGATGACGATTTTACCGGCGCGGTGGGCTTCCCGGGCAAATTCGGCGGCGTGGGGCGTGTCGGGCATGATGGCGGCGGTTACCGGGCCGGGTAGCGCCAGCACGCGACGATCGCGGGGTAGGTTCTGCCCCAGGTCATCGATGATCAGGCTCAGGTAAGCCTTGTGCGGTGTCGAGCCGGGCAGGGTGGGCGCTGCCTGAACAGCGCCCGCCAGGCAGCACCACAACCCCAGCCATAACCGCCAGTGCATCTTAGCGATTGCGGGTGATGCTCAGGCCTTTGAGCAGGCTCAGCGCCTGGGCCAGTTGGTAGTCGTCATCCTGCGGCATCGGCTTGGCCTTGCCGGCAGAGCCGCTTGGCTTGTCGGCGCCGCCGTTGCCATTGCCCAGGTGACCTTGCAGGTCGGCTTCCTTGAAGTACTCGCCGTCCTGCTCGCTGGTGATCTTGGCTTTGCGCACTTCGATGTCCGGGACGATGCCCTGGGCCTGGATCGAGCGCCCGTTCGGGGTGAAGTACAGCGCGGTGGTGATCTTCAGTGCGCGGTCGTTGTTCAGGGGCAGTACGGTTTGCACCGAGCCTTTGCCGAAGCTGGTAGTGCCCATCACGACCGCGCGCTTCTGATCCTGCAGGGCGCCGGCAACAATTTCCGAGGCCGAGGCGCTGCCGCCGTTGATCAATACGACCAGCGGTACCGCTTCGCTTTCATCCTTGCCCGTGGCCGAGAAGCGCAGCTCGGAGTTGGCGATGCGGCCCTTGGTGTAAACGATCAGGCCTTTGGTGATGAAGTGGTCGACCACCTCCACCGCCGATTGCAGCACGCCGCCCGGGTTGTTACGCAGGTCGAGCACAATGCCTTTGAGCTTCTTGCCGTTTTCCTTGCGCAGCTTGGCCAGGGCCTGGGAGACCTCTTCGCCGGTCTTAACCTGGAACTGGGTGATGCGGATGTAGCCGTAGCCCGACTCCAGCAACTGGGCCTTCACGCTTTTGACCTGGATGGTCGCGCGGGTCAGGGTGACGTCAAACGGCGTACCGCCGTCGCGCACCAGGGTCAGGGTGATCTTCTCGCCGATCTTGCCGCGCATCTTGTCCACGGCTTCGGTCATGCTCTGGCCGCGAGTGGGCTGGCCGTTGATCTTGACGATGAAGTCGCCGGCCTGGATGCCGGCCTTGGAAGCCGGGGTGTCGTCGATGGGCGATACGACCTTGATGAAGCCGTCTTCAGCGCCGATTTCGATGCCCAGGCCGCCGAACTCGCCACTGGTGCTTTCCTGCAGGTCGGCGAAGTCTTCCGGCCCCAGGTAGGCCGAGTGCGGGTCGAGGTTGCCGAGCATGCCCTTGATGGCATTTTCCAGCAGCGTCTTGTCGTCGACCGGTTCGACATAGGCGGCCTTGATCCGGTCCATTACCTCGGCGAAGGTGCGCAGTTCGTCCAGCGGCAATGGCGCCTTGGTCGTCGCGGCCGAGGCCGACGAGGCAGGTTCAGCGGCAAACGCCAGAGGCGCACCGATCACCAGAGCGATCGTCAGGGCCAGCGAGGTAAGGCGGGACAGATGCAGCATGTCGAACGAACTCCTGAATGAGAGGGTGCGCTTATCCTTGCGCACGGCACCACTGCGCTGGATCACTCGGGTGACCCTGCTGGCGAATGGCAAAATACAGCGCGGGCGTATCCTGGCCGCCACTGTTACCGACAGTGGAGATGGACTCGCCAGCCTTGACCACATCGCCCGCCGACTTCAGCAGGGTCTGATTGTGGCCGTACAAACTCAAATAACCGTTGCCGTGGTCGAGAATGACCAACAGGCCCGCGCCGCGCAACCAGTCGGCAAACACCACGCGACCACCATGGACAGCATGGACCTGGCTACCGGCCGAAGCGCTGATCATCACGCCATCCCACTTGGCCCGGGCATCGTCGCCGCGACTTTCGCCGAAGCGTGCCAGCAATCGACCATCAACCGGCCAGGGAAGTTTTCCCCGGGTTGACCCAAAAGGACCACCAAAGGTTTCACCAGCGCTTGAAACCAGTGCGCCGGGCGTTGAGCGGGCGGGTTTGCGTGGGGCGTCAGTGGCGTCCGCCTGAGCCTCACGTAAACGCTTTTTTTCGGCTTCCTGCTGGGCGATCAGCGCTTTTTGCCGCGCTTCTTCTGCCTCCCGGGCCTGGCGAGCCAGGGTTTCCTCGATGGTTTTGAGGACTTTGGACAGGTCGGCCTGGTCCTGCTCGCGGGCCTGCAGCTTCTGGTCGCGGGCTTTCACGTCGCTGTTGAGCTTGGCCAGGACTTGCTGGCGCTCCTTGCGGACTTTCTCGAGTTCGTCGCGCTGGCTGTCGAGGCTGCTTTTCTGTACCAGCAACTGGGCTTGTTGCAGGGCTATATCCTGCTCGACGTTGGCCAGTTGGCGCAGGGTTTCGTTGAAGTTCTTCAGCTGTTCCAGGCGGGCCTGGCTCAGGTAGTCGTAATAGGTGAGGGTGCGAGCGAATTTCTCGGGGTCCTGCTGGTTGAGCAGCAGCTTGAGATACTCCTGGCGGCCGTTCTGGTAGGCCGCGCGAGCCTGGGTGGCAATCAGTTGTTGCTGTTCAGTGCGCGCGCTCTGGAGTTTTTTTTTCTCGGTATCGAGTCGCTGCAGCTCGGATTCGCTCTTTTTCATCTCTTTTTGCAGGGCATCGACCTGCTTCTCGAGCTTGCCCATCTCGGTCTCGGTGCCCTTGAGGTCTTTCTGCACGCCGGACTTTTCTTCCTGCAGCTTGCCCAGCAGCTTTTTCAGCTCGGTAATGTCCTGACGCGTAGCGTCCAACTGTTGTTGGGTTTGCGCGCGCTCGTCAGCAAAAGCCGGTTGGAGCAGGCAGGTCAGGGCGAGGGCAATCAGGACGCGTAGCATAGAGGCGGGCGACACCGGGAGAAAAAAGACAGCCTAGTATGCCCGCCATGAACCGCAAAAAAAACGCCTCAAAGCCAACTGCTTTGAGGCGTTCGTCATAAAAAGCGGTTTATCGCCCTTTATTGAAGCGTTTTGAGCGTTAAACCAGGATCGAGGTGCCGGTCATCTCGGCAGGCTTTTCTAATCCCAGCAGCTTGAGCATGGTCGGAGCCACGTCGGCCAGTACGCCGCCTTCGCGGACCTTGAGGTCGCGCTTGCCGAAATAGATGAACGGCACAGGTTCCGTGGTGTGGGCCGTGTGGGCCTGGCCGGTGGACTCGTCGGACATTTGCTCGACGTTGCCATGGTCGGCCGTGATCAACGCTTCGCCGCCGACTTTTTCCAGTGCTTCGACGATGCGACCCACGCACAGGTCCAGGCATTCAACGGCTTTGACCGCAGCCTCGAACACGCCGCTGTGGCCGACCATGTCGCCGTTGGCGTAGTTGACCACGATCACGTCGTAACGCTGGTGTTCGATGGCATCGACGATCTTGTCGGTGACTTCAGGTGCACTCATCTCAGGCTGCAGGTCGTAGGTCGCGACTTGCGGTGAAGGGATCAGGATGCGCTCTTCGCCCGGGAACGGTTCTTCACGACCGCCGGAGAAGAAGAAGGTCACGTGGGCGTATTTCTCGGTTTCGGCAATGCGCAGCTGGGTCTTGCCGTTCTTCGCCAGGTAGTCGCCCAGTACGTTTTCCAGGCTGCCCGGGGCAAAGGCCGACGGCGCCGGGATGCTGGCGGCGTATTGGGTCAGCATGACAAAACCGGCCAGTTTTGGCTGGCGAGCACGTTCGAACTCCTTGAACCCGTCTTCGACGAACACGCGGGTCAGTTCGCGGGCGCGGTCTGCGCGGAAGTTCATGAACACCACGGCGTCGCCATCTTCGATTTTCACCGGCTCGCCAATGGTGGTGGCCTTGACGAATTCGTCGCTTTCGCCGCGTTCGTAGGCGGCTTGCAGGCCTTCCTGGGCGGTGGCGGCGTTGAACTCACCCTTGCCGTCAACGATCAGGTTGTAGGCCTGGGAGACGCGATCCCAGCGGTTGTCGCGGTCCATGGCGAAGTAGCGACCCACCAGGGTGGCGATGCGGCCCTTGCCTAGGGTCCTGAAGGTTTCGTCCAGCAGCTCGATCGACGATTGGGCGCTTTTCGGTGGCGTATCACGGCCATCGAGGAAGGCGTGCAGGTAGATCTTCTCGGCGCCGCGCTTGAAGGCCAGCTCGGCCATGGCAATCAGGTGGTCCTGGTGGCTGTGAACGCCGCCGTCGGACAGCAGGCCCATGAAGTGCACGGCCTTGCCAGCGGCAACGGCCTTGTCCACGGCTGCGCAGATGGTCGGGTTCTCGAAGAACTCGCCGTCGCGGATCGCTTTGGTCACGCGGGTGAAGTCCTGGTACACCACGCGGCCGGCGCCGAGGTTCATGTGGCCGACTTCCGAGTTGCCCATTTGCCCGTCCGGCAGGCCGACGTCCATGCCCGAGCCCGAGATCAGGCCATTCGGTACAGTGGCGTACAACCGGTCGAGGACCGGCTTCCTGGCCGCGAAGATGGCGTTGGACTCCTGGCTCTCACTGTGACCGAAGCCATCGAGAATCATCAGGACCAAAGGTTTAGGCGTGGTAGGCATAGATTCCACTCGTGGCTGAGTTAAAAAAGGGGCGATGGAAAAGGGAGTGGCAGTTTAAAGCGAAGTTCCGGTGCCGTCACCGCCGGACGGGGTTTGGCCCACCATAGTGGCTGTGTATACTGGCCGACATTTTAACGCCCTGGAACCTCCTTCGATGGTTGATCACCTGATTGCATTTGCCACTACCCACTATCTGCTTGTCGGCATCTTCGCCGTTCTGCTGGCGTTGCTGATCGCCCACGAGATGAAAGGCGGCGGCCGCAGCCTGAGCACCGGCGAGCTGACCGGGCTGGTCAACAAAGACACAGGCGTGGTGATCGACATTCGTTCGAGCAAGGATTTCGCCGCCGGGCATATTGTTGGCGCGTTGAACATTCCTCACGACAAACTGGCTGCTCGCGTGGGCGAACTGGAAAAACACAAGGCCAAGACCATCATCCTGGTCGACGCCATGGGCCAGACCTCCGGTACCCACGCTCGCGAGCTGATGAAGTCCGGCTTCACCGCCGCCAAGCTGTCCGGTGGGATCTCCAGCTGGAAAGCCGACAACCTGCCGTTGGTGAAGTGATATGTCGAACGTCGTCGTCTATTCCAGCGATTACTGCCCCTACTGCTCGCGAGCCAAGTACCTGCTTGAGAACAAGGGCGTAGCCTTCGAAGAGATCAAGGTCGATGGCAAACCGCAGGTGCGTGCCGATATGGCCAGCAAGGCCGGGCGTACGTCCGTGCCGCAGATCTGGATCGGTAGCACTCATGTGGGTGGTTGTGATGATCTGTTTGCCCTGGACCGCGCCGGCAAGCTCGACGCGCTGCTCAAGGCCTGACTGCTCCGTTCAAGAACAAGCAAACCTAAAAGACCCAAGATCAAGAAGGATCTGCGATGACTGACCAACAGAACACTGCTGCCAACGAAGAAGAAACTGCACCGCAATTCTCCCTGCAGCGCATTTACGTTCGTGACCTGTCCTTCGAAGCCCCGAAAAGCCCGGCGATCTTCCGCCAGCAGTGGGAGCCGAGTGTCGGTCTGGACCTCAATACCCGTCAGAAGGCTCTGGAAGAAGACTTCCACGAAGTCGTGCTGACCCTGTCGGTTACCGTGAAAAACGGTGACGAAGTGGCGTTCATCGCTGAAGTCCAGCAGGCCGGTATCTTCCTGATCAAGAACCTCGACTCGGCGTCGATGAGCCACACCCTGGGTGCTTTCTGCCCGAACATCCTGTTCCCGTACGCCCGTGAAACCCTGGACAGCCTGGTTACCCGTGGCTCGTTCCCGGCACTGATGCTGGCGCCGGTGAACTTCGATGCGCTGTACGCGCAAGAACTGCAGCGTATGCAGCAGGACGGCGCACAGACCGTTCAATAAGCCGCGCCGCTAAACATCGCGGGCAAGCCCGCTCCCACAGGATTGCGCAAAACCTGTGGGGGCGGGCTTGCCCGCGATTGTTTCTGTCAGGTGAAAACTCGCCGGGTGTTACTTGAAGCCCAGCTGGCGCCAGCCTTCATACACGGCGACCGCCACGGTGTTGGACAGGTTCAGGCTGCGGCAGCCTTCGCGCATGGGCAAGCGCAGGCGCTGGCCGTCTGGCAGGGCGTCCAGTACCTCGGCCGGCAAGCCACGGCTTTCCGGGCCGAACAGGAACGCATCGCCCTCGGCAAAACTGGCGTCATGGAACGGCCGCGAGCCCTTGGTGGTGAAGGCGAACAGGCGTGGGTGGCCGAGACTTTCCAGACAGCTGGCGAGGTCGGCGTGGCGCTGCAGGGTGGCATACTCGTGGTAATCGAGGCCGGCCCGGCGCAGGCGCTTGTCATCCATCTCGAAGCCCAGCGGCTCGATCAAATGCAGGTGGCAGCCACTGTTGGCGCACAGCCTGATAACGTTGCCGGTGTTCGGTGGAATTTCCGGTTGAAAAAGGATGACGTGAAACATGCACGGCTCCGCAGGTAAAGATGGGCAGCATTCTACGCCTGAAGTGGACTCGCGACCGAAGCTATTCCCACGGGTAATGGCCTCGCTGGCGATTGTCGGCCTGATGGTGGGCTTGATGGTTGGCCGCCTGACCAGCCCCGAACCGACCGAATTGCAGCAGGTCGAGGTGACGGGCGATGGCCTGGTGGTGTGGTTCAACAACGAACCCGGGACGCACGGCGAGTTGATCGACGGTAGCGTCGCGCTGCTGTTCGAGGCCGAGGGCAAGGCGCAGAAAGGCCAACTAAGGCTCAACGGCAAGGACGTGAACTGGCGGGTACGGGTAAGTGACAAGGGGCTGTTGCTGACACTGGTGGCGGCCCGGCCATTGAAGGGCGATTGGGCCGGCAGCGAGGTGGACGATCGCTGGCGACTGGAGATCCATCTCCGGGAGCAATAAAGAGGGAGTCCCGGCCTGCCTGTACCAAGGACCCCAAAGCGGCAGGGGCTCGTCGCGGTCTGCGTGATGAGCCCCGGGTGTAAAGAGGGGAATCCCCGGCCTGCCTGTACCAAGGTCCCCGAAACCGGGTAGTGATTGAGCTATTGCAGGGGGCGTGCCAGGTTTTAACAAGCTGCAATAAAAGAACTGGTGCACAGGCGAAAGCCCCGTAATTACGGGCTCTGGTGATTTTATCGGTGATTTTTCGGTGGTGGCGAAGTCGCAATGAAGCGGGCTGTGCAGTGCGCGATCGCGGTTCACGATGCATTCAGTCGGTGCACGGGGGCCACAAAAGCATCGCGGGCAAGCCCGCTCCCACAGGCTTGCGCAAACCTGATGTGGGAGCTGGCTTGCCCGCGAATGGATCTAAAGTGCCGACAAGAGACTAAGGCTGTTTAGCCCTCATCCCCCTCGTCATCATCCCCGCCATCGACCTTCATCCCCAGCTCCTTGATCTTGCGAGTCAGGGTGTTGCGACCCCAGCCCAGCAGCACGGCGGCGTCGCGACGGCGGCCTGCGGTGTGCTTGAGGGCGGTTTCGATCATGATCCGTTCGAAGCTGGGTACTGCGCTGTCGAGCAGGTTCGACTGACCGCGTGCCAGTGCCTGGTCGGCCCACTGGCGCAGCGCTTGCTCCCAGTTGGTCACCGGCGCCGAATCCTGCGGCAGGCTCAGCAGTTCTGGCGGCAGGTCGCCGATGTGCACTTCGCGACCCGAAGCCATCACCGTGATCCAGCGGCAGGTGTTCTCCAGTTGGCGCACGTTACCGGGCCATGGCAGGTTCTTCAGGTATTCCTCGGTTTCGCTTTTCAGCAGCTTCGGCTCTACCGCCAGTTCTTGCGCGGCGCGGGACAGGAAGTGCTTGGCCAGGGTCGGGATATCTTCGCGACGGTCCGACAGGCGCGGAATGTGAATGCGGATCACGTTCAGGCGGTGAAACAAATCTTCACGGAATTTCCCGGCATGCACCAGGGTTTCCAGGTTCTGGTGAGTCGCCGCGATGATGCGTACGTCAACCTTGACCGGAACATGGCCGCCGACACGGTAAAACTCACCGTCCGCCAGCACCCGCAGCAAGCGGGTCTGGGTGTCGGCCGGCATGTCACCGATTTCGTCGAGGAACAGGGTGCCGCCATCGGCCTGTTCAAAGCGCCCGCGCCGCAGGTTGGCGGCACCGGTGAATGCGCCTTTCTCGTGGCCGAACAGCTCGGACTCCATCAGGTCCTTGGGGATCGCTGCCATGTTCAAGGCGATGAACGGTGAGGTCGCCCGTGGGCTGTGGCGGTGCAGGGCGTGGGCCACCAGTTCTTTGCCGGTACCGGATTCGCCATTGATCAGCACGGTAATGTTGGAGTGGCTCAAGCGCCCGATGGCGCGAAACACTTCCTGCATGGCGGGCGCTTCGCCAATGATTTCCGGCGTGCGGGTCAGGGTCGGGGCGACTTCCAGCCCTTGCTGTTCCTGGGCATGCTGATTGGCGCGCTTGACCAGCGATACCGCTTCGTCAACATCGAACGGCTTGGGCAGGTACTCGAATGCGCCGCCCTGGTAGGACGCGACAGCGCTGTCCAGATCGGAGTGGGCGGTCATGATGATCACGGGCAGCCGTGGATGTTGTTCGCGTATCCGGGCCAGCAGGTCGAGGCCACTGGCACCGGGCATGCGGATGTCAGAGATGATCACGTCCGGTTGCTGGCGTGCCAGGCGGCTCATGACGCCATCGGCGCTGTCAAAGCTTTGCGTGGTCATGCCTTCCTGTTGCAAGGCTTTTTCCAGAACCCAACGGATAGAACGGTCGTCATCGACGATCCACACGGTTTCACTACGGCTCATGTCGATGTGGCTCCTTGTTCCAGTGGCAGAAAGATCGAGAACGTGGTGTGGCCTGGATGGCTGTCACATTCGATCAGGCCCTGGTGCTGGCTGATGATGTTCTGGGTAATGGCCAGGCCCAGCCCGGTACCGTCCGGGCGACCGCTGACCATGGGGAAAAAGATGGTTTCCTGCAGGTCGGCGGCAATGCCCGGGCCGTTGTCGATGATCTCGATCTTGGTCACCAGGCGATGGCGTACGTGGCCGATGGTGAACTGGCGCATGGCGCGCGAGCGCAGGGTGATTCGTCCCAGGCGCAGCTCGTTCTGGCTGCTGATGGCCTGCATCGCGTTGCGCACGATATTCAGTACCGCCTGGATCATTTGTTCGCGGTCGATCAGCACGTCCGGGATGCTCGGGTCATAGTCGCGCACCAATGTGATGCAGCCCTGGCTTTCGGCCTCGACCAGGTTGCACACGCGCTCCAGTACTTCGTGAATGTTGCACATGGCCAGCGACGGCAGCTTGTTTGAGCCGAGCATGCGATCCACCAGGTTCCGCAGGCGGTCGGCTTCCTCGATGATGACGTTGGTGTAGTCCTTGAGGCTTTCTTCCGGCAGCTCGCGAGCCAGCAGCTGGGCCGCGCCGCGAATCCCGCCCAGTGGGTTCTTGATCTCGTGAGCGAGGCCGCGTACCAGCATCTTGCTGGTCTCCTGCTTGGACAGCTGCGCTTCTTCCTTGGTGATGCGCAGCAAGCGGTCGCGTGGGTGTACTTCCAGCAACAGCAGGGTGGTGCCATTGCTCAGGATCGGTGTCACGGCATAGTCGACGGTCAGGGTCTGGCCGGTCAGGGCGGTGAGCATCGCTTCACGCTTGGTGAACGGGTGCGCCTGCTCGACGGCCTGGCGCAGGGAGTTCAGGGCTTCGGTCGACTCGGTAAACAACTCACTGATGAACTGGCCGTGGCTGCGCTGGCCGCTGATGGCCAGGAGCATTTCCGCGGCCGGGTTCATGTACTCAAGGCGCAGTTCGGCATTGAGCAGAATGGTCGCGGTGGTCAGGTTGTCGAGTAGCAAGCGGTGCAGTGCGTCGCTGATGGTCATTAGGACCTCTTTTGGAGCAAGGCAGCCCGGGGCCGGTCCCGGATTGCGCGCGCGAATAAATCGCCGATACGGGGAAAATGCAAAAACCAAACCAAGGCTCCGAAAAGAAGCAATAAACCCCTGAAACGGGCGTTTTAAGTTCGATTGCGTGGCGCTCTGCCAGCTTTGCCGGGTATTTTCGAACCAAAATGGGTTGCCATGTGGCAAGAGTGCAACCAATCGCACCAATATAGTGCGCAAACCAGAATGACGTCAGAAGAAAGAAGATTTCGGTCTTATTCTTCGAGGCGGTCACGGATCGCCGCCTGTCAGCGCTTCAGGGTTTGCGCGCCCGCTGCAGGCTGAAGGTGATCGCGGGGCTTTGTTGTACCGGGGTGTTTCCCGCCAGTACCTGAACGGCAAGGCTGTGCTCGCCACGGTCGATGTTGACCAGTTGCAGGCGCGGCCCGTTGCTCGGTTGACCATAGGGCTGGCCGTCCAGCAACAGGCGCAACCGATGGGCTTCCTGCAGGCGCGGCTCAATTCGCACATCAACGGTGAAGGTACCGTTGTTGGCGCGAAGGGCTTCGTGCGTGGGCAGGCCGGTCAGCTCCAGCGTCGAGTACGTGCGGGTGATCTCGGTGCGCGGGGCTGCTTGCGCGGTGGTGGGTGATGTCGGGGGCGAAAGGGTGTTCATGGGCGCAGGTTCAATCACCTGGCTCTCCACACCATCGGGTGGCCGACTGCCGTAGGCGGTATTGCCGTGAGCGTCGGTGTACACATGGATCTGTGCCGCGGCGGGCAGGGTGATCAGTGTGAGCAGGCATAAACCTAATGAGCGCATTGCAGGTTCCCGTTGGCGCCTGGTGGGCGTTCGCGCTGACGATTTCTGGCAAGAGCACCACGCGGGCAGGCTTCAAGGCCGCTCCGACAACGCAATCCCGGGGCTGCCAGCATAGAACACGATCAGTTCTACAGGGCTGTCACCTGTTTTGCCACGATGAACGATATCGACCATTTCTGCGAGTGTTTGCCCTTGTTTGAGTAATTGCGTCTGGCCGCTGGCTTTTGCCTCGACAGTCAATTCGCCCGACAGAATGTAGGCCGCGTTGGGGGTGGGGTGAGTGTGCCAGTCAAGTTCGGAATTGGCCGGAATCTTGAGTTTGAGCAGGGTCAGTTCTGGGCGTCCGTCAGGGTAGGCGATGTACTCGGTGCCGTCCCAGGATGCGCTGCTCTGGAGCAGGATTTGCTTTTCGATCACAGGTTTTGCGAGTGTGCTGCTGCAGCCCGACATCATCAGGCCGGCGAGGACGATGGACGAGATTTTCAGGGGATTCATTGGCAGGGCTCCGCTCTTGGGTCGTACGGCGTGGTAGTGCCGAAAAGACTAAGCGCGGCCAGGCGGAGTGGATGCCGGACGCAACGCTGATTTTCCGAGGAGGGTGCCGAATAAGTTGTCGGAAGCTTCCATAAAAAAGGCCTCCCGAAGGAGGCCTCTTTAGGGTCACGCTGCTTGCGCAAGCGCTACTGGATCAGCAGCTGTAGTACAGCTCGTATTCCAGTGGGTGTACGAAGGTACGAACCTTGATTTCTTCTTCGCTTTTCAGGGCGATGTAAGCGTCGATGAAGTCGTCGCTGAAAACGCCGCCTTTGGTCAGGAACGCACGACCTTTGTCCAGCTCTTCCAGGGCTTCTTTCAGGCTGCCGCAAACTTGTGGGATCTCTTTGGCCTCTTCAGGCGGCAGGTCATACAGGTTTTTGTCAGCAGCGTCGCCAGGGTGGATCTTGTTCTGGATGCCGTCCAGGCCAGCCATCAGCAGTGCAGCGAAGCCCAGGTACGGGTTGGCTGCTGGATCCGGGAAGCGGGCTTCGATACGGCGAGCGCGAGGGCTGGACACGTAAGGAATACGGATCGAGGCGGAACGGTTGCGAGCCGAGTAGGCCAGCATGACCGGTGCTTCGAAACCTGGGACCAGACGCTTGTAGGAGTTGGTCGACGGGTTGGTGAAGCCGTTCAGGGCCTTACCGTGCTTGATGATGCCGCCGATGAAGTACAGGGCGGTGTCGGACAGGCCGGCATAGCCTTCGCCTGCGAAGGTGTTCTTGCCATCTTTGGCGATGGACAGGTGAACGTGCATGCCCGAACCGTTGTCGCCGTACAGTGGCTTAGGCATGAAGGTCGCGGTGCGGCCGTATGCATCGGCAACGTTGTGTACGCAGTACTTCAGGGTCTGGACTTCGTCAGCCTTGGCAACCAGGGTGTTGAACTTCACGCCGATTTCGTTCTGGCCGGCAGTCGCCACTTCGTGGTGGTGAACTTCGATGACCAGGCCCATCTCTTCCATGGCGTTGCACATGGAGGTACGGATTTCGTGGTCGTGGTCGAACGGCGGAACAGGGAAGTAGCCGCCTTTGACGCCTGGACGGTGGCCTTTGTTGCCGCCTTCCACGTCCTGGTCGGACATCCACGAACCTTGTTCGGAGAAGATCTTGAACATCGAGCCGGAGATGTCGGACTTGAACTTCACTTCGTCGAAGATGAAGAATTCAGGCTCTGGGCCAACAAATACGGTATCGCCGATACCGGTCGACTTCAGGTATTCCTCGGCACGCTTGGCGATCGCACGTGGGTCGCGGTCGTAGCCTTGCATGGTCGAAGGCTCGATCACGTCGCAGACCAGGATCAGGGTCGGCTCTTCGGTGAACGGGTCGAGGACGGCAGTGGTGTCGTCCGGCATCAGGATCATGTCGGAGGCTTCGATGCCTTTCCAGCCAGCGATGGAGGAGCCGTCGAACATTTTGCCTTCTTCGAAGAAAGCATCATCCAGCGCGTCGCGAGCCGGCATGGTCACGTGGTGCTGAGTGCCTTTGGTATCCGTGAAGCGCAGATCAATCCATTTGACGTCATGATCTTTGATGAGTTGAACCGACTTCGACATAGTGTCCTCCGGGTGGCTTCGGGCTTAGTAATGGATAGCCCTTGGAATGTGGGTGATGCCGGCGCGAATACTCTGCCAAGGCAACCTGCCTCACAAGGGAGCAAATTGCATGCCAGTGCCCCGACTTGGGTTTTCTGCCCCAATATCACGCTTATAAAGGCGCAAAGCCCTGAAATACGAAAAATAGCGCCCTCTAATGTAGCGTCAGCTGCCGTAAATGACCCGTTTTGGTGCATCGAAAACCTTCTGCATATTAACTGGTTAAACCTTGAGCAATTTCCGCTATAATCCGCGCCCCCCTTTTTCGGCTGGCCGTGCGCGTGCTGTTTTCATGAAACTAATCGTAAAAGTCTTCCCCGAGATCACCATCAAAAGCCGCCCGGTACGGATGCGTTTCATCCGTCAGTTGGCCAAGAACATCCGTGCCGTGCTCCGCGATCTGGACCCGGCCGTGGTGGTGAACGGCGTGTGGGACAATCTCGAGCTGGAAACGCACGTCACCGACCCCAAAGCCTTGAAGGACATGACCGAGCGCCTGAGCTGCATGCCGGGTATCGCGCATTTCCTGCAGGTCGACGAGTACCCGCTGGGCGACTTCGACGACGTCGTCGCCAAGTGCAAGCTGCACTTCGGCGAGGCGCTGGCCGGGAAGATTTTTTCGGTGCGCTGCAAGCGTGCCGGCAAGCACGAATTCAGTTCGATGGACGTCGAGAAATACGTCGGCAGCCAGCTGCGTCGTCAGTGCGGCGCCGCCGGGATTTCCCTGAAAGAGCCGCAAATCGAAGTCCGCATCGAAATTCGCGACAAACGGTTGTTCGTGATTCACAACCAGCACAACGGCATCGGCGGTTATCCGTTGGGCGCGCTGGAACAGACCCTGGTACTGATGTCCGGCGGTTTCGATTCCACTGTCGCGGCCTACCAGATCATGCGTCGCGGGTTGATGGCGCACTTCTGCTTCTTCAATCTCGGCGGGCGTGCCCACGAGTTGGGCGTGATGGAAGTCGCGCACTTCATCTGGAAGAAGTACGGCAGCTCCCAGCGCGTGTTATTTGTCAGTGTGCCGTTCGAGGAAGTGCTGGGAGAAATTCTCGGCAAAGTCGATAACAGTCATATGGGCGTAGTATTGAAGCGTATGATGTTACGCGCTGCGTCCCGAATCGCCGATCGACTGGAGATCGAGGCGCTGGTCACCGGTGAGGCGATCTCCCAGGTTTCCAGCCAGACGCTGCCGAACCTGTCGGTGATCGACTGCGTGACGGACAAGCTGGTATTGCGCCCGCTGATCGCCAGTCACAAGCAGGACATCATCGACCTGGCCAACGAAATCGGCACCGCCGACTTCGCCAAGCACATGCCGGAATACTGCGGGGTCATCTCGGTGAACCCCAAGACTCACGCCAAGCGTCCGCGCGTGGAGTACGAAGAACAACAGTTCGACATGGCGGTACTTGAGCGTGCGCTCGAGAACGCCAAGCTGGTGCCGATCGATCGGGTGATCGACGAGTTGGGCCAGGACTTGCAGATTGAAGAAGTCAGCGAAGCGCTGGCCGGTCAGATCGTCATCGATATCCGTCACCCGGATGCCGCTGAAGACGACCCGCTGGACTTGGCTGGCGTCGAAGTACAAACGATGCCGTTTTATGCACTGAACGCTCGTTTCAAGGAACTGGACCCTACTCGCCAGTACCTGCTGTATTGCGACAAAGGCGTGATGAGTCGCCTGCATGCCCACCATTTGCTCAGTGAGGGGCATGCCAATGTGCGCGTTTATCGACCGAGCTAAGAGCCCGGGGCTGTATGCCTGTGGCCTGCGTCACCGGCCCCCCGACTCTGCCGTCAAGCTGTAACGGCAAGGCCTGACTCTACTGTAAATCGCTGCCAAGACTTGTCAGCACACCGAATCCTCTGATCGAGATACACAAGTGATCGAAAATCTACGCAACATCGCCATCATTGCTCACGTTGACCATGGTAAAACCACCCTGGTAGACAAACTCTTGCGTCAATCCGGCACCCTGGAGCGCAACGAGCTCAACGACGAGCGCGTGATGGACTCCAACGACCAGGAGAAAGAGCGCGGTATTACCATTCTGGCGAAAAACACCGCCATCAACTGGAACGGCTACCACATCAACATCGTGGACACCCCGGGCCACGCCGACTTCGGCGGCGAAGTTGAACGCGTAATGTCGATGGTCGACTCCGTTCTGCTGCTGGTTGACGCTCAAGACGGCCCTATGCCGCAAACCCGTTTCGTGACCAAGAAGGCTTTCGAAGCCGGCCTGCGTCCAATCGTGGTAATCAACAAGGTTGACCGTCCAGGCGCGCGTCCGGACTGGGTTCTGGACCAGATCTTCGACCTGTTCGACAACCTGGGTGCCACCGAAGAACAGCTGGACTTCAAAGTCGTCTACGCCTCGGCCCTGAACGGTATTGCTGGTCTTGAACACACCAACATGGCTGAAGACATGACTCCGCTGTACCAGTCGATCATCGACGACGTACCTGCGCCGAAAGTCGACCGCGATGGCCCGTTCCAGATGCAAATCTCGGCACTGGACTACAACAGCTTCCTGGGTGTTATCGGCGTTGGCCGTATCGCTCGTGGTCGCGTCAAGCCGAACACCCAGGTTGTGGCGATCGACGCCGACGGCAAGCGCCGTAACGGTCGTATCCTGAAGCTGATGGGTCACCACGGTCTGCACCGCATCGACGTTGAAGAAGCAGCTGCCGGCGACATCGTCTGCATCAGCGGCTTCGACCAGCTGTTTATCTCCGACACTCTGTGCGACCCACTGAACGTCGAAGCGATGAAGCCGCTGACCGTTGACGAGCCAACCGTTTCGATGACCTTCCAGGTTAACGACTCGCCGTTCTGCGGCCGTGAAGGCAAGTTCGTCACCAGCCGTAACATCAAGGAACGTCTGGACAAAGAGCTGCTGTACAACGTTGCACTGCGCGTTGAAGAAGGCGACTCGGCTGACAAGTTCAAGGTCTCCGGCCGTGGTGAGCTGCACCTCTCGGTACTGATCGAAACCATGCGTCGCGAAGGCTTCGAAATGGGTGTTGGTCGTCCTGAAGTGATCATCCGCATGGTTGATGGCGTCAAGCACGAACCGTACGAAAACGTGACCATCGACCTGCCGGAAGAATCCCAGGGCGCGATCATGGAGCAAATGGGCCTGCGTAAGGGCGACCTGACCAACATGGTTCCGGATGGCAAGGGCCGTGTGCGCCTTGAGTACAACATCCCGGCTCGTGGCCTGATCGGTTTCCGTAACGAGTTCCTGACCCTGACCTCCGGTGGCGGCATCCTGACCTCGATCTTCGACCGTTACGACGTGATGAAGTCCGGCGACATGTCCGGCCGTCAGAACGGTGTACTGGTTTCGGTTGCCACTGGTAAGGCACTGACTTACTCGCTGGAAACCCTGCAGGCCCGTGGCAAGCTGTTCGTTGAACACGGCCAGGACATCTACGAAGGTCAAATCGTTGGCTTGAACAGCCGCGACAACGACCTGGGTGTGAACCCGACTAAAGGCAAGAAGCTCGACAACATGCGTGCTTCGGGTAAAGACGAAACCATCGCACTGGTTCCGCCTGTCAAGTTCTCGCTGGAGCAAGCTCTGGAGTTCGTACAAGAAGACGAACTGTGTGAAGTGACTCCTAAGTCCATCCGTCTTCGCAAGAAGATCCTGGGCGAAAGCGAGCGTACCCGCGCTGCGAAGAAGTCCGGTAACTAAGTCATTTAGTTAGCTGACAAAAAAACGCCCCCGACCTTGCGGTCGGGGGCGTTTTTGTTTGTCCGGGATTTGTGCGATGTCTGTGGCGAGCGAGCTTGCTCGCGCTGGGCTGCGTAGCGGCCCCAGGATATTTGCAGCTAACGTCGATTTTGTGAGTGCTGCGCACTCAAGCGCGAGCAAGCTCCCTCGCCACAGGTAACAGGCTTCGGATCAGAACTTGTCCAGTGTCCGCAGCTTGGTCTCGCGTACCACTTCCTTGGGCTTGTACGCGCAATACCCCGGCCGCGGGCCGATTTTCGGGTGGTTGCGGCAGGTATCCGGGCGCTTGTCATAAATAGTGCAGAAACGGCTCTTACGATCCAGGTACAGGCAATCGTTGTTGCTCATGCGCTGGAGCGTGAAGATTTCCGACTTCTGGTTGTAACGCTCGACGATCCCTTCCTTTTGCAGGCGCTTGGCGATGTTCTTCGGCGGATCGCCGCGTTCGAACTCATCAACGATGCCGATGCGGATCAGATCCTTGATCTTGACCTCGACCGGCAGCGTGCAGCAGCTGGACACGCAGCCGCCGCACATATGGCTGGAGTATTTCTGCCAGGTCTCGAGACGGTCGAGTTCCGCGGCGGCGATCAGTTGAGGCTTCATCAGGTTTCCAAGGGGTAGCGTTGTATCCGGGCGCGGGATCATACGGGATTGGTGGTTTTTTGAACAACTTTTTCAAGGTTCCGGCACGGCCCCTGCATCCTTTTGCCCCTGAACCGCTCAATTCAGGTTATTGCGTAAAACACCCGAACCAGCGCCTGCGCCGTTTGTCAGACCGTCTAGGCTCAGTCAATTCCATGCTCGCCCGAGGTCCTATCGATGACTCAAGAACCACTAGTTCGCGAAGCTGAGGTGGCCGCATTCCGCGAAGCCGTCCTGACCAAACTCACTTATGCAGTGGGCAAGGACCCGGATCACGCCTTCGACCATGACTGGTTCGAAGCCATCGCCCTGGCGGCGCGTGATCACATGGTCGAGCACTGGATGGATCACACCCGCCAGATCTACCGCAAGGGTCAGAAGCGGGTGTACTACCTCTCGCTGGAGTTCCTGATCGGTCGCCTGCTCTACGACAGCCTGAGCAATCTCGGTTTGCTCGACGTTGCCCGCGAAGCCCTGACCGAGCTGGGCGTGGACCTGGAGCGCATTCGGCTGCTGGAGCCGGACGCGGCGCTGGGCAATGGAGGTCTCGGTCGCCTGGCGGCGTGTTTCATGGAAAGCATGTCGACCCTCGGCATCGCCGGCCACGGCTACGGTATTCGCTACGAGCACGGATTGTTTCGCCAGGCGATTGTCGATGGCTGGCAGCAGGAGCAGACCGAGCATTGGCTGGATTTCGGCAACCCCTGGGAGTTCGAGCGGCCAGAGGTGATCTACCCGATCGGTTTTGGCGGCAGCGTCGCCACGGTTGTCGATGCCAACGGCAAGAGCAAGCAGATCTGGTCGCCTGTGGAGACCGTGCGGGCGGTGGCGTATGACACGCCAGTGGTCGGCTGGCGCGGGGCGAGCGTCAACACCTTGCGCCTGTGGCGGGCGCGGGCCATGGAAGAATTGCACCTGGAGCGCTTCAATGCCGGCGACCACCTGGGGGCCGTGGCTGAAGTGGCTCGCGCCGAAAGCATCTCCCGGGTGCTTTACCCGGCCGACAGCACCGAAGCAGGGCAGGAACTGCGCCTGCGCCAGGAGTACTTCTTCGTCGCCGCGTCCCTGCAGGACTTGCTGCGCCGCCATCGCAACATGCACACCTCGGTGCTGACCCTGGCGGATCATGCGGCGATCCAGCTCAACGACACCCACCCCTCGATTGCCGTGGCCGAACTGATGCGTCAACTGGTCGATGTGTATGACGTGGCGTGGGAGACGGCCTGGCAGATCACCGTCGGCACCTTGTCCTACACCAACCACACGTTGCTCCCCGAGGCCCTGGAGACCTGGCCGGTGGGGTTGATGGAGCGGATGCTGCCCCGGCACATGCAGATCATTTACCTGATCAATGCCCATCACATCGACTCGCTGCGGGCCAAGGGCATCCACGATTTCGACGTGCTGCGCGCGGTGTCGTTGATCGAAGAAGACAACGGCCGGCGGGTGCGCATGGGCAATCTCGCCTTTCTGGGCTCCCACAGTGTCAACGGCGTGTCGGGCCTGCACACCCAGCTGATGCGCGAAACCGTGTTTTCCGAGTTGCACAAGCTGTACCCGGCACGCATCAACAACAAGACCAATGGCGTTACCTTTCGCCGCTGGCTCTACCAGGCCAACCCCGAACTGACCTCGATGATGGTCGATGCATTAGGCCCAGAGCTGTTGGATGATCCGGAGCAGCTGTTGGCTGGCCTGGAGGCGTTTGCCGAAAAAACCGCGTTCCGCAAGCAGTTCGCCGAGCAGCGGCTGCACAACAAGAAGGCCCTGGCCTATCTGATCCACGAACGCCTGGGGGTCGCGGTCAATCCGGCGGCGATGTTCGACGTGCAGGTCAAGCGGATTCATGAATACAAGCGCCAGTTGCTCAACCTGTTGCATACCGTGGCGTTGTACCAGGCGATACGTGCCGAGCCGGAAGTGGACTGGGTGCCGCGGGTGAAGATCTTCGCCGGCAAGGCAGCGGCCAGTTATCACCAGGCCAAGATGATCATCAAGCTGACCAACGACATCGCCCGTACCGTGAACAACGACCCGACGGTGCGCGGCCTGCTGAAAGTGGTGTTCCTGCCCAACTATAACGTCAGCCTGGCGGAGAGCATCATTCCGGCGGCCGACCTGTCGGAGCAGATTTCTACCGCGGGCTTCGAGGCCTCCGGCACCAGCAACATGAAATTCGGCCTCAACGGTGCGTTGACCATCGGCACCCTGGACGGCGCCAACGTGGAAATGTGCGAGCGCATCGGTGCCGAACACATGTTCATCTTCGGCCTGAGCGCCCAGCAGGTCGAGGCGCGTAAACAGAACCACGAGTTTCATGCCGCACCGGACATCGCCGCTTCCCATCGGCTTGGCGATGTCCTGCAAGCGATCCGGGGCGGGGTGTTCTCGCCGGATGATCCGATGCGGTACACCGGGCTGATCGATTCGTTGATCGAATACGACCGCTTCCTGGTCTGCGCCGACTTCGAGTCTTACTGGGCCGCGCAGATGCGGGTCGACGCCCATTGGCACGATTCGAAGGAGTGGTGGCGCTCGGCGGTACTCAGCAGCGCGCGAATGGGCTGGTTTTCCTCTGACCGGACCATTCGCGAGTACGCCACGGATATCTGGAAGGCGTTGGAGTAGGGGGGTGTAACAATTTTGCGCCCCGGCCCAACGGTTGTTGAGCCGTATCGATATACTAAGCAGCAGTTGCACCGGGTCGCGGGACTGCCCGGATTCGCCCTGCCATGGGCCGCTTAGGGATATCGACCATGCAATGGATGTTCATGCTGATTGGGTGGGGGCTGGGCTGGATACTGGATGAGTCCTTCGGCGACGCGTTCATTGGCGCGCTGATCGGCCTGGGTATCGGCCAGACGCTTGTGCTGCGGCGCCTGAATGCGCAAGCGGGCGAGCAGCAGCGTCAGCTGGAGCTGGCGAAGGTGGCCCTGGGCGCGGTCGAGCAGCGGCTTGCCTTGCTCGAAACCGGCGGCACGGGTGCAATACCCGTCACTGAGCCAGCGCCTTCATCCGAAATCGTCGTTGAGCAAGCTCCCCTGTCGGAACCCGTGCCTGCGCTGCAGGAGCTGGTCTGGGAATTGCCGCCCGAAATGGCCACGGTACAGACCGCGATCACTCCTGAGCCGGTCGATCCGTGGGTGGCACAACCCGCTCAGCCGCAGTCCCCCGCCGAACCCCGTGGGCCGAATCTGATCCAGCGCGCCATCGTGGCTGCGCGCAATTGGCTGTTCGGCGGCAATACCGTGCTGCGGGTGGGCGTGGTGTTGTTGTTCTTCGGCCTGGCGTTCCTGCTGCGCTACGCCACCGAAGGCATGGTGGTACCGATTGAACTGCGTTACGCCGGCGTTGCCGCCGCTGCGCTGGCCTTGCTTGGCCTGGGCTGGTGGCTGCGACACCGCAACACCCAGTACGCGCTGATGCTGCAGGGTACCGGGATCGCGGTGTTGTACCTGACGGTGTTCGCCGCCATGCGCTTGCACCCGTTGCTCGACCCGACGGCGGCCTTGGGACTGCTGGTGGTCGTGACGCTGTTCTCGGCGATTCTGGCCATCACTCAAGACTCCCTGGCCCTGGCGTGCGTGGCCGCGCTGGGTGGCTTTGCCGCGCCGATCCTGACCTCCACGGGTGCCGGCAATCATGTCGCGCTGTTCAGCTATTTCACCCTGCTCAATGCCGGCATCCTGGCCATTGCCTGGTTCAAGGCCTGGCGGCTGCTTAACCTGATCGGCTTTGCCGGCACCTTCGGCATCGGTTTCGCTTGGGGCCTGCGTTCCTATACGCCGGAACTGCTGTGGAGCACCGAGCCGTTTCTGGTCCTGTTTTTCCTGATGTACCTGGCCATTGGCCTGTTGTTCGCCCGGCGTAAATTGCAGGCGCTGGGCGACGGGCCAGAGGATGACAGCCGTGAGGCGCTGCTGCGCTGGTCCGCAAGCAAGGGCGATTATGTCGACGGCACGATGCTGTTCGGCCCGCCGCTGGTGGGCTTCGGCCTGCAGTTTGCGCTGGTTCAACACTTGGAGTTCGCCACCGCCTTCAGCGCCCTGGTGCTGGGCTTCGTCTATATGGGGCTGGCGCGTTTGCTCAGCGGTGGCCGCGCCTTGCTGTTGGCGGAAACCTGCCTGGCGCTGGGGGTGATTTTCGCCAGCCTGGCGATTCCATTGGCGCTGGAGGCGCGCTGGACCGCGGCGGCCTGGGCGGTGGAGGGGGCGGGGATCTACTGGCTCGGTTTGCGTCAGCATCGACCATTGGCCCGGGCCTTTGCCTTGTTGCTGCAACTGGGGGCGGCGCTGGCCTTCCTCAGTGAACTGGGTTTCGGCGGTGGCAGCCTGCTCGACGGCCCACCGCTGGGTGCGTTGATGCTCGGTGCGGCGTTGCTGTTCAGCTTCCATCAGTTGCGCAGCGCTTCCCCTGAGCACACCCATGCCTGGGAAAGAAAGGGTTTGCCGGTGCTGGCCTGCGCCGGCCTGACCTTTCTCTATCTGCTGGCGCCGCTGTTTTTCTTCACCCACGGCACGGCGATCAGTTGGGCGTTGGCCGGCCTGGTGACCTTGTTCGTCGGCCTGCGCCTGCAATCGCGCACGTTCCTGTTCGCCGCGTTTGCCGTGCAACTGCTGGGTGGTGTGTTGTTTCTGCTGCGCCTGCACGGCGCCAACGACGATTCGACGGCCGTGCTCGGTGCCGGCTGGAGTGGACTGATGACGGCTTCGCTGATCGGCCTGGCGTTGATCGGCGGCATGTTGTTCGCCGCTCGCGATGACATGGTGCGCAGTGATGTGCGCCTGCTGCGGGGTTTGTCGCTGGTGTTGCTGGCCGGGTTGCTGCTGATCAACCTGGCGGTGCTGTTCGTCTTGCCCTGGCAGACGGCGAGTGCGGTGTGGGCCGCCAGCGGTCTGTTGATCATCTGGTTGAGCCTGTACTTGCAGCAGCGGGTGAGCTTTGTCTTCGGTTTGTTGTTACAGGTGACGGGTGGCGCGGCGTTTCTGATCGCCGCCCCCGGGCTGCTTGGTCCCCTCGCCAGTGAAGGTTTGCGGCCATTGGGCCATAGCGGGTTCTGGACGCCCATGGTGTTGGGTCTGGCGGCCATGGTTGGCGCCTGGCGCTTGCAGTTTGGCCAGCACGCCAGCGCGTTCGATGCGTTGAGTCTAGGGCGTCTGTCCGAGTTGTTGCTGGTGTGGGGCGCGGCCTGGTGGGCGTTGGCCGTGGTCACCGAGGTATTGCGGTTCGCGCCGCCGCACCTGCAGGCCCCGCTGTTGCTGGGCTTCTCGGCGTTGAGTGTCGCGCTGTGGACGTGGCTGGCGTTGCGCTTGCAATGGCCGTCGCTGGGCATTCTTGGCTGTTTGCTGGCTCCCGCAGCGTCGGTGGTGCTGGTCGCGGCCTGGCATTCGCGTTATCACCCGGCGGCCGACGTTGGCTGGCTGGCCTGGCTGGCGGTGTTCGCGGTGCATTTCATCTCGCTGCGGCGTATGGCTGCGATGCTCCCGCCACGCGTGTCGAGCACGGCCCATGTGCTGGGCTGCTGGTTGCTGATCACGGTATTGGCGCTGGAGTTGCGTTATGGCCTGCTGGTGTTGTCCGAGCAGTACAACGCCTGGCGCTGGCTGGGCTGGGCCATTCTGCCGAGCCTGTATCTGCTGCTGATGGCTGCGCCTCGTGCCTGGCCGTGGCCGGTGTCGGCCCATGCCCGTGAGTACCGCGTGTATGCCGCACTGCCGCTGGCACTGCTGATGCTCGGCTGGTTCTGGCTGGCGAACATTGCCAGCGACGGCACGGCCGAGCCTTTGCCCTATGTGCCGTTGTTTAATCCACTGGAAATCGGCTTGTTGTTTGCCTTGTTCGGCGTGTATGCCTGGTCGCGCAGTGCGCTCGGCCAGTTGTCGATTCGCTCGCCCTACGCCGCAGCGGCGACTGAGGGGGTGGCCGGGGTTTCGCTGTTCGTCTTCTTCACGGCCTTGGTGATGCGCAGTGCGCACCAGTGGGGCGGGGTGCCGTTCGAACTGGATGCCTTGCTGGAGTCGATGCTGGTGCAGGCGGGGCTGTCGATCGTCTGGACGCTGATTGCCTTGAGTTTGATGATCGGCGGGCATCTGCGTCATCGTCGGGAAGTATGGTTGGTGGGGGCGGCATTGATCGCCCTGGTGGTCGCCAAGTTGATCTTTGTTGAATTGAGCAACCGTGGCGGGCTGGCACGGATCGTGTCGTTTATCGGCGTGGGCGTCTTGTTGTTGGTCGTGGGCTATTTTGCCCCGCTGCCACCCAAGCGTGTCGATGCTGTACCCGGGCCGCAGGCACCGGGCAATGAATCTGAAGGAGCGTCGTCTTGAACATGAAGTTGAACCCGGGCTGGCTGGGTGTTGTTGGATTCTGTATGGCATTGTCGGTCCAGGCACAGGAAGTGCCCGCGGACTTCACCACGCAAGTGCCGTTGAGCCTGAGCGGCGAAGGGCCCTGGTATCGCCTGTCGTTGCCGCTGGACGTGCAGTTGAGCGCGCGCCAGACCGATCTCGGTGATGTGCGGGTGTTCAACGGCAACGGTGAAGCGCAGGCCTATTCACTGGCGCGGGAGCAGGCACCGGACGGTGACGAGGGTGTGCTGAATGAGGTGAAGTGGTTCCCGCTGTACGACACCGCGGATGCCAGCGACGGGGTGCCAGGCGTGCGGGTGCAATCCAGTGCCAATGGCACGCTGGTGGAGGTTCAGCCATCGAGTCAACTGGAGGCCGGCGAAGAAGTGCTGCGTGGCTGGTTGCTGGACGCCAGCGCGATCAAGGCACCCTTGCAGCAGTTGATCCTCGACTGGACCAGTGAGCGCGATGGCTTCCAGCGCTTCAGCATCGAGGCCAGCGACGACCTGCAGCGGTGGCACGCGTGGGGAGAAGGGCAGGTCGCGCGCTTGTCATTTGCCGACGAGCGGGTCGAACAGCACGAAGTCGGTTTGCCAGGGCAGCGCGCGCGTTACTTGCGCCTGTTGTGGCAGGCCCCGGAGACGGCCCCGGCATTGACCTCGGTGCAATTGAAAAGCGCCAGCTCCAGTGCGGTCGCGCAACCCCTGGTCTGGTCCGGGCCGTTGTTCGGTAGCCGTTTGAGGGACGGTGAATACACCTGGCAGCTGCCGATGGGCCTGCGGGTCGAGCGTGTCGAGGTCGAACTGGGCGAGGCCAACAGCCTGGCACCGGTGACCCTGGAAGGGCGTCGAGAAACCAGCCTGCCATGGCAGGCCTTGAGCAGCGGCTTGCTCTATCGCCTGACACAGAACGGACAGGACGTGGTGCAAAATCAACTGCAGCTGCCCGGCCATGTCGTGCAACAGTTGAAGCTGACCGTGGATGAGCGTGGCGGCGGACTGGGGGCCGAGGCTCCGAAGGTACGTTATGCCGTACGCTCGACGCAGTTGGTGTTCCTTGCACGAGGAGCCGGGCCGTACACCCTGGCGCTGGGTAACGCGACGGTGAAAGCGGCGAACTTGCCGCTGGCGACGCTGATTCCTGATTACCGGCCCGAGCGCCTGACGACCCTGGGGCAGGCCTCGGTGGATGGCGGGGTTGCAGTCACGCAGGCGACAGTGCCGGCGCCATCGGCTGCCCCGGCGACGAACTGGAAGAAAATCGGCTTGTGGGCTGTGTTGTTGCTGAGCGTAGTGTTTCTGGCGGCGATGGCGTTCAGTTTGCTGCGCAAGCCGCCTGCCAAGTCCTGAATGAGGGTACCTTGGCACCCCATCGCGAGCACACTCGCTCCCGCCGTTGATCGTGTTCGCCAAGGCGATGCCGATCTGTGCGGGAGTGAGCGGGCTGGCGAAGACGGCCTGTTTGTTGGCCAAAGCCGCCGATTTTCTGTCAATCCTCACGCCACGACCCTTTCGATTCGAACTACGCTCATCCCCGCGCATGAACTCTATTGAGCGAATCTCGTCTGATAGGAACAATTGCGCATCGACTCGCGTTAAACTGCGCGGGTTTTTAGCCCCCATTCCTCCGGAGCCGTCCATGTCCCGCGTTACCTTGAGTCGCTATTTGATTGAGCAGACCCGCAGCAACAACACCCCTGCCGATCTGCGCTTTTTGATTGAAGTGGTAGCGCGTGCCTGCAAGGAAATCAGCCACGCCGTCTCCAAAGGCGCCCTGGGTGGTGTCCTGGGCAGCATGGACACTGAAAACGTGCAAGGCGAAGTGCAGAAGAAACTCGACGTGATCTCCAACGAGATCCTGCTCGAAGCCAACGAGTGGGGCGGTCACCTGGCCGGCATGGCGTCCGAAGAAATGGACAATGCCTACCAGATCCCGGGCAAGTACCCTAAAGGCGCCTACCTGCTGGTATTCGACCCGCTGGACGGCTCGTCGAACATCGATATCAACGCACCGGTCGGTACGATCTTCTCGGTGCTGCGTTGCCCGAACGAACACCTGAGCCAGAACGAAGCCTTGAACGAAAAGGCCTTCCTGCAGCCAGGTACCCAGCAGGTAGCCGCCGGTTACGCGATCTACGGTCCACAGACCATGCTGGTGCTGACCTTGGGCGATGGTGTGAAAGGCTTTACCCTGGACCGTGAAATGGGCAGCTTCGTGCTGACCCACGAAGACATCAAAATCCCGGAGTCCACTCAGGAATTCGCGATCAACATGTCCAACCAGCGTCACTGGGAAGCGCCGGTACAACGCTATGTCGGCGAATTGCTGGCGGGCGAAGAAGGCCCGCTGAAAAAGAACTACAACATGCGTTGGGTCGCCGCGATGGTAGCCGACGTACACCGCATCCTGACCCGTGGTGGCCTGTTCATGTACCCACGTGACAGCCGCGAGCCTTCCAAGCCGGGCAAACTGCGCTTGATGTACGAAGCCAACCCGATGTCGTTCCTGGTTGAACAGGCCGGCGGCGCGTCCACCAACGGTCACCAGCGCATCCTCGACATCCAGCCTGAAGGCCTGCACCAGCGCGTAGCGGTGTTCCTGGGCTCGAAGCAGGAAGTTGAACGCGTCACGGCTTACCACAAGGAGTAACCATGACCGCGCCCTGGCAGCCGTTGCTTGATTGGTGGTTCGGTTCAGCCGACAGCGCCAGTGAGGTGGCGGCACAGCAGGGCAGGTTGTGGTTCGGTAAGCGTGACAGCCAGGATCTCGAAGCGCGCACGCGTTTCGGGGACCTGGTGGAACAGGCACTGGCCGGCGGATTGACCGAGTGGACGCAACGTCCCGAAGGTTGGCTGGCCCTGGTGTTGTTGCTCGACCAGTTACCGCGAATGATCTTTCGCGAAAACCCCAAATCCTATGCCGGTGATCTGCGTGCCCAAAAGCTCGTGGCGCAGGGTATTGCCGCGGATTTCGACCGGCAGTTGCGGCCGATCCAGCAGGTGTTCATCTACCTGGTGTTCGAGCATTGCGAGCACCTGGCGGTGCAGAACGAGGCGATTTCGCGCTTTGCGCAGTTGCTGGCCGAACAACCCGAGGCGGAACGCGCGGTGTTTGCCGATAACCTCGATTACGCCGAACGGCATCAGGCAATCATCGCCCGGTTTGGACGCTTTCCCCACCGCAATGCGGTGTTGGGCAGGGAATCGACGGTCGAGGAAGTCGCGTTTCTTTCGCAGCCTGGATCGCGGTTCTAAACCTGCTGCGCGTTCACGGATTTCCTTGAAGCAGTCGCTTCATCAGTAATGTCGGTAGATTTTTCCGTGTGTCGGCAATGATATGGACGTAGACCATCTGTGCTCTCACTTCATAGATGATGCGGTTCATTCCTGAGAGTATCTGTCGATACTGGTGGAGATTGAGCTTTTCGATTTCTTCAGGGATCGACCCGGCATAGGGCGAGTCTCCCACGCGACGTATGGCGGCTTTCAGATCGTTGTAGGTGGCCTGCCAGGCTTGGGTAGAGAACTGTCTGGTGAGATAGGTACGAAGTTCCTTTAAATCCAGTTCGGCGGATTGAAGAAGGACGACCTTGAAGCTCATTGATGTTCGACCCTGTCCAGTTCGGCAAAGACATCTTCAGCCTCCCGGAATTTGCCCTCTTCAATTTCACGATTACCCATCGCCAGAAGCTTTAACAGGGCCATCGTGTCTTCTTGCTCCTCAAAGCTTTTCACATCCATGACCACAAGCTTTGCTTCACCATTCTGGGTGATGACCAAAGGCTCACGGCTCTCAGTAATCGTCTTGACGATTTCGGCAGTGTGGCTTTTCAGGTAACTGATCGGTTTGATTTGAGATGAAAGCTTCATGAGATGGGGTTCCGCTCGTCGATAGGACTGAGTTTAGTCTTAATTCAGTCCTTCGTCAGTCCTTCAGGACAGGCGCACATAGCGTGCGCCCTGCAGTTCAGATCCTGAAACTACCCACCAACTGCTTCAACCGCGCCGCCTGCTGCTCAAGGTCGGCACAGGCCCGCAAGGTCGATTGCAGATTTTCCACGCCTTCCTGGTTCAGTGTGTTGATCTCGGTAATGTCGACGTTGATCGACTCGACCACGGCGGTCTGTTCTTCAGTGGCGGTGGCGACCGACTGGTTCATGCCGTCGATTTCGCCGATGCGCTGGGTCACGCTGCCCAGGCGTTCGCCGGCCTGGTTGGCGATGCCGACGCTGCTTTCGCTCTGGCGCTGACTGTCGGTCATGATCGCGACGGCCTCACGGGCACCGACTTGCAGTTCTTCGATCATCTTCTGCACTTGCTGCGCCGAATCCTGGGTGCGGTGGGCGAGGTTGCGCACTTCGTCGGCGACCACGGCGAAGCCGCGTCCGGCTTCACCGGCGCGAGCGGCTTCGATCGCGGCGTTGAGGGCCAGCAGGTTGGTTTGCTGCGAGATGCTGGTGATCACCTCGAGAATCTGCCCGATGTTCACGGTGTTGCTGTTCAGTGTCTCGATGTTGCCGCACGAGTCGCTGATTTTGGCGGACAGCTGCTGCATCGCCGTGATGGTTTTATCCACCACCTGCTGACCGTCCTCGGCCAGGCTACGGGCGTCGCTGGAGTGTTGCGACGCGAGGGCGGCGTTCTGGGCGATTTCCTGGGCGGCGGCCCCGAGCTGGTTGATTGCCGCCGCGACGCTGCTGGTGCGCGAGGCTTGCTGGTCGGAATTGAACATCGATGAGTTGGAGGCGCTGACGACCCGCATGGCCACTTCGTTGACCTGGCCGGTGGCTGACGACACTTCGCGGATCGAGGTGTGGATCCGCTCCACGAAACGGTTGAACGAAGTGCCCAGGGCGCCGAATTCGTCATGGCCATGAATGGTCAGGCGCTTGGTCAGGTCGCCTTCACCTTCGGCGATGTCGTGCATGGCCCGGCCCATGGTCAGCAGGGGCTGCATCAGCACGCGGATCAGCATGCCCAGCAGGGCGATGATGATCACCACGGCAATCAGCATCGCGATGATCGCCGAGGTGCGGAACTCGCTGAGCATGGAGAAGGCGGTGTCCTGGTCGAGCACCAGGGCCACGTACCAGTCGGCCGAGGGCACGCCGTTGACGTGGGTGAACGAGATGAACTGGGTCTTGCCGTTGACCTCGACTTCCTGCATGCCTGGGCTGATCTTTGGCGCGCCGCTCGGATAGGCTTCGGAAAGGCTTTTGAGTACCAGTTTGCTGTCGGGGTGAATGAGGATCTTGCCGTCGGCGCTGACGATGAAGGCGTGGCCGTGTCCATCGAAGTCCAGCGAGTTGATGATCGCGCTGACGTTGCCCAGGTCGATGTCGGCCCCGGCCACGCCGATCATCTGGTTCTGATGGCGTACCGGGGTAGCCACGGTGATCACCAGCTTGCCCGAGGACGCGGCGATGTAGGGTTCGGTGACGATGGTCTGCTGTGCGCTGTTGGCGGCCTTGTACCAGCCACGGGCGCGCGGGTCGTAGTCCGCCGCGCGATTACCGGCCGGCACCGAGAACATCACGCCGTCGGCACCGCCGAAGTAGCTCAACTGGAAGTTGCTGGTGTACGCCGGCAGGCCGACCGTGCGTTTGAGAGCGTCCAGTGCCGGGCCGTCGACGGCCACTTGCTGGGCCAGCGACTGCAGCAGCTGCATGCGGCTTTCCAGCCAGGTCTGGATGTTGCTGGTGGTCAGGCTGCCGAGTTCCTGCATCGAGGAATCGGTGCTGGCGCGCAGGGTCTGGCGCTGGCGGTAGTCGTTGAACAGGATGAAACAGGCAAACGCAACGGCCACCACAAGGGCAGCGGCGAGCAGGATCTTGTGGCTGAACTTCATGTTTCTGGTCATTAGAGGAGCTACCGCGGGAGGACTGATCAGCGAGGTGCGTCAAATTGCCTCGGTCGAGGCCAGGCGCTGCTTCTATGTCGACAGGTCGGCGCCAAAGATTAGGCGGGTTTGGCGAAAACCGACGAAATGTTGGCTGGCGCGAGAAAGTGTCTGATTTACGGGAAAAATGCACAGGCCACCGTTCAAGAAATACCCGGCGGCGGTGGGAACCAGAAGGGGATTTTCTCTTCTAAGCTTCTGGTTGGCAGCCATGCCTTCCCCTCTTTCCAGGAGTTTCACCATGTCGCTGCGTACTATCGCCTTGCTGTCGTTTTGCGTGCTGTTAGCCGCCTGCAGCAAGGTCAACCAGGAAAACTACTCGAAACTGTCGGCGGGCATGCCCAAGGTCGAAGTCGAAACACTGTTGGGAAAACCTGCCGATTGTTCCGGCGCGCTGGGCATGTCCAGCTGCACCTGGGGCGATAAGAACAGCTTTATCAGCGTGCAATTCGCCGGTGACAAAGTGTTGATGTTTTCCGGACAAGGCCTGAAGTAAACCGGGGCTATGTGCCCACGGGAGAAGAATAATGATGCGGTTAGTAATAGCTCTTTTGGCCGGTCTGTTGTTGGCCGGCTGCGCCACTTCTGGCAATGATTCGCTTGCGCCGAAAACGGCCAGCAGCGTCAACCTCAAGCGTTACCAGGGCAAGTGGTACGAGCTGGCGCGCATGCCCATGTACTTCCAGCGTAATTGCGCGCAGTCCGAAGCCCACTACGCCCTCAAGCCGGACGGTGACATGGATGTGCTCAATCGCTGCCTGACGCCTGAGTGGACGTGGGAAGAGGTCCGGGGCACCGCGACGCCGCAGGTTCCGGGCAAGGCCGACAAGCTGTGGGTGAACTTCGATAACTGGTTTACCCGCCTGTTGCCAGGTGGATTCAAGGGCGATTACTGGGTGTTGTACGTCAGTGACGACTACCAGACGGCGATTGTCGGCAACCCTGATCGCCGTTACCTCTGGCTGCTGTCGCGCAAGCCCGAAGTCAATGCCGATACCCGTGAAGAATTGCTGAGCAGGGCGCGTCAGCAGGGTTACGACACCACACGCCTGATCTGGCGGGTGTCGGACACCAAGATGGCACAGACCTCGAAGTAAGCGGCTGCGGTGAAACCCTGTAGTGAGGGAGCTTGCTCCCGCCGGCCGGTCCGCGCCCGGGCGTAGCAGTCGCAGTCCGGCTGTCGAATTCCTTTGCCAGGAACACATTGACTGAGCTTGGGGTTGCTTCGCAACCCCGCGGGAGCAAGCTCCCTCGCCACAAAAGCCCTTGCCAGTCCCGGCGATCAGCCGAGCAGGTTGCGCAGTACCTGGGTGAAGGCCCGGCTGCTTTCTTCCTCGCCAGCATGATGCCCGTCGCGCACCACCCACTTGCCATTGACCAGTACGTCGCGCACCTGACGGTCGCCGCCGGCAAACAACCAACGGTTGAGGATCCCGTCGCCACTGGCGGTCGCCAGGTAAGGGTCGTTGCCGTCGAGTACCAGCCAGTCGGCGCGCTTGCCGACCTCCAGGGCGCCTATCGGCTGGCCCAGGGCTTGCGCGCCGCCATCGAGCGCGGCGTCGTACAGGGTGCGACCGACCATCGGCTGATGGGTGCCATACAAGCGATTGCGGCGTTGGTCGCGCAGGCGCTGGCCGTATTCCAGCCAACGCAGTTCTTCCACCACACTCAGCGATACATGGCTGTCAGAGCCAATGCCCAGGCGTCCGCCTTGGGCGAGGAAATCCACGGCCGGGAAAATCCCGTCGCCCAGGTTGGCTTCGGTGGTCAGGCACAGGCCGGCGATGGCGCGACTCCTGGCCATCAGGCTGACTTCTTCCGGGTTGGCGTGGGTGGCGTGGACCAGGCACCAGCGTTGATCGACGTCGGTGTTCTCGTAGAGCCATTGCAGTGGACGGCGACCGCTCCAGGCCAGGCAGTCGTCGACTTCCTTTTGCTGTTCGGCGATGTGGATGTGCACCGGGCACTGCTTGTCGCTGGCCGCCAGTACTTCGCTGATTTGTTGTGGCGTGACCGCGCGCAACGAGTGGAAACACACTCCCAGGGTTTGCGCCGCTTGCTGCGCCAGGATCGGTTGCAGGCGTGCTTGCAGGCTCAGGTAGTTTTCCGTGCTGTTGATAAAGCGCCGCTGGCCGTCGTTCGGTGCCAGGCCACCAAACCCGGAGTGGCTGTAGAGCACCGGCAGCAAGGTCAGGCCTATCCCCGCGGCACTGGCCGCCTGGCTGATCTGCAGCGACAGTTCGGCCGGGTCCGCGTAAGGCTGGCCGTTGTGGTCGTGGTGCACGTAATGGAATTCGGCGACCGAGGTGTAGCCGGCCTTGAGCATTTCGATGTACAGCTGGCGAGCGATGATCCCCAGTTGTTCCGGGCTGATTTTTCCGACGAGGCGATACATCAGGTCGCGCCAGGTCCAGAAGCTGTCGTTCGGATTGCCGGCCACTTCGGCCAGGCCGGCCATCGCCCGCTGGAACGCGTGGGAGTGCAGGTTCGGCATGCCCGGCAGCACAGGACCACTCAATCGTTCGGCGCCTTCAGCGCTCGCATCGGCCTGGATGTGGGTCAGCAGGCCATCGGCACTGACCTCTAGACGTACATTGTTGGCCCATCCACTAGGCAGTAACGCGCGTTCGGCAAAGAAGGCGGACATGGTTCAGCACCCCATCGTGTGTTATTTGTATATACATATACAGACGTTTGCCTGCTCGGTAAACTCCGGCAAGCTAGTCACCTTCATCAATCAACAAGGATTTCCTGTGCCGACTCCGCCTGCCATCACGCCGCTGAGTGCCAATCTGGGCGACAGTCCGGCGCCCTTGTACGCCCGCGTCAAACAGATGATCACCCAGCAAATCGACAGTGGGAACTGGCCGCCGCACTACCGTGTGCCGTCGGAAAGCGAGCTGGTCAGCCAGTTGGGTTTCAGTCGCATGACCATCAACCGCGCGCTGCGCGAGATGACGGCGGACGGCCTGTTGGTGCGCATGCAGGGCGTCGGCACCTTTGTCGCCGAACCCAAGAGCCAGTCTGCATTGTTTGAAGTGCACAACATCGCCGACGAAATCGCCTCCCGTGGCCATCGCCACACGTGCCAGGTCATTACCCTGGAAGAAGAAGCCGCCGGTTCCGAGCGCGCCCTGGCGCTGGACATGCGTGAAGGGCAGAAGGTCTTCCATTCGCTGATCGTGCACTACGAAAACGACATCCCGGTGCAAATCGAGGATCGCTTCGTCAACGCGCTGGTGGCGCCGGACTACCTCAAGCAGGACTTCACCGTGCAAACGCCATACGCCTACCTGAACCAGGTGGCGCCGTTGACGGAGGGCGAGCACGTCGTAGAGGCGATCCTGGCCGAGTCGAGCGAATGCAAACTGCTGCAAATCGAAAAGGGCGAGCCGTGCCTGCTGATTCGTCGCCGCACCTGGTCGGGTCGTCAGCCGGTGACCGCCGCTCGTTTGATCCACCCCGGTTCCCGTCATCGCCTGGAAGGGCGGTTTCATAAGTGAGAGGCGTAAATGAGTCAGTTGAAGGTCTTGCGCGCGGCTGATTATCCGCGCATGCCGTGGAAAAACGGCGGCGGTAGCACCGAAGAAATCACCCGCGATGCGGGCACGGGCCTGGACGGGTTCGGCTGGCGCCTGTCGATTGCCGATATCGGTGAGTCGGGCGGCTTTTCCACGTTCGCAGGGTATCAACGGGTCATCACTGTGCTGCAAGGAGACGGCATGAGCTTGACCGTCGACGGCCAGGACGCGCGCCCCCTGTTACCGCTGGATCCCTTTGCCTTCAGTGGCGAGAGCCAGGTGTCCTGCACACTGCTGGGTGGGGCGATACGTGACTTCAACCTGATCTATGCGCCAAAGCGTTTTGGCGCACGGTTACAGTGGCTGGACGGTGAGCGGCGTTTCTTTACTTCAGCGGGCAGCGTGTTGGTGTTCAGTGTCACCGAGCAACTTGAAGTGAAGCTGAGTGAAGGCGCCCGGCAACTGGGTCGCCATGATTGCCTGCAACTGGACGGTAACACCGGTTTGCTGGAAATGTCCGTCAATGGCCCGTGCTGCGTAATCGAGTTGACGCAGCACCGGTAATGCCGGTTATTCCCGTTCGAGGATGAAGCCTCGAACGGTTTCTTCCAGTTCACTCGACATCCGCTTGAGCGCGTGAGTGGTTGTCACGACGTCCTGTTGTGCCGAGACATTTTCCTCAACGCGCTGTGCGACGGTTTCCACATTGCGCGCGACGTCTTCGCTGGCTGCACGCTGCTCCTGCAAGGCGTGGGAGATCTGGCTGACCGCGTCGAGTGACTCATCCAGCGCGCTTTTTACATCATTCATGGACGCGCCGGCGCTGTCGATCAGTTGCTGGCCCTGCAGCACCCGCTCACGACCGGCGCTCATGCTGTTGTTCGCTTTGCGCATGCCGCTCTGGATGGTACTCACCAGCGTCACGATCTCGGCGGTGGACCGGGTCGTGCGGATCGCCAGCTCCCGTACTTCTTCGGCAACCACGGCAAACCCGCGGCCTTGATCCCCGGCCCGGGCGGCCTCGATGGCGGCATTGAGTGCGAGCAGGTTGGTCTGTTCGGCGATGTTGTGGATCACGTCGACGATTTTTCCGATGGCGTTGGAATGCCGGGTCAGTTGATCGAGATCGCTCGATGTCTGGGTCACCAATTGCGCGATTTTCTGCATTTCGATGATGGATCGGTCCATGGTGGCAATGCCTTGGACGGTGATCTGTTCGGCTTTTTGCGTGGTATCGCGCGCTTGCACGGCACTCTCGGCGATGTGGGTGATATTGGCCGACATCTGTTCAGCGGCCGCGGCAATGGAAGACGCTGCACTGGTTTGTTCGGCGGCCTGTTTCAGGCCTTGCTCGGACGAGGTGCCGAGGCTTCTCGTCGAGGCCTCGATGTGCCGCGAGGCCTCGCGAATTTTGCCGATCATGGTGCGCAGGCTACGCCGCATTGCCTCGACGGACTGCATGACCCCCGTAGTGGTTGCGGTGATGGTGGGCGGATCGAAGAGCTGGCCCTGAGCGATGTGTGTGCTGATGGCGGCCAGTTCGTGGGGCTCGGCGCCCAGGTAGCGAACCAGTCTGGCGCAGAACATCGCGGCGTAGAGGCTTGCGAACAGCAGCGTCAACGCCAGGACAATCACCTCCAGCTTCATATAGAACTCGTAGCGAGCGTGGCTGAGCTCGTACTGTTTTCGGGCCTCTTCCAGTTGAACGTCGGTCAGTTGCGAAAACAGCGAGGTCAACGGGTCTATCAAGGGGTAGAGCTGTCGGGCGGCGAAGTGCTCCAGGCTCGGGCTTGAGAGATCGCTGCGGTTCAGTAGCGTCTGCAAGTGCCGTAGCGGAGCTTCGGTTGCCTGCATCAACGGGGTGATTTCGCTGATCAGTTGCACTTCGTCGGCAATCAACTGCGTCGACTGGTAGCTGAGCCAGCGTTGTTCGATCTCGGGTAACGCCAGGCTGATCTGTTCAGCGGCTTGTGCTGCTGTGTAGGCGCCGTCCCGGGCCTTGTGTATGGCGTCGACGATCCGGACGGAATACAGCTCGGCAATTTTCTTCAAGTCCTGCAGCGGGATGACCCGGTCGAGGTAAACCGTCTCCAGTCCTGGACCGTGGAGCGCATCCCGTACAGCCCGAGTGCGCCGATGCACATCAAGCTGGTCAGCAGGGTGCCGGCAAGCAGCAGGAGATGGGTTCTGACTTTCCACTGTTTCATAGGGTGTTCCTCGCGTGAGTGGCATCAAAGGGTGTTGCTTACGAAGTCGGCGAGGATTGATAGAGGTGGAGTGGGACGCTTCTGATGTGGTTGCAGGGTGTTTCTTGAATGCACTCAATTGTGTCTCGCGTGTTACCGAACGCCCCAGGGTGGCGCAAAATCCCGCTCAAGTAACATTCGTCACCTCCTCGCAAAACGCCTCCAGAAAAAATCGCCGCTCGCCAAACCCTTTCCCCATGGGCGTTTCAGCCAGGTTCAGGACTTTATTGAACGGGTTGCCAACAAGTTGGCCGCTTGATTGCATATGCTTGTATGTACAAGTAAAGACGTATGCGTATGAGTCACGGAGACTCGACCGTCGTCCACTGATTCGCCGATGTGCATTGATTGCCCATTGGCTCGCTCGCCCACTGCCTGGGTTGGTTTGGATTGATTACTGAGGAGTTCTTTTCGTGACTGAGAATAAGCCGACAAAATTTCGTGACGTTGAAATCCGCGCTGCTCGCGGTAACAAGCTGACCGCCAAGAGCTGGCTGACCGAAGCGCCGCTGCGCATGTTGATGAACAACCTCGACCCGGCAGTCGCCGAGAACCCTAAAGAACTGGTGGTTTACGGTGGTATCGGTCGTGCTGCGCGTAACTGGGAATGCTACGACAAGATCGTCGAAAGCCTGACCAACCTGAACGACGACGAGACCCTGCTGGTGCAATCCGGCAAGCCGGTCGGCGTGTTCAAGACTCACAGCAACGCCCCGCGCGTACTGATCGCCAACTCCAACCTGGTGCCGCACTGGGCGAGCTGGGAACACTTCAACGAACTCGATGCCAAGGGCCTGGCCATGTACGGCCAGATGACCGCCGGCAGCTGGATCTACATCGGCAGCCAGGGCATCGTTCAAGGCACCTACGAAACGTTCGTCGAAGCCGGTCGCCAGCACTACAACGATGACCTGAAAGGCCGTTGGGTCCTGACCGCGGGTCTGGGCGGTATGGGCGGTGCTCAACCTCTGGCCGCGACGCTGGCCGGCGCTTGCTCGCTGAACATTGAATGCCAACAGGTCAGCATCGATTTCCGTTTGAACAGCCGCTATGTCGATGAGCAAGCCACCGACCTCGACGACGCTCTGGCGCGTATCGCCAAATACACCAAGGAAGGCAAGGCGATTTCCATCGCCCTGCTGGGCAACGCGGCTGAAATCCTTCCAGAACTGGTCAAGCGCGGCGTACGCCCGGACATGGTTACCGACCAGACCAGCGCCCACGACCCTCTCAACGGTTACCTGCCAGCCGGCTGGACCTGGGACGAATACCGCGCTCGCGCCAAGACCGAGCCGGCCGCTGTGGTGAAAGCCGCCAAGCAATCGATGGCCGTGCACGTCAAGGCCATGCTGGACTTCCAGAAAATGGGGGTTCCGACCTTCGACTACGGCAACAACATCCGCCAGATGGCGCAAGAAGAAGGCGTCGAGAACGCATTCGACTTCCCGGGTTTCGTACCGGCCTACATCCGTCCACTGTTCTGCCGTGGCATCGGCCCGTTCCGTTGGGCGGCGCTGTCGGGTAACGCCGAAGACATCTACAAGACCGACGCCAAGGTCAAGGAGCTGATCCCGGACGACGCCCACCTGCACAACTGGCTGGACATGGCGCGCGAGCGCATCAGCTTCCAGGGCCTGCCGGCCCGTATCTGCTGGGTGGGCCTGGGCCTGCGCGCCAAGCTCGGCCTGGCGTTCAACGAAATGGTACGCAGCGGCGAGCTGTCGGCACCGATCGTGATCGGTCGCGACCACCTGGACTCCGGTTCGGTTGCCAGCCCGAACCGCGAAACCGAATCCATGCAGGACGGTTCCGACGCTGTGTCCGACTGGCCACTGCTCAACGCCTTGCTCAACACCGCCAGCGGCGCGACCTGGGTTTCCCTGCACCACGGCGGCGGCGTCGGCATGGGCTTCTCCCAGCACTCGGGCATGGTGATTGTCTGCGACGGTACTGATGAAGCAGCTGAGCGTATTGCTCGTGTTCTACACAACGACCCGGCCACTGGCGTTATGCGCCACGCCGACGCCGGCTACCAGATCGCGATCGATTGTGCCAAAGAGCAGGGTCTGAACCTGCCGATGATCACGGGTAAGTAACACCTGGTCGTGCAGGGGCTGGCTTGTCCGCGTGTCAGGCAAGCCAGCGCCTGTAGCAGTGCCCGCAGAGGTTGGCGATCGTCCCGGCGATAGCCCGCAGATCAAGGCGGTGACCGTACAAAAGCTGAGTGGAGCACGCCGCGCTACAGCGGACTGGCTCAATTGGACGTGGACAGGACTGGATGCCTCTTGACTGCCGTAAGCCAATTCTTGATTAGGAGCGTCACACAATGAAAATGAACAAGACTCTGCTGAGCACTTTGATTTCCGTGGGCCTGTTGGCCAGCGCAGGCGCCTCTCAGGCCGCCGGCTGGTGTGAGTCCGGCAAGCCGGTGAAATTCGCCGGGCTGAACTGGGAAAGCGCCATGCTGCTGACCGACGTGATGCAGGTGGTACTGGAGAAAGGCTACGACTGCAAGACTGACAGCCTGCCAGGCAACTCCATCACCATGGAGAACGCCCTGGGCAGCAACGATATTCAAGTCTTCGCCGAGGAGTGGGTAGGCCGCAGCGAAGTCTGGAACAAGGCCGAGAAAGCCGGCAAGGTCGTCGGTGTCGGCGCGCCGGTGGTGGGTGCCGTCGAAGGCTGGTACGTACCGCGCTATGTGATTGAAGGCGATGCCAAGCGCAAGCTGGAAGCCAAGGCGCCGGACCTGAAAAACATTGCCGACCTGGGTAAATACGCCGCGGTGTTCAAGGACCAGGAAGAGCCGTCCAAGGGCCGTTTCTATAACTGCCCGGCTGGCTGGACCTGTGAGCTGGACAACAGCGAAATGCTCAAGAGCTACGGCCTGGAAAGCACCTACACCAACTTCCGCCCAGGCACCGGCCCGGCGCTGGATGCCGCCATACTGTCGAGCTACAAGCGTGGCGAGCCGATCCTGTTCTACTACTGGTCGCCAACCCCGCTGATGGGCCAGATCGACGTGGTGAAGCTGGAAGAGAAGCCAGGCGTGGACAAGAGCGTGAACATCAAGGTCGGTCTGTCCAAGACCTTCCACGACGAGGCTCCGGAACTGGTCACCGTGCTCGAGAAGGTCAACCTGCCTATCGATCTGCTGAACCAGAACCTGGCGCGCATGACCAAAGAGCGGATCGAGTCGCCAAAACTGGCCAAGATCTTCCTGAAGGAACATCCTGAAGTCTGGCACGCCTGGGTGAGTGAAGACGCAGCCAAGAAAATCGACGCGGCCTTGTAGGTCAAGCCTTCCGGCTGCCTAAACGGCAGTCGGACACTTGATCGCAACCCCTTGATTGAGAGCCTCTTATGTTTCCCGAAAGCTTTACCTTTTCCATCGCCGACTGGGTCAACAGTTGGGTCGATTCGCTGGTCACCAACTACGGTGATGTGTTCCGCCACATCTCCGACACCCTGCTCTGGGCCATCGTCAACCTCGAAGGCCTGCTGCGTGCGGCGCCTTGGTGGTTGATGCTGGCGATCGTGGCGGGCGTTGCCTGGCACGCGACCCGCAAAGTGGTGACCACGGGCGTCATCGTCGGTCTGCTGTTCCTGGTCGGCGCGGTTGGCCTGTGGGACAAACTGATGCAGACGCTCGCGCTGATGCTGGTGGCGACGGTCATCTCGGTGCTGATCGGCGTGCCGCTGGGCATTCTGTCGGCGCGCAGCAACCGTCTGCGTTCGGTGCTGATGCCGCTGCTGGACATCATGCAAACCATGCCGAGCTTCGTGTACCTGATTCCGGTGCTGATGCTGTTCGGCCTGGGCAAGGTCCCGGCGATTTTCGCCACGGTGATCTACGCCGCGCCGCCGCTGATTCGTCTGACCGACCTGGGTATCCGCCAGGTCGACGGCGAGGTGATGGAAGCGATCAATGCGTTTGGTGCCAACCGCTGGCAGCAACTGTTCGGTGTGCAATTGCCACTGGCCCTGCCGAGCATCATGGCCGGGATCAACCAGACCACCATGATGGCCCTGTCGATGGTGGTCATCGCCTCGATGATCGGCGCCCGTGGCCTGGGTGAGGACGTGCTGGTCGGCATTCAGACCCTCAACGTCGGACGCGGCCTGGAAGCCGGTTTGGCGATCGTGATTCTCGCTGTGGTCATCGACCGCATTACCCAGGCCTACGGCCGGCCACGGCATGAGGTGAGCAAATGAGCAACGCAGCCAAGATCGAAGTCAAAAACGTCTTCAAGATTTTCGGCAATCGTTCGGCTGACGCGCTGGACATGATTCGCCAGAACAAGAGCAAAGACCAGGTGCTGGCCGAAACCGGCTGCGTGGTCGGGGTCAATGACCTGTCGCTGAGTATCGGCACCGGCGAGATCTTCGTGATCATGGGCCTGTCGGGTTCCGGCAAGTCGACACTGGTGCGCCACTTCAACCGCCTGATCGACCCGACCAGCGGCGCGATCCTGGTGGACGGCGTGGACATCCTGCAATACGACATGGAGGCACTGCGCGAGTTTCGCCGGCACAAGATCAGCATGGTGTTCCAGAGCTTCGGCCTGCTGCCCCACAAGAGCGTGCTGGACAACGTCGCCTACGGCCTGAAAGTGCGCGGCGAAAGCAAGCAAGTGTGCAGTGAACGTGCCCTGCAATGGATCAACACCGTGGGCCTCAAAGGCTACGAAAACAAATACCCGCATCAGCTGTCCGGTGGCATGCGCCAGCGCGTAGGCCTGGCCCGGGCACTGGCGGCCGACACCGACATCATCTTGATGGACGAAGCCTTCAGCGCCCTTGACCCACTGATCCGCGCCGAAATGCAGGACCAGTTGCTGGAACTGCAGAAGACCTTGCACAAGACCATCGTGTTCATCACCCATGACCTCGATGAAGCCGTGCGCATCGGCAACCGCATCGCGATCCTCAAGGACGGCCGCCTGATCCAGGTCGGCACGCCGAAAGAGATCCTGCATTCGCCGGCGGATGAGTACGTTGACCGTTTTGTGCAGCGGCGTGCGGCGGTGGTTTGAGTGTCGATGATGGCGAGACTGTTGTGTGGCGAGGGAGCTTGCTCCCGTTCGACCGCGTAGCGGTCGCAGAATGTTTGGGGCTGCTTCGCACCCCAGCGGGAGCAAGCTCCCTCGCCACGGATGTAACGCATCAACAAAGTTTGTATGAGGCTTCAAATGTCCCAGACTGAAAAAATCGTTATCGCCGATACCCCGTTGCGTTGGCAGGATGTGGTGGCGGTCGCACGGGGTGGCGCACAGCTTGAGCTGGCGGCCAGTACCTGGGTGCGGATCGAAAACGCCCAGGCCATCGTCCAGCGCATCGTCGTCAGCGGCGAACGTGCCTATGGCGTCAACACCGGCCTAGGCGCGCTGTGCAACGTCTCCCTGCAAGGCGAGCAACTGAGCCAGTTGTCGCGCAACACCTTGCTCAGCCACGCCTGTGGCGTTGGTGCGCCACTGACGAACGAGCAGACCCGGGCGATCATTTGCGCGGCGATCCTCAACTACAGCAATGGTAAGTCCGGCGTGCACCGGCAAGTGGTCGAAGGGCTGCTGGCGCTGCTCAACCGGGGCATCACCCCGCAAGTGCCGTCCCAAGGCTCGGTGGGTTACCTGACGCACATGGCCCACATCGGCGTTGCCCTGCTGGGTGTCGGCAATGTCAGCTACCGTGGGCAGATCGTCCCGGCGCAGCAAGCCCTGGCCGAAGAAGGCCTGAAGCCGGTGGTGCTCGGCGCCAAAGACGGCCTGTGCCTGGTCAACGGCACGCCGTGCATGAGCGGCCTCAGCTGCCTGGCCCTGGCCGACGCTACCCATTTGCTGCAATGGGCCGACGTGATCAGTGCCATGAGCTTCGAAGCCCAGCGCGGTCAGATAGCGGCCTTCGATGCCGAGATCATTGCGCTCAAACCGCATCCGGGCATGCAGCAGGTGGGGATCAATCTGCGGGCCTTGCTCGATGGCAGCGAAGTGATCGCGGCCAGCCTGGGTATTCGTACTCAAGATGCCCTGAGCATTCGTTCGATCCCGCAGGTTCACGGCGCTGCCCGCGATCAGCTGGCGCACGCGACCAAACAGATTGAAACCGAGCTCAACGGCGTTTCCGACAACCCGATGCTGTTGGGCACGCCGGACAACTTCCGCGTGGTGTCCCAGGCTAACCCCCACGGTCAGTCGGTGGCCCTGGCGGCCGACTTGATGGCGATTGCCATGGCGGAAATCGGCTCGATTGCCGAACGTCGCCTCGATCGCTTGATCAACCCGCACGTCAGTGGCCTGCCGGCGTTCCTGGTGGCCAATCCCGGGGTGAACTCCGGGATGATGATCGCCCAGTACGTCGCGGCCTCGCTGTGTGCGCAAAACCGTCAGTTGGCGCAACCGGCGGTACTCGACAACTACGTGACCTCGGGCTTGCAGGAAGACCATTTGAGCCTGGGCACCAACGCGGCGCTGAAGCTGCACGGGGTGCTGGAAAACTGCACGCAGATCCTCGCCATCGAGTACCTGCTGGCAGCCCAGGCGTTCGAATTCCTCAAGGACCAGCGTTTCGGCGTCGGTACCGACATCGCCTGGCGCCTGCTGCGCGAGCGCGTTGAGCCCTACGACCAGGACCGCTGGCTGGCACCGGACATCGCCAGTGCGGCCTTGATTTTGAAAGACCCGACATTGCTGCAAAACGTGTTACCGACCCTGTACTGATCTCGACCCAGCCAGCGTGCCAAGGCGCTAACCCCCTCAAAAAGCGGGAAGCGACGGACAACGGATTTATCCGGAGCGTCTGGTTAGTTAATAGAAAACTCTCAAAAGGAGAATGAATGTGACTGCGCTGAACCTTATCCCAGGCCAACTGAGCCTTGCCCAACTGCGTGCCGTGTACCAACAACCGGTCAGCGTTACGCTGGACGACAGTGCATCGGAGCAAATCGAAGCCAGCGTTGCCTGCGTGGAACAGATCCTCGCGGAAAACCGCACGGCCTACGGCATCAACACCGGTTTCGGCCTGCTGGCCTCGACTCGTATTGCCAGCGAAGACCTGGAAAACCTCCAGCGCTCGCTGGTGCTGTCCCACGCCGCCGGTGTCGGCGAGCCGATCTCCGACGCCCTGGTGCGCCTGATCATGGTGCTCAAGGTCAACAGCCTGAGCCGTGGCTTCTCCGGTATTCGCCGGGTAGTGATCGACGCGCTGATCACCCTGATCAACGCCGAGGTCTACCCGCACATCCCATTGAAAGGCTCGGTCGGTGCGTCCGGTGACCTGGCGCCCCTGGCCCACATGTCGCTGGTGCTGCTGGGCGAAGGCAAGGCCCGTTACAAAGGTGAATGGCTGCCGGCCACCGAAGCGCTGAAAGTCGCCGGCCTGACCCCGCTGACCCTGGCCGCCAAAGAAGGCCTGGCCCTGCTCAACGGCACTCAGGTATCGACTGCTTACGCCCTGCGTGGCCTGTTCGAAGGTGAAGACCTGTTCGCTGGCGCCTTGGCGCTGGGTGGCCTGACCGTTGAAGCGGTACTGGGCTCGCGCTCGCCGTTCGATGCGCGGATCCATGCTGCCCGTGGCCAGAAAGGCCAGATCGACGCTGCCGCGGCTTACCGCGACCTGCTGGGCGAGCGCAGTGAAGTGTCCGATTCGCACGAGAACTGCGAGAAGGTTCAGGACCCGTACTCCCTGCGTTGCCAGCCACAAGTCATGGGCGCCTGCCTGACCCAGTTCCGCCAGGCCGCTGAAGTGTTGGCGATCGAAGCCAACGCCGTATCGGACAACCCGTTGGTGTTCGCGGCTGAAGGTGACGTGATCTCCGGCGGCAACTTCCACGCCGAACCTGTTGCCATGGCCGCCGACAACATGGCCCTGGCCATCGCTGAAATCGGCTCCCTGAGCGAACGCCGCATCTCGTTGATGATGGACAAGCACATGTCGCAACTGCCGCCGTTCCTGGTGGCCAACGGTGGCGTGAACTCCGGCTTCATGATCGCCCAGGTAACCGCGGCCGCACTGGCCAGCGAGAACAAGGCGTTGTCCCATCCGCATTCGGTGGACAGCCTGCCGACTTCCGCCAACCAGGAAGACCACGTATCGATGGCTCCGGCGGCTGGCAAGCGTCTGTGGGAAATGGCCGAGAACACCCGTGGTGTCCTGGCGGTCGAGTGGCTGGCTGCCTGCCAGGGCCTGGACCTGCGCGACGGCCTGAAAACCTCGTCGAAACTGGAAAAAGCCCGCAGCACCTTGCGCGCCAAAGTACCGTTCTACGAGAAAGACCGTTTCTTCGCACCGGACATCAACGCCGCGAGCGAGCTGCTGGCATCGCGCTGCCTGAATGAGCTGGTGATGGCGAAGTTGTTGCCGAGCCTGTAAGGGCCCCATCGCGGGCAAGCCCGTTCCCACAAGGATTGCGCTGAACCTGTGGGAGTAGGTTTGCCTGCGAATCGATTTGCGCCGATAACAACAATTAGGGACGAGCAATGCAACAGCCAGACAAAGGCTTGAAACGCGGGCTATCCGCCCGACATATTCGCTTCATGGCACTGGGGTCGGCGATCGGCACCGGGCTTTTTTACGGTTCCGCCTCAGCCATCCAGATGGCGGGGCCTGCCGTGCTGCTGGCCTACCTGATTGGTGGCGCAGCGGTGTTCATGGTCATGCGCGCCCTTGGCGAGATGGCGGTGCACAACCCGGTTGCAGGCTCTTTCGGTCAATACGCCAGCACCTACCTGGGGCCGATGGCCGGCTTCATCCTGGGGTGGACCTATGCCTTCGAGATGATCATCGTCTGCCTGGCGGACGTCACCGCGTTCGGCATCTATATGGGCTTCTGGTTCCCGGAGGTCGCGCGCTGGGTCTGGGTACTGGGCATCGTGCTCCTGATCGGCGGGCTTAACCTGTGCAACGTCAAGGTCTTCGGTGAGATGGAGTTCTGGCTGTCGCTGCTGAAAGTCGCCGCCATCGTCGCGATGATCCTCGGCGGTTTCGGCATCATGCTGTTCGGGATCGGTTCAGCCAGCACCGAACAGGCCACCGGCCTGGACAACCTCTGGGCCCATGGCGGCTTCATGCCTAACGGCATCGGCGGCGTGGTCGCATCGTTGGCCGTGGTGATGTTCGCGTTCGGTGGTATCGAAATCATCGGTATCACGGCGGGTGAAGCCAAGGACCCGCAGCGGGTGATTCCAAGGGCGATCAATGCGGTGCCATTGCGCATTCTGCTGTTCTACGTGCTGACGTTGTTTGTACTGATGGCCATCTATCCGTGGCCGCAGATTGGCAGCCAGGGCAGCCCGTTCGTGCAGATCTTCGACAACCTGGGCATCAGCTCGGCGGCGACCATCCTCAACATCGTGGTGATCTCGGCGGCGGTTTCGGCGATCAACAGCGACATCTTTGGCGCCGGCCGCATGATGTACGGTCTGGCCCAGCAAGGTCATGCACCAAAAAGTTTTGCCCAACTGTCGAAACAGGGCGTGCCCTGGATGACTGTAGTGGTGATGGGCGCAGCGTTGCTCGGCGGCGTGGTGTTGAACTACCTGATCCCGAAAGACGTGTTCCTGGTGATCGCCTCGATTGCGACCTTCGCGACCGTCTGGGTCTGGTTGATGATCCTGGTCACTCAGGTGGCCATGCGTCGCTCCATGACTCGCGAGCAAGTCGCTCAGTTGCACTTCCCGGTTCCGTTCTGGCCTTATGCACCGGCAGCGGCGATTGTGTTCATGCTGTTCGTCTTCGGTGTACTGGGCTACTTCCCGGATACCCAGGCGGCGCTGGTGGTCGGCGCGGTGTGGATCGTGCTGCTGGTGATCGCTTACAAGCTGTGGGTCAAACCGGCGGCCGGGCAAGCGGTCGAGATCACCCACGACTCTTCTTTGTCTCATCGATAACCTAACGGAGGCCTCGGATGAAAACTCTCTGGCAACACTGCCACGTTGCAAGCATGGCGCAGGGCACTTACTCGATCATCGAGGATGCCGCCATCGTGACGTCAGGTGCGCACATTGAGTGGATCGGTCCACGTAGCGAGCTGCCGTCCGATTATTACCCCGAGGTCCATGACCTCGCGGGGGCCTGGGTCACTCCGGGCCTGATCGACTGCCACACCCATACGGTGTTCGGCGGTAACCGCAGCGGCGAGTTCGAACAACGTCTGCAGGGCGTCAGTTATGCCGAGATCGCAGCCGCCGGTGGTGGCATTGCCAGCACCGTGCGCGCGACTCGCGCAGCGAGCGAGGACGAACTGTTCGCCAGCGCCGCCAAGCGCCTGAAAAGCCTGCTGCGTGACGGTGTGACCAGCATCGAGATGAAATCCGGTTATGGCCTGGACCTGGCCAGCGAGCGGAAAATCCTGCGGGTGATCCGTCGTCTTGGCGCCGAACTGCCGGTCAGCGTGCGCAGCACCTGCCTGGCCGCTCACGCCTTGCCGCCGGAGTATGCCGACCGCGCCGACGACTACATCGACCATATCTGCAGCGAAATGCTCCCGGCACTGGCAGCCGAAGGGCTGGTGGATGCGGTGGATGCGTTCTGCGAGTACCTGGCGTTTTCGCCGGCCCAGGTCGAGCGGGTGTTCATCGCCGCACAGAAACTCGGCTTGCCGGTGAAACTGCACGCCGAGCAACTGTCGTCCCTGCACGGTTCCAGCCTGGCGGCGCGTTATCACGCGTTGTCGGCCGATCATCTGGAGTTCATGACCGAAGACGATGCCATCGCCATGGCCAAGTCCGGTACGGTCGCGGTGCTGTTGCCCGGCGCCTTTTACTTCCTGCGCGAAACCCAATTGCCGCCGATGGAAGCCCTGCGCAAGCACGGCGTGAAAATCGCCATCGCCAGCGACCTCAACCCCGGCACCTCGCCGGCACTGTCGTTGCGCCTGATGCTGAACATGGCCTGCACCTGCTTCCGCATGACCCCGGAAGAGGCCCTGGCCGGCGCGACCATTCATGCGGCCACGGCCTTGGGCATGGAGCAGACCCATGGTTCGCTGGAAGTGGGCAAAGTTGCTGACTTCGTCGCCTGGCAAATCGATCGTCCGGCCGACCTGTCGTACTGGTTGGGCGGCGACCTGGAAAAACGCGTCGTGCGTCACGGCGTTGAAGTCGAGTTATAGGAGAACAGCTGTGGATAAGGTTCTGAACTTCAAACAAGGCCGGGTGCCGCTGCTGATCAGCATGCCCCATGCCGGTGTGCGCCTGACGCCTGCGGTCGAGGCCGGTTTGATCCCTGAGGCACGCAGCCTGCCGGACACGGACTGGCACATTCCAACGCTCTACGAGTTTGCCGCTGAACTGGGCGCCAGCACCCTGGCGGCGGAGTATTCGCGGTTCGTCATCGACCTCAATCGTCCGTCCGACGACAAGCCACTGTACGTCGGCGCGACCACCGGCCTGTACCCGGCGACGCTGTTTGATGGCGTGCCGTTGTTCCGCGAAGGGCTGGAGCCGTCCGCGCAAGAACGTGCCACCTACCTGGAGCAGGTCTGGACGCCGTACCACGGCACCTTGCAGCAGGAGCTGGCGCGGCTCAAAGCCGAATTCGGCTACGCGCTGCTGTTCGATGCCCACTCGATCCGCTCGATCATCCCGCACCTGTTCGACGGCAAGCTGCCGGACTTCAACCTGGGCACCTTCAATGGCGCCAGTTGCGATCCACAGCTGGCCAGTCAACTGGAGGCCATCTGCGCCCGCCACCCGGACTATAGCCATGTGCTCAACGGGCGCTTCAAGGGCGGCCACATCACCCGTCACTACGGCAACCCGGCCGAGAACATCCACGCGGTGCAACTGGAACTGGGACAGTGCACCTATATGGAAGAGTTCGAGCCGTTCCGCTATCGCCCTGACTTGGCGGCGCCAACCCAGGTGGTGTTGAAAGAACTGCTGCAAGGGCTACTGGCCTGGGGGCAGCAGCACTCCGCAAGTTGAGGTGACCCCCTGTGGTGAGGGAGCTTGCTCCCTCGCCACATCGGTTCACTTCAGATTGACGAAAGCCTGAATCATTCCCTCAATTTCTCCAAGGACATGCTCATTGCACCATTCGGGTTTATGATGCCGAACGGCAGAATAATAGAAGTCCCCCCAGGGATGACCTCGACCCCTTACGGAGCGCGCAATGCAGACTTTGTACCCGCAGATCAAACCCTACGCCCGGCACGATCTGGCCGTCGATGAAACCCATACGCTGTATGTCGACGAGAGCGGTTCACCGGAAGGTTTGCCGGTGGTGTTCATTCACGGCGGCCCGGGGGCGGGTTGCGATGCGCAGAGCCGGCGCTACTTCGATCCGAATCTGTATCGTATTGTCACCTTCGATCAGCGTGGTTGCGGCCGTTCGACCCCGCACGCCAGCCTGGAAAACAACACCACCTGGGATCTGGTCGCTGACCTGGAGCGGATTCGCCAGCATCTGGGCATTGAAAAATGGGTGCTGTTTGGCGGCTCCTGGGGCTCGACCCTGTCCCTGGCCTATGCGCAAACCCATCCTGAACGTGTGCACGGCCTGATCCTGCGCGGGATCTTTCTTTGCCGCCCGCAGGAAATCGAATGGTTCTACCAGGCCGGCGCCAGCCGCCTGTTCCCTGACTACTGGCAGGACTACATCGCGCCCATCCCCCACGACGAACGCGACGACCTGCTCACTGCATTCCACAAGCGCCTGGTCGGTAACGACCAGATTGCCCAGATGCACGCGGCCAAGGCCTGGTCGCTCTGGGAGGGCCGCACGGCCACCCTGCGCCCGAACCCGCTGGTGGTCGACCGCTTCTCCGAGCCGCAGCGCGCGCTGTCGATTGCCCGGATCGAATGCCACTACTTCACCAACAATGCATTTCTCGAGCCTGACCAGTTGATCCGCAACATGGGCAAAATCGCCCATTTGCCGGGGGTCATCGTCCACGGTCGCTACGACGTGATCTGCCCGCTGGACAATGCCTGGGAATTGCATCAGAACTGGCCCAACAGCGAACTGCAGGTGATCCGTGACGCCGGTCACGCGGCTTCCGAACCGGGCATCACCGATGCCTTGGTGCGCGCAGCCAGCCAGATGGCGCGGCGCTTGCTCGATCTGCCGCCTGAAGAAGCATGAAGGGCCTGCTGCAGCGCGTGCGTGGCGCACGAGTCGAGGTGGCGGGGGAGATTGTGGGCGCTGTTGACCAGGGGCTATTGGTGCTGGTGGCCGTGGAACCGAACGACACGCAGGCCAGCGCCGACAAACTTCTGCATAAGCTGCTTAACTATCGGGTGTTCAGCGACGCCGAGGGCAAGATGAACCTGTCCCTGGCCGATGTTGAGGGTGGTTTGCTGTTGGTCTCGCAGTTCACCCTGGCCGCCGACACCAAAAACGGGTTGCGCCCGAGCTTTTCTACCGCTGCCCCACCGGCACTGGGAGAGGCGCTTTTTGACTATTTATTAGCCAGGGCGCAACAGTTGCACGGCAAAGTAGCATCAGGCAGATTTGGCGCGGACATGCAGGTGCACCTGGTCAATGATGGCCCGGCGACCTTCCTGTTGCAGGCCTGAAAGCGTTTGAAACATCTTTTCAGGCGTATTTCAGGGTGAAATAGGGGTTTTTCGCGATAAATACTTTGTTACCCCTGATGCGTTGTAACGCGGGCTACTAGATAATCCCGCGCTACGGGGATCAGCGTTCGTTGGCCCATTTTTGATTTAGGTAGAGACTTGTTCGCGACCGTTTGGGGAATCATTTTGCCCCAGCGGAGTCGGAACAATGCTCGCCAACCTGGCGCATAGATAGCTAGCCGTTGGTTTTTTGATTTGTTTTCGGCGAGGGTTGCTCGTGATTGTTAGTCCCTGTAATGCACCAAGAATGTCTGCTAAACGGTTACGTAATGCACTGGTGACGGGCTCTGCACTGCTTTGCCTGCTCAGCGCCGGCCAGCTTTGGGCATTCAACCTGGATGATGTGGCGGTCAAGGCAAAAGAGCTGGCCGGGAAGAAGTACGAAGCCCCGCGCAGCAATCTGCCGAACGAATTCCGTGAGATGAAGTTCGCGGATTATCAAAAAATCCGCTTCCTGACCGAAAAAGCTGAATGGGCGAACAAGAAAACCCCGTTCAAGCTGTCGTTCTATCACCAGGGCATGCACTTCGACACGCCGGTGAAGATCAACGAAATCACCGCCAGCACCGTTGAAGAGATCAAGTACGACCCGAGTCGTTTCGATTTCGGCGACGTGAAGTTCGATCCCAAGGCCACCGAACAGCTGGGTTATGCCGGTTTCCGTGTGCTGTACCCGATCAACAAGGCCGACAAGCAAGACGAAATCATGACCATGCTCGGCGCGAGTTACTTCCGCGTTGTCGGCAAGGGCCACGTCTATGGCCTGTCTGCCCGTGGCCTGGCCATCGACACCGCACTGCCGTCGGGTGAAGAGTTCCCGCGTTTCACCGAGTTCTGGATCGAGCAGCCAAAGCCGACCGACAAGCACCTGGTGATTTTCGCCCTGCTGGATTCGCCACGTGCCACCGGTGCCTACCGCCTGACCCTGCGTCCGGGCAGCGACACCGTTGTCGACGTCAAGGCGCAGATGTTCCTGCGTGACAAGGTCAGCAAGCTGGGGATCGCCCCGCTGACCAGCATGTTCCTGTTCGGCGCCAACCAGCCGTCGAAAGTCCTCAACTACCGTCGCGAACTGCACGATTCCAGCGGTCTGTCGATCCATGCCGGTAACGGCGAGTGGATCTGGCGCCCATTGAATAACCCGAAACACCTGGCCGTGAGCAACTTCCAGGTTGAGAACCCGCGTGGTTTCGGTCTGCTGCAGCGTGGCCGCGACTTCAGCCATTACGAAGACCTCGACGACCGTTACGACCAGCGCCCAAGCGCCTGGATCGAGCCAAAGGGCGACTGGGGCAAAGGCACTGTCGACCTCGTAGAGATCCCGACCGCCGACGAAACCAACGACAACATCGTTGCCTTCTGGAGCCCGGAAAAACTGCCGGAAGCGGGCCAGCCGCTGGACTTCGCCTACCGCATGCACTGGACCATCGACGAGGCTTCCCTGCACTCGCCGGACAGCGCCTGGGTTGAACAGACCCTGCGTTCCACCGGTGACGTGAAGCAGTCCAACCTGATTCGTCAGCCGGACGGCAGCGTTGCCTACCTGGTGGACTTCGAAGGCCCGTCCCTGCAGGCCCTGCCGGAGACGGCCGAAGTGCGTAGCCAGGTGAGCGTGGGCGACAACGCCGAACTGGTCGAGAACAGCGTGCGCTACAACCCTGAAACCAAGGGCTGGCGCCTGACGCTGCGCATGAAGATCAAGGACCCGAGCAAGTCCACCGAGATGCGTGCGGCCCTGGTCAAGGACGTTACCCCTGTCGAGCCTGCCAAGACCCTGGTAGCCACCTCGAACTCCGCTGTTGCCAAGGCTGACAAGGTCGCCGCCAAACAGCAGGAGAAGAAAGACAAGGAAGCCAGGGAGGCTGAAGCCCAGCAAGCTGCCAACGATGCCAAGGACAAGGACAACAAAGACGCCAAGCAGCCTGTGGCTGCCGACGCGAACCCAGCCACACCACTCTCCACCTCAGAGTCAGCGGTTAAAACCGAGCAAGTCTTGACCGAGACCTGGAGCTACCAGTTGCCTGCCGATGAGTAATTCCCAAGCACAGCCAGAGTCTCTCAGCGAGTACCTGGCCCACCTGCCAATGACCGATGAGCAGCGCGCCGAGCTGGCGGGCTGCAAGTCCTTCAGCGAGCTGCATGAGCGCCTGTCGTCCAAGGCGTTCGACGAACCGGTCGAGGCTGCACAAGCCTCGGTGGGTCGTCGACTGACCCTCAATTCCGCGCAGGAGCTGGAGGACGCCGAGATGCTGGCGCTCGACGCCAGCGGTCGGGTGTGCCTGAAGGCCACCCCGCCGATTCGTCGGACCAAGGTCGTGCCCGAGCCATGGCGTACCAACATTCTGGTACGTGGCTGGCGGCGGCTGACCGGGCGTACCAATCCGCCGAACCCGCCGAAAGATGAGCGTGTGTTGCCGGCCGCGCGCTGGCGCACCGTCGGTTCGATCCGTCGCTACATCCTGTTGGTGCTGATGCTCGGCCAGACCATCGTCGCCGGCTGGTACATGAAAGGCATCATGCCGTACCAGGGCTGGTCGTTCGTCGACCTGGACGAGGTTCTGCATCAACCACTGATGCAAACCGCCACCCAGGTGCTGCCGTATGCCTTGCAAACCAGCATCCTGATTCTGTTCGGGATTCTGTTCTGCTGGGTCTCGGCCGGTTTCTGGACGGCGCTGATGGGCTTCCTCGAGTTGCTCACTGGGCACGACAAGTACCGCATCTCCGGTAAAAGCGCCGGTAACGAGCCGATTCCCAAGGACGCTCGTACCGCCTTGGTGATGCCGATCTGCAACGAAGACGTCCCGCGGGTGTTCGCCGGTTTGCGCGCGACCTTCGAGTCGGTCGCCGCGACCGGTGACCTGGATCGATTCGACTTCTTCGTCCTCAGTGACAGTAACGACTCCGACATCTGTGTGGCCGAGCAACAGGCCTGGCTGGACGTCTGCCGCGAAGCCAAGGGCTTCGGCAAGATCTTCTATCGCCGCCGTCGCCGCCGCGTGAAGCGCAAGAGCGGTAACCTCGACGACTTCTGCCGTCGTTGGGGCGGTGACTACAAGTACATGGTCGTGCTCGACGCTGACTCAGTGATGAGCGGTGAGTGCCTGACCAGTCTGGTGCGCTTGATGGAAGCCACGCCGGACGCCGGGATCATCCAGACCGCGCCGCGTGCGTCGGGCATGGACACCCTGTATGCGCGGATGCAGCAGTTCGCTACCCGCGTCTACGGCCCGCTGTTCACGGCCGGCCTGCACTTCTGGCAGTTGGGTGAGTCCCACTACTGGGGTCACAACGCGATCATCCGCATGAAGCCGTTCATCGAGCACTGCGCCCTGGCGCCGTTGCCCGGTAAAGGTGCCTTTGCGGGGGCCATCCTGTCCCACGACTTCGTTGAAGCCGCGCTGATGCGCCGTGCCGGCTGGGGCGTGTGGATTGCCTACGACCTGCCGGGCAGCTATGAAGAGCTGCCGCCGAACCTGCTGGATGAGCTCAAGCGTGACCGTCGCTGGTGCCACGGCAACCTGATGAACTTCCGCCTGTTCCTGGTCAAGGGCATGCACCCGGTGCACCGTGCGGTGTTCCTGACCGGCGTGATGTCCTACCTGTCGGCACCGCTGTGGTTCTTCTTCCTGGTGTTGTCGACGGCGCTGCTGGCGGTCAACACGCTGATGGAGCCGCAGTACTTCCTGGAGCCGCGCCAGCTGTATCCGCTGTGGCCGCAATGGCATCCGGACAAGGCCATCGCCCTGTTCTCGACCACCATCGTGCTGCTGTTCCTGCCGAAGTTGCTGAGCATCATCCTGATCTGGGCCAAGGGCGCGAAAGAGTTCGGCGGCAAGTTCAAGGTGACGATGTCGATGCTGCTGGAGATGTTGTTCTCCATGCTGCTGGCGCCCGTGCGGATGATCTTCCACACCCGTTTCGTGCTCGCCGCGTTCCTCGGCTGGGCCGCGACCTGGAACTCGCCACAGCGTGACGACGACTCCACGCCGTGGAGCGAAGCGGTCAAGCGCCACGGTCCGCAGACCTTGCTGGGCTTCTTCTGGGCCTTGCTGGTGATCTGGCTGAACCCGAGCTTCCTGTGGTGGCTGGTGCCGATCGTTGGCTCGCTGATGCTGTCGATCCCGGTGTCGGTGATCTCCAGTCGCGTGGGTCTGGGCCTGAAGTCCCGTGACGAGAGCCTGTTCCTGATTCCCGAGGAATACAATCCGCCACAGGCCTTGCTGGCGACCGACCAGTACACCCACGAAAACCGTTGGCATGCCCTGAACGACGGCTTTATCCGTGCCGTGGTCGACCCGCAGCAGAACGCCCTGGCGTGTGCGCTGGCGACCTCGCGTCACGGTCAGGCCGAGCCGATCGAGTGGCTGCGCACCGAGCGGGTTCGGCATGCCCTGAAAGTCGGGCCTGCCGGGTTGAACAACCATGACCGCCTGCAACTGCTCAGCGATCCGGTGGCCCTGGCTCGCCTGCATGAGCAGGTCTGGAGCGAAGGCCATGCCGAGTGGCTGGGCGCGTGGCGAGACTCGGTGAAAGCCGATCCTCACGCACCGCTGTTGCCGCTCAAACCGGCCATGACCCAGGCGCAACCGGCCTGATGAGAAAGCCCCGCTAACCCGCGGGGCTTTTTTTTAGCGGATTTTCTGTAACCCCTTGTGCAAACGGCCGAGTGCGTTAGCATCGCTCCCTTCCTTGGTACGCCCGGACAACTTTTTGTCCGTATCTGCCGGTTTTCCAAAGGAAAACGGCGATTTGCGCGCCTTACTACAAAAAGATTGGGGACTTTGATGATGAAGAAGTATCTCTCGATGCTGCTGCTCGGCGTCACGGCACTGGTTGCAGTCAACGCGGCGCAAGCCGGTGCCATCGACGACGCGGTCAAGCGCGGCACGCTGAAAGTCGGCATGGACCCGACCTACATGCCGTTCGAAATGACCAACAAGCGCGGCGAAATCATCGGCTTCGAAGTCGATCTCCTCAAGGCCATGACCAAGGCCATGGGCGTCAAGCTGGAGCTGGTGTCCACCGGCTATGACGGGATCATCCCGGCCCTGTTGACCGACAAGTTCGACATGATCGGCAGCGGCATGACCCTGACCCAGGAACGCAACCTGCGCCTGAACTTCAGCGAACCCTTCATCGTGGTCGGCCAGACCCTGCTGATCCGCAAGGAACTGGAAGGCACTATCAAGTCCTACAAAGACCTGAACACCGCGGACTACCGTATCACCTCCAAGCTGGGCACCACCGGCGAGATGGTCGCCAGGAAGCTGATCTCCAAGGCCAAGTACCACGGCTACGACAACGAGCAGGAAGCCGTGCTCGACGTGGTCAACGGCAAGGCCGATGCCTTTATCTACGACGCACCGTACAACGTGGTCGCGGTCAACAAGGTTGGCAACGGCAAGCTGGTATTCCTCGACAAGCCGTTCACCTACGAGCCACTGGCCTTCGGTCTGAAGAAGGGCGACTACGACAGCCTCAACTTCATCAACAACTTCCTGCACCAGATCCACGAAGACGGCACCTACGATCGCATCCATGACAAGTGGTTCAAAGACACCGCTTGGCAAAAAGACATGGAATAAGGCTGGTCTTTGTGGTGAGGGAGCTTGCTCCCGCTCGGCTGCGAAGCAGTCGTAAACCGGTTGACTCGTTCTACCCGACGTTGCGCGGTGGCTGATTTCAGGGCCGCTTCGCACCCCAGCGGGAGCAAGCTCCCTCGCCACAGAGGGAGCGGGCGCCCTGATCGTTATGGATTTACCCTTAAATGAAACATAAAAAAGCCCAATGGCCCTGGCACGTGCTGACCGTGCTGGTGCTGATCGGCATGGCCGGCGCGCTGTATTACGCCACCTCGCTGATGTCCTACGAGTGGCGCTGGAACCGTGTGCCGCAGTACTTCGCCTACCACGCCGAAGAAACCCAGCGTGCCGCCGACATCTCCACCGTCAGTGAACTGGTGCGCAAAGGCGACAAAGCGCAAGTGACCTTGCGCAACGATGCCGGCACCGAACAAGTGCTGACGGTCGACGACAACAGCCTGCAAGTGGCCCGTGGCGACGATGTGGCCGAGGGTGACGTGATTGGTGTCACCCGGCATTGGGCCGCGGGGCCGCTGATGTGGGGGCTGTGGACAACGCTGTGGCTGTCGGTGGTGTCGGGCGTGCTCGGGCTGCTGATCGGGCTGGCAACGGGCCTGTGCCGGCTGTCGAACAACCCGACCCTGCGTGACCTGTCGATCGTCTACATCGAACTGGTGCGCGGTACGCCGCTGCTGGTGCAGATCTTCATTTTCTACTTCTTTATCGGCACGGTGCTGAACCTGTCCCGCGAATTCGCCGGGATCGCCGCGCTGTCGCTGTTCACCGGTGCCTATGTGGCCGAGATCATTCGTTCCGGCGTACAGTCGATTGCCCGTGGGCAGAACGAAGCCGCTCGCTCGCTGGGCCTGAATGCCAGCCAGTCGATGCGCCACGTGGTGCTGCCGCAGGCGTTCAAGCGCGTGCTGCCGCCGTTGGCGGGGCAGTTCATCAGCCTGGTCAAGGACACCTCGCTGGTGTCGGTGATCGCCATCACCGAGCTGCTCAAAAGCGGCCGTGAAGTCATCACCACCTCGTTCTCGCCGTTCGAAATCCTGTTCTGCGTGGCCGGTCTGTACCTGTTGATCAACCTGCCGCTGTCGAAAATGGCCAGCCGGCTTGAGCGGAGGCTCGCGCAAAGTGATTGAAGTCCGCGATCTGATAAAAGTCTTCGATACCCGTGGCCAGGTGGTTCGCGCGGTGGATAACGTCACCACCCAGGTGGCCAAGGGCGAAGTGCTGGTGGTGATTGGTCCGTCCGGTTCCGGCAAGTCGACCTTCCTGCGTTGCCTCAATGGCCTGGAGGAGTTCGACTCGGGTTCGGTGAGCATCGACGGCCTGCAACTGGCCGACCCGAAAACCGACGTCAACGCCTATCGCCGTGAAGTCGGCATGGTGTTCCAGCACTTCAACCTGTTCCCGCACATGACCGTGCTGGAAAACCTCTGCCTGGCGCAGAAGGTCGTGCGCAAGCGCGGCAAGAAGGAGCGCGAGGCCAAGGCCATGGCGCTGCTGGAAAAGGTCGGTATTGCGCAGAAGGCCCACGAGTTCCCGTCACGCCTGTCCGGCGGTCAGCAACAGCGGGTGGCAATCGCCCGGGCATTGGCGATGGAGCCCAAGGTCATGTTGTTCGATGAACCGACCTCGGCGCTCGACCCGGAAATGGTCGGCGAAGTGTTGGACGTGATGAAGACCCTGGCCGTGGAAGGCATGACCATGGTCTGCGTCACCCACGAGATGGGCTTTGCCCGGGAAGTGGCGGACCGGGTGCTGTTCTTCGATCACGGCAAATTGCTGGAAGACGCCTCGCCGGCCGAGTTCTTCGATGCACCGAAGGACCCGCGGGCACAGGCGTTCTTGCGCCAGGTCCTGTAACGACGTCGCCCCTGAGCGTTCCCGTGGGAATGCTCAGGGACTCCCTTCGTTCACCGATTCAGCGTGAAGCGCTAAATCGCCGAATGGTTCGTACGTTCATTCAAGGGTCGGCAATAAATCCACGGAGCGGTAAACACATGGAATGTATCTTTTGCACAATGCTCGCCGGCCAGGCGCCGATGCACCTGATCTGGGAAGACGATGCCCATGCGGCCTTCCTGTCCAGCCGTCCTAACACCCCGGGTTTTTCGGTCGTCGTGCCCAAGCAGCACGTTGGCAGCTATGCGTTTGCCCAGTCTGACGAGGTACTGGCGGGGCTGATGATCGCGGCCAAGAAAGTGGCGCTGTTGATCGACCGGGCACTTCCGGGCGTCGGCCGAACCGGCCTGATGCTTGAGGGCTATGGCATTGACCATTTGCACGCCAAGCTCTTCCCCATGCACGGCACAGGCGACTCAAGCGCCTTCAAGCCCATCAGCTCCAACGTCGACAAGTTCTTCGAGCGCTACGAAGGCTATATCTCGTCCCATGATTTCAAGGGCGAAACCACCCAGGATCTGGCGAGCATGGCGCGGCATATACGTCGGGTTGGCGGGTTCGAAGCCTGAGCCGGTGCCAGGCTCCTCACTCGAGCGGTCAGACCTTGAACTTGCCCACCAGCATCTGCAGGTGGGTACCCAGTCGCGCCAACTCGATACTGGAGGCTGCTGTCTCCTCACTGGCGGCCGAGGTCTGCTCGGACACATCGCGCACGTTCAGCACGCTGCGGTTGATCTCTTCGGCCACGGCGCTTTGTTGCTCGGCCGCGGCGGCTATCTGCTGGTTCATCGCCTGAATCGTTGAAACGGTGCGGGTGATGTTGTCCAGCGAGCTTCCGGCGCGACGGGTCAACTCGACGCTGCTGTCGGTCAGGCTGCGGCTGTTGTCCAGGATGGTGGCGACCTGTTGGGTGCCGCTCTGAAGGCCGACGATCAGCTCCTCAATCTCTTCGGTGGACTTCTGGGTGCGTTGCGCCAGGCTTCGCACTTCATCGGCGACCACGGCAAAGCCCCGGCCGGCTTCACCGGCTCGCGCGGCCTCGATGGCGGCGTTGAGGGCCAGCAGGTTGGTTTGCTGGGCCACGGACTTGATCACGTCCAGGACGCTGCCGATCTTGTCGCTCTCGCGCTTCAGATCGCCCATGGCGACCGTGGAGTGGCCGACCTCGGTCGCCAGGCGCTCGATCTGGGCGATGGCTTGGCCGACCACCTTGTCACCTTCACGGGCCTGCTGGTCGGCGGCGACAGCGGCTTCGGAGGCTTCCTCGGCGTTGCGCGCGACTTCCTGGACGGTGGCGGCCATTTCGTTCATGGCGGTGGCCACCTGGTCGGTTTCCACCTTCTGGCTGTTGACCCCGGCGCTGGTTTGCTCGGTCACGGCGGAGAGTTCTTCGGCGGCGCTGGCAATCTGCGTCACGCCATCGCTGATACCCCCGATCAGTTCGCGCAGGCCGACGCTCATGCTCTGCATGGCGCGTTGCAACTGGCCCAGTTCGTCGCGGCGTTGCGAAATGAGGTTGTGGGTCAGGTCGCCAGCGGCAATGCGCTCGGCGACCTTGAGGGTCTGGGTCAGCGGGATGATGATCTGCCGGGTAATGGCCCAGGCGGCGAGCAGGCCGACCACCAGCGCCAGCACGGTAGCCAGCAGCAGGGTGTTCTTGGCGTGGGTGGCGTCAGTGTCGCGCACGACGGTCTGCGAGGTGGTGAGTCGTTTGCTCAGGTCCATCAGCAGGTCACCCTGGCCGGACATGTCCTTGAGGGCCGTGGCGCTGGCCTGTTGGGCGTCGCGAAACCGGTCGACGGCGGCGCGGTAGCCGATCAGCGCGTCGCTGGCCTGTTGCAGGTTGCCGACGTGCTGCTCCGGCAGTTGCCCGGGCAGGGCCTTGAGGTACTTCAGGGCATTGTCGATGGCGTCGAATGCCGGTTGCTGGGCCTCGACCTTGCCGCTGTAGGTGTAGCCGCGCACCTGGAAGCGCGCTTGCTGGAGCAGCTTGCCGAGCTCGACGACCGTGTTGAACTGGCTGACGTTATCGCCCTGCAGCAGGGCTTTTTCGACCTCGGCCACGCGGGCCACGGCATGGTCGGCGGTGGCGCCGAGCTGGGCGCGGGCGGCTTCGCGGTTGGCGGTGGCCTGGGTCATGTCGGCAAAGGCGTGCCGGTATTCGCTGACGGCCTCCCGTTGCTGGTTGAGCAGGGCCAGGTCAGCCGGTTGCTCAATCATCGCCAGTGCGCTTTTGAGGCCGCTGTCGAGCTTGTTCAGCAGGTCGCTCACGGCAGCGGGGCCTTGTTCACCACGGCGCATTTCATAGTCGATGCGGGCGATACGCAGGTCTTTGGTCAGCTCGTTGAGGCTGGAGATGTAACCCAGCTTGTCACCCCGGCTGATGATGCTGCTCATGCCCGACCAGCCGTTGACAGTGATCAACAGGGTCAACAGCAGAACCAGGCCAAAGCCAATGCCCAGCTTGCGATTGACGCTCACGTTTCCAAGATTCTCGGCTAACCAACGGTACATGCGACGACTCCCCGGGGACCACTATTTGGACTTATGGGGACTGTATCGGCCGTGTGGCGTGGATCTATAGAGCGGTGGGATTTTCAGATGGCAATCATGTGTGGCGAGGGCGCTTGCTCCCGCTCGGCGGCGCAGCCGTTGTCATCCGAGACATTGTCCGTGCAATGAAAAACGGTGGCCGCTGCGCGCCCAGGCGGGAGCAAGCTCCCTCGCCACAGGGATAGTGTTTGAATCTAAAAGAGACGTGCCAGCAGTGCGGTGACGGCGGTTTCAACCCGCAGGATGCGTTCGCCGAGCTGTACCGGTTGCAGGCCGGCCTTGCCCAGCAGATCGATTTCGTAGGGGATCCAGCCGCCTTCCGGGCCGATGGCCAGGGTAACCGGCTCGTCCAGCCCGCGTGGGCAGGGCGGGAAGTTGCCCGGATGACCGACCAGCCCCAGGGTGCCGTCCGTGATGGCGGGCAGACGGTCCTCGACGAAGGGCTTGAAGCGCTTTTCGATGACGATTTCCGGCAACACACTGTCGCGAGCCTGCTCCAGCCCCAGGATCAGTTGCTCGCGAATGGCTTCGGGCTCCAGGAACGGCGTCTGCCAGAAGCTTTTCTCCACCCGGTAGCTGTTGACCAGTACCACCCGTGGCACACCCATGGTGGCGACGGTCTGGAACACGCGACGCAGCATCTTCGGCCGCGGCAGGGCCAGGATCAGGGTCAGTGGCAGCTTGGCCGGCGGTAGCTGGTCGAGCGTGACCCGCAGCTCTGCTTCCGCCGGTTCCAGGCGCAACACCTCGGCCGACCCCATCAGCCCGCCGATCCGTCCGACGCGCATGCTGTCACCCACTTCACAGCGGTGGACTTCCTGCATATGGGTCAGCCGCCGATCACGCAGGATCACCCGGTCGGCCGCAATGAAATCGGCCTCTTCAAGGAGCAGCAGGTTCACGGTTGGGTCGCTGGTGGCTGGTCGTTGTGATCGTCAGCCGGCTGGTCGTCCGGGTGCGTGCCGCGTTTACTGATCAGGCTGCCAAACAGGATGCCCACTTCGAACAGCATCCACATCGGCACGGCCAGCAGGGTCTGGGAGAAGATGTCCGGCGGGGTGAGGATCATGCCGACCACGAAGCAGCCGATGATCACGTACGGTCGGATCTTCTTCAGGTAGGCGACGTCGACCACGCCGATCCACACCAGCAGCACCACGGCCACCGGGATCTCGAACGCCACGCCAAAGGCGAAGAACAGCGTCATGACGAAATCGAGGTAGCTGGTGATATCGGTCATCATCTCCACCCCGGCCGGGGTGGCGGCGGCGAAGAACTTGAAGATCAGCGGGAACACCAGGAAGTAGGCGAAGGCCATGCCGGCGTAGAACAGCACGATGCTCGACACCAGCAACGGCACGGCGATGCGCTTCTCATGCTTGTACAGGCCTGGCGCGATGAAGCCCCAGATCTGATGCAGGATCACCGGGATCGCCAGGAACAGCGAAACCATCATCGTCAGCTTCAACGGCGTCAGGAACGGCGATGAGACGTCGGTGGCGATCATCGTCGCGCCAGCGGGCAGGTACGCACGCAGCGGCGTCGAGACGAAGGTGTAGATCTGCTGGGTGAAGGCAAACAGCCCGGCGAAGATCAGGAAAATCGCCGCGACACAGCGCAGCAGGCGAGTGCGCAACTCGGTGAGGTGCGAAACCAGCGGCATGTGCTGGTCGTTCTCTGGAATATCGCTCATGGGGCTCGCGGCGGCAGTGTTGGGTCGTGGGGGGCAGGCGCTGGAGTGGCCGCCGCGGGAGTAACGGGTGCGATCGGTGCTGCCGGTGCTTCGGCCACGACCGCTGGCGACACTTCGGCCGGTGCAACGACAGGCGTAGCCAGGGCGGCAGGTGCAATCGACTGCTCGGCCACCGATACAAAGGGGGTCGGTTGCTGCTGGACGGGCGTGAGGATTTTACGGGCCTCCTGCTCCAGCGACAGAATGTGCTCGTTGTGCAGCTGCCGGCGAATTTCGTCGGCGCCGATTTCACGCTCAACTTCCTGTTTGATCGCGTTGAAGCTGCGCTTGAGCCGTCCGACCCACAGGCCGGCGGTGCGCGCAGCGCCCGGCAGACGCTCGGGACCCAGCACCAGCAGGGCAACGAGGCCGACAAGCAGCAATTCAGTGAAGCTGATACCGAACATTAGTCTGTGCTCACGAGTCTTTGCGGGTCGGCTCTTGGACTTTCTGGGCCTGCACATCGATGGTGTGCGGCTCGTTCAGGGTCGAGGCGTGTGGCTGCACGGGCGGTGCTGGTTGCGCGGTTGGCGCAGCGCCGGGCTCGGCAGGCTTTTCGTCGTCATTCATGGCCTTGCGAAAGCCCTTGATCGACTCACCGACGTCGGTGCCGAGGTTTTTCAGTTTCTTGGTGCCGAACACCAGTACCACGACGACCAGGATGACGACCCAGTGTTTCCAGTCAAAAATGCCCATGTTGCTGCTCCTCTCAAATAGTTGTTCAGGCGGACGGACGCGAGGCTTTCTCGACGTGACCGGACAGGCCGAAACGGCGGTCCAGTTCGTCTAGCACTGCCTGTGGATGCTGCCCCAGTTGGGCCAGCATGACCATGCTATGGAACCACAGATCGGCGGTTTCGTAGATGACATCGCTGCAATCTCCGCTGATGGCGGCGTCTTTGGCGGCGATGATGGTCTCGACCGACTCTTCGCCGACCTTTTCCAGGATCTTGTTCAAACCCTTGTGGTACAGGCTGGCGACATAGGAGCTGTCGGCGGCTGCGCCTTTACGTTCTTCCAGCACCTGGGCCAGGCGGGTCAGGGTGTCACTCATGGGGGTGTCCTGCGCAATAGATGGCGTGCGGATCCTTGAGCACCGGGTCGACGGTTTTCCAGTCGCCGTTTTCAAAGACGCGGTAGAAACAGCTTTGGCGGCCGGTGTGACAGGCGATGTCGCCGATCTGCTCGACCATCAGGATGATCACGTCGGCGTCGCAGTCCAGGCGCATCTCGTGCAGGGTTTGCACATGGCCGGACTCTTCACCCTTGCGCCACAGCTTGCCACGCGAGCGTGACCAGTAGATGGCACGGTTCTCGATGGCGGTCAGTTCCAGCGCTTCGCGGTTCATCCAGGCCATCATCAACACGCGCCCGGTCTTGTGATCCTGGGCGATGGCCGGCACCAGGCCGTCGCTGTCCCATTTGATCTCGTCCAGCCAGTTTTTCATCTTCGACTCCAACAATCGGGCCCAACCTGTTCATTGGGCCTCGATGATGTGAAACAGTGTGCCAGCCGGCAACCCGGCTGGCTATCGGCGAACGACCAGATACAAGCCCACGGCAACCATGATCGCCCCCGGCCAGTGGCCCAGTTCGTTCAATGGGCCGCCGGCCAGCAGGATCGCGCCGCCGGCCAGATGGGCGGTGCCGAGCAGGCGCAGGAACCAGTCGTCCGAGCGGCGGTGCCAGGCAGGTGGCGTGTTGGCCACGTGGGGCTGGGACATGCGCTCGAGCAGGTCGCGGGTCATGTTGGCCAGGTGCGGCAATTGCTCGACCTGACTGTGCAGGTTGCCCAGCAGGGTCTTGGGACTCACGCGTTCGCGCATCCAGCGTTCAAGGAAGGGCTGTGCGGTGTTCCACAGGTCCAGGTCCGGGTACAGCTGACGGCCCAGGCCTTCGATGTTGAGCAGGGTCTTTTGCAGCAATACCAGCTGTGGCTGCACTTCCATGTTGAAGCGTCGCGCGGTCTGGAACAGGCGCATCAGTACCTGGCCGAAGGAAATATCCTTCAGTGGTTTTTCGAAGATCGGCTCGCACACCGTGCGGATCGCCGCCTCGAATTCGTTGAGCTTGGTTTCGGCCGGTACCCAGCCCGAATCGATGTGCAGCTGCGCGACGCGCCGGTAGTCACGCTTGAAGAACGCGAACAGGTTGCGCGCCAGGTAGTCCTGGTCCTCGGGGGTCAGGCTGCCGACGATCCCGCAGTCTATGGCAATGTACTGCGGGCTCCAGGGGTTCACGGTGCTGACGAAGATGTTGCCCGGGTGCATGTCGGCGTGGAAAAAGCTGTCGCGGAACACTTGGGTGAAGAAGATCTCCACGCCGCGCTCGGCGAGCATTTTCATGTCGGTGCGCTGGTCGGCCAGGGTCGCCAGGTCAGTGACCTGAATCCCGTAGATACGCTCCATCACCAGCACTTTCGGGCGGCACCAGTCCCAATGGACCTGGGGCACGTACAGCAGTGGCGAGTCGTCGAAATTGCGTTTGAGCTGGCTGGCGTTGGCGGCTTCGCGCAGCAGGTCGAGCTCGTCGTAGATGGTTTTTTCGTAGTCGCTGACCACGTCTACCGGGTGCAGCAAGCGTGCGTCGGCAGAGAGCTTTTCCGCGGCGCGGGCGAGAATGAACAGCCACGCCAGGTCCTGCGCGATGATTGGCTTGAGGCCGGGGCGGATGACCTTGACCACCACCTCTTCACCGCTTTTGAGTTGCGCGGCATGCACCTGGGCGACCGAGGCCGAGGCCAGCGGTTCGATGTCGAAGCGGCTGAACACGTCGCTGATCTTCTTGCCCAGCTGTTCTTCGATCAGCTTGACCGCCACCTGTGAATCGAAGGGCGGTACCCGGTCCTGCAGCAACATCAGTTCATCGGCGATGTCTTCGGGCAGCAGGTCGCGGCGGGTGGAGAGGATCTGCCCGAACTTGATGAAGATCGGCCCCAGGTCCTGCAAGGCCAGGCGCAAGCGAGCGCCCCGGCTCAGGTCCAGGGTCTTGCGCGGGAACCAGCGCCATGGCAACGCATAACGCAACGCCAGCAGGAACCACGGCAGTGGCAGGGCGAACAGCAGGTCATCGAGGCGGTAGCGGATCACGACGCGCTGGATGCGCAACAAACGGCGGATGGCAAGCAGCTTCATGCGTTATCGCTTGAATCAAGGGATCGGGAGAGACGCTCGAAGCGCGCCTCAAGACGTTCCAGGTCGAGTTTGATCTGGTCCAGCTCGCTGAACCGCGCTTCGGCTTCGCGCTGGCCGACCAGGGTGCGCGATTCTTCGGCGAGGTATTCGGCGAGGTTCTGGTTCAGGCTGGTGAAACCTTGTTGATACCAGCGTGCGCGGCTGCGCAGGTGGCCGCCAATCAGTTGCGTGGCAACCGGGCCGAGCCAGCGTGAGAGTTCGTACTCCCAGTCCAGCTCCAGGTCCTGCAACACGGCGGCCAGTTCCAGCAGCACGCCGCTGTCACCGTCCAGCTCCACCTCGGGGCGGTGCAGGACCGAGGTCTTGTCCTTGCTCATGGCCAGCGCCAACAGGCTCGAGGCGGGTGCGCGCAAGGTGCAATCGGCGGCGGTTTCCCAATGGGACGCCAGCATCAGGCCTTCATCGCTGGGCAGGATGAACAGCTCGAGCGCCGGGCTGCGACACTCGACGGCAATCACCTTGCCACTCAAATGGGCCAGGCGCGGCAGGGCTGTGCTGTCGAGCCGCAGTACCCGGTTGAGGCCGAGTTCGACGCTGGCGAGCAGGCCGGCGAGCAGCATCAGGGTTTGATGCCGCGGTGCAGGGCGACGATGCCGGCAGTCATGTTGTGGTAGGTCACGCGGTCGAAGCCGGCTTCGACCATCATCGACTTCAGGGTTTCCTGATTCGGGTGCATGCGGATCGACTCGGCCAGGTAGCGATAGCTCTCCGGGTCATTGAGGATCAGCTTGCCAACCATTGGCATGAAGGCGAACGAGTAGGCGTCATAGGCCTTGGACATCAGCGCGTTGGTGGGCTTGGAGAACTCCAGCACCAGCAGGCGGCCGCCCGGCTTGAGCACCCGCAGCATCGAGCGCAGGGCATCTTCCTTGTGGGTGACGTTGCGCAAGCCGAAGGCGATGGTCACGCAGTCGAAGTGGTTGTCCGGGAACGGCAGCTTTTCAGCGTCGGCCTGGACGAATTCGATGTTGCCGGCCACGCCCTTGTCCAGCAGGCGGTCGCGACCGACCTTGAGCATGGACTCGTTGATGTCGGCCAGCACCACCTGACCGGTCGGGCCGACGAGGTGGGAGAACTTGGCTGCCAGGTCGCCGGTGCCGCCGGCGATGTCCAGCACGCGATTGCCTGCGCGTACACCCGACAGTTCGATGGTGAAACGCTTCCACAGGCGGTGCATGCCGCCGGACAGCACGTCGTTCATCAAGTCGTACTTGGCGGCTACCGAGTGGAACACCTCGGCGACTTTTTCCGCTTTCTGGCTTTCCGGAACGTTTTTGAAGCCGAAGTGTGTGGTGGGTTCGGCATCGCTGCCTTTGCGCTGGTCAGTCATATCGCTGTCACCAAAAGAGATTGCGCGACATTCTAATCCCCAAGGGATGCTTTGTCTTGGCAAGGCTGAAGGTAAGATGGGCAACCGTCGGGACGTTTTGACGCAGCAGGGGTCAGGATGTGCCGGCCAGGCATTCATAAATCAGGAGTCATTCAATGGCCCGTATTAGTGTTGAGCGTGCCCACAGTCTGGGTAAGGAAGCCGCCCGCGAGAAGGCCGACAAGCTGGCGAGCAAGCTGGCCGATCAGTATGGCCTGGAGCCGCAATGGTCGGGCGACACCCTGAACCTCAAGCGTTCCGGCGTGAAGGGCGCGGTACATGTCGGCGAGGATTCGATTCGCATCGATGTAGAGTTGGGCATGCTGATGTCGGCCATGAGCGGCACCATCAAGGCGGAAATCGAAAAGGCCCTCGATAAAGCGTTGGTTTGATCCGCACACGGCGCATGGCCTGACTCAAAACCTGTGGCGAGGGGGCTTGCCCCCGTCGGCCGGTCCGCGCTCGGGCGCAGCAGTCGCACATCCAGCGACTCGGTGAATCAGACAAATCGCGGTCGCAGAAGTTGGGGCTGCTTCGCGACCCAACGGGGGCAAGCCCCCTCGCCACAAAAGCACCCTGACCCCACAGTTTTTCATTGCCATGCATTCGAAGGGTTATGTCGGTTGTTAGGGTGCCGTTTCTAATTTTTCTCCCTACCTTGTGCCTGAGCCCGACTCTTTTGCGGGCAGTTCCTCAAACCTTCTGCGCGTGAGGTGCACCATGGCCAAAGTATCTTTGAAGAAAAAAGCTGACGTTCAGCCGACCACGTTGAATGAAGTGAAATCCTATGCCCGCAAGATCTGGCTGGCAGGCCTGGGTGCCTACGCCAAGGTCGGCCAGGAAGGTAGCGACTACTTTCAAGAGTTGATCAAGGCTGGTCAAACTGTTGAAAAGAAAGGCAAAGAAGTTGTGACTGAACAACTTGAAGCCGCCAACACCCAGATTGATAGCGTCAAGACGGATGTCGTCAGTCTCAGGGGCCGTGTCGAAGTCCAGTTCGACAAGGTCGAGAAGGCATTTGATGCGCGTGTCGCCGGTGCCTTGAATCGTATCGGCATTGCGTCTAAACATGACGTTGAGACACTCTCTGCTAAGCTCGATGAGCTGACGGCATTGCTCGAACGTGTCGCGCGTAAACATTAAGGAGAACGGGATGGCTGGTAAGAAGAACACCGAGAAAGAAGGCAGCTCGTGGATCGGGAAGGTCGAAGACTACTCCCGCAAGATCTGGCTGGCTGGTTTAGGCGTGTACTCGAAGATCGACACTGACGGCAGCAAACTCTTCGATACATTGGTTAAGGATGGCGAGAAAGCCGAGAAGCTCACCAAGAGCGCTGTCGGCAAAAAAGTTGACGCTGCCAAGGAAACCGCAACCTCGGCCAAGTCGCGCATCAGTGGCGTTAAAGATCGCGCACTGGGCAAGTGGGACGAGCTGGAAGGGGCTTTCGACAAGCGCCTGAACAGTGCCATTTCCCGTCTTGGCGTGCCAAGCCGCAACGAAGTCAAGGCGCTGCATAGCAAGGTCGATACCCTGACCAAGCAAATCGAAAAACTCACCGGCGCCAAGGTTGCGCCTGTTGCGGCGAAAACCGCAGCGGCCAAACCCGCGGCGAAGGCTGCTACAAAACCTGCTGCCAAGCCAGCAGTAAAAACCGCAGCCGCCAAGCCTGCGGCTAAACCGGTTGCCGCCAAAGCTGCTGCAAAGCCTGCTGCGAAAACCGCAGCGGCCAAGCCTGCCGCAGTGAAGAAGCCAGTGGCCCGGAAGCCAGCAGCCCCGAAAGCTGCCGCGCCGAAACCGGTAGTGGCCGCTGCCAAGCCGGCCACTCCAGCCGCTGCGGTAAGCCCGGCGAACTCCGTCTCGGCACCCGCGCCAGCTGCGGCCCCGACTGTAACGCCAGTACCATCGGCGCCAACCAGTCAGTCCTGATTCATACGGGACATGCAAAAACGCCCGGCCTGCGAAGGTCGGGCGTTTTTGTTTGTGGACTCAGCGTTTTCACGGGTGCTGGCGCGGGGTGATGAGCGTTCCCGGGCCGGATCTACTCGTGCTCTTCCAGGTACTGCAACGCCAAGCGCTCGGTGGCGACTTTTGCCGGTGGCAGCAGGTGCGGGGCCACCAGCATCATGATCTGGTAGACCACCACCCGTACCTCGCCTTCGCGGTCGAGAATCCGCTGATAGTCCAGTGAGAACAGCAAGGTCATGGTGATCTGTTCCACCAGTTGCCCCAGGGCCTGGGTGTCGCTGACCAGTCGTCCTTCCGCCTTGAGCCGCGCCAGTAGCGAGGCCAGCGTCCGTTTGAGGGCGTTGAGCAGGTTGCGGATGCCCTTGGCCAGTTTCGGCAGGCGTCCGGCCAGGTTCGACAGGTCCTGGAACAGGAAACGGTAGTGGGCCAGCCGCTCGATGATCAGGTGCAGGAACAGCCAGTAGTCTTCCGCGGTCAGCCGGACATCCGGCGGCGGGTCGAGCAGTGGTGTCAGTTCGCTCTGGAAGCGTTCGAACAGGCCCAGGATCAGCGGCTCCTTGCCGTGAAAGTGGTAGTAGAGGTTGCCCGGGCTGATCCCCATTTCATTGGCAACTTCCATGGTGGAGACATTCGGTTCGCCCTTCTGGTTGAACAACAACAGGGCACATTCGAGAATCCGGTCGCGGGTTTTCATCCAGTCTTCTTAGTGATCGAGTCGAGCCACGGCCAGCAGGCCGGCCGTGGCACAAAGACAGATCAGCGCACGCGCACGTAGGTGCCTGGCGCTGCCTCCATCGGTGGGTAGTGCTGATTGCCCAGCGCCGTCAGGGTTTCGCGTTGCGCGCCGGACCGCTCCTGTATCCAGTCAAGCCATTGGGTCCACCAGCTGCCATCGAAATGCTTGGCGTCGTAATACCAGGCCCGTGGGTCGCTGGTCAGTTTCGGACTTTCGACATAGTTGGCCTTGGGGTTGCTCGGCGGGTTGAGAATGCTCTGCACATGACCGCTGTTGGACAGGACGAAACGCCGGTTGCCGCCCAGCAGCAGGGTTGAGCGGTAGACGGCGTCCCACGGGGTGATGTGGTCGTTCATGCCGGCCACGCTGAAACTGTCGACGGTGACTTTCTGCAGGTCGATCGGTGTGCCGCAGACTTCCAGGCCACCGGGATGGGTCAGCGGGTTGTGCTTGAAGAAGTCCAGCAGGTCACCGTGGAAGGCCGCTGGCAGGCGCGTGTTGTCGTTGTTCCAGTAGAGGATGTCGAACGCGGGCGGTTCTTTGCCCAGCAGATAATTGTTGACCCAGTAGTTCCAGATCAGGTCGTTGGGGCGCATCCAGGCAAAGACCTTGGCCATGTCGCGACCTTCGAGCACGCCTTTCTGGTAGGAGCGACGCTTGGCTGCCTCGAGGGTCTGCTCGTCGGCAAACAACGCGGCCGGGCTTTCCAGCTCGCTGTCCAGCAGGCTCACCAGGTAGGTGGCGCTGGAGATCCGCCGTAGCTGTCGCTTGGCTTGCAGGTGCCCTTGCAGCGCGGCAATGGTCAGCCCGCCCGCACAGGCACCCATCAGGTTGACCTCGCGGCTGCCGGTGATTGCCCGGCAGGCGTTCATGGCTTCTTCCACCGCTTCGACGTAACTGGACAGGCCCCATTCACGGTGGCGCACGTCCGGGTTGCGCCAGCTGATCATGAACACCTGCAGGCCGTTTTTCAGGGCGAACTGCACAAAGCTGTTGTTCGGGCTCAGGTCGAAAATGTAGTACTTGTTGATCTGCGGCGGCACCACCAGGAGGGGTTTGGCGTACTGCTTTTCGCTCATGGGCTTGTATTGCATCAACTCCAGCAGCTCATTGCGAAACACCACGGCACCGGAGGTGGTGGCAACCGTTTTGCCGACCTCGAACGCGTGCTTGGCGACCTGGCTGGGCAGGCCGTTGTTGTGCATCAGGTCATCCAGCAGATGAGACAGGCCACGAACCACACTGTGACCGCCGGAGTTGAACAGTTCCTTGATCGCCAGGGGGTTGAGCAGGGTGTTGGAGGGCGATACCGCATCGTTGAGCAAGGTAAAGGCGAAGTGCGCGCGGGCACGATCATCGTCCGACATGCCGCTTTCATCGATCCAGCTTTTGACCTGTTTCTGCCAGCTCAGGTAGGCCTGGAGACTGCGCCGGTAAAACGGATTCAGGCTCCAGCTCGGGTCGGCGAAGCGGCTGTCCGCAGGGTTGGGGTGATGCAGGGTCTCGCCCAGCAACACTCGGCCCAATTGACCGCCCAGGGCCAGCGCGTGCCTGGCGCTGTGCACCGGATGGCGCAAGCCGTGGGCGGCAACGCTGCGCAGCGTCGAAAACAGATCCCGGCCGCGCAGACCGGTGATCGCATTCTGAGCATTGATGAATGCAGCGGCTGTGGGCAAGGTGCCCGGCGCTGGTTTGTCTCGCATGAGTCAACACTCCTTCGTCAAGCCTTCAACAAGTACATCACGCTCGCAGTGCATACGCTTGGCTGCGAACTTCCCTGGGGCTCCCGACTGCCTTGTCGGTGTGCGCCGTCAGTCAAGTGCTGCCATGGGGCGTCGGGTGCGGATGCATGACCGCCCGTTGGCGTTCTTCCTGGAGAAATTTCATGATGATCGGGGCGACGGCTTCGGCCCGGGTGATCAGGAATAAATGACCGTCGTCGATTATGTGTAGCTGGGCGTTGGGAATACGCCAGGCGAGCACGCGCATATTGATCAGCGGTATCAGCGGATCGTCGTCACCGGCCAGGACCAGGGTCGGCTGATGAATCTTGTGCAGCCAGTGAATGCTGGTCCATCCCAGGCCGGCGAAAAGCTGCCAGTAGTACCCCAGCTTGCCCGCCGAACGCACTTTGCTGGCGTGTTCCGCGGCCAGGTTCGGGTCGCGGCGGAACGCACCACCGTAGATCAGTGGCGCGATACGGATCACGTGGGACGGCTGAATGTAGCGTCGTGGGCTGGCCATCATCCACAGCACTTTCGGCTTGCCCGGCACCATCACGGCACCGGCCGCCGTCGCCGCCAGCACCAGCTTCTTGCAGCGCTCGGGATAGTCGTGGGCGAACTGCTGGGCGAGGGCGCCCCCCCATGACACGCCGACCACATTGACCTGGCCGTAATCCAGGTAATCGAGCATCCGCGCAGTCAGTTTGGCCAGGCCGGGAAATCGATAGGGGCGGCGGGGTGTCGATGATCCGCCGACACCTGGCACGTCGAAGGCAATCACTTCCAGGTCCGGGTCCAGTGCCTGGATGAACGGAAACACCAGCTCCAGGTTGGCGCCAATGCCATTGAAGATCAGCAAGGGGGTCAAGTGAGGCTTGCCGGGACGTACCGCGGTGCGGATGGTTTGGCCATCCAGATCGACGGTACGGAATATGAACGGTTGCGGCATGCTTCAAGCCCTGTGGGTTGTATCGCTGGCTCTATGTTCTCCCTCATCCCCTCTGGGAGCGAGCTGCTCGCGCCGGCGAACCGACTGACACACCGTTGTCGGATGTGCCGCCGTCTTCGCGGGCAAGCCCGCTCCCACAGGGGGAGGGAGGTATCAGTTAGCGTTCATGCACATAGGTCCCCGGTGCGGCTTCACCTGCGGTGTAGGTCTTGTTGCCAAGCGCGGTCGGGGCCTTTTTCAGTTTGCCCGAGCGCTCGGCCTGCCAGGCCTGCCAGTGCAGCCACCAGGAATCGGTGTGCTTGGTCGAGTTTTCTTGCCATTCATCCGCCGTCGCCGCCATCTCGGTGCTGGTCATATAGCGCGATTTCGGGTTGCCCGGCGGGTTCAGAATGCTCTGGATGTGCCCGCTGCTCGACAGTACGAATTCGACCTTGCCACCGAACAGCTGCGCCGACTTGTAGCAGGACTTCCACGGGGTGATGTGGTCGCTGGTGCCCGCCAGGGCATAGACGTCGGACGTGACCTGCTTGAGGTCGATGGGCGTGCCGCACACTTCCAGTGCATCGGCGCGGGTCAATGGGTTGCTTTTGAACATTTCGATCAGGTCGCCGTGGAACGCCGCGGGCAACCGGGTGGTGTCGTTGTTCCAGAACAGGATGTCGAATACCGGCGGCTCGTTGCCCAGCAGGTAGTTGTTGACCCAGTAGTTCCAGATCAGGTCGTTGGGGCGCATCCAGGCGAAGACTTTCGCCATGTCGCGACCTTCCAGCACGCCGGCCTGGTAGGAGTGACGCTTGGCGCTTTCCAGGGTCTGTTCGTCGACGAACAGCGCAACCTGGGAATCAAGGGTGGTGTCGAGCACGCTGACCAGCAGGGTGAGGGAGTTGACCTTCTTCTCGCCGATCGCGGCGTAGTGGCCCAGCAGTGCGGTGCAGGTGATGCCGCCGGAGCAGGCGCCGAGAATGTTCACGTCCTTGCTGCCGGTGATGGCCGTGATGACGTCGATCGCTTCCTTGAGCGCCTCGATGTAGGTCGACAGCCCCCACTCGCGCTGTTCCTTGGTCGGGTTGCGCCAGCTGACGATGAAGGTCTGCAGGTTGCTGCGCAAGCAGTGACGCGCCAGGCTTTTTTCCGGGCTCAGGTCGAACACGTAGAATTTGTTGATCTGTGGCGGTACCACCAGCAGCGGGCGTTCGTACACTTGCTCGGTGGTGGGGCGGTACTGGATCAGCTCCAGCACGTCGTTGCGGAAAACCACCGCACCCTCGCTGGTGCCCAGGCTCTTGCCGACTTCGAAGGCGCCCATGTTGACCTGGCTCGGCATGCCGCCGTTGTGGACCAGGTCCTTGGCCAGGTGGGAGAGGCCGTCGAGCAGGCTCTTGCCGCCGGTCTCGAAGAAGCGCTTGACCGCCGCGGGGTTGGCCGCGCTGTTGGTCGGGGCCATGGCTTCGGTCATCAGGTTGATCACGAAGTGCCCGCGGTTGATGTCCTGATCGGAGAGGTTGCTCTCGTCAATCCAGTCGTGGAGTTCCTTGCGCCACGCCAGGTAGGTTTGCAGGTAGCGTTTGTACAGCGGGTTCTGGCTCCAGGCCGGATCGTTGAAGCGACGGTCATCGCCTGCCGGTTGCAGTTCGGACTTGCCGAACATGACGTTCTTGAGCTCGATGCCGAAATGGGCAACATGCTTGACGCTGTGGATGGGTTGTTTGATGGCCTGGGTCAGCACCATGCGGGCAGAGGTAAGCAGATCTTTTCGACGCAAGCCGATGACCGGGTTGAGCCCCAGGGTATTTTCCGAGGCTTGGGTTTTCAGGTCATCGTTATTCTTGTTACTCATCTACGACGCTCCATTGTCCTGATATGAGTTCCTGAGTCTAGCTGTGTAGTCACACAGCAAATGCCAGGCACTACTCTCAGGTGACCGTTAATTGCACACCGCTACAAATGCACGGAACTTGCCAGATCCATTGGTTACCGGAGTTTAATTTTTTTCGCAAGCAGGCCCGTCATTGGCCTTTGGCCGACGCATTCAAACAGATGAAATTAGAAAATGCGCTCTAAAGTGCGAAAGCCTTGAGCTAGAGCATCAGCTTGACGACAGACTCGCTGGGATCGCGGGATTTTCCGGCGGCTTTGAGCTCGGCGAGATAGTCGTCCCAGAGTGCGTCATAACGTCGCGCCAGCTCGTAGAGATATTCCCAGGTGAACAGGCCGCTGTCGTGGCCGTCATCGAAGGTCAATTTCAGTGCGTACTGACCGGCCGGTTCTACCTTGCTCAGGCCGACGTTGATCTTGCCAAACTGCAGGACAGGTTTGCCGTGGCCCTGGACCTCGGCGGAGGGGGAGTGCACGCGAAGGAATTCCGCGCTCAGGTGATATTCCTCGCCGGACGCATATTTGAGCGTCAGGGTTTTCGAGGCTTTGTGCAGGTTGATGGCGGTGGGGAGTTGGGTCGTCATGGGGCCGGTCGTCCGTCTTTATGGAGGCCCTGTGTCGGCGGGTGAACTTGTGGCGAGGGAGCTTGCTCCCGCTGGGTCGCGAAGCGATCCTGAAATCGGAGAACGCGGTCTATCTGACAGACCCCATTCGCCGGGTTCACGACTGCTGCGCAGCCGAGCGGGAGCAAGCTCCCTCGCCACAGAAGCCCGCTCACACAGAATGTGACCTACAGGATATAACGGGACAGGTCTTCGTTCTGCGCCAATTCGCCCAGGTGGTTGTTGACGTAGTCGGCGTCGATGCGGATTGGCTGGTCGCTGTGGGTGCTGGCCAGGTCGCCGGCGCTGAACGACACCTCTTCGAGCAGGCGCTCGAGCAGGGTGTGCAGGCGACGGGCACCGATGTTTTCGGTCTTCTCGTTGACCTGCCAGGCGATCTCCGCGATGCGCTTGATGCCGCTCGGCTGGAACTCGATGCCCAGGCCTTCGGTTTTCAGCAGGGCGCAATATTGTTCGGTCAGGGACGCGTGGGGCTCGCTGAGAATGCGTTCGAAATCTTCCGGGCTCAGGGCCTTGAGTTCGACGCGAATCGGCAGGCGGCCTTGCAACTCAGGTACCAGGTCGCTCGGCTTGCTCAGGTGGAACGCACCCGAAGCAATGAACAGAATGTGGTCGGTCTTGACCATGCCCAGCTTGGTGTTGACCGTGCAGCCTTCGATCAGTGGCAGCAAGTCGCGCTGTACGCCTTCGCGGGATACGTCGACGCCGCCGGAATTGCCGCGCTTGGCGACCTTGTCGATTTCGTCGATGAACACGATGCCGTGCTGCTCGACCGCTTCCAGCGCCTTGGCCTTGAGTTCTTCGTCATTGACCAGGCGGCTGGCCTCTTCGTCGCGCACCAGTTTCAGTGCTTCCTTGACCTTGAGCTTGCGATTCTTGCGCTTGCCCTTGCCCATGTTGGCGAACAGGCTCTGCAGCTGGTTGGTCATCTCTTCCATGCCAGGAGGCGCGGAGATGTCGACGCCGGAGACTTCGGCGACTTCGATTTCGATTTCCTTGTCATCCAGCTGACCTTCGCGCAGGCGCTTGCGGAACAGCTGGCGGGTGTTGGAGTCGGCAGTCGGGGCTTCGTCGTTGTTGAAGCCCATGCGTGCCGGCGGCAGCAGCGCGTCGAGGATGCGCTCTTCGGCGGCGTCTTCGGCGCGATGGCGGACCTTGATCATTTCCTGCTCGCGCAGCAGCTTGATCGCGGCATCGGCCAGGTCACGGATGATCGACTCGACGTCACGGCCGACGTAGCCGACTTCGGTGAACTTGGTCGCTTCGACCTTGATGAACGGTGCATTGGCCAGTTTGGCCAGGCGACGGGCGATTTCGGTCTTGCCGACACCGGTCGGGCCGATCATCAGGATGTTCTTGGGGGTGACTTCTACGCGCAGCTCTTCAGGCAGCTGCATCCGGCGCCAGCGGTTACGCAGGGCGATGGCGACGGCGCGCTTGGCATCGTCCTGGCCGATGATATGGCGATTGAGTTCGTGGACGATTTCACGGGGAGTCATGGACATAATATTTGGCGGACCTCAAGCAAGAGTGAGTCGTGGCGCGTGGCCGAAACAGGCTTACTCGGCGCAGTCCTGCTCCTCAATGGTCTGAGTGTGGTTGGTGAATACACAGATGTCGCCGGCAATGCCGAGGGCGGTTTCAACGATTTCCCGGGCCGACAGGTCGGTTTTTTTCAGCAGGGCACTGGCGGCGGCCTGGGCAAAGGCGCCACCGGATCCCATGGCGATCAGGCCATCTTCGGGCTCAACCACATCGCCGTTGCCGGTGATGATCAGGGAGGCGTCTTTGTTGGCGACGGCGAGCATGGCTTCGAGGCGGCTCAGGGAGCGGTCGGTACGCCATTCCTTGGCAAGCTCGACGGCCGCCCGGACCAGATGGCCCTGGTGCTTTTCAAGCTGGCCTTCGAAGCGTTCGAAGAGGGTAAAGGCGTCAGCGGTGGCGCCAGCAAAGCCGGCGATGACCTGGCCGTGGTACAGGCGGCGAACTTTTTTCGCGTTGCCTTTCATCACGGTGTTGCCCAGAGAAACCTGGCCGTCGCCGCCCATGACGACTTTGCCGTGGCGGCGAACTGAAACGATGGTGGTCAAGGGAAGAGTCTCCACGCAGCGGGGCGAAAATGCCTTATGCAAACTCATATGGGGGTGGCGGAGCGTTTTTCAACTGTAGGACGTAGCCGGGGACGAGCGGTTTGTCATGGGTGAAAGAGGATACAAGTGAATCCCTGTGGCAAAGGCGCTTGCTCCCGTCGGCCGGTCCGCGCTCGGGCGAAGCAGTCGTGAATCCGGGCATCGCGGTTTGTCTGGCATACCGCAATGCCCGGATTGGGAGCGCTTCGCACTCCAGCGGGAGCAAGCTCCCTCGCCACAAAAGCAGATGGCTTCTGCCAGTAAAGTGGGATCAGCGGCTCTGGCGTTGTTGTAACAACAGGTTGCTGAAGCCGCTGCCGGCCAGTTGTTTCTGGGCGGTGGTCAGTTGTTCGCGGTTGCTGAACGGGCCGACCAGGACGCGGTACCAGGTTTCATCCTTCACCGTGCCGGACTCCACCGATACTGCCTGGCCGAGCAGAATGATCTGTGCCCGGACCTTGTCGGCGTCGGCTTCCTTGCGGAACGACCCTGCCTGCAGGAAAAACTTGGTCACGGGCGCCGCCTTGGCCACGGGCGGCGCTGGTGGCGGGGTGAGTCCGCTCAGGGCGGCCTGGGCGCGGGCGGTGTCGATCTTCGCCGCTTCTGCCGGGGTCACAGGCGCCAACGGGGCGGTCTGCGGTGTCGGCAGGGTTTTTTCCGGCACGGCGTCAGGCGGTACGATGACCTCCGATTCCGGCAGCAGGGTGTAGAAGTCGTACTTCGGCTTCACCGGCTGCTGCGGGCTCGGCGGGGTCTTGTTGGCCTCGGCGATCCGCGTGGCTTTCTGCTCTTCCTGCTTGACCCGCTTGACGTCGTCGCCCTTGCCCGGCTCCAGCTTCATCAGGAACACGATGAACGCGCCGACGGTCAGGCCGATGGCCATCCATAGCCAGCCCGGGATCGGCTGTTTTGCAGGAGCTTGGTAACGGCTGGCGCCACGCTTGGGTGCAGGTTTTTTCTTGGCGGCCAACTTACATGCGCTCCAGAGTTTCCAGGCCCAGGAGTTCAAGGCCTTGCTTGAGAGTGCGACCGGTCAGCGCGGCAAGGCGCAAGCGGCTCTGCATCTGTGCCGGGGTTTCGGCACCGAGGATCGGGCAGTTCTCGTAGAAGCTGGAGAACAGGCCGGCGACGTCGTACAGGTAAGTGCAGAGGGTGTGCGGCGTGCCCTTGTCGGCCACGTTGTTCAGCACTTCAGCGAACTGCGCCAGCTTGGCCGCCAGTTCCTGTTCGTGCGCGGCTTCGAGGACGATTTGCCCTTCGACTTCGCTGAAATCCTTGCCAAGCTTGCGGAATACGCCGGCCACACGGGTGTAGGCGTACAGCAGGTACGGCGCGGTGTTGCCTTCGAAGTTCAGCATCAGGTCGAAGTTGAAGCTGTAGTCGCTGGTGCGGTGCTTGGACAGGTCGGCGTATTTCACTGCGCCAATACCGACGACTTTGGCGATGTTGCGCAGGTCGGCTTCGGCCAGCTCCGGATTTTTTTCCTTCACCAGGGTGTAGGCGCGTTCCTTGGCTTCGTTCAGCAGGTCGATCAGCTTCACGGTGCCGCCATCACGGGTCTTGAATGGACGGCCATCGGCGCCGTTCATGGTGCCGAAGCCCATGTGTTCCATTTCCATCGGATGGGTCACGAAGCCGGCCATACGCGCTACGGCAAACACTTGCTGGAAGTGCAGGGCCTGGCGCTGGTCGACGAAGTACAGCGCGCGGTCGGCCTTGAGCACGCCGCTACGGTAGCGCACGGCGGCCAGGTCAGTGGTGGCGTAGAGGTAGCCGCCGTCAGCCTTGACGATGATCACCGGCAGCGGCTCGCCGTCGGCGTTCTTGAACTCGTCGAGGAACACGCACTGGGCGCCGTTGCTCTCGACCAGCATGCCCTTGGCCTTGAGGTCGTTGACCACGTTGATCAGGTCGTCGTTGTAGGCGCTTTCGCCCATGACGTCGGCCATGGTCAGTTTGACGTTCAGCTGTTCGTAGATCTTCTGGCAGTGGGACAGCGAGATGTCCTTGAACTTGGTCCACAGCGCCAGGCATTCCGCATCGCCGGCCTGCAGCTTGACCACCAGGCCGCGGGCGCGGTCGGCGAACTCTGCGGATTCGTCGAAGCGTTGCTTGGCGGCACGGTAGAAGTTCTCGAGGTCCGACAGCTCGTCGCTGGTGATCGGGTTTTCCTGCAGGTACGCCATTAGCATGCCGAACTGGGTGCCCCAGTCGCCAACGTGGTTCTGGCGGATCACGGTGTCGCCGAGGAACTCCAGGACCCGTGCCACGCCGTCGCCGATGATGGTCGAGCGCAAGTGGCCGACGTGCATTTCCTTGGCCAGGTTCGGTGCCGACAGGTCGACCACGGTACGCTGGACTGGGCCGGTCTTGCGCACGCCTACTTGAGCGTCGGCCAGGGCTGCATCCAGGCGCGCGGCCAGGGCCTGGGTGTTCTGGAAGAAGTTGAGGAACCCGGGGCCGGCGATTTCAGCCTTGCTGACGTTTTCGTCAACCGGCAGCGCGGCAATGATTTTTTCCGCCAGGTCGCGCGGTTTCATGCCGGCAGGTTTGGCCAGCATCATGGCGATGTTGCTGGCGAAGTCGCCGTGAGTCTTGTCACGGGAGTTCTCCACCTGAATCGCCGGCGTCAGGCCTTCAGGCAACACACCGTCGGTAACGAGTTGGGTGAGGGCTTGCTGGATCAACTGGCGAATGGTGTCTTTCATGGTCTTCTCTTTCAACCGCAGGGCGGCGGCGCATCAATGCGCGGGTGGAAAAACTGGGCATTATCCGTTGCGAAGTCGGGCTTGCCAACCATTGTAGGTTCATTGTGGACTTACGGCGGCTGATTACTTTGTGGCGAGGGAGCTTGCTCCCGCTGGGGCGCGAAGCGCTCCTGAAATCGGCTGCCGTGTTCTTCTTGCCGGAACAGGGCTCCATGTTTGCGGCTGCTGCGCACCCGAGCGGGAGCAAGCTCCCTCGCCACGTTGATTCAATACAAATCCACGGGGTCGACATCCAGCGACCAGCGCACCGCTCGGCCGCTCGGCATCTGCTCCAGTACCAGCAGCCACGCACTGAGCAGCCGATGCAGCGGCGCCCGCGCCGTGGCTTGCAGCAACAGTTGGGCGCGATACCGTCCCGCCCGGCGCTCCATGGGGGCCGGCACCGGGCCGAGCAGTTCGATCCCGCTCAGGTTCTGTTCGGCCAGCAAGCGCTCGGCCTCGCTGCAGGCTTCATCAAGGAAGCCTTCGGCCTGCCCGGGCTTGTGTGCTTCGGCGCGCAGCAGCGCCAGGTGGGCAAAGGGCGGCAGTCCGGCCGCGCGGCGTTCGCTCAAGGCCTGTTCGGCAAAGGCGAAGTAACCTTGTTCAGTCAGTTGCACCAGCAATGGATGGTCTGCCAGGTGGGTCTGGATGATCACTTTGCCCGGCTCTTCGGCGCGACCGGCGCGTCCGGCGACCTGGACGATCAGCTGGGCCATGCGCTCGCTGGCGCGGAAGTCACCCGAGAACAACCCACCGTCGGCATCCAGGATCGACACCAGGGTCACCCGGGGGAAGTGATGCCCTTTGGCGAGCATCTGCGTGCCCACCAGGATGCATGGCTGACCTTTCTGGATGGTTGCGAACAGCTGGTTCATCGCGTCTTTGCGCGACGTACTGTCGCGGTCGACCCGCAGCACCGGGTAGTCCGGGAACAATATCCCCAGGCGTTCTTCGGCGCGCTCGGTGCCGGCGCCCACCGGCCGCAGATCGACCGTGCCGCATTTCGGGCAATTGCGCGGAGCCCGTTCTACATAGCCGCAGTGGTGGCAGCGTAATTCGCCGTGGCGCTGGTGTACGGTCATGCGCGCGTCGCAACGCTGGCATTCGGACATCCAGCCGCAATCGTGACAGAGCAGGGTTGGCGCAAACCCTCGGCGGTTGAGAAACACCAGGACTTGCTGGCCGGCGGCGAGGGTCTGGCCGATGGCCTGTTGCATGGGGCCGGAGATGCCGCTGTCCAGCGGACGGCTTTTCACGTCCAGGCGCAGGAAGCGTGGTTGCTTGGCGCCGCCAGCCCGTTCGTTCAGGCGCAGCAGCCCGTAGCGACCGGTGTAGGCGTTGTGCAGGCTTTCCAGGGAAGGGGTCGCAGAGCCGAGGACTATCGGGATGTTTTCCTGTCGTGCCCGTACCAGCGCCAGGTCACGGGCGTGGTAACGCAAGCCTTCCTGCTGTTTATAGGAGCCGTCGTGCTCTTCGTCGATGATGATCAGGCCAGGGTTTTTCATCGGCGTGAACAGCGCCGAGCGGGTGCCGATAATAATGTCGGCCTCGCCATCGCGGGCCGCCAGCCAGGACTCCAGGCGTTCACGGTCGTTGACTGACGAGTGCACGAGCGCGATGCGCGCATTGAAGCGTTGCTCGAAGCGCGCCAGGGTTTGCGGCCCGAGGTTGATCTCGGGGATCAGCACCAGCGCTTGCTTGCCGGCCTCGAGGGTCTCGCGGATCAGCTGCAAATAGACTTCGGTCTTGCCGCTGCCCGTCACGCCGGCCAACAGGAACGCATGGAAGCTGTCCAGGCCCGCGCTGATGGCTTCGTAGGCGGCGCGTTGCTCCGGGTTCAGTGGCAGCTCCGGCTGGGCCAGCCAATGTTCATGGCGCTCGCAAGGCGCGTGCTTGCGGATGTCCACCTGTACCAGTTCCTTGGCCAGCAGCAGGTCAAGACTGTCCTTGCTCAGCATCAGCTTGCTCAGCAGTTGATGAGCGACGCCGTGAGGGTGCTGGGCCAGGGTCGCCAGGGCCTCGCGCTGGCGCGGGGCGCGGGCAATGCGCGGATCGTCGAGCCTGGCGCCCGGGGTGATCGACCAGAAGCGCTCCTGGCGTGCTTCGGCCAGTTCGCCTTGGCGCAACAGCACCGGCAGTGCCCAGCTCAAGGTATCGCCGAGGCTGTGCTGATAATACTGGGAGGTCCACAGGCATAGCTTGAACAGTGATGCCGGTAGTGGCGGCGTGGCATCGAGCAGCGCCAGGGCTGGCTTGAGCTTGTCGGCCGGAACCTCGCTGTGGTCGGTGACCTCCACCAGGATGCCGATCATCTCGCGGCGCCCGAACGGCACGCGCAGGCGCATGCCGGGATGCAACTGCGCACGCAGCACGCCGGCCGGGGCGCGGTAGTCGAACAGGCGGCGCAGGGGCGAAGGCAGGGCGAGGCGCAGTATGGCGTCGGGCACGCGGGATGATCTCACTGGGCGGGTGGTGAAGAGGGGGCGGAGCCTAGCAGACGGTCGGGGTCGTGTCCTCCATCAGGAAGCCGTTCACCTGTTGGCGAGCGGATTCTGATGCCAGGCAAGGCGCTGCGATGACGCTTGGCACTATGGGGGGTAGCCGCGCCGAATGGCGTTGAAAGACGCCGCTGGCAGCGGGCCATGTTTTCTGATGGAGGGCGCTTTGGACCGCTTGCGCGAATGAAAAGGTCTGGTAGAATCCGCGGCCTAATTACGTGCGGTATTCAACAATGGTGTTGAGTGGCGGCACGCTAGCCTGAGGAATCACCATGAAAGCCGATATCCATCCAACATACGAAATCACCGCAGTAACCTGCAGCTGTGGCAACAAGTTCGAAACTCGTTCGAACCTGGCCAAGCCTCTGGCGATCGACGTATGCAACGAGTGCCACCCGTTCTACACCGGTAAGCAGAAGACTCTGGATACTGGCGGCCGTGTACAGCGCTTCGCAGACCGTTTCGGTGCTTTCGGCAAGAAAGCTGAAGTGGCTCCTGCTGCTGCAGAGTAAGGCTGAAAAGCCCGACGGGCTTTTCCCTGCTGATGAAAAAGGCGTCCCTTGCGGGCGCCTTTTTTGTGTCTGCGATTTGGCTCTCCAGCGCCCAGGCCTTCTGTCCGGCACCCGTCGGGCTGCAAGCCGTCAGCGTGCAGCGCGTGGTGGATGGCGACACCGTGCGCCTGAGTGATGGTCGCAGCGTGCTGCATGATTGGCCTCAACACCCCTGAGCTGGGCAAAAAAGGACGCTCCGGCGAGCCTTTTGCCGTGTCCGCACGCAAGCGCCTGGAAGCCCTGGTGGCGGCCAGCGACGGGCGGCTGGGCTTGCTGGTGGGTCAGGAAAGCAAGGATCGCTACGGGCGCACCCTGGCCCATTTCTACAGTTCCAATGGCGCCAATCTTGAAGCGCAGATGCTCGCCGAAGGTCTCGGTTACCTGGTGGCGGTGGCACCGAATGTCGATCTGATCAGTTGCCAACAAGCGGCCGAACGCAGTGCACGGCGGGCCGGACTGGGAATATGGCGGCAGTCTCCTGTGCTGAAAACGGAGCAGATCACAGCTTGCGGATTCGCCGTGGTCAGTGGTCGTGTGAGCAGGGGACAGTGCAATCGTGGCGGGGTTTGGATCGATTTGCAGGGCTCGTTTGTATTGCGCGTTGCACCCAATCAGTTCAATCCATTTGATCTGCCGACACTGAAACGACGCCAAGGCAAGTGGATCGAGGTGCGTAGCCGGGAGCTCGAACGTTCGCGGCAAGGGCATTTGTAATCCGCTCGGGCGCGCTGGTTGCAATTTTTGACCCGTTCGACGGTGTTGCGGGTGTCCGCCTGAGAAAAATTGTAGACATTTTTTATGGTGATTGTGAACAGTTAAGCCCTTGTGTTCCGTGGCTCTTGGCCCAAAGTCGTAGGGCAGGGCGCTTGACAGGGGTGACTGGTCAGTCTTGTGGGGACTTTGCGAGGCGCGTATCCTCGGCGACCAGTCTGTCCAACAGTAAAAGCGGAATGCCCCCATGTCTGATCTGAAAACTGCCGCTCTCGAATATCATGCCAATCCTCGTCCAGGGAAGCTGAGTGTCGAGCTCACCAAGGCCACTGCTACCGTCCGCGACCTGTCGCTGGCCTATAGCCCCGGCGTAGCCGAGCCAGTACGCGAAATCGCTCGCGATCCTGAACTGGCCTACAAGTACACCGGCAAGGGCAACCTGGTTGCAGTCATTTCCGATGGCACCGCGATTCTCGGCCTGGGTAACCTCGGCCCATTGGCGTCCAAGCCAGTCATGGAAGGCAAGGGTGTACTGTTCAAGCGTTTCGCTGGTATCGACGTGTTCGACATCGAAGTCGACTCCGAGAGCCCGCAAGCCTTCATCGACACCGTAAAGCGCATCTCCATCACGTTCGGCGGCATCAACCTGGAAGACATCAAGGCACCTGAGTGCTTTGAGATCGAACGTGCCCTGATCGAGCAGTGCGACATTCCGGTGTTCCACGATGACCAGCACGGCACCGCGATCGTGACCGCGGCCGGCATGATCAACGCCCTGGAAATCGCGGGCAAAACCCTTGCCGATGCCCAGATCGTCTGCCTGGGCGCCGGTGCTGCCGCCATCTCCTGCATGAAATTGCTGGTGAGCATGGGCGCCAACATCGAAAACATCTACATGGTTGACCGTACCGGTGTGATCCACTCCGGCCGTGACGACCTGAACCAGTACAAGGCGGTCTTCGCCCACGCGACCGACAAGCGCACCCTGGCAGACGCCTTGCAAGGTGCTGACGTGTTCGTCGGCCTGTCCGGCCCGAACCTGCTGAGCGCCGAAGGCCTGAAATCCATGGCGGCCAACCCGATCGTGTTCGCCTGCTCGAACCCGGATCCAGAAATCGCCCCGGAACTGGCTCACGCCACCCGTGACGACGTGATCATGGCGACCGGCCGTTCGGACTACCCGAACCAGGTGAACAACGTACTGGGCTTCCCGTTCATCTTCCGTGGTGCCCTGGACGTTCGCGCCAAGCGCATCAACGAAGAAATGAAAGTGGCAGCGGCCAACGCCCTGCGTGAACTGGCCAAGCTGCCGGTACCTCAGGAAGTGTGCGACGCCTACGGCGGCATCAAGCTGGAATTCGGTCGTGAGTACATCATCCCGAAACCAATGGATGCCCGCCTGATCACCGTGATCTCCGACGCCGTGGCCAAGGCCGCGATCGAGACCGGTGTGGCGACCCTGCCGTATCCGAAGAACTACCCGCTCAAAAGCGTGGATGACGTGTTCAACGGCTAAGCCTGCGTAGCGTCAAACCCCAAGCCCCGGCTCTCGCGAGTCGGGGCTTTTTGCATTCTGGCGGGCGATGGGTGGTGTAGCGGGATCGGTGCGATCTGCTTTACTCAGCCTTGCCAAGAGGCGTAGTCGTGCGAAGAAGCTTCTTTTCTATGACAGCATGCTCAATGTCGCTTTGCTCGAGCAGATTGAAAAGGGGTTCTGCATGTCTTCCGCCATCGAGGCTTCGGTCGACAAGCTGGACAGCGTCCAGTTTCTGCGGGCAATAGCGGCGACGGCCGTGGTCGTTCAACACGTCCCGCTGTTTCGCAATGGTGCCTGGGGCGTCGACATCTTTTTCGTGATCAGTGGCTTCATCATGGCCCTGGTTACCGCCAAGTCGAAAAGACACTTTTTCACCAAGCGTGTGATCCGGGTCGTGCCGCTTTACTGGCTGGGCACCTTTGGCGTATTTGGCGTGGCCCTGCTGCTGCCCAGCTTGCTGGACAACACCACGGCGGATCTGACCGGCCTTATCAAGTCGCTGCTGTTCATTCCCTACCAGAAGGGTGAGTACGTTCAGCCCCTGTTGTTCCTCGGCTGGACCCTGAACTTCGAGATGTTCTTCTACGTCCTGTTTGCTCTGTCCATGGCCATCAGTCATCGCCACCGCCTGCTGATCTGCTCGCTGGTACTCATAGTCCTGGTGCTGCTGGGGCAGTGGATGAAGTTCGACTCAGTGATTCTGGATTTCTATAGCTCTGAAATTCTTGCGGAATTTGCCTTCGGCATGGGCTGCTACACGCTGTATGCCCGCACCGCTGGCTGGCGCGCCTCCGGGCCCACGATCGGGGTGCGAGTGGTTTTGGTGCTGATCAGTGTCACCTGTATTGCCAGCATGCCGTTCAATGAGACCTTTGCGACGACTCTGGGGCGCAGCATTTACTGGGGGATTCCGGCCACCTTGTGCTTTCTGGCGATGGTGCATGGTCTGGCAGGTCTGCGCCTGCCCTGGGGGATGGTGCTGCTCGGCGACGCCAGCTATTCCCTGTATCTGTTCCACCCCTACGTGATGAAGGTGTTCAACAAGGTTTTCCACGTGTTCGATACGTCGGGCCTGCTCGCCTACCTGATAGCAGCGCTGGCCATCGGCCTGTGTTATCTGGTCGCAATCAGCATCTATCGGCTGGTGGAGTTGCCAATGACCAGGCGGCTGCGCGTCATCTTCCTCGACCGTCATCGGGTTGGGAAGCTGCCACCGGAGTTGCCGGTGGAGCGCAGCGAATTGCGGGGTGAATGAGCGAGGTCAGAACAAATCGATCGGCGCGACTTCGTCCGCTGGCAGCGGGCTGCCCGGTGCGGTGCCGTTGCCCAGTTCGCTGCCGGTCGGTGGCGTGTCTTCGCTCTTGAACAGTTCGAAGTAGGCGCCCGGCGTACCTGGTGATGCTGCGCGACCGCTGATCGGGTCCACTCGCAGGCTGAGTATGCCTTCAGGTTCGGCCTGGGTATGGGGCGGCTTGTCCTTGAGTGCGGCGCCCATGTAGTTCATCCAGATGGGCAGTGCCACCGTACCACCATACTCCCGCCTGCCCAGGCTCTCCGGCTGGTCGAATCCGGCCCAGACGGTGGTTACGTAGTCGGCGTTGTAGCCCGAGAACCAGGCGTCCTTGGATTCGTTGGTGGTCCCGGTCTTGCCGGCGAGGTCGGTGCGCCCCAGGGCCAGGGCGCGGCGGCCCGTGCCAAGCTTGATCACGTCCTGCAGCATGCTGTTGAGGATGTAGGTCGTGCGCCCGTCGATGATGCGCTCGGCCACGGCCGGCGCGGGTGTGGCGGCTTGATCGACCGGGGTCTGGCCGGGTGCGGCGTTGACCGTGAAGGCTTCGGTAGTCGGTACGGCAATGCCGTCGCTGGCGATGGCGCCCTGGGGCACGCTTGGCGGGTTGGCGACGAACAGCGTGTCGCCATTGCGGCTCTCGATCTTGTCGATGATGTACGGCGTGATCTTGTAGCCGCCGTTGGCAAAGGTGCTCCAACCGGTCGCGATTTCCATCGGTGTCAGCGTCGCCGTGCCCAGGGCCAGCGAGAGGTTGCGTGGCAGGTCGTCCTTGTTGAAGCCGAACTTACTGATGTAGTCGATGGTGCGGTCCACGCCCAGCGCCTGGAGCAGGCGGATCGATACCAGGTTGCGCGACTTGTACAGCGCCTCACGCATGCGGATCGGGCCGAGGAAGGTGTTGGTGTCGTTCTTCGGGCGCCAGACCTTGTCCAGGTACTCGTCGACAAACACGATCGGCGCATCGTTCACCAGGCTGGAGGCGGTGTAGCCGTTATCCAGTGCGGCGCTGTAGACGAAGGGTTTGAAGCTCGAGCCCGGTTGGCGCTTGGCCTGCATGGCGCGGTTGTAGTTGCTCTGTTCGAAGGCGAAGCCGCCGACCAGTGCGCGGATTGCCCCGTTTTGCGGATCCAGCGAGACCAGTGCGCCCTGGGCGACCGGGACCTGGCTGAACTTCAGGCTGTTATCGGGCTGACGCTGTACGCGGATCAGGTCGCCGACCTGGGCGACGTCCGAAGGCTGGCGTGGGACGGGGCCCATGCTGTTGGTATTCAGGAACGGCCGCGCCCACTTCATGGTGTCCCAGCTGACGTGCTCGGCGCCGGTGCGGGTCAGTACCTGCAGGCCCTGCTTGTCGACCTGGGTGACGATGGCCGGCTCCAGGCCGCTGATGGTGCGCTGCTTGGTCAGCTCGGCAGCCCAGGCGTCGAGTGTCTTGCCTGGCAGGCGCGATTCAGGGCCGCGATAGCCGTGGCGCTGGTCGTAGGTCATCAGGCCTTCATGGACGGCAGTGTTGGCCATCTCCTGAAGGTTGCTCGGCACGGTGGTGGTGACGCGGAAACCTTCCGTGTAGGCGTCGCTGCCATAGCGCCCGACCATTTCGGCGCGGGCCATTTCAGCGATGTACGGCGCGTTCACTTCCGGGGTCGGCACATGGTAGCTGGCGTTCAGCGGTTCGTTGATCGACGTGGTGTAGTCGGCTTCGGTGATTTTACCGAGCTTGTACATGCGCCCCAGGATCCAGTCGCGACGTTCCTTGCTGCGCGTCGGGTTGGCCAGCGGGTTGAAGCGCGACGGGGCCTTGGGCAGGCCGGCAATCATTGCCATCTGCGCCAGGGTGACGTCACGGATCGACTTGCCGTAATACACCTGTGCCGCCGCCTCGATGCCGTAGGCGCGGTTGCCCAGGTAGATCTTGTTCACATAGAGCTCGAGGATCTCGTCCTTGGTCAGCTGACGCTCGATCTGCAGGGCCAGGAGGATCTCCGTGGTCTTGCGCGAGAAGCTGCGTTCGCTGGTCAGGAAGAAGTTCTTGGCGACCTGCATGGTGATGGTGCTGCCGCCGGACTGGATGTGTCCGCTTTTGATCAGCTGGGTGGCGGCACGCATCAGGCTGCTGGGGTCGACGCCATAGTGATTGGCGAAGTTGTCGTCTTCAGCACTTAGTAACGCATTAATGAAATTGGGGGGAATGTCGGCGAAACGTATCGGTGTACGGCGCATTTCGCCAAATTCTGCGATCAACTTGTCGTCGCTGCTGTAGACCCGCAAAGGGATCTGCAACTGGATGCTTCTGAGCGCCTCCACCGAGGGAAGCCCCGGGCTAAGGTAAAGAAACGCGCCACTCAGACTCAGGAGCAGTCCGCAGAAAATGGCGACGATGGACCACCCGAAAAATTTCAGCAGACGAATCAAGGCTTTTGGATATCCAGGGTAAAGAATGAATTAGGCGTCAGGGCATTCAGGGTTAGCAAGGATCGGCCTGCGCTTGCGAAAAGCGGAAAAAAACGATGGGCATTATAAGCACTTTTTCTACCTCAGGCGCATTTGGCCCCAGTGTCAAGACTCGGCTATTGAACGCAACGAACAATAAAGAGTCCGTAACTCACGGAAAGTCATAGGGAATTGGTAGTGCCAGGACTCTTCAATAAAAAGCGCCGCAGGCTATTGGGCATCGACATCAGTTCAACCTCGCTCAGGCTTGTGGAGCTGAGCCGCTCTGGCACGCGCTATTGCGTCGAAGCCAGTGGGATGGAGCTGCTGCCAGCCGGTGCGGTGGTCGAGAAAAACATTGTCGAACTCGACATGGTTGGGGCGGCACTGTCCCGGCTGCTGCAAAGGACCCGGAGCGATGTCAGGAATGCCGCGGTGGCGGTTTCCGGATCAGCGGTCATCACCAAGGTCATCGAACTGGATGCCGGGCTGTCGGTCGATGAGATGGAGTGTCAATTGAAGCTCGACGCCGACCAGTATATTCCTTATCCCCTCGACGAAGTCGCCATCGACTTCGACGTCCAGGGTGTCGTTCGTCATAGTCCTGAGCGGGTAGAGGTGCTGCTGGCCGCCTGTCGCAAGGAAAGTATCGAGCTGCGTGAGGCTGCGCTGGCCCTGGCGGGCCTGACGGCCAAGGTGGTCGACATCGAGGCGTTTGCGTTGGAGCGGGCCTATGGCTTGCTGGTGCCACGGCTGGCGGGTTTGAGCGAGCACTCGATCGTGGCGCTGGTCGACATCGGTGACACCATGACCACGCTCAACGTGTTGCTCAATGGTCGAGTGATCTATACCCGTGAGCAGTTGTTCGGTGGTCGCCAGTTGACCGAGGACATACAGCGACGATATGGCGTGTCTGTCGAGCAGGCGATGCTGGCCAAGCGACAAGGCGGGCTGCCGGAAAACTACGCTCGAGAAGTCCTGCAGCCCTTTTGCGAGACGCTGGTGCAGCAGGTGTCGCGCTCCTTGCAGTTTTTCTTTGCCGCAGGCCAGTACCGTGCGATCGACCATATCGTGCTGGCCGGTGGCACGGCTTCGATCGACGGTCTGGGCCGCATGGTCGAGCAGCACCTGGAGACGCCAACGTTCGTGGCCAACCCGTTCGTCGGCATGACCTTGGGCCGCAAGGTCAATGCCGTTGCGCTGGCGACGGATGCACCGGCCTTGATGATTGCGTGCGGTCTGGCGCTTAGGAGCTTCGACTGATGGCGCGGATCAATCTACTGCCCTGGCGTGAAGCGCAGCGCGAGGAGCGGCGCCAGCGTTTCCTGCTGTCGTTGGTGGGTGTCGTGGTCGTGGCGGTTGGCGTGATTCTGTTGGGCAATCACTGGATCAACAGCGCCATCGAACGGCAGATCGCCCGTAACGCCTATGTCAGCAGGCAGATTGCCGTGCTGGATGACCGGATCCGGCAGATTGGCGAGCTGAAAGCCCGACGTGAGCAACTCGTCGAGCGCATGGGGATTATCCAGGGCCTGCAGGGTAATCGACCGGTCAGTGGGCGAGTCTTTGACCAACTGGTGCGTACCCTGCCCGCGGGCGTGTATTTCACCGAGGTGAAGCGGGTCGACGACACGCTGTCCATTCGTGGCGCGGCACTCGCCAGTGACCGGGTCTCGGACCTGATGCGCAATCTCGAGGGGTCCGACTGGTTCGGTGCGCCGAGCCTGAGCGAGGTCAAGACCGCGACGCCTGGCGCATCGGATCAGGCCAGTCTGTTCCGGTTGACCGTTCGCCAGGTAGCGCCGGCCACGACCGGGGGCGCGGAATGAGCCTGGTGCAATGGCTGGACGCGGTGCGCAAGGTCGATATCAATGAGCTGGACCTGAACAACATCGGGTCGTGGCCTGCACCGGTCAAGGTCCTGGTCGGTGCATTGGTCATGGCCCTGGTGCTGGTGTTGGGCTACAACCTTCAGCTTCGCGACCTGGACGATCTGCTGGAGCAGGCGCGTGCCGGGGAGGCGAGCCTGAAGGCGCAGTTTTCGAGCAAGGCGCAACTGGCGGCCAACCTCGAGCCCTACACCGAGCAGATGAAAGCCATGGAAGAAGCGTTCGGTGTGCTGCTCAGGCAACTGCCCGGCGATACCGAAGTGCCAGGGCTGCTGGAGGACATCAGCCGAACCGGCCTGGGCAGTGGCCTGGCGTTCGAAGAGATCAAGCTGCTGCCGGAAGTCGCCCGGCCGTTCTACATCGAACTGCCGATCCAGATCGCCGTCACGGGCGACTATCACGACCTGGCGACCTTCGTCAGCGGAGTCGCGGGACTGTCCCGGATTGTCACCCTGCATGACTTCAGCATCGAGCCGGCCAGCCCGGGTCTCGACGCCAGGCTGCGCATGAACATCCAGGCCAGGACTTACCGCTACAACGATACCGGGCGCCAGCCATGAGTGCGCCGCGATGGCTCTTTCCTCTCGTGCTGGCGGGCGGTCTTGCCGGGTGTGACGGTGACGGCGATTTCAGCGACCTGGATGCCTATATGAACGAGGTGCTGGTGCGTCCGCCCGGCCAGATTGAGCCGATGCCGGTCTTCCGCGCTTACCCGACGTTCACGTACAACGCCGCCTCGCTACGCAGCCCGTTTTCCGCGCAGATCAGGCCGGGCCTGGCCGGTGGTGGTCAGGGTTCGCGCGCTGTCCGGCCGGATCCCGCCCGGATCCGGCACTACCTGGAAGGTTTCAATATCGAGCAATTCGAAATGGTCGGCACGATCGCCAATGCCTCGGGCACCTTTGCGCTGTTGCGTGGTGCCGGTGGTGTGCATCGGCTCAAGGTGGGCGACTACCTGGGTCGTAACGACGGGCGGATTGTGGCGATCGGCGATGACCAGGTCGACGTGGTCGAAATCGTTCCCGATGGCGAGGGTGCCTGGCTGGAGCGACCGCGGACCCTCCCTCTGAAAGTGCACTCATAGTGGAACCCGAATCATGAACAGGACTCTTTCAATCCTCGGTCTGTCGCTAGGGATAGCGCTGCTTTCTCCGGGGGTGTCGGCGGCCAGCCTCAACGCGCTGGATGTCGCCGCGCTACCGGGTGATCGCGTCGAGCTGAAGCTGGTTTTCGACGGGCCGCCCCCGGAACCTCATGGCTACACCACGGATAAACCCGCGCGAATTGCCCTCGATTTGCCGGGGGTGACCAGTCACCTGGCCAGCAAGCACCGTGACCTGGGCGGTGCAAACGTGCGCAGCGCCACGGTGGTCGAGGTCAAGGATCGAGCGCGACTGGTGATCAACCTGGCGCAGTTGGTGCCCTACAGTACGCGGGTCGAAGGCAACGCCTTGTTCGTGGTGGTCGGGCAGGCGGCTGCCGTTGCTCGCAAGGCAAGCCCGGCCAAGGTCGCGCAGCCTTCCGGAAGTGCCGACTACGCGGGCAAGGCCATTCGCGGTGTGGACTTCCAGCGTGGAGAGCAGGGTGAGGGCAACGTTGTCATCGACTTGTCGGATCGAGGGATCAGCCCGGATATCCAGGAGCGCGACGGCAAGATCATCCTCAGTTTCGCCAGGACCCGCTTGCCCGAGCGGTTGCGGGTTCGTTTGGACGTCAAGGATTTCGCCACCCCGGTGCAATACGTCAATGCCAGTGCATCCGCCGACAAGGCCAGCATCAGCATCGAGCCCAGTGGCGCCTTCGACTACTCGACTTTTCAAACCGACAACAAGCTGACCGTCAGTGTCCGACCGATGGTCGTTGAGGACCTGCAAAAGCGCAATGTCGAGCGCTCTGCCTACAGCGGTGAAAAGCTGTCGCTGAATTTTCAGGACATCGACGTGCGTTCAGTGCTGCAACTGATCGCCGATTTCACCCAGCTCAACCTGGTGGCCAGTGACACGGTGCAGGGTGGCATCACCTTGCGCTTGCAAAACGTCCCTTGGGACCAGGCGCTGGACCTGGTGCTCAAGACCAAGGGGCTGGACCAGCGCAAGCTTGGTAACGTCCTGCTGGTCGCCCCGGCGGACGAAATCGCCGCCCGTGAGCGCCAGGAACTGGAGTCGCTAAAGCAGATCGCCGAACTGGCCCCGCTGCGCCGGGAACTGCTGCAGGTCAATTACGCCAAGGCGGTGGATATCGCCAAATTGTTCCAGTCGGTGACCAGTGCCGAGGCCAAGCGCGATGAGCGCGGCTCGATCACCGTCGATGAGCGCACCAACAACATCATCGCCTACCAGACCCAGGAACGACTGGAAGAGCTGAGGCGGATCGTCGCGCAACTGGATATTCCGGTGCGCCAGGTGATGATCGAGGCACGCATCGTCGAGGCCAACGTCGATTACGACAAGAGCCTGGGTGTGCGCTGGGGTGGTTCGGTGCGTAGTGGCAACTGGAACGCTTCCGGAGTTGGCAGCGCGAAGGAGGGGGCCTTGGGCAGAAGCGCCAGCACCAATTCACCGTTCGTCGACATGGGGGTGGCGGGCCATACGTCGGGAATCGGTATCGCCTACATCACCGATAACCTGTTGCTGGACCTTGAGCTGACGGCCATGGAGAAGACCGGCAATGGGGAGATCGTCTCACAGCCCAAGGTGGTGACCTCCGACAAGGAGACTGCGAAGATCCTCAAGGGTACGGAAATTCCCTACCAGGAGGCCAGCTCCAGTGGCGCGACCTCGGTGTCGTTCAAGGAGGCCTCGCTGTCTTTGGAGGTGACGCCGCAGATTACCCCCGACAACCGCATCATCATGGCAGTCAAGGTCACCAAGGACGAACCGGACTACCTGAACAAGGTGCAGGATGTACCGCCGATCAAGAAGAACGAGGTCAATGCCAAAGTGCTGGTGACCGATGGCGAAACTATCGTTATCGGTGGGGTTTTCTCAAATACTCAGAGCAAGGTCGTAGATAAAGTGCCATTTCTCGGTGATGTGCCGTATCTTGGCCGCCTTTTCAGGCGTGACGTGGTGTCGGAGAAAAAATCCGAGCTGCTGGTATTTCTCACTCCGCGTATCATGAATAACCAGGCGATTGCTGTGAGTCATTGATTCTGTGCGAAATTTGATTCTTGTTGGGCCGATGGGTGCTGGTAAAAGCACCATCGGTCGCTTGTTGGCCAAAGAGTTGCGCCTGCCGTTCAAGGATTCCGATAAGGAAATTGAATTGCGCACGGGTGCCAATATCCCGTGGATCTTCGACAAAGAAGGCGAACCCGGCTTTCGTGACCGCGAGCAGGCGATGATCGCCGAATTGTGCGCGCTCGACGGCGTGGTGCTGGCGACGGGAGGTGGCGCGGTCATGCGCGAAGCCAATCGTCGCGCGCTGCATGCCGGCGGGCGCGTGGTGTATTTGCATGCGTCGGTCGAGCAGCAGGTCGGGCGCACTTCGCGCGATCGCAATCGTCCGTTGCTGCGCACCGCCGATCCGGCCAAGACGCTGCGCGATCTGCTGACGCTGCGCGATCCGCTGTATCGGGAAATCGCCGACCTGGTGGTGGAAACCGATGAGCGGCCACCGCGGATGGTTGTTCTAGACATTCTGGAGCGCTTGCAGCAGCTTCCTCCCCGTTAATCCCCGGCGCGAAATGCGCTATCCTCGGCCTCGCGCCATGACGGCTTCGGGGTGTGGCGCAAGACGGGTGGGCAACGTCATTCAATCAGGTGTTGCCAATCGATAACAAAAGGCAGGGCACCTGATTCCAACTTCATTGTGGGGACACATGCAGACACTTAAGGTCGATTTAGGCGAGCGTAGCTACCCGATCCATATTGGCGAAGGGTTGCTGGACCAGCCCGAGTTGCTGGCGCCGCATATCGCTGGGCGGCAAGTGGCAATCATCTCCAACGAGACCGTTGCGCCTCTGTATCTGGAGCGTCTGACCCGCAGCCTGGCACAGTTTTCCGTCATTTCGGTGGTGTTGCCCGATGGCGAAGCCTTCAAGACCTGGGAAACCCTGCAAACCATCTTCGATGGCCTGCTTACCGCACGCCATGACCGACGCACCACCGTGATCGCCCTGGGCGGCGGCGTGATTGGCGACATGGCCGGTTTTGCCGCCGCCTGTTACCAGCGTGGTGTCGATTTCATTCAGGTGCCGACCACCTTGCTGTCGCAAGTCGACTCCTCGGTAGGCGGCAAGACCGGGATCAACCATCCGCTGGGCAAAAACATGGTGGGCGCTTTCTATCAGCCGAACGTGGTGCTGATCGATACCGCCACCCTCAACACTTTGCCGGCCCGCGAGCTGTCTGCCGGCCTGGCCGAAGTCATCAAGTACGGGTTGATCTGCGACGAACCGTTCCTGACCTGGCTCGAAGACAACGTCGACCGCCTGCGCGCCCTCGACCAGGGCGCGCTGACCTACGCCATCGAGCGCTCCTGCGCGGCCAAGGCTGTGGTGGTTGGCGCCGATGAGCGTGAGTCCGGTGTGCGGGCCACGCTCAACCTGGGTCATACCTTCGGTCACGCTATCGAAACCCACATGGGCTATGGTGTCTGGCTACATGGCGAAGCGGTGGCTGCGGGCACGGTAATGGCGCTGGAGATGTCGTCGCGCCTGGGCTGGATCACACCCCAGGAGCGCGATCGCGGTATTCGCCTGTTCCAGCGTGCCGGGTTGCCGGTCATCCCGCCAGCAGAGATGACCCCTGCCGATTTTCTCGAACACATGGCAATAGACAAGAAAGTAATCGACGGCCGTTTGCGGCTGGTGTTATTGCGCCGTATAGGCGAAGCCGTAGTGACCGACGATTATCCGAAAGAGGTTTTACAGGCCACGCTGGGAGCGGATTACCGCGCCCTGGCTCAGCTTAAAGGTTAATAAGATCCCCATGACCAGTTTGCATGCCGACGAGGCGTTCCTAGGCCACTACCAGTTGAACCATGACCCCTTTGCTCCACGGGTTCCAGGGTTCAAATTCTTCCCTGCCCAGCGCAAGCCCGTGCTGGGACAACTGCATCACCTGGCCCGTTATAGCCAGCTGTTGCTGGTGGTCACCGGGCCGCAAGGCAGCGGCAAGACCCTGTTGCGCCAGGCGCTGGTTGCCAGCACCAACAAGCAGACGGTACAGAGCGTGGTGGTCTCCGCCCGCGGTGCCGGTGATGCGGCCGGTGTGTTGCGTCAGGTGGCCCAGTCGCTGGAAATCGCGCAGGCTGAAGTCGGTGCGATCCTCAAGCAGGTGGTGCAACTCGCCCTGACCGGCCAGGAAGTCTATCTGCTGGTGGACGACGCCGAGCAGCTCGACGAGTCGGCGCTCGAAGCGTTGCTGGCCCTGGCGGCCGGTGCGCCTGAGGGGCGCCCGCATGTGTTCCTGTTCGGTGAGCCGTCGCTGATCGCCGGGCTTGAGCCGTTGACGGGCGAGGAAGAGCGCTTCCACGTCATCGAGCTGCAACCGTATGCCGAGGAGGAAACTCGCGAATACCTGGCTCAGCGCCTTGAGGGTGCCGGTCAGGGAATCGAACTTTTCTCCGCCAATCAGATCTCTGATATTCACGAAAGCTCCGACGGCTGGCCTGGAAACATCAACCAGGTTGCCCGCGATGCGATGATCGAAGCCATGATTGCTAGCCGCTCAGCGGTCAAGCGTCCAAGTGTGGGGTTCAACATGCCGAAGAAACACGTATTGGCAATTTCCGCCGTTGTCGTGGTTGCGGTGGCCGCTGCCTGGTTGATGCCGGGCCGCAGCAAGACACCAACCACCGGCGCACCTGCCAACGAGCAGGCGCAACTGCCGCTCGGCCAGGGCGCTCCAACACCGAACGGCGGCGCTCCGGCGGTCGAGTTCGCCGGCAACACCCAGCCGATGCCGCTGCCGCTGGTCGGGCAATCCCAGCCGGTAATGCGGGGGCCGTTGGCTGAAGAGGCCGGTGGCATCACCGAAGGCGACGACGGTGTGCCGCTCGAAGGTTCCAGCGCTGTTCCGCCGACCGTGACCACCATTGCACCGCCGGCCGGCATTTCAGCCGGTCCTGCACCGACCCCGGCTCCAGCACCTGTTGCCAAGCCAGCGCCTGTCCAGGTTGCTACCGCCAAGCCTGCACCTGCTCCAGCGGCCAAGCCGGCCCCTGTGGCCAAGCCTGCTCCAGTAGCCAAGCCGGCCGAGAAGCCAGCTACGGTCGCCAAGGCGACATCCGGTGGTAGTTGGTATGCCGGTCAGGCTCCGGGCAGCTACGTCGTACAGATCCTGGGCACCAGCTCGGAAGCCGCGGCGCAGAACTTCGTCAAAGAGCAGGGCGGCCAGTACCGCTATTTCAAGAAAGTGCTCAACGGCAAGCCGCTTTACGTCATCACTTACGGCAGTTTCGCCAACCGCGATGCAGCTGTTACCGCTATCAAGGCCTTGCCAGCGAAGGTTCAGGCTGGTAAACCTTGGCCTCGCACTGTCGCCAGCGTCCAACAGGAACTGGCAACAACTCGCTGAAGATTCGGCGGCCTTATCCAGGCCGCCTCTCCAAGCACCTCAAAATTTCTACAAGTGCGCGCTGCTCTACAGGCCGCGTGCCTTGTGGTGTCTGCGTCACAGTAGTCTTTGGGTCGTTGCGGTCAACATCAAAAATGTTTTGACTAGCACAGCATATCGATTTAAACCTTTCATAAATGCGACATAGATTTGCGACATTTCGTCGTCAAATTTGTGAGCCTCTGTGTCGGTGTGTACAATGACCTCCCTTTTGCCCCCGCAAAGCTGGCGTACGTTCGGCGCGGAAGGTAAGCGGTTGAATTAAAAAGAAATTTGTCTCTGTAAGAGGCAGCCTGGTGAGAAAGTGTCTATGAAAGCAGGTCTGTACCAACCCGATGAATTCAAGGATAACTGCGGTTTCGGCCTGATAGCCCATATGCAGGGCGAACCCAGTCATACCCTTTTGCAAACGGCCATCGAGGCCCTGACCTGCATGACCCACCGCGGTGGGATCAACGCCGACGGCAAGACCGGTGACGGTTGCGGTCTGCTGATTCAGAAACCGGATGTGTTCCTGCGTGCCATCGCCCAGGAAACCTTCGGTGTGGAACTGCCCAAGCAATATGCAGTGGGCATGGTCTTCTTCAACCAGGATCCGGTCAAAGCCGAAGCTGCTCGCGAGAACATGAACCGCGAGATACTGGCTGAAGGCTTGCAACTGATCGGCTGGCGCAAAGTGCCAATCGACACCAGCGTCCTTGGCCGCCTGGCCCTGGAACGGTTGCCGCAGATCGAACAGGTGTTCATCGCCGGTGATGGCCTGAGCGATCAGGACATGGCGATCAAGCTGTTCAGCTCCCGTCGTCGCTCGTCCGTGGCCAACGCCGCCGACACCGACCACTACATCTGCAGCTTTTCCCACAAGACCATCATTTACAAAGGCCTGATGATGCCGGCGGATTTGACCGCCTTCTATCCAGACCTGAGTGACCAGCGCCTGCAAACCGCGATTTGCGTGTTCCACCAGCGCTTCTCCACCAACACCTTGCCGAAATGGCCGCTGGCTCAACCGTTCCGCTTCCTGGCGCACAACGGCGAGATCAACACCATCACCGGCAACCGCAACTGGGCCCAGGCCCGTCGCACCAAGTTCACCAACGACCTGATGGACCTGGACGAGCTCGGCCCGCTGGTCAACCGCGTCGGTTCCGACTCCTCGAGCATGGACAACATGCTGGAGCTGATGGTCACCGGTGGTATCGACCTGTTCCGTGGCGTGCGGATGATCATTCCGCCTGCGTGGCAGAACGTCGAGACCATGGACCCGGACCTGCGGGCGTTCTACGAATACAACTCGATGCACATGGAACCGTGGGACGGCCCGGCCGGCGTGGTCATGACCGATGGTCGCTACGCGGTATGCCTGCTCGACCGTAACGGTCTGCGTCCGGCGCGTTGGGTCACCACCAAGAATGGCTTCATCACCCTGGCCTCGGAAATCGGTGTCTGGAACTACCAGCCTGAAGACGTGATCGCCAAGGGCCGTGTGGGCCCGGGCCAGATCTTTGCCGTGGACACCGAAACCGGTCAGATCCTCGACACCGACGCCATCGACAACCGTTTGAAGTCCCGTCATCCCTACAAGCAATGGCTGCGCAAGAATGCCCTGCGCATCCAGGCGACCATGGAAGACAACGACCACGGTTCGGCCTTCTACGACGTCGACCAGCTCAAGCAGTACATGAAGATGTACCAGGTCACCTTCGAAGAGCGTGACCAGGTGCTGCGTCCATTGGGCGAGCAGGGCTACGAAGCGGTCGGCTCCATGGGCGACGACACGCCGATGGCCGTGCTGTCCCAGCGTGTGCGCACGCCGTACGACTATTTCCGCCAGCAGTTCGCGCAGGTCACCAACCCGCCGATCGACCCGCTGCGCGAAGCCATCGTCATGTCGCTGGAAATCTGCCTCGGTGCCGAGCGCAACATCTTCCAGGAGTCGCCGGAACACGCCTCGCGCGTGATCCTCAGCTCGCCGGTCATTTCCCCGGCCAAGTGGCGCTCGCTGATGAACCTCGATCGCCCGGGCTTCGAACGCCAGGTCATCGACCTCAACTACGACGAGGCCATGGGCCTTGAAGCCGCCGTGCGCAATGTCGCCGATCAGGCTGAAGAAGCCGTGCGTGCCGGTCGCACCCAGATCGTGCTGAGTGACCGCCACATCGCCCCGGGCAAGTTGCCGATCCACGCTTCGCTCGCCACCGGCGCGGTACACCACCGCCTGACCGAAAAAGGCCTGCGCTGCGACTCCAACATCCTGGTCGAGACCGCCACCGCTCGCGATCCGCACCACTTCGCGGTGCTGATCGGTTTCGGCGCCTCTGCTGTTTATCCGTTCCTGGCCTACGAAGTGCTGGGCGACCTGATCCGCACCGGTGAAGTACTGGGCGACCTCTATGAGGTGTTCAAGAACTACCGCAAAGGCATCACCAAAGGCCTGCTGAAGATCCTGTCGAAGATGGGCATCTCGACCATCGCCTCGTATCGCGGTGCTCAGTTGTTCGAAGCCATCGGCCTGTCCGAGGAAGTGTGCGACCTGAGCTTCCGTGGCGTGCCGAGCCGCATCAAGGGTGCGCGCTTCGTCGACATCGAAGCCGAGCAAAAGGCCCTGGCTGCCGAAGCCTGGAGCCCGCGCAAGCCAATCCAGCAGGGCGGTCTGCTGAAGTTCGTCCACGGTGGCGAATATCACGCCTACAACCCGGACGTGGTCAACACCCTGCAAGCCGCTGTGCAGCAGGGTGACTACAGCAAGTTCAAGGAATACACGGCGCTGGTGGACAACCGTCCGGTGTCGATGATCCGCGACCTGCTCAAGGTCAAGACCCTGGATACGCCGCTGGACATCAGCGAGATCGAACCGCTGGAATCGGTGCTCAAGCGCTTCGACTCCGCCGGTATCTCCCTGGGCGCCCTGTCGCCGGAAGCTCACGAAGCCCTGGCCGAAGCCATGAACCGCCTGGGTGCGCGTTCCAACTCCGGCGAAGGCGGCGAAGACCCGGCGCGCTACGGCACCATCAAGAGCTCGAAAATCAAGCAGGTGGCGACCGGCCGCTTCGGTGTGACCCCGGAGTACCTGGTCAACGCTGAAGTGCTGCAGATCAAGGTCGCCCAGGGTGCCAAGCCCGGCGAAGGGGGCCAGTTGCCAGGCGGCAAGGTCAACGGTCTGATCGCCAAGCTGCGTTATGCGGTGCCGGGCGTGACCCTGATCTCGCCTCCGCCGCACCACGACATCTATTCGATCGAAGACTTGTCGCAGCTGATTTTCGACCTCAAGCAAGTCAACCCGAAGGCGCTGGTCTCGGTGAAACTGGTTGCCGAAGCGGGCGTGGGCACCATCGCTGCCGGCGTGGCCAAGGCCTATGCCGACCTGATCACCATCTCCGGCTACGACGGCGGCACCGGTGCATCGCCACTGACCTCGATCAAGTACGCGGGCGCTCCATGGGAGCTGGGCCTGGCGGAAACCCACCAGACCCTGCGCGGCAACGACCTGCGCGGCAAGGTGCGGGTGCAGACCGACGGCGGCCTGAAAACCGGCCTCGACGTGATCAAGGCGGCCATCCTCGGCGCTGAAAGCTTCGGCTTCGGCACCGCGCCGATGATCGCCCTGGGCTGCAAATACCTGCGCATCTGCCACCTGAACAACTGCGCCACCGGCGTGGCGACCCAGAACGAGAAGCTGCGCAAGGACCACTACATCGGTACGGTCGACATGGTGGTGAACTTCTTCACCTACGTCGCCGAAGAAACCCGTGAGTGGCTGGCCAAGCTGGGCGTGCGTTCCCTCGAGGAACTGATCGGTCGTACCGACCTGCTGGAAATCCTCGAAGGGCAGACTGCCAAGCAGAACCACCTGGACCTGACTCCGTTGCTGGGCAGCGATCACATCCCGGCGGACAAGCCACAGTTCTGCGAAGTGGACCGCAACCCGCCGTTCGACAAAGGCCTGCTGGCCGAGAAGATGGTCGACATGGCCACGTCGGCGATCAACGACCTGAGCGGTGCCGACTTCGCCCTGGATATCTGCAACTGCGACCGTTCCATCGGCGCGCGGATCTCCGGTGAAATCGCGCGCAAACACGGCAACCAGGGCATGGCCAAGGCGCCGGTCACCTTCCGTTTCAAAGGCACCGCTGGCCAGAGCTTCGGTGTGTGGAACGCCGGGGGCCTGAACATGTACCTGGAAGGCGACGCCAACGACTACGTCGGCAAAGGCATGACCGGCGGCAAGCTGGTCATCGTGCCGCCCAAGGGTAGCGTCTACAAGACTCAGGACAGTGCCATTATCGGCAACACCTGCCTGTATGGCGCCACCGGCGGCAAGCTGTTCGCCGCCGGTACCGCGGGCGAGCGTTTCGCCGTGCGTAACTCCGGTGCCCACACCGTGGTGGAAGGCACGGGCGATCACTGCTGCGAATACATGACCGGTGGTTTCGTCTGCGTCCTGGGCAAGACCGGTTACAACTTCGGTTCAGGCATGACCGGCGGTTTCGCCTACGTGCTCGACCAGGACAACAGCTTCGTTGACCGGGTCAACCACGAACTGGTGGAAATCCAGCGGATCAGCGGCGAGGCGATGGAAGCCTACCGCAGCCACTTGCAACGCGTGCTGAACGAATACGTCGAGGAAACCGACAGCGAATGGGGCCGTAACCTCGCTGAAAACCTTGATGACTATGTGCGTCGTTTCTGGCTGGTCAAGCCCAAGGCTGCCAACCTGAAATCGTTGCTTTCCAGCACCCGTGCCAACCCGCAGTGATATGCGCCTGAAGAGTTTGATGAGGTTTTAACAATGGCTGAACGTCTGAATAATGACTTCCAGTTCATCGAGGTCGGGCGCAAGGATCCGAAGAAGAAACTGTTGCGTCAACGCAAGAAAGAGTTCGTGGAAATCTACGAACCCTTCAAACCCCAGCAGTCGGCCGACCAGGCCCACCGCTGCCTGGGTTGCGGTAACCCGTATTGCGAATGGAAGTGCCCGGTGCACAACTTCATTCCCAACTGGCTGAAGCTGGTGGCCGAGGGCAATATCCTCGCCGCCGCCGAACTGTCGCACCAGACCAACACCCTGCCGGAAGTCTGCGGCCGGGTGTGTCCGCAGGACCGTCTGTGCGAGGGTGCCTGCACCCTTAACGACGGCTTCGGCGCGGTGACCATCGGTTCGGTGGAGAAGTACATCACCGACACCGCGTTCGCCATGGGCTGGCGCCCGGACATGTCCAAGGTCAAGCCGACCGGTAAGCGTGTGGCGGTGATCGGTGCGGGCCCTGCGGGCCTGGGCTGTGCCGACGTGCTGGTGCGCGGTGGCGTGACCCCGGTGGTGTTCGACAAGAACCCGGAAATCGGCGGTCTGCTGACCTTCGGTATCCCGGAGTTCAAGCTGGAAAAGACCGTGCTGAGCAATCGCCGCGAAGTCTTTACCGGCATGGGCATCGAGTTCCGCCTGAACACCGAAGTGGGCAAGGACGTGACCATCGAGCAGTTGCTCGAGGAATACGATGCCGTGTTCATGGGCATGGGCACCTACACCTACATGAAGGGCGGCTTTGCCGGTGAGGACCTGCCGGGTGTCTATGACGCCCTGGATTTCCTGATTGCCAACGTCAACCGCAACCTGGGCTTTGAAAAGTCGCCGGAAGATTTCGTCGACATGAAGGGCAAGAAGGTCGTGGTCCTCGGTGGTGGCGACACGGCGATGGACTGCAATCGGACCTCGATCCGCCAGGGTGCCAAGTCGGTGACCTGCGCCTATCGTCGTGACGAAGCGAACATGCCGGGCTCGCGCAAAGAGGTGAAGAACGCCAAGGAAGAAGGCGTGAAGTTCCTCTACAACCGCCAGCCAATCGCCATTGTCGGTGAAGACAAGGTCGAAGGCGTGAAGGTGGTCGAGACCCGTCTCGGCGAGCCGGACGCCCGTGGCCGTCGCAGCCCCGAGCCGATCCCGGGCTCCGAAGAGATCATCCCGGCCGACGCCGTGGTCATCGCTTTCGGATTCCGTCCAAGCCCGGCGTCGTGGTTCGAACAGTTCGAGATCCAGACCGACAGTCAGGGCCGCGTTGTCGCCCCGGAACAAGGCAAGTTCAAGCACCAGACCAGCAACCCGAAAATCTTCGCCGGTGGCGACATGGTGCGCGGTTCCGACCTGGTGGTGACGGCGATCTTCGAAGGCCGCAATGCCGCCGAAGGGATCCTGGATTACCTGGGCGTGTAACCACTTTCCAGAAATGGAATGCGGTCCAAATGTGGGAGCGGGCTTGCTCGCGAAGAGGGAGTGTCAGTCGACAGTTTTGTTGTCTGACACACCGCATTCGCGAGCAAGTCCGCTCCCACAGTCGCTTTGTGGTGAGGCAAATACTGCATTCCACCGCGACAAATTGACCCGATAGACAAAAGGCTGACCTGCAACCGTGCCTTTTGCGTCGCGCTCTGAGAAAATGCCCGCACTTTTTTTCCGGATGCCGACATGACTGCCCTGAAGAACGACCGTTTCCTTCGCGCCCTGCTCAAGCAACCCGTAGACGTCACGCCCGTGTGGATGATGCGTCAGGCCGGTCGCTACCTGCCTGAATACCGTGCCAGCCGCGCCAAGGCCGGCGATTTCATGAGCCTGTGCATGAACCCGGAGTTCGCTTGCGAAGTCACCATGCAGCCGCTCGATCGCTACCCGCAGCTGGATGCGGCGATCCTGTTCTCCGATATCCTGACCATCCCCGATGCCATGGGCCAAGGCCTGTACTTCGAGACCGGCGAAGGTCCGCGCTTCAAGAAAGTCGTCAGCACGATGGCCGACATCGAAGCCCTGCCGATTCCTGATCCGCACAAAGACCTCGGCTACGTGATGGACGCGGTCAGCACCATCCGCCGCGAACTGAACGGCCGCGTGCCGCTGATCGGCTTTGCCGGCAGCCCATGGACCCTGGCCACCTACATGGTCGAAGGCGGCTCGTCGAAAGACTACCGCAAGACCAAAACCATGCTCTACGACAACCCGCAAGCCTTGCACCTGCTGCTGGACAAGCTCGCGCAGACGGTCACCAGCTACCTCAACGGCCAGATCATGGCCGGTGCGCAAGCGGTACAGATCTTCGACAGCTGGGGCGGCAGCCTCTCGGCGGCGGCATACCAGGAATTCTCCCTGGCCTACATGCGCAAGATCGTCAGCGGCCTGATCCGTGAGCACGAAGGCCGCAAAGTGCCTGTGATCCTGTTCACCAAGAACGGTGGCCTGTGGCTGGAAAGCATCGCTGACGCTGGCGCTGATGCATTGGGCCTGGACTGGACCTGCGACATCGGCAGTGCCCGTGACCGCGTCGGCAGCAAGGTGGCCCTGCAAGGCAACATGGACCCGACCGTGCTCTACGCCAAGCCAGAAGCGATCCGCACCGAAGTCGGGCGCATCCTCGCCAGCTACGGCAAAGGCAGCGGCCACGTGTTCAACCTCGGCCACGGCATCACCCCGGAAGTCGACCCGGAACACGCTGGCGCCTTCCTGCGCGCGGTGCACGAGTTGTCGGCGCAGTACCACGAGTAATCCGTGACAACCTGCCTGGCCTCAGTGCCAGGCAGGTCTTGCACCTCCCCTATCCAATCCCTTCTGGTTTGGCACTTCTGCTGCTGATACCCGCCTGCCTGGTGTCTAGGGATGGAAGCCTTGCACTTCCAGGCTATATTTCCAGTTGTTTAACTTTTTATGTCGAGTTTACGTCGAACAAGTACGACCTTATGTAAGGCGTCGTTACATTGTTTGTCTGATAGATAGCATTGTCGAAAATTCCTGCTCGGTGCGGGACTTGTCCTACATCGAATTAAAAGTTCAGAGCTTAAAGTGTGGCACTCGCTCACCCTGGTCAGCTTGAATGCTAAACCCATTGCAAATAGGTGTCTGGATCGAACTTGTTATAACGGCACTCTCTTGTACGCTTCCAGGGTATTGATGTCGTAGTTGTACGACCGTTCGATACTGAGCAGCTGTCCGTCATATGACGTCCTGAAACGGTTATTAATACCCAGTCTGGAACTAAAAACATGAATAGCACTATTTCTAAAGGAGGCGCATTGGCAGGATGTGCTTCCTCGTTGACTCTATTGGCTGTAATGCTGGCCTCACCGGGTGTCGCCGCCCATGGTTACTTGAATGAACCGCCTTCGCGGGCCTTTCTTTGCCAGAAAGGCTTGAACAAGGATTGCGGTGGTGCGCAATACGAACCCCAAAGTGTGGGCGAGACCTTCAAAGGGTTTCCCGGTGGTGTCGGGGGGGCTCCGTTGCAGGGCCCGGTTGACGGGAAGATCGCCAGTGGGGGTATTACCTTGTTCTCCGCGGTCGACGCTCAGTCCGCCAGTCGTTGGCATCTGACTGAAATCAAGGATCGGTCTGTCGATTTCGACTGGACCTACACCGCTGCGCACCCTGCGACCAAGCATGAATACTTCATCACCAAAAACGGTTGGAATCCCAACGAGGCACTCAAGCGCGCCTCTTTCGACAGCACGCGGTTCTGTAATGTCGACGGTGGTAACGTGCTGCCGGTAACCGGCGCCAAGCACGCCTGCGTGATTCCGGACGACAAGACGGGTCACCACGTGATTCTGGGAATCTGGACCGTCGGAGACACTGATGCGGCCTTCTACAACGTTGCTGACGTCAACATTCTTGCCGAAGCAGCATTGCCGGGTGGCTGGAGCCCGGTGGGCAACATTACCCCTGCAATCACCTTGTTGCCTGGCGATAAGGTCAAGGCACGGGCCTTTACCGCCAACGGTGAAAGTGCGCAATACAGTGTCGGGATCTCGATCAACAACGCAGAAGAAGGCAAGCCTGAAAATTGGTCGTTTGCCTTGGCCGAGAAGATCAACAAGACCCAGAAACTGATTCGTGCAGGCATCCGTGATGAGCAGGACAACATCGAGCCGGTCAAGGGCGTGAACAAACTGTACGCTCAGAAAGACAGCGGTGTTACACGATACGAAATTGCTCTGGATATGCAGGAAGATACCGAAGCGCGCATGGAATTTGGTGCCCTGGCCCCCGAACATGAATTGGTGAAGGGGGTAGGTGCGGTCGCGGTACCGGTTGTCAGCAACCGTGCGATGACCCTCGAAGCGACCATTTTTGATGAGGCTAACAAGCAAGTCGGCTTCACCCGTCAATCGGCGGCGGCAAACAGCAACCCCACCCTGAGCATCGATGTGCGTTCAGCTCCGGGCAAGCATGGAGTGAAACTGCTCGGCACCACCGAGGATGGTCGTACAACACGCCAGGCCTTCGAACACACCGAGTTGATCGGTGAAGGCGGAGCGCAAGAGTACGACTTTGAATTCCCGAGTAATCTGGGTGAATACACTGCCGGGACCAAGGTGCTGCAACCCAAGGACGGCCAGGTCTATGAGTGCAAGCCGCCCCCTAACTCGGGCTACTGCAAGCAGTACAGCCCTTCGGCGAATGGTTACGAGCCAGGAGTTGGTGGCCACTGGCACATGGCCTGGGATCAAAAGTAAGCGGACCTGACACTACTTCGGGCATTCAAGGGTTATTGAATGCCCGAAGTTCAAGGTGTAGTTTGCTTGGAAGTGAGTAGGTGAGTGTATTTAAATGAACACTTTGCCCTATACCGGTGTGGAGAGGTCTCTGCACTGGTTTTCTGCGGTCATTATTATCTGGATTATCTGGGCGCTGGATAGCGGATTTTATGTTTCGCTGTTCGAAGTGTCGATGGCGCTCAAGGGGTTGCTGACGTTTATCAATATATCGCTGACCACTGTTCTAATACCATTTTTTGTTGTGCGGGTTTCTCTGGCCGCGTGGCGACATGTTCTTGTCGCAAGAACGGCTCGATTGCCAGTAGAGCGTCTGGCTTCATTTGTACATGGGTTGATTTATCTTGTTATGAGTATCGTGCTGGTGACGGGTGTACTGATGATGGATCAAGTAATTAACGTCTTTGATCTCGTGTTCATTCCTCAACCCTTGGAAGATCCTTATTGGATTTCGCTGTTTTTTCGTATGCATGTCTTTGCATGCATCGTACTCGCGGTGTTGGTCGCCTTGCATGTCTGCGCCGTCGTAAAGCACGAGATATCGGGCCGCCGCGTCCTGGCAAACATGTGGTTCAAGCGCTGAATGGCCCGGTTGTTGACGGTGCTTTTCGCGCACTGGTCGGTGCTGCTTGCTGCTCTGTTGTGGACGGCACCACTTGGCTATGGCGTTTACCTGTTCAGTCAAGAAGTGCACATGCGCGAGGAACTGGCGCTGCGATCGTCATCGACGGGCGAGCCGCCCAAGGCAATACAAGCACAGGTCGAGTTCAATCCCGATGCCATCGCAACGGTAATGGGGTTGGCAGCACAAACGGCTGTCGAGCGTAGCGCGGAGCCCCTGACGTTACGTGGCAGTTTTGTCTCAAGCACGGGTCTTTCCCGGGCTTTGCTGGCAGGCGCGGATGGCGAACGTCTGTATCAGGTCGGTGACAGTTTGCCGGGCGGTAGCGTGCTACGGCGGATCGAGGTGTCCAGAGTTGTGTTGTGGCGCAAGGGGCGCGAGGAGTTGTTGATATTGCAACCAGGCACTGAGAGCCCGGTGTTACGGCCCAATCCGACTGTCCCCAGGCCGGCACCGGCTCTTCTTCACCTTCGGCCAAGCACTCATCTGTCACAGGGTCATTGAATGAACTTTCCAACTCGTTTTGGCACCTCTGGCGTACTGCTGAGTGTCCTGGTTTTCGCTGCCCTGCTGATACCCGCTAGGGCGGCGGCCGAAGAGGAGCGCTGGCAACTGGCAATGAACAACGCTGAGCTACGCGACATTGTGGAAGAGATGTCGTCGATTCTTGGCACAACCGTGATCCTCGATCCCAAGGTACAAGGACGGGTCACTGTGATGTCCCAGCAAGCACTGGATCGCGAGGGTGTCCGACGCTTGTTCTACTCCGTGCTTGATGCGCACAACTTTACGGTCATTGATCAGGGCGACCGCATCCTCATTACGCCCGTGGCAGAGGCCAAGACCCGGGCCGGCCAGGCCGATCCACGAACGTCCCGCGATGGGCAGTTCGTCACCGAAGTCATCGCGCTCGGCGCCAGCACGGCGGCTGACCTGGCGGGGTTGGTCCGGCCATTAGTGTCGAGTAACGGGTATGTTGGTCCTTCGGTCTCCGCCAACGCCCTGGTGGTCACCGACAGCGCCAGTAATGTCCGACGGATTGGGCAGGTGGTGCGCCAACTCGACTCCGGTACCCGCAATGGCCACACCATCGTCACATTGCGTCATGGCCTGGCGGGCGAAATAGCCAAGGTACTGGAAGTGTCTCTGGGCAAGGCCGGCACCGAGGCCGGGAGCCTGGTGATTGCCGACACCCGATCCAATCGCCTGGTGTTGGTGGGCCCCCCCGTGGCACGTGAGCGCCTGGTTCAACTGGCACGATCACTGGATATTCCAGCGACAGGCAAACTCGATAATGCCCGGGTGATCCGCTTGTACCACAGCGATGCCAAGCAATTGGCAGAGGTCCTGGATGAACTGGGACAGGGTTTCAAAGCTCAATCCGGCACCGGCCAGGCAAAAGACTCGCTGTCGCCCACACCTGTGATGGTCAAGGCGGACGAGCGCCAGAACGCCCTGGTGATATTCGCCGACCCGACACAACTGAGTACCCTTGAAAACATTGTTCGTGAACTGGATCAGCCACGCGCCCAGGTACTGATTCACGCCGCCATTGTGGAAATTACCGGTGACATCGTCGAAGCGTTGGGAGTGCAGTGGGGGCTGGACAGCGGTGACGTCAAAGGCATCATCAACTTTCCCGGTACCGGTGTTCCGGTACTGGGCGGACTGGGTTTCGATGACAAGAATCCGGCCCCGGAAGGCTCGCTGTTGCGTCTTGGCGGGGGTAATTTCACGGCCCTGATTTCGGCACTGGCGAGCAACAGCCGCAGCAACCTGCTGTCGACGCCAAGCCTGTTGACCCTGGATAACCAGGAGGCGGAAATCATCGTTGGCCAGAATGTGCCATTCAAGACCGGCTCCTATGCCACCAATAGCAACGGTGCCGACAATCCGTTCACCACGGTGGAGCGTAAGGATGTCGGGATCAGCCTGAAGGTCCGCCCGCACATCAACGAAGGATCGCTCCTGCGACTGGAGCTGGAGCAGGAAATTTCCGATATTGCGCCGGCAGTGTCCGGGGTGGACTCATCCGATCTGATTACCAACAAACGCGCGCTGAAAAGCACCATTCTGGCCAATGATGGTGAGATCATCGTGATCGGCGGCCTGATCAAGGACAGCGTGCGGACCCAGGAAAGCGGGGTGCCGGGGTTGCGTAATATTCCTTATCTGGGCGCATTGTTTCGCTGGACCAAGGATACCCAGACCAAAAGCAACCTGATGGTGTTCCTGCGGCCGACCATCGTGCGCAGCCGGCAGGATCTCGCCGAGATCAGCCAGGATCGCTACAAGGCGCTGCGTGAGTTGAGTCAGCCCGACTCACGCCAGAACAATTCACTGTCCCTGCCTCAGGATCCGCATCGGCTGTTCGATGAGCAGCGCGAGCGGGCTGCCCCGTGACGAGCCTGAAGGGCTGCGAGCAGCTGCCATTCGGTTTTGCCCGGCGTTCGGGTGTGTTGCTCGAAGGCTCGGGCTCGGCGATGCGCCTGTCGATTCGTGATGACACTGCCTTGACCGCGCTGGCGGAAGTCCGACGCATCACCGGACGTGACTTGCCTCTCCAGGTGCTGGAGCCCGCGCTGTTCGCGATACGTCTGGCGAGTGCTTACCGTGAAGGCCGCAGCGCTGCCGAACAGGTCGCCCAAGGGCTGGACGAAGAACTGGATCTGCTGAGCCTGGCCGATCAGTTGCCGCAGACTGCCGACCTGCTCGAGCAGGAGGGGGATGCGCCGATCATTCGGCTGATCAATGCGTTGCTTAGCGAGGCCGTGCGCGAGAAAGCTTCAGACGTCCACCTGGAGACGTTCGAGCAATACCTGTCGGTGCGCATGCGGGTGGATGGGCAGTTGCGCGAAGTGCTTAAGCCACGACGTGAGCTGGCCAATTTGCTGGTGTCGCGACTCAAGGTCATGGCCCGCCTGGATATCGCTGAGAAGCGTGTGCCGCAGGATGGCAGGATGGCGTTGCGCCTGGCCGGGCACGAAGTCGATGTGCGGGTCTCGACCTTGCCATCGGCCCATGGCGAGCGTGTGGTTTTGCGTTTGCTCGACAAGCAGGCCGGCCGCCTCGACTTGCAACGCCTGGGCATGCCTCCCGAAACCCTGGCGCGCTTCGCGCACATGCTCGGCAAGCCCCACGGGATACTTCTGGTGACCGGCCCCACCGGCTCGGGAAAAACCACCAGTTTGTATGCCGCCCTCGCCAGCCTCAACGATCAGACGCGCAATATCCTGACAGTGGAAGACCCCATTGAGTACCACTTGCCGGGGATTGGCCAGACGCCGGTCAACCCCAAGGTCGAGATGACTTTCGCCCGTGGTCTGCGGGCGATTCTGCGGCAGGACCCGGATGTGGTGATGGTCGGTGAAATCCGTGATCGCGAAACCGCCGAGATTGCTGTGCAGGCTTCGTTGACCGGGCATCTTGTGCTGTCGACTTTGCACACTAACAGTGCGGTAGGCGCTGTCACCCGGTTGCTGGACATGGGCATTGACGCCTACCTGTTGGCCTCATCGCTGGTGGGAGTGCTCGCCCAGCGCTTGTTACGGACACTCTGCCTGTATTGCCGGGAGCCTTACGAGGCGGACCCGGTTGCATGTCGCCGATTAGCTGTCGAAGCGCCGGTGCAATTGTTCAGGGCCCAAGGCTGTACACAGTGTCAGCAAGGTTATCGTGGGCGGATCGGTGTGTATGAGTTGGTCAGTATCACGCCGGCGCTGTCGATGCTTATCCATCAGGGTGCCAGTGAACAGGCCCTGACGCAGGCCGCGCGGCAGCATTCCCACAGCCTGTTTCAAGATGGTCAGCGCTTGGTACTCGAAGGGCTGACCAGTCTAGACGAGCTGCTGCGCGTCAGTCAGGAGGACTAGCCCATGCCGGAATTCGAGTACCGGGCACAGGACCACAGGGGCCGGCCGTGCAAGGGCGTGCAGGAAGCCGACAGCCCCAGGCATGCGCGCCAATTGCTGCGCGGGCGAGGTTTGTTACCCAGTCATGTGGCGTTGGCAAAGCCTCGGAGTGACCAGGTGACCGGGATTTCCAGCGGCTGTTCATTAGCGGCCGGCGAACTGGCGTTGCTGACCTTGCAATTGTCCACACTGATTCAGGCTGGCCTGCCGCTGGAAGAGTCGTTGCGCGCCGTCGCCGCACAGAGTGAAAAGCGTCGAATCGGCCATCTGCTGTCGGTGGTGCGTGCCCGAGTGATGGAGGGGCACGCGCTGGCAACCGCGTTGGCTGCATTTCCTCGGGCGTTCCCCGAGTTGTTTCGCGCCACCGTTGCGGCAGGTGAGCGCGCCGGGCATCTGGGGTTTGTTCTGGAACAACTGGCGGCCTACACCGAGGCTCGCCACTCATCCCGTCAGCGCATCCAGTTGGCACTGGTTTACCCGATGATCCTGATGTTCGCGTCGCTGGCAATCGTCGGTTTTCTGCTCGGTTACGTAGTGCCGGATGTGGTGAAGATTTTCGTCGACAGTGGTCAGCCGTTACCGCTGTTGACCCGCGGCATGATCCTGCTCAGCGACGGCTTGCGTCGTCATGGCCTGCTCCTGTTGGCGGCATTGCTGGTGTTGCTGTGGCTGGTGCGCTGGGCCTTGCGCCAGCCCTCCTTGCGCCTGCGCTGGCATGCGGGAGTGTTGCGTTTGCCGCTGCTGGGGGGCGTGTTGCGGACCATGGAAGCAGCGCGCTTTGCCAGCACCCTGGCCATTCTTGGCAAGAGCGCGGTGCCGTTGGTCGACGCTCTGGAAATTGCGGCCGCGGTGATTGGCAACCTGACGATTCGCGCCCGGATGCACGACGTCGCGCGCTCGGTACGCGAGGGCGAGACCCTGACTCACGGCCTGGAACTGGGCGGTGATATCCCGCCGATGATGCTGCACATGATAGCCAGTGGCGAACGTGCAGGGGAGCTCGACAACATGCTGGCACGTGCCGCCGAACAACAGGAGAAGACCCTTGCTGCGCGGATCGCCCTGGTTGTCAGCTTGTTCGAGCCGATCATGCTGGTGTTGATGGGCGGCATCGTGCTGCTGATCGTCATGGCCATTCTTCTACCCATTCTCAGTCTCAACCAATTGGTGAGTTAGTCGATGAACCCTGTCCGTTGCTCAAATGCCCGCCGCCAGCGCGGTTTTACCCTGATCGAGATCATGGTGGTGGTGGTCATCATCGGCGTGCTCGGTGCGATCGTTGTGCCGCAGTTCATGAGCCGTCCCGATCAGGCCAAGGTCACCGCGGCCCGCACCGACATACTGGCGATCTCCACGAGCCTGGAAATGTATCGCCTCGATAATTTCCACTACCCCTCGACCCAGCAGGGCCTTGAGGCGTTGGTCAAGCGCCCGCAAGGCGCTCCGGTGCCGCGAAGCTGGAACCCGCAGGGCTATCTCAAAAGTGTGCCGATAGACCCTTGGGGAACACCGTACCAGTACCTCAACCCCGGGGTGCACGCGGCAGATGGTGGCTACGACCTGTACTCCCTGGGTGCCGATGGGGTGACCGGTGGCGAAGGGTATGGGGCGGATATCGGTAACTGGGGAGAGTGAGTGATGCGGCAGGCGTGCAGGGGGTTCACCTTGCTTGAGTTAATGGTGGTCATGGTGTTGATCGGGATACTGCTGGGCATGGTCGGGTTGGCGACCGGGAGCAACCCTGCACGGCTGGCCCGGCAAGAGGCCAATGCCTTGATCCAGTTGCTGCAAACACTACGCGAGCAGGCGGTGCTGGAAGGGCGTGAGTATGGCCTGCGACTGGAGCCTGACAGCTATCAGGTACTCAGCCTGAAGGGACGGGACTGGCATCCGGCAGGCAGTGCCTATCGTTTGCCCCAGGGGTTACAGTTGCATCTGGAGTCGCCGGGACAAACCTCAACCTTGAGTGCGCGTGGGAATCAGCCACAGCTGTTGGTGTTCAGCAGTGATGAAAACACGGCGTTTACCCTATACCTGCAACACGACCAACAATCGTTGATCAGCCTCTCAAGCGACGGACTGAGCGAGGCCGTGCTGGATGAGTAAGCGCACGTCGAGAAAGTCACGTCTCGCCCGCCGCGAGCACCGTGGCTTCACGCTGCTGGAAATCATGATCACCTTGGCGGTATTCGCGACACTGGCGGCTGCAGTGATGGCAGCCGGGCAATACACGCTCAAGCAGAACACACGATTGGAGGAGCAGTTGTGTGGCGCCTGGCTGGCGGATAATCATCTGAGCGAATTACAGTTGGGTGCCGTTCCGGCGGCAGCGCGTGCTCATGTGAACCTGCACTTTGATCGACGGGATTGGCGCTTGAGCCAGTCCGTCAGTCCGGGCGTCGAACCGGGGCTGCTCAAGGTTGAACTCAGCGTCAGTCCGCAGGACAGTGAGCGGGTGGTGCATCGAACCACCGGTTGGGTTGATACCCGTGAGCCATAAGCAGCTGGGCTTCACCTTGCTCGAACTGGTGATCGCCATGGCGATCTTTGCCGTACTCGGTCTGGCGAGCTGGCGACTGTTCGATGGTGTGGTCCGGGTCGAACGCAGCAGCTCAGCCCATGAACGCGACATGCGCACGCTGCAACGGGCTCTTGCGGTGATCGAGCGTGATGTTCTGCACGTCACTGCCCAGCCTATAGTGCTCCAGCAAGGTGTTTTGCAGTTGCAGCGTGGCAACTGGCGTAACCCGCTGGATCAGCCACGCAGCGAGGTGCAGAACGTCATCTATCGCCTCGACAGGGGCACGTTGTGGCGCGAGAGTCTTGGCGCGGATCAGCCCATAGAACAACGCCAGGTGGTGTTGACCGAGGTCCGTGAATTGCGCTGGCGGCTCTACGATGGCCAGGGCTGGCGCAGTGATTGGCCGATCAAGCGGGCGCAGTCGATGCCCCGAGCGCAGGCACTGGAAATCAGTTTCTCAACGGCGCGCTTCGATCAGATTCGTCGGGTTCTGTTGCTCCCGGGAAGCGCCTCATGAACCGACAACAGGGCGTGGCGCTGATCAGCGTGCTGCTGGTCATGAGCCTGGCGTTGCTACTGACCAGCGCCATGTTGCGCAATCATCGTCTGGTGGTCAAAAGCACCGCGCAACAGCTGCATCAGGTGCAGTTGCGTCAGGCAGGGTTCGCGGCGGAGCGTTGGGCCTTGCAGCGCTTGCGCGGCGCAGACCTGCTGGCATCACGTAGCGTCAGCCTGGGGCAGGAATGGGCGCAGGTCGTACCGCCTATCGAGTTCGACGGTGGCTTGCTGCAGGTCCGGATAGAAGATCTTGGCGGGCGTTTCAACCTGTCGGCGTTACTGACCGGCGGCAAAGTCGAGGCCGTCACGCAACAGCGTTGGCTGCGCCTGCTGGCGCTACTGCGCATCCATGACCCGCACCTGGAAAACCTGGCCGACGCCGGTCTTGTCGGTGTGAGCGACCTCAGTCAGTTGCGGGTGTTACCCGGTGTCGATGGCGATCTATTGCATCGTTTACAGGCAATGGTTGCGCTGCTGCCCAAGGACGCCAGCCTGAATATCAATACCGCATCGGCGCAGCAACTGATGACCCTTGGCGGTCTCAGCGAAACGGATGCGCGGACATTGGTGCAGCAGCGCCCGGCGCAAGGGTATCGCTCTGTCCAGGCGTTCGTCGAAGACCCTTTGCTTAGCGGGCTTGAACTGGGTAGTCACGGCCTGGGGCTGGGCAGCCGCTGGTTTCGAATCACCGTGGATGTAGCACTTGGACCCAGCCGGATCCGGCTGGTCAGCGAAGTCGAACTGGATGCCAAGACCCGTGGGGTGAGTGTTCTGCAACGACGTTTCCTACCCCCTCTGACAAGCGGGACCTCGTGATGACCACCTGCCTTTATCTCACCCCCGAAGGGGCGGTCGAACCATCGACGCAATGGCCGTGCTGCCTGGTCCCGGCAACAGGGCAACACAGGATCCTGACACTGGCCGAGGCCGCTGAAGCGCTGGATGGGCAGGCGGTTGACCTGGTGTTGCCGGTGGAGATGTGCAGTTGGCTGCACACCGAAAAATGGCCCTCGCGCCGCCGCCCTGATGTGCAGGCCGTGGCCTTCGCCATTGAGGAACAGTTGAGCGAGGACCTCGAAAACCTGCACCTGAGCATAGGTGTGCGTGATCGTTTGGGGCGCTACGGGGTGTGGGTGATCGACCGGCAACGCTTTGCTCAGCTGCTGGCGCTGGTGATCGAGCAGGGGATTACTCTCAATGCGGTGCAGGTCGATGCCGATCGCCTGCCGCGTGATCAGGCCTATGGCGTGTGGTGGCTGGGACGCTGGCTGATCGGTGGGGCGCTGGAGGCACGGATCGCGGTGTCGGCGCCCGCATTGACGGTGCTCAAGCCGCGCCTGCCTGAGACCATGTGTTGGCTGGATGATGGCTATCAAGCGCTACACGGCCCGGCTGGGGCAGGGCGGCCAGTCAATCTGCTGCAGGGTGATTTTGCTCGCCGACGTTGGCGGTTGCCCTGGATAACCGCGCTACTGTCGATAGCACTTTCATGCACCCTGGCGTGGGGATTCATGCAGGTACGCAGCAGTTATCTTGAGTTGCAGGCCCAGCGCCTGTATGCCGAGAGCGAGCAGAAATTCAGGGCGTTGTATCCGCAGCAGACGCGTATTGTCGATCTGTCGGCGCAACTCAAGGCGCTCCAAAAGCACAGTCGCACTGATACACAACTTACCCAGATTGCGCGTCTGTTGAAATTGACCGAACAGGTGATTGGCGCCAGCAGTGTCGTGGTACAGCGCGTCGAGTACCGGCTTGCGGACGGCTGGAGGCTGCAACTGACGGCGGACAGTTTTGCCCAGCTGGAACAATTGCGCGAGCGCGGCCAGAGCAGCGGATTACCGATCAGGCTGGGCGGTGCGAGCAAAGTGCAGAATCGGGTCCAGGCAACGCTGATATTGGAGCATCAGCCATGAACTTCAAGGTTGCGAAACTACTTGGCATCGCGTCATCGACCTGGCGTCGGCTGACGTTACGTGAACGACAGGCGCTCTGTGCCTTGGGCGCAGTATTGCTGGCCGGGTTGGCGTTTGTCGGCGGGTGGCAGCCGGCTCAATCGCGACTGGCAGCCGCCGAGCGCGCGTATCAGCAACAGCAGCTGCTGGCCGCAGAGATCAGTAGCACTCAAGCACCGAGTCTGCGAGTGACTGATACACAGCCACTGTCGGTGCGGCTCAGCGAACGAGCGATGACCGATGGCCTCGACCTGCAACAACTGGAGGTGCAGGGAGACGTCCTGCGCCTGACCTTGAGCGGCGATGCGCGAGTGCTGCTGGCCTGGCTCCACCGGACCGAGCAGGCCGGCGCGGTTGTACAGTCGTTGACGCTGGACAAGCACGATCAGCAATTGGTGGCGCAACTGGTGCTGCAGGCAGCGCCCGAGCGCTAGGCGTTCAGAGCCTTTGGGGTGTTCAGTGGCCTGAGGTCGATGGGCACGGATTAAGTTTCAATTCAGCGAGCCTGATTATGCTGGGGCCATCGAAATCAACACGGAATGATCCCCATGAAAGCTCGTTACCTCGCTCTGCTGATTGCCCCGCTGTTCAGTACCGCTGCTTTGGCCGCCGGCTACACCGGTCCTGGGGCCGAGGTGGTGACCACGGTGGCCGCCGCCAACGATGCCGCTGACGACACCCCGGTGGTCCTGCAGGGCTTCGTGGTCAAGAAGCTGAACAACGACGACAAGTACGAATTCAAGGACGCTACGGGCACCGTGACGATCGAAATCGACAACGAGGACCTGCCAGCCGTGGCCTTCAACGAAAAGACCCGGGTCAAGCTGACCGGTGAAGTGGAGAAGGGCTTGATCAAGCGTGAGATCGATGTCGATCTGCTGGAGATCATCAACTGAGACATCCCTTCTTCCCAAGGGCCGCTCTGCGGCCCTTTTTGCGTCAGGCCCTGGCGCTTTCTGCCAGCGTCGGCAATTTCGCCAGTTTCAATGCCACCCACAAGGCAACCAGCAACAATCCGCCGATAAACAGACCAATCCCGTTCCAGCCACCCAGGTGCCAGAAAACGCCGCCTGCGGTACCGGCGATGCTGGAGCCGGCGTAATAACTGAACAGGTACAGCGACGAGGCCTGGCCCTTGGCTTTGGTGGCACGGCGGCCGATCCAGCTGCTGGCCACCGAGTGCGCGCCGAAGAAGCCAAAGGTGAAGATCAGCATGCCGATGATCACCAGCGGCAACGGGCTGAGCATGGTCACGGCCAAGCCGGCGAGCATCAGCACGATGGTTGCCCAGAGCACTTTACGCCGCCCCAGCCGGTCGGCCAGCGAGCCGATTTTCGCCGAGCTGTAGATGCCCGACAGGTAAACCACAGACAGCAGGCCGACCAAGGCCTGGTCCATGTGGTACGGCGCGGCCAGCAGGCGATAGCCGATGTAGTTGAACAAGGTGACGAACGCGCCCATCAGCACAAAGGCCTCAAGGAACAGCAACGGCAGGCCGGCATCGCGAAAGTGCATGCGGAAGCCTTCGAGCAGGCTGCGCGGGTGCATTGAGCGTGAACGGAAGTTGCGTGACTCAGGAAGGATCTTCCAGAACACCGCGGCCGCGATCAGTGCCAGGCCGCCGATCACCAGCATCGCCGTGTGCCAGTCGACGAAGTCGATCAACACGCCAACGATCAATCGGCCGCACATCCCGCCAATGGCGTTGCCACCGATGTACAGGCCCATCGCCAAGCCGATGTGTTGCGGATGAATCTCTTCGCTCAGGTACGTCATGGCCACCGCCGCCAGCCCGCTCAGGGACAAGCCGGTCAAGGCACGCATCAGCAGAATCCCCTCCCAGGTCGGCATCAGGGCGCTGGCGATGGTGCACAGCGCAGCGGCAAACAGGGCAGCCACCATCACCGGCTTGCGGCCGATACGGTCGGAGCTGGGGCCGGTGACCAGCAGGCCGATGGCGAGCATCCCGGTGGCCACCGACAGGATCAGGCTGCTCTGCGCGGCGTTGATCGAAAACTCATGGGAGAACAGCGGCATCATCGGCTGCACGCAATAGAGCAGGGCGAAGGTGGCGAAGCCGCCACTGAACAGCGCCAGCACGGTGCGCATGAACATCGGGGTGCCTTTTTCGATGTACACCTCGTTCAGTTGGGCGACCCCATCGTCCAGAGCGGCAGGCGGTATTTCATGGGCGAGTGGAGCGACAGCAGTTTTCACGGGGGACCTCGGGAGTGCATAGCCGGGCGGGCAATGAAAAAATCATATAGCCGGCTAATATTTCTATCCAATATATTGTTCGACCTGTTTAAGAGGTTTTACGACCTAATGGGGTTTTCATGGAATTGCGTCATCTGCGCTACTTCATCGCCGTCGCCGAAGAACTGCATTTCGGCCGCGCGGCACAGGTGCTGGGTATCTCCCAGCCCCCCCTGAGTCAGCAGATCCAGGTGCTGGAACAGGAAGTCGGTGCCCGTTTGTTCGAGCGTACCAATCGTCGGGTCGAGCTCAGTGAGGCTGGCCGGCTGTTCCTTGAGGAGGCGCGGCTGGTGCTGGCCCAAGTCGACAAAGCCGCCGATGTGGCCCGCCGCGCCCAACTGGGCGAGCTGGGAGAGTTGAAGATTGGCTTCACCTCATCCGCACCGTTCAACTCGACCATCCCCCAGGCCATCTTCTCGTTTCGCCAGCGCTTCCCGGCCGTGCACCTGAACCTGCGGGAAATGAGCAGCACCCAGGTCGCCGATGCGCTGGTGGATGAGTCGATCCAGGTTGGCATCATGCGGCCGTTGCCGTTGCCGGATTCGCTTGAGGTGGTCGAGCTGACACGTGAGCCGTTGGTGGCGGTGCTCAGTTCCAAGGACCCGCTGTCGGTAGGCAGCGAGGAGGGCGTGTTCCTGTCGGCGCTGGCCAATGAGCCGTTCGTGTTCTTCCCGCGCAGCTACGGCAGCGGCCTTTACGCGCAACTGCTGAGCCTGGCGCGTGATGCCGGGTTCAGCCCGCACTTCGCCCAGGAGGCCGGCGAGGCCATGACCATCATCGGCCTGGTGGCCGCCGGCCTGGGCGTGTCGGTGTTGCCCGCGTCCTACCAGCGGATGCGCATCGACGGCGTAGTCTACCGCCCCTTGCTTGATCCGCTGGCGATGTCGGCGGTGTGGCTGGTGCAGCGCAAGGATCAGAAATCACCGATGGCCAAGGCGTTTGTCGAGTTGCTGACGCGCAAGGTCGACGAGGCTTAGGCGGCGATGTCGCAGGGGGGGGCGGAGCAATCTCACATCAGGTTGCGGAAGCTGATGTGGGCGCCGCGAAAGACGGGGTAATGGGCGATCTCAGTGAGGCCGCCCTTGTTCTGTTCTAAGCCGAAACCTGCAACTGCAATCGTCGCCCGATGACATCCAACAAATCACATCCATCGCGCAATGAAGTCACCAGTACTCGCGCCAGTTCACTGTGAACGCCCTCGCTAGATGCGAAACTTTCCAACAGCTGAGTGGCGGTGCGGATGCGGTAGGCGGCTGTTTCGTGCAAAACGTCCAGTGGTGCTTCGGTGTCGATCAGCAGCGATGCAATCGTGCACTCGATGCCGGTGACAGGCATATATCGATCCATGACAAAACCTCCATTGGGTAAAGAAGCCGATCACTTATAGCGGGATTTTTTTGGGCAGAACCTCAGGTAATCCTTCGGGCGGATTCAGGTTGTCCAGTACTCGATTTACCAATAACTCAGTCAGCACGGCCAGTTGCTGAATTGCCAACGCTACATTGCGGCGCGAGCCTTCCAGCTCGCAGGCTAGATTGGTGCTCATGACATTCAGTGAGGCAAGGGTTTCACTGGCGTGACAGAGCAGGGATTCCGTGTCGACATTCGGAATGATGGTGAAAACATGGCTGACAGGATCGGGACGGCCTGGATTGCACAGGTGAGCGCTGACGGTGCGCTCTGTGAGTTTGGAGAGTTTTGACAAATCGACGGCATCGACAGGAGGTGCGTCTGGTGATGCGGAGAAATTGGGGATGTTTGTTTTCATGCCGGAGCTCCTTGCAAGGTTTAAGAAAGCGTCAGCCCCATGCTGACAATCAGAAGTGGTTAGTGGCCGCACATGATCTGATGCGGTGGTAGATGTATTACCAGAAAATTCTATTTAATTAATCAAATAAATGAACATCTGTGTAATTAAATGATTCAGGTCTAGCTACTTGTAGGGCTATTCAAAGAGTGCGGCGCGCTAATCAACCGGATTGCGCTGATTTTGTGCATGCCGATGCCTCCTGGTTTTTGTAAGAAGATTCCTTTTTGCGCGTGGCTGATGTCAGTCGAATAGAGCGCTATTAAAAATAACAACGAAAAACATCAATTGACGGCTATTTGGTGTGTTTGTAATAGTGTTTCTGCTCAGGGTTTGGAGCTGGGGGCTGGTCCCACATGGAATTGCCTTTGTTGTCATTTGGCTAAGGCGTGCGGTTTGTCGAAGCTATAAGTATTGGTGGCTATTTGATGTATAGAAAAGAAAAAACAGAGAAGTTAAAAAATAACATTAAGTATCTAATAAAGAGTCGTGGAGAAACGCGGCTGTCTTTGTGCAATTCCAGCGGGTTGACCAGGACGACCATCTACAACATTCTGGAAGGGCGGGTGGTCAATGTGCAACAGTCGACTATTCGCAAGATATCAGATTTTTTTGGGGTGTCTTACAAGGAGATAGAGACAGTTGACTTTGAAGAGAAGGAAACAATAGAAAGCAGTGTGTCGCTGCATGGGAATATGAATCCCGCGGCAGTCCCGATAATTAGAGAGAGCTTGCTGATTCAAAATTTGGATAAGAGAATTGGCGAGTTAGCCGTTTCTCACCCTCTGACATATTATTTTGGATCGGCCAGCAATTTAATAGGCGTGCTTCTGGAGAGCAAAGTGAGCGGGGTAAACGAGTCAGGGGATCTCTTGATAGTGAGGAAGGGGGTGTCGAGTGGTAGTGGCGAAAAATTAGTGTATGACAAAACAACAAATAAATTGTCTGTGATTAGCGGGTCTTACTTTGATTCTGACGTTGTCAGTATAATTGGGGATGTGGTAGAGGAAAGATTTAATGGCTGCTAATAACGAAGATGAAAATAGCAAGTACAAGCTGCTAGGGTTTGAGAATGATAAAAGTCTTGCGGTGGTTATGGTTGTTTCTACAGGCAAGGTCATTAAGTTAAAGCTGAGCCACTTGTTGAAAAGTGAGATATTGGAAAATTTCAGTAGGCTCGAGATAAAGGAGGTGTACAGAAAATTTTACTCAGGTGGTGCTGCACCAACAGCTTATGAAGTAAGTGATCGAAATGAAAAGTCATGGATGATTTATGTTGCTCTAAATTTGGTTATGCTTACTATCTATATATTTACAAATGTTGCAGCTACAAAGCTCGTTTATATTGATGTATTTGATGTTGTTGTTACTCCGGGCGTTTTTCTCTATCCGCTGACATTTTTAATTGTTGACGTGTTGAATGAGTCTTACGGGTTTAGACTTGCAAAGAGAGCTATTTTATTCGCGTTTATAAGTAATGCTTTTATTATTTTGTTGTTGAGTGTTGTTGCTTCTCTCCCTGGATTGCCTGGCTGGAAACTTGATGTACCATATAGTGAAGTTATGGCTCATGTGTCGTCAGTAGTAGTGGCGTCCTCAGTGTCATTTCTTTTTTCTGAATATGTGAACTCTTATTTGTTGTGCAGGATAAAAGAGCTGACAAATTCTAGATTTTTATTTCTAAGGGTATTCCTTAGTACTTTCTTTGCAGTGATATTGGATACTTTTCTTTTTTGCTACATTGCGTTCTATGGTGTCATGCAGAATGGCGATATTCTTGATATGGTTTACGCTCAAATAGCAATAAAAATGTGTTTTGCTGTTTTTAATATTTTCCCTGCCTACGGAGCAAGGTCATTGTTTAAAAGGTATGTCACAGGTAGCCAGGTGGCATAAAGAAGGGTGCGGGGGCATTCCATTCCCCCAGCGCTATTTTATCTATTGTAATTTTAGTTTTAGACTGTTCTTGGTATCTGTAGGGTTTTCCAAGAAATTCTTCAGCCCTTCTGCGCGTAGATTACAAGCGTCGCAGTTGGCGCATCCACTCCCCTTGAGTCCATTGTAGCAAGTCAGTGTGTGATGGCGAATCAAGTCCAACTGTTTGTAATGATCGGCCAGCGCCCATGTTTCTGCCTTGTTCAGCCACATAAGTGGCGTTTCAATACGCAACTTATAGTCCATCCCAAGTTCGATGGCTTTGTTCAGGGTCTTGACAAACTTATCCCGGCAGTCTGGATAGCCAGAGAAGTCTGTTTCACAAATCCCTGTAATGACAGCTTCGGCATGCACTTGATATGCATAGATAGATGCCAATGTTAAAAACAAAATGTTGCGCCCTGGGACGAAGGTGTTTGGCAGTTCGTTCTCGGAGCTTTTAGTACTCGGGATCGGGATGCTGTCGCGTGTCAGGCTGCTGATAGCCAATTCGTTTAGCAATGACGTATCAAGTACTTTGTGGATTTTTATACCCAGCTCCCTTGATAGTTGTCGTGCCACTTCAATTTCCGCGCGATGACGCTGACCATAATCAAACGTAATGCAATGAATTTCATCGTATTTCGGCAATGCATGAATTAAGCAGGTGGTTGAGTCTTGTCCGCCACTGAAAACGATAACCGCTTTTTTAGTCATGATTTTTTCTTCCTTGGGGCAGCCCCGACATGTAGCTGGGGCATTGACCCTACCGGGAAGCTCCCACTTTAGCTGTGGGACGTTTCTGAAATGTCGTGCTCCATTTTCCGCTTATTTCATGGCTGCGTTTTTTGATTTGGCTACGACCACCGTCAGAAGCTCAACGAGGTATTGACCCCGCCGAAGGCGAAGTTGTTGCTCATCGCGAATCGGCTGCTCATCTGGCGGGCCTCGCCGCGCAGGTAGCCCAGTGCGCCACACTCCGGGTCGACGTTGTCGAGGTTGCGGGTGTGGGCGTACTGGTCACTGTTGAGCATCTCGATGCTGAACCAGGACTCCAGCGCACCGTAGGCGCCGAGGGTTGCACTCAGATGTTTCGCGAGGTCAACAATCCCGCCGCATGGCATCCGTCGGGGTATCTTATCAGCGGCTCACGCGCATGCCAGCTGGATCTTGTGCGGTTCTTGGCCTCCATAGTTGAAAGCTTCGGCTCCATACCACGTACTCAGCTGTCAGTGCTTTAAAGGCTTCGAGTATCGGCTTGTTTACGGCCCAGTTTCCGTGGCGATTTTGGTACACATGAGCTTCGCCGAACTTCAGACGGATTTCCCGCGCAGCGAGGGCTTGCGGTAGATAGTTCTGTTTACGGTATTCGGCCAGCATCCATTGGGCGATGCCCATGTCTTCATCTGTCCAGGTCATGGCGTGGATTCCCGCTGAAAGCCCTTGGTTCAAAATTGCTGATCGGGGCGCAAGAGGTGTTTATCGAGAATGCGTTCAACCTGTTGCGGCGTCTTGCACGAGAACCACAGGTTAGCGGGGTAAATCACCATGACCGGGCCGTGGTTGCAGCGGCCCAGACAGCCCGATGCGTTGGCGCGCGATGTTCCCGGTTCACCCATTTTGGCGATCTTGCGTTTTGCGGCGCTGAGCAGTTCATGAGCGCCTGAACCCGAGCAACTACGGCGCCCATCGGGACGCAGGTTGGTGCAAATCAACACATGGTGTTCGTAGGCAAGGGTCGGATTTTCTGCGTCATTCATGGGGGGACACGACCTCTGTTCAAACTTTGTCGGCAGGAACTGAGGTTTTCGATGGTTCCAGATTGAGGGCGAGTACGCTCGTCAGCACAATGGCCGTTCCTACGATGACCATCGCAGAAGGGCGTTCACTCAGAACCAACGAGGCCATCAACATTGCTGTGGGGGGGATCAGGTAAAGCGAAATGGACGCGCGGCTCACGTTGCTCTGCGCCAGTACGTATGCCCAGGCGAGGTATGCAAGGGCGCTGGGGAAGATGCCCAGAATGAGCACCGCCAGGTTGACCGAAGTTGAGGCGTTTTGTGCTTCGGTCCACAGCCCCGGGACATATACAAGCAGCAGTACCGTGCCCGACCAAATGGTGTAACACACCATCGTCAACCCGTCATAACGATGGGAATGGCGTTTTTGCAAGGCGAAGTACAGACTCCAGGACAACGCCGCCAGCAGAATCAACAGCCCATGCGCGTCCAGCTCACCAAAACCACGGTCCCCGGTGACTACCACGGCGGCGCCGAGTAGCCCGCATAGCACACAGATCCATTGCCAGCCGTTGACCCGATCTTTGAACGCGAAATGCGCCAATAACGTGCTGAATAGCGGCGTGGATTGTGCCAGTACGCTGGCGGCTCCGGCGCTAACGCCTTGTTGGCCGTTGTTGAGGGCTATGTGGTGCAGGCTGACGGCAAAGAACCCCAGCACCGCCAGCAGTGGCAGGTCTTTCAGGCTAGGCAGGGAAATACGCATCACCAATGCAACGCCAGCCATGAACGTTGATGCGATGAGGAATCGCATCAGCGCGAGATGACCGGGCTCATAGGCCTTTAACCCGATGTGGATTCCAATGGGGGAATAGGCCCAGCAAAGGATTACAAAAAACGCCGCCAAAGCGATTTTTATACCGGGCCTTGTATTCATTGAGTCGCAACCCTGGACGTAGCCCGATTTTGCATGCTGGGCATGGCACGGGCTATACCGTCCCAGTACTGCTCGGTGATGATCAGGAAGCGGTTGAACGAAGCGCTGACTTCCTCTATGTGCTGGTCGGTGGTGCATTCTTGAGTGGCCGCTTTCACCGCCTGGATCTTGTGTTCTTTTTCTGCATCCCCGATGTGGATGTAGAAGTACTCGCAGTGCTCATGAAAGTCGTCGTTATTGGCGTACAGGTGCTTATAGTTGCGTGCCCCTTCGTACAAACGGGTGAGCATCGAATAGGCCAGCCATTCCTGAGCCAGCAATGTGCCGAGTACATGACGCGGACTGTTGTAGCGGCCACCGTCGGTGTACAAGCTCAACTGTTCGTGGATGAACGTGCGGGTGCTTTTCAGTACAGGCAGAGCGGTGAGTTCGTCCATGCTGTACGGCCGATCAGCGAGACGGCTGAGAAGGTCGATCAGATAACTTTCCAACAGAGTGAGGTGGGCCTTTTCCGGGTTGCCGTAGCCCATCTCGGAGTACAGGTTTTTGACTATTTCGACCTGAGCATGCAGGTCGTCAGCGCCCAGAAATGAAAGGGCGACCATACGAGAGGTCAGCGTGGCGCGGGCCAGGTAGTTCCGGGCGAACACCTCAACGTCACCCAGGGAGAGTGGGTCTCTCATCCATCGTTGGTAGAACGTGTTATTCAAGGCTTTATGGGTGAACACGCTTTCGGCGAGGCACTGGACTTTGCGCTGAGATAACTCCATAAGAACTCCTGTTCATCGGGGAAATGAATGCGCGACAGCGTCACTGCAACCTGCGCCGGTTGAAGTATCAAAAACACATGGCCTCACTACAAGTGACTTAAACTGAACCGTGCATTCACTCTGGGTGAGCTATGGAATTGTCCCAACTGCGCATGTTCAAGACGGTTTACGACTTCGGCAGCATCGCGCGCGCCGCCGAATTGCTGCACTGCGTACCGTCTAATATCACCGCACGACTCAAGTCCCTGGAGCGAGAGCTTGGCACACCGCTGTTTTTCCGCGACGGTCGAGGGTTGCGGATCACTCCTGCTGGGGAGGTGTTTCTTGATTACGTGACGAAAATTCTGGGTTTGGCTGAAGAAGCTAAACGCGCGGTAGCGCCCTCCAATACACCTGGCGGTCCTCTGAGAATTGGCGCGATTGAGTCTAGTGCTACGGGACGGCTGCCCCGGTTATTGGCCAAGTACCATGCGCTGTACCCACAGGTATCGCTGGAGTTGAGCACGGGTACTTGGGCTCAGCTACTGGACGACATTCAGCATCACCGACTTGATGGGGTGATCGTGGCGGTGAACATTGAACGGCCCGGTCTCAAGCATGCAGTGGTATACCGGGAAGATTTAATTCTCATCGCGTCCAAGTCGCATGGGCCATTGCGCAAAGCAGCGGATCTGCAAGGTAAGGAAATTTTTATGTGGCCCCCGGGCTGTCCGTACCGGTTGGCGCTGGAGCAGTGGCTGTTGCGCCATGATCAGGTGTTGCCGATCGTCAGCATTGCAAGCTATGGCACCATAGTTGGTTGTGTCAGTGCTGGCGCCGGCGTTGCGCTGGTACCTCGCGGTATCTATGAGCAATACCGCCAAAGTGCGGGTTGGCAAGGATATGAGTTCCCGGATCTGACGAGTATCGATAACCTTTTTTATTGGCATGAAAACGCAGGTAGACACCCAGCTCGGGAGGCGTTTTTGGCGCTACTGCAGACAGAGTTCGAGGGCTCAGCGGCTTTGGAAGGAGGCGCTTGTGCGCTTCAGGTAGCACCAGACTGATGACTGCACCTTCACCAGGTCCCCTTCAACGCAGTCCGGGCATAATCGTCTCATAGGTCTTGGGGACCTTGCGCTCATTGCTCTTGTAGGCGCTGACGATATCCTTGACCTTGAAGTTTCAAGTTACGACCAGCGCCGAAAAATCAGCGAAGTATTCACCCCGCCAAACGCAAAATTATTGTTCATCACAAACTGGTTACTCATCTGCCTGAACTCGCCGCGCAGGTAGTCCAGTGCGCCACACTGCGGGTCGACGTTATCGAGGTTGAAGGTGTGGGCGTACTGGTCACTGTTGAGCATCTCGATGCTGAACCAGGACTCCAGCGCACCGCAGGCGCCCAGGGTGTGGCCGAGGAAGCTCTTTTGCGAGCTGATGGGCATGCGGTTGCCGAACAGGCTGCTGGTGGCCAGGGTTTCGGCGATATCGCCCTGCTCGGTGGCGGTGCCGTGACCATTGACGTAGCCGATATCGGAAGGTTTCAGTCCCGCATCTTCCAACGCCAGCTCCATGGCCCGACGCATGGTGGCTTGCTCCGGCCGGGTGGTGTGCTGACCGTCGGCGTTGCTGCCAAAACCGACGAGTTCCGCGTGGATATGGGCGCCACGGGCCAGGGCGTGCTCAAGCTCTTCAAGCACCAGCATGCCGCCGCCTTCGCCGATCACCAGGCCATCACGGGCGCTGTCGTAGGGGCGCGGGCTGGATTGCGGGGTGTCGTTTTTCAAACTGGTGGCGTAGAGCGCGTCGAACACCATGGCTTCGGTCGGACACAGCTCTTCGGCACCGCCGGCAAGCATCAGGGGCAGCCGGCCGAACTTGATCGCCTCGTAGGCGTAGCCGATGCCATGGCTGCCGCTGGTGCAGGCGCTGGACGTCGGGATCAAGCGCCCGGTGAGGCCGAAGAAGATGCTGATGTTGGCCGCGGTGGTGTGGGGCATCATGCGGACGTAGGAGTTGGCGTTCAGGCCTTCGGCCACCGAGTTGAGTAGCATATTGCCGAACGCCTTGATCTCGTCGGTGCTGCCGGTGGATGAGCCGCAGGCAACGCCCATGCGCCCGTCCTTGATCGACTCGTCGCCCAGCAGGCCGGCGTCGGCCAGTGCGCGCTCAGCCGCGCCCACGGCCAGGCGTGAAACCCTGCCCATGCTGCGCAACTGTTTGCGGGTCCAGTGCGCCGGAACCTTGAAGTCATCGATGGGTGCGGCCAGGCGCGTATTGAGCTCGGTAAAGCGATCCCACTCATCCATGCGGCGGACGCCGCTGCGGTTGGCCCTGAAGTGGCCCGAGATGGTCGCCCAATCGTTGCCCAGGGACGTGATGCCGGCCATGCCGGTGACGACAACACGTTTCATCAACACAGGCCTCCATTGACGGCCAGCACCTGCCGGGTGATGTACGAGGCTTCCGCCGACATCAGGAAGTTCACCGCGCCGGCGACTTCTTCCGGGGTGCCCATGCGTTGTACGGGGATCATTTTCATCAGGTCTTCCAACGGCACGTGGTCATCGAGCATCGCGGTGTCGATCAGGCCGGGGGCGACACAGTTAACGGTGATTTTGCGCTTGCCCAGCTCGATCGCCAATGCTTTTGCCGCGCCGATCAGACCGGCCTTGGAGGCGCTGTAGTTGACCTGTCCGCGATTGCCGATCAGCCCGGAAACCGAGGTGATACAGACAATCCGTCCGGCAGCGCGACGCCGGATCATCGGCATCATCACCGGGTGCAGGACATTGTAGAAACCGTCGAGGTTGGTGCGCATCACCACATCCCAGTCGTCTTCGCTCAGGGCGGGAAAAGCACCGTCGCGGGTCAGGCCGGCGTTGAGCACCACCCCGTAATAAGCACCGTGGGTGTCGACATCGGCTTCAAGGATGGCCTTGCACGCGGCCCGGTCGGAGACGTCGAACTGCAGAATGCGCGCGTTGCGGCCCAGCGCCTGAATCTCGGACTGCACGGTGGCGGCCTCGGTCAGGCCGCTGCGGCAGTGCAACACGATGTCATGCCCGGCTTGAGCCAGGCGCAGGGCGATAGCGCGGCCAATGCCACGGCTGGAGCCGGTGACCAGTACGGATTCAGTCATCACTCGACTCCTTGGGTTCATTCAGATAGTGAGCTGGCTGTGGCGGCCGGAACACGTTCAGCCGGGCGCTGGCGTGGATGCCCGGGGCGGTGATGTGGCATTCGAATATGCCCATGCCGTTGTCGTCTTCCAGCGAGCGCGTTCCGTGAATGGTCAGCTCGGTGCCCGCCGGGAAACACTCCACGTTGCATTCGAACTTGCGGGTACCGAGCAGGAAGCCCAGCTCCACGGGATTGCCGCGTTGACGGGCATGGCAACCGGCGTAGGCGGCCACGCTCTGGGCCATCAACTCGATGCCGACCCAGGCTGGCAGGCTGCCGTCCGGAAGGCTGTACAACCCATCGGGCCTGACGGTGAGCCGGGTTTGAATCTGTTCAGCGTCGAACCCCAGGATCTGCTCGATGAGGATCATGTCCCCGGCGTGGGGCACCAGCTCGGCGATCGGCCAGTCAATCATGGGGCGTCTCCGATAATCAGGCTGACGTTGTTGCCACCGAAGGCGAACGAGTTGCTCATCAGGTAGCGAGGTGCAATGGACGCCAGGCGATCGGCCGGGGTCACCCATTTCAGTGGCGGAAGTTCGGGGTCGGGCTGGCCGTCCCAGACGTGGGGGGGCAGGGCATGCTCGCGGTTGCCCGGGCTCAGGCTCAACCAGCAGAACGCCGCTTCCAGTGCGCCGGCGGCACCGAGGGTGTGTCCGGTCATCGGCTTGGTCGAGGAGCAGGGTACGCCGGCCGGAAACAGGGCCGCCACTGCCAGGCTCTCCATGGCATCGTTGTGTTGGGTGGCGGTGCCATGCAGGTTCAGATAGTCGATTTGCCCAGGCTGCAGGCCGGCGCGGGCCAGGGCTTTGTTCATGGCTTTCAGGGCACCGCGGCCGCCGGGTTCCGGTGCGGAAATATGGTGGGCATCGGAACTGGCGCCCGCGCCGAGCAGGGCAATGGCCTGGCTGTCGCCGGTACGCTTGCTCATCAGGAACAGCGCTGCCGCTTCGCCGATGTTGATACCACTGCGGTTGACGGAAAACGGATTGCAGCGCTGCCCGGACACCGCTTCCAGTGCCGAGAAACCGTTGAGCGTCAGCTTGCACAAGCTGTCGACGCCACCGCACACCACCGCGTCGCACAGCCCGAGGTCCAGCAGGCGCTGGGCACTCATCAACGCGCGGGCGCTGGAGGTGCAGGCGGTGGAGATCACATAGGCCGGGCCACTCACTTCAAGCCAGTCGGCGAGGAAGTTGGCCGGGGCTCCGAGCTCTTGCTGTCGATAGTCATAGCTGGCGGGGAACTGATGCTCACGCAGGTACTGGGCCAGGCCCTGGCTGGCTTCCTCGATGCCCGACGTGCTGGTGCCCAGAACGATGCCGATTCGGTCACGGCCATAGGTCTGGATCGCCTGCTCGATGTCATCGCGAATCTGCAGCGCGGCTTCCAGCAGCAGCTGGTTGTTGCGGGTGGCATGCAGGCCCAGTGCAGCCGGGATCGCTGCCAGTTCGCCCCTGACCGCGGCCATCGGCAGCGAACGCTGGGGGACCCAGCCGGCCTCGGCGCGCATGCCCGAGCAGTCACCGGCAAACAGGTTGCCGGCCACTTCGTGTTGCGTGCGGCCCAGGCTGCAAATCAGCCCGAGGGCGTTGAGGTAGGCGGTCATGGCGTGGGCTCGTGCAGCGGCGTGACGTGATAGGTCGGGCCATTTGGCAGTTTCAATTCAAAGCTCATGGGTTGTGTATAGCGGACTTCCCAGCGCGCGGGCAGGGATCGTTGCATGCCATGCTGCCAGGCGGCGGGGTAGTTGGCGTGCAACTCGCCTGGCGGGGTCAGGGCAAACAGCAAGGCGGCAAACAGCTCCCGGGCTTGCGGGTTGGGCGGCAGCAGCCCATCGGCTTGCCATTGTTGGTCAATCAGACGCTGGCGAGCCTGGGGAATTCCCAAGGGATCCATCATTGACCAGCGAAGACCTGCACCCTCGCGCTGGATCACCAGCAGCCAGTCCAGGCGTTGCTGGTTTTCCTCGCGCTCAATGTGCAGTTGCAGGGGCAACTGCAGGGTCGGGTTTGCATCGGGCAGCGGCGGCTGGCTGGCGCAGGCGCTCAGCAGCAGGGCACAGCACACCAGCAACAGGCGAATCATCAACGCCGGCCCGCCAGCGGGTTACGGACGACCAGGCCATTCATGTGGCGTCCCCTGCACAGATTTTCGAAATCATGTTCAGTCGACGCTTGGCCTCACTGACGAACGGGTTGCGCTCATCCCAGGCATAGCCGGCGAGAATCGAGCTGATCATGCGGCGGATATCCGCGGCGCCGCCCTGATAGAAAATCACATCCTGGAAGGTGCCGTTGTACCAGCCCTCGACATAGCAGCGGAAGGTGTCGACCCCGCGCTTGAGCGGCTCGGCAAATTCGCGCTGCCAGTCGACCGCTTCACCTTGCAACTGACGGTGCAGTACGCCAGCGGCCATGCTGGCCGAACGCATGGCGATGGTCACGCCGGAGGAGAACACCGGGTCCAGGAACTCGGCAGCGTTGCCCAGCAAGGCAAAGCCTGGGCCGTGCAGGGTCTTGACGTTGGCCGAGTAGCCGCCGATGGTCCTGGCCTCGGTGTCCCACACGGCGTTTTCCAGTACGCGGGCGAGGCTCGGTGTCTCAGCGATGAAGCCGCGCAGGCAATCGTCCAGGTTGTCGGTGCGCCCGTGGAAATGCTCGGCCGCCGCGACCACTCCGACCGAGCAGCGGCCATTGCTGAAGGGGATGGTCCAGAACCAGATGTCGCGCTGCGTCGGGTGGGTGGTGATGAGGATCTTCTCGCGCTCGAACGTCGGGCAGTCGATGTGGTCCTCGATGTGGGTGAACACCGCCTGGCGCACCGGGAAATTCGACGCGGCCTCCAGATCCAGCAAACGTGGGAGAACCCGGCCGTAGCCGCTGGCGTCGAGAATGAAGTCGGCTTCGACCTGGTACTGGCTGCCGTCCTCGCGTTGCACGTTCAGATGCGGCTTGGGGCGTTCGATGTCAACGTCGACCAGGGTTTCGCCATAGCGGATTTCCACGCCTTGCAGGGCGGCCTGATCGGCCAGCAGCTTGTCGAAATCGGCGCGTTGCACCTGGAAGGTGGTCGGTTTGCCCGGGGTGAAGGTGTCGCCGAAATCGAACGCACTGTAGCGCTCGCCCCAGGCGAATGCCGCGCCGGTCTTGAGCTGGAATCCGGCGGCGTTCACCGCCTCGAGCATGCCGGCTTCCTCGACGAAATCCAGGCAATGGGACAGCAGGCTTTCGCCGATAGAGAACCGGGGGAAATGCTGGCGTTCGATCACCAGCACATCGTGCCCCTTGCGCTTGAGCAGCGCTGCGGCAATGGCGCCGGAGGGGCCGGCACCGATGATCACTACCTGACGACGTTCCATTTCAATGATTGGCACGAGGACTCCTGGCCGGGGCGGCGATTTTCAGAGGCGTACGGTGCATGCCGACCAGTGCCGGCAGCAGGGTGGCGATCAGCCCCATCAGCATCAGCGCGAAGTACAGCGCCGGGCTGATGAGTTGTTGTTGCAGCAGCAGATTGAGGAAGACGATTTCGCTCAATCCGCGAATGTTCAGCAGCACACTTTCTCGCCAGCGACTGGCGCCTTCGAAAGAGCGTCCGGCCCAGCCCAGTCCCAGCCAGTTACCCAGCAGTTTACTGGCAATCGGCAACACGAGCAGCGCCGACAGTTGCAGCCAGCCGAGGCTGTCCAGGGCACTGGGCACGTTGATCTGCACGATACCGAAGGTGAGGATCAGCGGGATGGCGATCCAGGTTTGCACGCGACTCATCCACACCGTCGGCAATGGCAGTACCAGTGGTACCTTGAGCGCGGCCATGCACAGCAGGTAGCCGATACCAACAATCAGCGCATTGAGCTTGTAATGCTCGGCCACCACCAGCAGCAGGAAGAAGCCTGCGCTGTGCAGCAACGGTTGGCGCAGGTGCAGCAGCCGTAGCACCAGCGGCAGGCAGGCGCCGGCCAGTGGCAGCAACAGGCTGCTCAGGTGCAGGCTGCCCTGGGCGACGGCGAACAGTGTCCAGCAGGTGAGGTCGATGAGGATGGCGGTCTGCACCAGGCGCCGGGCCGCATCCAGTGGGTACTCGATGTGGCGCAGGTACAGGTAGAGCACCGGGATCGCGGTGATGGCGAACAACAGGCCGACGGCCAGTGAACTGATCCAGGGTTGCGCCGGCAGCAGCCAGACAGCCGTGGCCAGGCCGCAGGCGAAGGGGATGCAGAAACTGGGCAGGGCGATCTTCAGGCTCTGGCGATCCAGCCGCAGGTCGATCACGTCGCTGAGGATATGCCCCAGCAGCAAGGCGAAACCCAGGCTGTAGAGATTTTTCAGCCAGGTCGGGGCGATCAGGTCGGCGCCGCTGAGCTGCCAGCCAGGTTCGATCCAGCCATACATTAAAAGTGGCAGGCCGAAGGTTGCCAGCAGCAACTGGCTGACGATCGGAATCAGGCCGAAGTGACGGCCGACACGGGTGGCGATGGCGAACAGCGCCAGGGCCAGCAGCCAGAACAGCGCGACCATCATACGAGCGACTCCGTGACCGGGGCGGCATGGGCCTGTCGGGCCCAGGGCGCGAGCATGAAGCTGAACGCCAGGCCGAGGCTCACGGACAAGCCGAAGTTGCTCACGGCCGGGGTGCTGGACACGGCCAACAGCCCGAACGACAGCCAAGTGGTGGCGGCCGCCAGCAAGGTGCCCAGCAGACTCACCGCCGCACCGCCGACCTGCTCACGCATCAGGATGGCGTAATCGACGCTGATCGCCGTGACCAGCAGCAAGCCGAACAGGCTGAACAGGGTCAAGGGTTGTCCCAGCCAACCGAGGCTGGCCAGGCTGCACAAGGCCGCCAGCAGCGGCAGGGCGACGATCCGCAGTGCGCCACCGAAGCCAAATGGCGCCACCAGCACCAGCACGATCAGCACGCAGGAGGCGAGCTTCAGTTCGGCGGCGCTGATTTGGGTCTTGGCGAAAACCGTGTTCAGTTCGCCGAGGCGATCCACCAGCACCACACCCGGCAAGTCCTGGGCCTGCACTCTCAACAAGGCGGGATCGTTCAGGCCTTGCAGGCTGGTGATCGCCGCCACGCCCTCGTCCGTCGGACCCAGCCACAGGGCGCGATAAGGCTCCGCCAGCGGGCCACGCAGCGCGGCATCGATGTCTTCGACAGGCAGCGCCTGCAAGGCGGCCAGTTCGGCTTGCAGCGCCTCGGCCGGAATCCCCAGTTCAAGCAGTGGCTGCCAGAACTGCGGCAGTTTGTTCAGTGCCGTGCGCACCTGTTGCTGTTCGCTCGCCGAGCCGCTCAGTTGATCGAGTGCCAGATAGCCATCGAGTTTGTCCAGGTTGACCAATTGCTCCAGGCGGTCGCTCAGGGCGCTTTGCCGTTCGAGCAGTTGCTCCTGGTTGGCCGCGCGCACCAGGAAGAACTGGCTGGTGGGTTGATGGCCGGTGATGCGGGCAATGGCCTGGGCTTCATCGGTCAGTTGCTGGGGCGCACTGACCCATTGACGAATATCGTTGCGGGTCTGGAGTTGCAACAGGCCGCCGATGCAAAAGGCAATCAGTAGCCCGAGCAAGACGGGCGTACGAAAACGCTGGAGCAACGCTTCACGCAGGCTCAGCAGCGCCTCGCAGACCCGCAGCGGCCAATGGGCCGGACGCAGGTCGACGCCCTTGAGCAGCGCTGGCAGCAGACACACCGCCGACAGGTAGGCGCCGAGCAGTCCGGCGGCGGAGAACACGGCAATCTGGGTCAGGGCCGGGAAGGGGGTCCAGGCCAGGGCCAGGTAGCCGATGCAACTGGTGATCAGGCTCAGGGTCAGCCCCGGCAGGGTCAGGCGCAAGGCCGGCCAACTGTGCCACGGTTTCAGGCGCCAGCTCTTGGACAGGTAGTGCAACGGGTAGTCCACGGCCACGCCGATCAGGCTTGAGCCGAGCACCAGGGTCATCACATGCATGTGGCCGAACAGGGCCACGCAGGCCACCGCGCCAAACAACATGCCCACCAGCACCGGAACGAACGCCAGCAACACCCGCCAGCGGCGGAACGCCAGCAACAGCAGCAAGAATATGCCCAGGGTGGCGCCACCCCCGACCCAGGTCATCTCCTGGGTGGCTTGTTGCTGGCCTGCCGCCGCATACAGCAATCCACTGGCCGCGAGTAGCTGCACGTCATTCTTGGCCGCTGCTTCGCGACTGTGTTTGAGCAGGTCGGCTACTTGCAGTGGCAGGTTCATGTCGAAGGCATTGCCGGTAGTGCGCGCCCGCAGCAACACCCAGCTCTTGCCGTCGGCATCGGCGATCAATGCCCCGCTGCCGATGTCCAGTTGCACCGCGCCCTGTTGCGGCTGGCTGTTCTGGATACGTCCGGTCAGGCCCAGCCAGTCCTCCTGGCTGGGCACCAGGCTGAAGCCGCCGAAGGGATCGAACAGCGCCTGGACCCGCTGCTGGATGAATGCGTCGGGATGTTCGATCAACAACTGCCGGTCAGCCGTCGACAGCATCGCCAGGCGACCTTGCAGCAACTGCGCACGCAGGGCCGGCAGGTCCGCTTGCAGGGTCCACTGGACCGCTTCGAACAGGCCGCTGGCCTGCCATTGGTTGCCAAGCTGTTGGGCCATGGCGATGGCCTGCGTGCGGTCTTTGTGGCCGACCAGCACCAGTATTTCCCGGTTCAACGGTTCTTGCATGCGCTGTTCGGCACGCTGTTCCAGGGCATCTGGCGTGGTACCGGGCACCAGCTCCATCAGGTTGGCCGACAAAGGGGCGCCGTCACGCCATTGCCAACCGCCGAGTGCGAGCACTGCCAGCAGCAGGATCAGGAACAGCCAGGGGAGCCTGCGTTCACTTGGCAAAGTCATGGCGTTCCGCATCGCTCAAGGGTTGGTGGCGGGTGCTGTCTTGCATGTACAGCACGGTGCTGTCGCCCTGGGTCTCCAGCAGTTCGATACGTTGTACCAGTTCGCCGCCGTCGATAGCGATCTGATTGAACACTTGCTTGAGCAGCATCGAGCGGGGGATCAGGGTCAGTTTCCAGTGTTGTGGATCACCGGTCAGCGACAGCTCGAAATCCCGCTGCAAGCCACTGCTGTCACCTTGCAGCACGGCGAGGAACAAACGGTTCTGCTCGGCCCCGGCACTTTTGCCCGGCAGCCTTTGCCAACCGCTGCCGTCACGCCGGGCAATCCCCTGGGTGTCGATGCGGTAGTCCTGCTGCAGCGGTGTCTTGAGCAGCCACAGCAGCCCATGGTCCCTGGCCAGCACAAAGGTGCCGGTGCTGGTCAGCGGCTGCGGCAGGGCGCGCAAGTGTTTTTCCTGAATGAAGCGGCCGTGGATCACTTCGGGCTTGGCCAGCTGATCGCTCAACTGTTGCAGGTCGAAGGCCTGCGCCAGCGAGGAAAAGCCCAACAACGCGACCAGCATCACCACGACCCTGTAGCCGCAGCGTGTGGCGAGGGAGCTTGCTCGCACTGGTGTGCGCAGCGCTCCCAACCCCAGACGATGGTGTTCTCCAGGGGGGATCGAGTCGCCAGATTTGCCGGCGCTACGCGCCGGAGCGGGAGCAAGCTCCCTCGCCACAGAGTAGCGATCCACCAGGCTGCTTAGGGTCATGGCAGCATCCTTTCAACCGCGTCGATCAGCACCTTCGGCGAGGCCAGTTGCATCTCGCGGCTGGCGATATGCACCGCGACCTGCACGGAGCTGGCGCGGGTCAGGCGCTCACCGCTGGCCAGGTCGCTGATCAGGTAGTTGATCTTCAGCCGGTTCTCCCACTCCACCAGGCTGGCGCGCACATTGAGCGTCTGGCCGAACACGGCGCCGCGCACATAGCGCAGTTGCAGGTCGATCACCGGCCAGGCGTACCCGGAGGCATGCATGGCGTTGTAGTTGTGGCCGAGCCTGTCGAGCAGGGCGCAGCGGGCCATTTCCAGGTACTTGACGTAGTGGCCGTGCCAGACCACGTGCATGCTGTCGACGTCGAAGAACGGCACGAGGATTTGCGTGTCGGCGTGAAGCACTCCCTTGCTACGCATGCAGCCTCCAGTGTTGTGCGGCGATGCGTTGCAGGCAAAGGCGCAATTCGCCTTCCAGGGCACGGTCTTCGATGACCGGCGGGAAGTCTTTGGCCAGTGCTTCGTGCATGGCGGCCAGTGCTGGCGGCAACGGGCGGGCATCGGGTGCCTGGGCGCGCAGCCACACCCCCTGGTTGGCCGCGAGCAAGGTGGCGGCGGCGACTTGCTCGGTCAGCTCCAGTACACGGATCGCGTCGCGGGCGGCGATGGTGCCCATGCTCACTTTGTCCTGGTTGTGGCATTCGGTGGAGCGCGAAAACACGCTGGCTGGCATCGTATTTTTCAGTGCCTCGGCGGTCCAGGCGCTGGTGCCGATTTGCACCGCCTTGAAGCCATGGTTGAGCATCGCCCGCTCGGCGCTGGCGCCCGACAGGTTGCTCGGCAGGCCGTGGTTGTAGCGTTCGTCCACCAGCAGTGCGAGCTGGCGGTCGAGCAAGTCGGCGACGTTGGCCACGAGGTTTTTCAGGCTGTCCATGGCAAAGGCAATGTGCCCACCGTAGAAGTGCCCGCCGTGCAGCACGCGCTCGGCTTCGGCGTCGATGATCGGGTTGTCGTTGGCGCTGTTGAGCTCGATTTCGATGAACGAGCGCAACCAGTTCAGGCTGTCAGCCAGCACGCCAAGCACATGGGGGGCGCAGCGTAGCGAGTAGCGATCCTGCAGGCGGTGCAGCGGTGCGGTTGGCGCATCGATCGCCAGGTCCTTGCGCAGCCATGCGGCGACTTGCATCTGCCCCGGGTGCGGCTTGGCGGCGAACAGGCGCTCGTCGAAGTGTTCCGGATTACCTTGCAGGGCGACCACATTCAGCGCCGTGATGCGGGTGGCCAGTTGCAGCAGGTAGTCGGCGCGGGCGTAGGCCAGGCACGCGAGGCCGGTCATCACCGCGGTGCCGTTCATCAGCGCCAGGGCTTCCTTGGGTCGCAGCACCAGTGGCTCCCAGCCGAGCTCGCGGTGCACGTCCGCGGAGGGGCGGCGCTCACCGTTGAACAGCACGTCGCGCTCGCCGGACAAGGTCGCGGCCACATAGGACAACGGCGTCAGGTCACCGCTGGCACCCACCGAGCCTTCTTGCGGGATCAGCGGCAGAATGTCGTGTTCCAGGAACGCTTGCAGGCGCTCCAGCAGTTCCACTCGCACCCCCGATACGCCGTGGCACAGCGACTGCAAGCGCGCCGCGAGCACGGCGCGGGTGGCCTGGGCGTCGAGCAACTGGCCCAGGCCGCAGCCGTGGAAGGTGTACAGATGACGGGGCAGGGCTTCGACGTGGTGCAGCGGCACCGCGACCACGCACGAGTCGCCGTAGCCGGTGGTCACGCCGTAGATGACGCCTTCCTTGTCCAGCAACGAGTCGAGGAACCGCGCGCCCTTGGCGATGCGCTCGCGATAATCGCTGTCGCCTTGCAGTCGCGCGGGGGCCTGGCGGTTGGCCACGGCCAGCACGTCTTCGATGCGCAAAGGAAGTTCGCCGAAGGTTACCGGCTCAAGCATGGGCGTCGTCATCGGTTTTCCAGAAAGGGTAGAAGTTGAACCATTGTTGGGGCGCGTCGAGGCAATAGTGACCCAGCCGCTCGGCATAGCGGGAAGCCCACTGATGAATGACCTGTTCGCGCTCGCCGCGTTTCCAGGCCACGGCTTCGGCGAACGGTTCGAGAGTCAGTCGATAGCCGCCCGAGGGTTTCTTCAGGCACAGCAGCAGGTTGACCGGACATTTCAGCAGCCCGGCCAGCAGCCACGGGCCTTGCGGGAATGCCGCCGGATGGCCGAGGAAGTCCACCGTCACGCGGCGCCCGCCATGCAGTGGCACGCGATCGCCGGCAATCGCCAGCCATTCGCCACGTTCCAGGCGCTCATGGAGCTGCAACATGATCAGCGGGTTCAGCTCGCTGACCTGTATCAGCCGCAGGTTGGTGGCCCCGGCTTCGCCCAGCAGGCGGTTGAACTGTTCGGCGTGCTTGGTGTGCACCAGCACGTTCATGGTGACTCTTTCGCCGATCTCCGCCAGGGCCCGACAGACCTCGAGATTGCCCAGGTGTGCGCCGACCATCATCTGCCCCCGGCTGCCGCGCAATTGGTTGCGCAGCAGTGCCGGGTCGATGATTTCGATCTGCTCCAGGCCCAGCTTGCCATTCCACACATCGAGCTTGTCGAGCATCGAGTCGGCGAAGGCCATGAACTGACCGAACACGCGCCAATGGCTGGGACGCAATTCGCGGCGACCGCTCCAGTCAGCGAGCCGCTGTTGGTAGTGCCAGGCGCTCTGGCGAGCATTGCGGCCGAACAGGAAGAAGTACAGCACAATGCCGTACAGCAGCGGGCTCAACAGGCGTCGCCCCAGCACTTTGGCGGCGGTTGCGGTGAACTTCATCAGCCAGAAGCTGCCGCGTTCCTCGCGGTCGGCCCAGTGCTTGCGGTCGATGTTGTCACTCATGCTCGCCACCGTCGCCAGAGGATCATCGGCCAATGCAACAACATGCCGATGCACAGCCGGGTGTGCATGCTGGAAATCAACAGGTTGTCGTGGACCATCCTGAAGTGCGAAACGCCGTCCAGCGGGTAGTGCACCCGGGTTTGCAGCCATTGCATGGGTTGATTGCGCCAGGCCAGGCGCACCAGGATGTCGGAATCGAAATCCATGCGCTTGCCGACCCTTGCCGAGTCGATCACCGCCAGGGTCGGCGGCAGCGGATAGACGCGAAAGCCGCACATGGAGTCGCGAATCTGCAACGACAGTGTGTTGATCCAGACCATCACGTGAGTCAGGTAGCGAGCGTACAGGCGCCCCTTCGGCACGCTGGCGTCGTACAACGGATAACCGCAAATCAGCGCTTCGGGATGGGCGCGCGAGTGTTCGATGAACCGGTGGATATCCTGCAGGTCGTGCTGGCCATCGGCGTCAACCTGCAACGCATGGCTGAACCCCAGGCGGGAGGCCTCGCGCAGGCCGGTCATGACGGCGGCGCCCTTGCCCTGATTGACCGGGAGCCTGAGCAGGAACACCTTGTCGCGTCGTGCCAGCTGATCCAGCACGGCCGCACAGGCCGGGTTGCTGGCGTCATCCACCAGGATGCACGGCACTTGGCAGGCGAGCAGCGCATCAACCACGGTGCCGATGGCGGTTTCGTGGTTGTAGACCGGGATGACGGCGCAGGGGTTATGCATCTGCAGCCTCGAGCACGATCCGCCCGCTGGAGCAGGTGGCGGTTTCATTACGATAGGTGAAGTACAGTTTGTTGCGCGTCGGGTCGAAGCGCAGGTGCAACTGGACTTCATCGCCTGGCCGCAGCAGTTGCTGGAACTTCAGCACTTCCATGCCGGCAAACTTCTCCGGCAGGTCCATCAACTGCCGGCCCAGGCTCAGCGCCCAATCCACCTGCACCACGCCAGGCAGTACCGGTGCTTGCGGGAAGTGGCCGCTGAAGTAGGCAAGATCGGGCGGTACCGACAATTGCAGGTTCCACTGCCCATCGGCTTCAACCTGCTCCAGTACTTCAGGGGTCTTTGGACGCGGGGCCAGCAACAGGGCGTCGATCTCCGCCTGGGGCAGTTTGCCCTGGGGGTTCAACGGCAGTTGCCGGAGCAGGCGCCAGCGTCGTGGCAGGGCCAGGGCTTCGCAATGCTGGCTGAGGTGTTGGCGCAGCGTCTGGGTCAGGCTGCGGCGCCCTTGGTTGCGCAAGGCGTACAGGCCCGAGTCGCTCAGCACCAGCGCGGCCCCCAGGGAGGCGCGGTTCTCCTGAACCACCCCCAGGCGTGCTTCGGCGACCCATGGGTGGTCCATCAAGGCCCGTTCGAGCATGGGCAGCGAGATGCGTTTCTCTTCCAGTTTGACGATCCGGTCCAGCCGTCCCAGCAGCTCGAAACGGCCGTCAGCGGCGATACGTGCCGCATCGGCCGTGTGTTCGATATGGCCTTGGGGCAAGTACGGCGAGGCAATGAGCAACGCCCCGTCGCTGTCCAGGCTCAGTTCCACGGCCGCAAAGGGCTGCCAGAGTTCGTGGCCCTGGCGCCAGGCAATGCCACCGGTCTCGGAACTACCAAGGATTTCCGTCGGCCATTGTTGTAAACGCTCGTGCAGGCGTTGTGCGGCTTCGCCAGGCAGCGCACCGCCTGAGGAAAATACCTGGCGCACGGCGCTCAAGGCCGGCCAGTCGAGATTGTCGCCCATGCGCTTGAGCAGCGCCGGGCTGGCGACCCAGGCAAACGCCGGGTATTGGCGACTGGCGCGCTGCAGGTCTTCCGGGAAAGCCAGTTGCTTGCGCACGAAGGGGCGCCCCGCGCACAGGGGCCACAGTACCCGGAACAACAAGCCGTAGATGTGTTGAGTGGCGACACTGCCAATGATGCAGGCCGTGCCCAGCCCGGCACCCCACAGGTGCTCCAGGGCCTGGACCTCATTGGCCAGTTGCCTCAGGGTTTTGTCGATGCGCTTGGGTTCGCCACTGGAGCCCGAGGTGCACAGGCTCAGCAGGCACAGGTCCGGGTCCAGTGCCGCCGCCGCCAGTGGTGCATGCGGGTAATCGCGGACGTGTGTGTCGCCGGCTTGATCGGTCAGCCACAGATCGACTTCGCTCGCCCAGCGCTGGCGGGTCGGAACGTGCAGGTCGGCGGGCAGCAGCACGCTGACCCCGGCACGCCAGGCGCCGAGCAATGCAATTGCCAGGTCGGCGGCGTCTTCAAGGTGTACGGCGATGCGCTGTACGCCTTGGTCCCGCAGTCCGGCCGCCAGGCTCAGGGCCTGCTCGCACAATTGTCCATGGTTCAGCGTCGGGTCGGCCGTTACGCCACGCTCCGCTTGAGCCTTGAGCAGCAGGTGCTCAAGTTTTATCCAGTTCATGGGTGGCCTCGTACCCGTTGTCGTATGAGCCACTCAATGGCAAACATCAGACCAATCAGTCCATAGGAGATCAGGCCGGTGTACAGCATCCACCAACTCAGTGGCGCCCAAAGGGTCAGGGCCGCTGCGCACAAGCCGTTACAGAAAAAGAACACACACCACGCCAGCGTGACGCGTCGGGTATAGCGAATCGCTTTCGCAGGCAACTGCGGTTCCCGCAGGCGGGCCAGGCGTTCCACCATCGGCGGGCCGTACTTCAGGCTCAAACCGAACAGCAGCAACATCAGCACGCTGATCAGCACGGGATACCAGCGCAGCAACCCCGGGCTGTCGAACACCGCCAGCAGCAGGCAGAACACAATGGCCGCGCTCGCCATCCACAGGCTCCCGGGACGGCGTTGGCCAGTCAGTGCCCTGGCCAGCCACAGGCTGCCCAGCAGCAGGCCGAACTGCCACGGGGCGAAGTGCTCCATGCCGTAATACACCGCAAAGGGGTACAACAGGCCCGCCAGCAGAAGACCAAGGCCGATCAGTCGGCTCATGCGGCCGGTTGAACCAGGCGGTAGACCGCTTCGACCACATCGCCGACGGTGCGTACCGATTTGAACTCGTCCGCCGCGATTTTCTTGCCGGTCTGGCACTTGATATGGTCAATCAGGTCGACGGCATCGATGCTGTCGATCTCCAGGTCCTGGTACAGGTTGGACTCAAGACTCACGCGCGCGGGATCCAGCTCGAAGAGTTCGACCAAGGCATCGCGCAGGGTGTTGAAAATATCGTCACGAGTTTGCATGGTCCGGTCTCAAGCTGCCTGTTTTGCAGTGACGAACGCCGCAAGGCTCGCCACATTACTGAAGTGGTTGCGGGTGTCCTTGGCGTCGGCGTCGATTTTGATGGCGTACTTTTTCTGAATGGCCAGGCCTAGCTCCAGGGCGTCCACCGAGTCCAGGCCAAGGCCCTCGCCGAAGAGCGTCTGGGTGTCGTCGATGTCGTCGACGCCGATGTCTTCAAGGCCCAGGGCATCGATGATCAATTGTTTTATCTCACGGTTCAGATCGCTCATCTTTGGCGAGCTCCTTCAAATAGTAATGATGCAAGTAATCGTTGAGCTTGCGCGAGGCCTGAGGAGCCGGGCCTGTCGTGGCGAAGGCCTGTGGGTCTATATCGGCCCCCACGCGGAAACTGAAATGCACGCGGCGCTTGGGGATCCGATACCAGGGATCGGCCTTGGTCAAGGTGCTCGGGCTGACCTTGATAATCACCGGGGTGAGCATTTTCGCACCGCGCAAGGCGATTGCCGCGCCCCCCCGATGAAAGGCTGGCGGTTGGCCGGGTCGGGTGCGGGTGCCTTCAGGGAATATGATCAGTGTCTGGCCACTCTTGAGGGCGTCCGCTGCGGTGTCGAGCATGTCCATGCTGCCGTCGTTGCTGATGTATTGGGTGCGGTGCAGGGCTCCACGGGTGAAGGGGTTCTCCCAGAGGCTCTGCTTGACCACGCAATTGGCGTGGCGCACCAGCCCGATCAGGAACACCACGTCGATCAGCGACGGGTGATTGGCCATGATCATCTGGCCGGGACGACCGAGCCGTTCCGCACCTTGGATATCGTAGGTCAGCACGCCGGTTCGGGCCATGAACCGGATAAAAAACCAGAACACACGACTGACGGTGCGGCGTGCCCGTTGCCGATGGGCCTGGGCATCACCGGGCAGGCAGCTCAGCAGCGGGAAAACAACCAGCCGCAGGCACAGCCCGCCGAACCCGAACAGGGCAAAGCTGGTGGCGGTCGCCAGCAGGCGCCAGTAGTAGGCGTCACGTTTTTTTTCGGTCACAGGTTGCGTTGCCAGGTCCATAGACGATTTTTCCAGGCGTGTTGGCAAGAGGCATCCTGGCCGAGCAAGGTACGCAACAGGCTCAGAGGGTGGGGCCATTGGGATTTTGACAACGAATCCCGGGTGCTGTTCAGGGACAACCGCCAGTCATTTCCGGGGGTAATCAGCAGGCCGACCGCGTAAGGGAACGGGACGTCGTCAATCCAGGCCGAGTAGGCGGTTGGCGGTTGTTCCTCGGTGACGACCAGCAGCACGGCAGGCGCGCCTTCTTCCAGCAGCGCCGCGGCCTCCAGCATGCCATGTTCCAGGCCGTCACCCGCGGCGGCCAGGGCGGTCATCTCACTGGTTTCGCCGCGCATGATCGACCACAGGCCAATGATTGCATTATGAACCGAGAGGCTGAACTGGGTTGGCGACAAAGGCTGTTCGCGGCTCAGCTCGCTGAGGACTTCGAAGGTTCGAGGCGTTTCACCGTGGCGGGAAACAAAGACCAGCGGCAACTGTTCACGTCCTTCGGCCAGTGGCCAGCCGACGCTGAAGGCCATTCGGGCCAGGCGGCTGAGGCGTCGGCGCTGCATGGCAGGCAGGAAGGACACATCGGGAGCGACATCGCTGGCTGGAAGCACGATCGGGTGTCGGCTCCAGGCTTGCCAATCGTCCACGCTCTCGAGCCCAGGAGCCCAGGCGCGCCATTGGGCGATGTTGAATGTGATCACTGAGTGTTCATCCCGCCCCTGCGGGCTTCCTAGACGCGGTGAGTCGTTTTTGACCTGCGACTGACTGGCAACGGCGCTGCGGCCGAGTGTCGCGCATTATCCCGGTGTGACTGGCTTGTAGCAAATGCTGGTTACATTCTGCTCAAGCGGGTGTGAGCGTTTCAATTTGAGGGACGTCTGCCAGTTTCCGGTTTCTGGCGGCGGTGTCTGCCAGTCGATTCCCTGATTAATATCAGAAGTCGGTGAGTTTTTTGCAGAGATTGCTGCTGACCGCGCAGTCCGCCTGACTTCGAGGTAGCTAAGCGACGGCATCGGCTACTACACTCGATCATTCTTTGATACACGGAGGTTTTGACATGCGGCGCGTGGTGTTCAATCAGAAAGGTGGCGTGGGCAAATCCAGTATTGCCTGTAATCTGGCCGCGGTCAGCGCCAGCGAGGGCTATCGCACCCTGCTGGTGGATCTCGATGCCCAGGCCAACTCCACTCAGTACCTGACAGGGCTGACCGGCAACGATATTCCCATGGGCATCGCCGATTTCTTCAAGCAGACCCTGTCATCCGGGCCGTTTTCAAAGAAAAACCGGGTCGACATCTACGAAACCCCGTTCGACAACCTGCATGTTGTGACCGCCACCGCCGAGCTGGCTGACCTGCAGCCCAAGCTTGAGGCCAAGCACAAGATCAACAAGCTGCGCAAACTGCTCGACGAATTGTCCGAAGACTACGACCGGATCTACCTCGATACGCCACCCGCGCTGAATTTCTACGCGGTTTCAGCCTTGATCGCTGCCGATCGCGTGCTGATTCCATTCGACTGCGACAGTTTCTCCCGCCAGGCCCTGTATGGCCTGCTGGCGGAAATCGAAGAGTTGAAGGAAGACCACAACGAGGCGCTGCAGGTCGAAGGCATTGTGGTCAACCAGTTCCAGGCCCGCGCCAGCCTGCCGCAGCAGATGCTCGACGAGCTGATTGCCGAAGGTTTGCCGGTGCTGCCGGTGTATCTGGGCAGTTCCGTGCGGATGCGCGAATCCCATCAGGCGAACATGCCGTTGATTCATCTCGACCCCCGGCACAAGCTGACCCAGCAATTCGTCGACCTGCACGACCTGCTGGAGCGTGCCTGACAGGGTGTCGTCAGATTCCCTGGCCGCGCAACCAGTCCATCAACTGCGCCAACGGGAAGGCGCCGCTCTGGCGCGCCACTTCCCGGCCATTCTTGAACAGAATCAGACTGGGGATCGAACGGATCCCCAATTGCGCTGACAGCGACTGATTGGCCTCGCTATCGAGCTTGGCCAGTCGACACTTGCCCACCAACTGCCCGGCAGCCTGCTCGAATACCGGCGCAAACGACTGGCAGGGCCCGCACCAGTCCGCCCATACATCCACCAGCAAGGGTAGATCGCCTTTGATCTGGCTGGCGTAATCACCCTGCCTCAATTCAAAGGACTTGCTCAACAAGACGGGCGCCTTGCATCGGCCACACTTGGGTTTATCGCCCAGGCGCTCACCGGGAATACGGTTGAGGCCGTTGCAGTGGGGGCAGGGGATGAGAAGAGGGGCAGACATGGAAGGCTCCGGGGCATGGGCAATCAAACCAATCTGGAGCCGCTGCCGTGGATTATCAAGGTGCCTCGGTGTGTCGAACCCTGAACCTGCGATTGATGCGGCTTAAGGAGACTGTTGTCACAGCGACTCACACACATTCAAATGCCCCCGACATCCCCCGTTCTACGCTGAATCACGCCAGTAATGAGTCTCTGCAGATCGCGCCGCTGGTCGGGCTTGATGTATAGCAAGTTGCGATAACTATCGGCAATGATTAGCCTCAATAGCAAGATGCGATAAGGAAGTTGCATGCGTGTAATGACCGAAAAACGCATCTGGGAGGCCAAGGAGCAATGGCCGCGCTCAGCCAGTGCGCTGGATCAATGGTATCGACAGATCAAGCGCAACAGCCCGCATGATTTCGCGGCAATGAAAACCCAGTTTCCGGCCACCGACAAAGTAGGCGCGCTGCATGTGTTCGATATCGGTGGCAACAAGCTGCGCCTGATTGCCGTCGTGCACTACAAGGCGCAACGGTTGTACATCAAGCAGATCCTGGATCATCGCGACTATGACAAGGGAAAATGGAAGGAGGATCGTCGATGAGCGTTCTGATCAAGCAAGCAGCCGAGCACTGGCACTTTGTATCGCCCCTGCTGCGCAAGCCGAAAGATGAAGCGGATTACGATGGGCTGGTGAAAGCGCTGGATGAGTTGCTGGAGTTGATCGGTGAAGACGAATCCAGCCCGCTCATGAGCCTGGTGGATATCCTCAGTGACTGGATCGAGGCTTACGACCAACAGCACCGGCCGATGCCGGTGGCCAGTGGCGTGGATGTGCTGCGCTACATGATGCGCGAGCACGGTTTGACTCAAAGCGACCTGCCAGGCGTGGGCGCGCAGTCGGTGGTCTCGGAAATTCTCAGTGGCAAGCGCCAGCTCAACCTGCGGCAGATCCGCTGGCTGGCCGAGCGCTTTGGTGTATCGGTCGAGACCTTTATCTGAGCCGCTTCACGATGAGCAACTGATCTCCAGGTGCTTGCCCCACTCGGGAGGACGTTCGGCGTAACGCTCCATTCCCGGCTGCTCGGTGAATGGATCACTCAGTACGGCGTGCAAGCGGCGAACCTCTGCATAGTCACCGCTTTCTGCCGCGTCGATGGCCTTTTGTGCCAGGTAGTTACGCAGGATGTAGAGCGGGTTGACCGCGTGCATGCGCATGCGACGCCGGGCTTGATCGTTATCGCCGTCACGGGCGGCGCGCGCGCAGTAGCGTTCGGCCCAGGCATCGAAGCCCTTGATGTCGACGAAGTCATCACGCAGCCGGGTGACCGCCAGCTCGGGGGCATGATCGCCCAGGCGGCGGAAGAACAGGCTGTAGTCGACGCCTGCGTTCTGCATCAATTGCAGCAGGTTCTCGACCAGTGTCTGGTCATCGTCTTCGCCAGTGGTCAAGCCGAGCCGGCGGCGCATCAGGTCCAGGTAGTGAGCCTGATACAACGGAAAATACAGGCCGAGGGTTTCGCGCAGGGCCTCGACACTGATGAACGGAGTCAGGGCCTGGGCCAGGGCGCTGAGGTTCCACTGGCCGATCGGTACCTGATTGCTGAACGAATAGCGGCCCTGGTCATCGGAGTGGTTGCAGATGAAGTGGGCATCGAAGTCATCGAGGAAGGCAAACGGGCCGAAGTCGAAGGTGATGCCCAGGATCGACATGTTGTCGGTATTCATGACCCCGTGACAGAAACCATAGGCCTGCCATTTGGCGATCAGCTCGGCATTGCGCTCGACGATTTCACGGAACATCGCCAGGTACGGTTCCGGTTGTTCCAGGCACTCGGGGAAGTGCATCGCCAGGACGTGCTCGCCCAGTGCCTTCTGCTGTTCGGGCCGTTTGGTGTAGTAGAAGTATTCGAAGTGCCCGAAGCGCACATGGCTTGGCGACAGGCGCAGGAGCATCGCTGCCCGTTCCTGCTTTTCACGCCAGACGGGGGTGCTGGAGCCGATCACGCACAGGGCGCGCGTGGTCGGGATGCCCAGGGCCTGCAGGGCCTCGGAGGCGAGGAACTCGCGAATCGAGGAGCGCAGAACGGCGCGACCATCGCCCATGCGCGAGTAGGGTGTTTGCCCGGCGCCCTTGAGGTGCAAGTCCCAGTGCTCGCCCGCTTCGTTGTAGACCTCGCCCAGCAGCAGTCCGCGACCGTCACCCAGTTGCGGGTTGTAGACACCGAACTGATGCCCGGAGTAGACCATCGCCCGGGGCTCGGCTTCTGCCCACAGCTTGTGGCCGCTGAACAGTTCGGCGAACACCGGTGTCTCGGCAACGGCCGGGTCGAGGTCGAGCAGCGCCATGGCCGCCGGGCTGGCCACGACCAGGCACGGCTCGGCAATGGGCTCGGGCAGCACATGGGTTGAGAGCGCGTCGCCCAGGCGGGCGAAGCGGTTATCGAAGGTCAGTTCGTCGAGGGCTTTCAACGGCCATCTCCAGCAGAATGTCCGAGCATTCTGCTGGGGATTGGTTCGTTAGTCGAGCTTGGACACCGGCGGCTTTTGCCCGGCAGTGAGGTCGTTCACGGGAACGATGGTCTTGGCCTCCGGCTCGATCGGCACCATCTTGTACTCCTGGCCGTGAAGGTTCTTGAGGTAGACCTCCATCTGCCGGAACGAGATGTTGATGTGCTGCTTCTTGAACTCGCGGTTGATGAAGCGGTTGATCTCGTCGAGCACCGGGTTGCGGTCGCCGAGGTCACGCACGTGCACGCGCAGTTCGTGGTCCAGGGTGCTTTCGCCGAAGTTCAGGAAGTACACGTGTGGCTCGGGTTCCTTGAGCACGCGCGGGTTTTCGCGGGCGGCCTTGAGCAGCAGATCCTTGACCAGGTCCAGGTCGGAACCATAGTCGACCCCGAGCTTGAGCGTCACGCGGGTGACGGTGTCGGTCAGGGACCAGTTGATCAATTGCCCGGTGATGAAGGTCTTGTTCGGGACAATGATGTCCTTGCGGTCGAAGTCGGTAATGGTCGTGGCGCGGATACGGATCTTGCTCACCGTGCCTGACAGGTTGCCGATGGTGATGGTGTCGCCGATCCGTACCGGGCGCTCGAACAGAATCATGATCCCGGAAATGAAGTTGGCGAAGATTTCCTGCATGCCGAAACCCAGGCCGACCGAGAGCGCTGCCACCAGCCATTGCAACTTGTCCCAGCTCACGCCAAGGGTAGACAGGGTCGTGACAAAGCCGATGCCCGCGATCACATAGGTCAGCAAGGTGGTCGTGGCGTAGGCGCTGCCCTGGGCCAGGTTGAGCTTGGACAGCACCAGGACTTCCAACAGCCCCGGCAGGTTGCGCGCCAGGGCCATGGTAATGCCGATGATGATCAGTGCGCCGAGCATGTCGCCGATGCTGATCGGGATCATGCTCATGTTGGCGCCGGTGCCGCTGGTGTACTCGTAGAGGGTGATGTTGTCCAGGTACGAGAACACCGTGATCAGGTCGGCCCAGACCCAGTACAGCGCGGCGATGAAGCCGCCGAGCAGGGCCAGGCGGATCAGGCGCAGGGATTGTTCGTTGACCTTCTCGATGTCCAGCGTCGGCTCTTCGACCACCGCATCGCCGTCACCGGCTTCTTTCGCCGCCTGGCGCTTGGTCAGTGCGCGCTGGTAGGCCAGGCGCCGTGCCGCAACCGCCAGGCCGCGCACGAAGGTGGCTTCGATGACCAGCCAGAACATCAGCAGGTAAAGGGTGTTGATCAGTCGGTCACTGAGTTTCAGGGCGGTATAGAAGTAGCCAAAACACACGGCAATGAACAGGGCGACCGGCAGCACCGTGAACATCACTCCGACGGCCTTGCGGAACAGCGAGGCGTTGTTGTGGGTCGGGCTGTTGAGCAGCAGGCGGCTGAGCAGCCAGGCCATCAAGGCGTAGCAGGTCAGGACGACGGCGATGCCGAGCACGTCATCGGCGAGCGCGGCCGGTTGCAACTCGGCAACAGCCACCACGGCCACCAGCGCGAACACCACCATTCCGAGACGACGGATCCAGCGCCGCAGGAACTCCACCTGCGGTCGTTCCCAGCGGAAATGCAGCTCCGCCACACCGCCCGGTGCAAGGATCCGGTAGGCGGTGTAGAACACCAGCCACGCCTGGGCGACTTGCAGCAGGGCGGCCCCGAGGTTGGCGTTCTGCCCGCGCGCGTCAATCTGCAAGGCCAGGCCGCACAGTGCCAGGCCCAGGGCAACCGGCATCGCCAGCAACACGTTGATCATGATCGCCTGTGGCGTGTGCCATTGGCTGTCACGCTTGAAGTGGCCGATGTCCTGGTGAACCTTGTTCAATCGGGCATACAGGTATTTACGGCGCCACACCAGAAAACCGATCAGCAATGCCAGCGGGGTGAACAGCAGCGGTCGCTGGATCAGGCCGTCACTCAACTCGCTCAGGCTTGAGGTCCATGGCAGGGTGTTGATCTGTTTCTCCAGGCGAGCCGGTACGCTGCGCATCCATTCCAGGTCCAGTGGCTTGTTGCTGGGGATCCAGAACATCTGTTCATCGAGCGTCGCGCGCAGATCCTGGGCCGTGGTGAGCAGTTGCTTCTGGTTGAGTTGCAGGGTGATGGATTCGTTGAGCAGTGAGCTCAGCTCACGGTTCAGGCGCTCCAGCAGGTCGGCGCGGGTGACGGCCAGTTCCAGCAGGTTCTTGCGCAGTTGCGGGGTGACCTGATCGGCCGGTTGAGCGGCCAGCAGGTTACTCACATAGGCGACGGGATTGCCGATCAGCTCGCGTTGTTGATTGACCTCGAACTGATACAGGCGAATGTCGGCAATCTGGTCGGCCAGGTCGCGGTCGACCCGCAGGCGCGGCAAGCTTTGCTTCTGCTTGTAGAGAATCTTGGACAGCAGCAGGCTGCCCTTGAGCACGCTGATCTGTTCATCCAGCGCGGCGTCGCTTTGGGTCACGCTGTCGAGTAGCAGCTTGGTCTGCAGGTTTTGCTGGGTCAGCTCGTTGAGGCGGTCGGTGCTTTTGAGCAGGTAGTCCGAGAGCTTCAGGTTGGCCGCGCTTTCAGCGGCGAGCAAGCTACTGCCCCCGGCTTTCTGGGCTTCGATGGACTGCTGGGTGACGGTCTCTTGAGACTGGGCCAGGCGCTTCTGGTTGATCAGGTTTTGCAGGTCCTGGATCTCTTGCTCCATGCGCGCGGTGCGTTCCATCAACAGGTCGCGCTGAGTATTGCCCAGGTCTTGCAGCTGGCTGTTGCCGGCCAGTTCCTGGCGGCGTAACGGAATCAGCGCGTTCAACGCGGCGAGTTCGGCATTGAGCTGGTCGCGCTGCTCGCTGGAGAGCGCCTTGCCGTTGTCCTTGCCCGCCTTGAGGATGTTGTTGATTTGCAGGATGCGGGTCTGGCTGCTGCTGATCTCGGCCTGGGCGCGCTCGGGGCGGGTTTGCGCAGTGATGATCAGGCTGTTGGCCTCGGCCAGGGCCTTTTGCAGATCGCTTTGCTGGGTGCTGCGCTCGGTGAGCATCTGCTCGAGCTGCGACACGCTCAGATTGGCGTAGCGCTGGGCGACCGGCACCACCTTGGTGGCCTTGAGGCGTTCCAGCTCGCGCTGGTTCTCGATGTTTTGCTTGGGGGCGGTACTCAGCTGCAGCTTGAGGTCGCTCAGGCGCTTCTCGTAATCGGCCTGGCTGGACAACTGGATCAGCGTCTGTTGCAACACTAATTGCAGGGCCTTTTGATCCGCCTCGGGCAGTTTGCGTTCGGCAATCTTGTCGAGGCTCCTTTGCACGGCCTCGGCGGACGGTGGTTCGGCCGCCTGCAGGGTGCCGACGGAGAGACTCAGCCCCAGCAGGGCGATAGCTATGAATGTGCGCAGGGTTGGCATAAAGACCGATCGAGAACGTAGCGAAAAAAAGAGTTTAGAGGAACAACCCGGGACCTGGGCGACTTCCTTCGGGGAATCTGACGCCCACTTTGGCAATCTTGTTCCCTTCCATGACCGCCACCGTCCAGATGGTGTTGTTCCATTCCACCTGGTCACCGACCACTGGCGCGCCCCCGACTTTCTGGGTAATGAAGCGCCCCAGGGGCATGTCCGGATCGACCCCTTCGAGTTGCAGCCCGTATAGCGCGGAAACCGCGCCCAGCTGGGCGTCGCCTTCCAGGACGAAGTCGCCGAAGAAGCGCAAGTCGAGGCCCCGTTGTGGCGCCTGGCTGAAGAGTTTTCCCAGGGCCGGCAGGTTGTGTTCATGGCCGATGACACAGAGCAAATCGCCGACTTCAAGCACCGTACTACCCGACGGATGGAGCAGTTGCTGGCCGCGAAACAGTGCCGCGATACGGGTGCCCTCGGGCATTTTCAGCTCGCGAAGGGCCGCGCCGATGCACCATTTCTCGGCACCCAGGCGATAAACGAACAACTCCCACTCGCTGGTGACATGCACTTCCAGCGCGGCCCGGGAAATGGGCGCGGGTTCTGGCGGAACCGTCACTTTCAGCAGCTTGGCGACCCACGGCAGGCTTGTACCTTGCACCAGCAGCGATACCAGTACGATAAAGAACGCGAGGTTGAAGTACAGCTGGGCATTCGGCAGGCCGGCCATCAGCGGGAACACCGCCAGAATGATCGGGACCGCACCGCGCAGGCCGACCCAGGAAATAAAGACTTTTTCACGGCCGTGGAACGCCTTGAACGGCAGCAGGCCGACAATCACCGACAGGGGCCTGGCAAACAGAATCATCCACAACGCCAGCCCCAGGGCCGGCAGGGCAATCGGCAGCAAATCGTGGGGCGTCACCAGCAGCCCCAGCACCAGGAACATGCCGATCTGCGCCAGCCACGCCATGCCGTCGAGCATATGCAGAATGCCGTGGCGGCTGCGCACCGGGCAGTTGCCGATCACCAGGCCACACAGGTACACCGCCAGGAAGCCGCTGCCGTGCAGGGCGTTGGTCAGGGCAAAGACCACCAGGCCACCGGCGATGACCAGGATCGGGTACAGGCCGGCGGCCAGATGGATGCGGTTGACCATTTGCAACATCAGCCAGCCACCGCCCAGGCCAATCAGGCCACCGATACCGAATTCACGCAGCAGGTGTGTCAGCAGGCTCCAGTGCAGGCCGGTCTGGCCACTGGCAAGCATGTCGATCAGGGTGACGGTGAGAAACACCGCCATCGGGTCGTTGCTGCCGGATTCGATTTCCAGGCTGGCGGTCACCCGTTCGTTCAGGCCTTTGCCGCCGAGCAGCGAGAACACCGCCGCGGCGTCCGTCGAGCCGACAATGGCGCCGATCAGCAGGCCCTGAATCAGGTTCAGGTCGAACAACCATGCCGCCGCCATGCCGGTCAGCCCGGTGGTAATCAGCACCCCGACCGTGGCCAGCGATAAGGCCGGCCATAACGCCACGCGAAAACTCGAGACCCGGGTGCGTAACCCGCCGTCGAGCAGGATCACGGCCAGGGCCAGGTTGCCGACCAGATACGCCGTGGGGTAGTTGTCGAAGATGATGCCGGCGCCATCGACGCCGGCGGCCATGCCCACGGCCAGGATGATCACCAGAATCGGGATACCCAGGCGGGAGGAAAGTGAGCTCACCAGAATGCTCGCACCTACCAGCAACGCGCCGATCAAGAACAGGCTGTTGATGGTCGTCGCATTCAAAGGCAGTACTCCAGAAAGCAGAAAGGCGGGCGCAAACGGACCATGCAGTGTGCGTGCCAGCGATTCTAACCTGTTGAAATGTGATGCTGTCAAAAAGCTTTTGACCGCGATCGATCACTCCACTTCAGCAGCTGAAGCGATCGTGGCGAGGGAGCTTGCTCCCGCTGGGACGCGCAGCGGCCCCACAATAGACGCTGCGGCTTTCCCGACAATACTCACCCGCCGTTTACGGCTACTGCGTAGCCGAGCGGGAGCAAGCTCCCTCGCCACAGTGTGATCGGTGACTGTTACAGGTTGAACCGCCCAACCATGGTGTTCAGGTCCACCGCCAGGCGCGAGAGTTCGTTGCTGGCGGCACTGGTCTGGTTGGCACCGGTGGCCGACTGTATCGACAGATCGCGGATGTTCACCAGATTGCGGTCGACTTCACGGGCCACCTGGGCCTGTTCCTCTGCCGCGCTGGCGATCACCAGGTTGCGTTCGTTGATCTCGACAATGGCACTGTTGATGGTGTCCAGCGACAGGCCGGCACCACGGGCGATGTTCAGCGTCGACTCGGCGCGTTCGGTGCTGTTGCGCATCGAGTCGACGGCGTGCTCGGTGCCGCTCTGGATGCTGCCGATCATGCGTTCGATTTCGCTGGTCGATTGCTGGGTGCGATGCGCCAGCGCACGCACTTCGTCGGCGACGACCGCAAAACCACGACCGGCTTCACCGGCGCGGGCGGCTTCGATGGCGGCATTGAGTGCCAGCAGGTTGGTCTGGTCGGCCAGGCCGCGAATCACGTCCAGCACCTTGCCGATATCACGCGACTCCTCGGCCAGGTTGCCGATCAGGGTGGCGGTACTTTGCACATCGCCACTCATGCGCTCGATGGCGCTCACGGTTTCCTGCACCAGGTCGCGACCGTCGCCCGCGGAGGCGGTGGCGTTTTTCGAGGCCTCGGAGGTGCTGACCGCGTTACGTGCCACTTCTTCGACGGCACTGGTCATTTCATTGACTGCCGTGGCGGCCTGCTCGATTTCGTTGTTCTGTTGGGTCAGGCCACGGGCACTTTCGTCGGTCACGCTGTTGAGTTCTTCGGCAGCGGAGGCCAACTGAGTTGCGGAGCCTGAGATACGTTGCAGGGTATCGCGCAGTTTTTCCTGCATCTTCGACATTGCCAGCAACAGGCGCCCGGCTTCGTCGGTACCGTCGACCGTGATCGGGCGCGTCAGGTTGCCTTCGGCGATGGCCTCGGCGGCGTTCAGGGCGTTGGCGATCGGCTGGGTGATGCTGTTGGTCAGCAACCAGGCGAAGAGCAGGGTCAGGGCAGTGGCAACCACTAACAGGGCGACTACCAGGTTGAACGCCGAAGCGTACTGGTCAGCGGCTTGCTGGTTGGTGTCGAGGCTCCCCTGGGTGTTGATTTCCAGTAGCCGGTTGAGCACCGTGTTGACCGCTTCGGAGTTGTTCAGCAGCTCGGTGTTGAGCAGGGTTTGCAGCTCGCTGACCTGATTGTTGCGCGACAGCGTCTTCATGCGCTCTTCAAGTTGGCGGTACTGGCCCAGCAGCGTCACATACTGATCGTAGGCTGCGCGTTCCTGCGGGCTGGAGATCAACTTCTCGTAGCCCGCCTGGGCCTCGCGGATCTGCTGGTTGCGTTGATCGAGCAGGGCGAGCGTCTGTTGTTGGGTGTCTGCTTCGCGGTTGATCAGCAAGCGGTAAGACAGCACCCGCAGACGCAATGTCAGTTGGGTGAACTCATCGAGGCTCTTGATGCTCGGTACGCTGTTCTGGGTAATGTCCTCGGCGGCCCCGCGGATCTTGCTCATCTGGTTCAAGGCGAACACACCGAGAATCAACATCAGCGTGCCAATCAGGGCAAAGCCGGCGAACGCCCGGGGGGCGATATTCATAGAGCGAAGGGACATGGTTTTTACCAAACAGACGCGCACGGGCACGAGGGCTGAGAAGGGGTATGCATGACTTATCGGTCATACGACTAAAGTCTTGAGTCCCTGCGTGCTTTTGCCGCAGATCCGCTTGCGCTGACGAGCTGTCAGGAACCTGACCGGCCAATCGCAGTCTTTAACACGTGCAAGTAAAGTCGCCGCCAGGAAAATCAAGGCTTTGCGCCGTAATAACCCTGGCGCCTGTGGTGACTTTTCTTTATCGTACGCGCCCTTTGAAAATGCCCGGAAAATCAAAAATGTTGGAAGCAACCCTGAGTCAATTGGAACAACTGGTCAGCGATCTGGTGCAACAGAACCAGGACCTGCAAAACGCTCATCAAGCCCTGAGTGCAGAGCTGGCCCAGGCCAAGGACGAAAACGAAAGCCTGCAACTGAGCCTGATGGAACAGGAAGAAAAGCAGGGCACCACCGTCGCGCGCATTCAAGCCTTGGTTGAGCGTGTGAGCGCAGGTCCTGTGAACGCATGAGACAAGGTGCCGATGGGGTAAAAGTCGTCTCGATTCTTGGGGAAGACTATTCGATCAAGGCGCCGGCCGGGGAAGAGCAGACCCTGCTGGACGCCGCGCTCATGTTGAAAGCGGTGCTGGCTGAGACCAAAAAGAAATACCCGACCCTGATCGGGGACAAGCTGCTGGTGCTGACGGCGATGAACCTGTGTTCGCAGCAGCTGGAAATGCAAAAGCGCCACCAGCAGGAACTCGACCGTTACCAAGAGCAAGTCAGCGCCACGGTTGAAGTGATCGCCAAGACGATCAACCAGGGTTGACGTCAGCGCTCGCTGGGCTCAAGCCTGTTTGATCAGAGCGCTCTCGATCTACCCGAGAGCGCTCAAGTGAAGCGCTCAGCCCTGTCAGGGCATCATGAGGTAGATCGATGGAGAGTACCCAGCTCCAGATTTGAGGAAATGTTTTTCTCGCACGATGCGGGGACCTCCATCCTGCACCAGGATATTGCCAGCTTGAATCATCCAGAGCATTTCCTCGAAGTTGACGGTCTGCTCCGACACCAACGTAACTTCCCCGATCGAAATCTCGATCAGGAAGTCGAAATCCTTCAGTTTGAACGTTTTCGTGACGACGGATAGTTCATCCCCGTTGTGCTGCACTGTGTCGCCCACTTGAACGTTCTGCAGCATGCTCTGAAAGCTGGATATGTTCTTGCCGACTAATACATCTCCTTTCGCTGATACAAGTGTGTTCATAACGTGTACTCCTTGTTTATGTGCTTGAAGCAGCGAAATCTACGCCTTACTCACCGCGCTGTGACCTATCTGACCTGATAGGTTCCCGGGCTGGTTTTTGTGATAGGGGGGGTGTTGATGGTTGGACCATGCCACGGTTTGTCGTAGGAAATGCTCGCTGATTGATACGGTTAATTCGCGACTTTGTATACAATCGGCATGGCTGTTGCAGTATTTTTGCCTCTTACTCTTTGGGGGTGCTCCATGCAGTTCTGGCGACGCAGTATTCAATGGCAGTTGATCCTCAGTATGGGCACCGCCCTGCTGGTCAGTATCCTGATCGTGGTTGGCATTTATACCCTGGTGGTCAACAATCTCGCCCAGCGCTATCTGGTCGAGCAAGCGCTGCCATCGAGCATCGAAGCGATGCGCAACGACATCGAGCGGATTCTGGTTCAGCCGCTCACCGCCGCCAAGGACATCGCCAGCAACAGCATGGTGCGCGACTGGTTGGCCGAAGGTGAAAGTAGTGCCCGGACGGCGACCTTCGCACAGTATCTGGAAGGCATCCGCGCCGAACACAAGGCGTTCACCGCGCTGATCATCGGCGCCGCGTCGAACCACTACATCACCGAAAAAGGCCTGGATCGCACCCTTAGCCGCTCCAATCCCGCCGACGCCTGGTTCTATTCGTTCATGGACAGCAACCAGCCCCGCACCCTCAATATCGACAATGACACCGCTACCGGAGAATTGGCGCTGTTCATCGACCTCAAGGTCGAGCAGGGCGGTAAAGTCGTGGGCGTTGCCGGGCTGGGCCTGAGCATGAAAGAGCTGTCGGAGTTGATTCACAATTTCAGCTTCGGTGAGCGCGGCAAGGTCTATCTGGTGCGCGCCGACGGTTTGATCCAGGTTCACCCCGAGGCGCAATTCAGCGGGAAACGCACCCTGAGCGAGCAGGTTGGCGCCGCGGCGGCGCACGCGGTCATGGGCCAAAAAACCGCCACCAGCAGCAGCTTTGTCCGCGATGGCGAAGATTTCCTGGCATTGAGCCTGCCCCTTCGCGATCTCGGTTGGACCCTGGTGGCCGAAGTGCCACAGTCGCAAATCTACGCCGAGGCGCGTCGCGCGATGTGGATGAGCAGCGGCATCGGCCTGGCGGTGGCACTGGTGTGCCTGTTGCTGGTGGTGTTGCTGGCCCGTGGGTTGGTGCGCCCCATTCGTCAAGTAACAGCGGCGCTGGTAGCGATTGGTAGCGATGGTGGCGATTTGACACGCAGGCTGGACGCCAGTCGCGCCGATGAGTTGGGGGATCTGGCTCGCGGCTTCAATCGTTTCCTGGAAAACCAGCGCAGCATGATCGGCGACGTGCTGGCCACCAGCGAGCGCTTGCGCACAGCTGTCGGGCAGGTGGCGCAGGTGGTTGAAAACACGGCGCAACGCTCCGGTCGGCAGCAGGTAATGACCGACATGGTCGCCACCGCAGTGCATGAGATGGGTCTGACCGTACAGGAAATCGCCCAGAACGCCGGTAATGCGGCCATCGCTTCGCAAACTGCCCGAGATGAAGCCTTGCAGGCCCGCGAAGTGGTCGGTGGATCGATCCGTCATATCGAAAACATGTCCGACGAAATCGGCGTTGCCGCCCAGGCCGTGGGCGAGCTGGCAACTCAGGTGGCGTCTATCGACCAGGTGTTGGCGGTGATCCGTGGGATCTCCGAGCAGACCAACTTGCTGGCGCTCAATGCCGCCATCGAGGCGGCGCGGGCTGGCGACATGGGCCGTGGCTTTGCCGTGGTGGCCGATGAAGTGCGCACGCTGGCCCGGCGTACGCAATCCTCTACCGATGAGATCCAGCAGATGATCGGCAGCCTCAAGCAGGGGGCGGAGAATGCGGTGTCGTCGATGCAGTCCGGACAGGCCGCAACCGGCACCGGTGTCGAGTCGAGCCAGCGCACGGGCGCCTCACTGACGGCGATTACCGGGCAGGTTGAACACATCAGTGATATGAACCATCAAGTGGCGACGGCCACCGAAGAGCAGTCGGCGGTGACTGAAGAGATCAATCGCAACGTGCAGGGTATCTCCGACCTGGCACGGGCGACGACGGGGGAGGTCAGGGCTTGCCGAGAGGACTGTCAGACGTTGCAGCGGCTGGCGGATGACCTGGCGCGGCAGATGGGTGGGTTCAAGCTGAGCTGATATGGCGTCTGCGCGGACGTCTTCGCGAGCAAGCCCACACACATTTGACTCAGGGTGCTCACCGATTATGTGTTCACCTTGAACCAGTGTGGGAGCGGGCTTGCTCGCGAATGGATCTAAGCGGCACTACAAATACTTGGGGTCAGAACCACTCATCCTGCATGCCCAGGCACACATCATCCCGTGCCTCGAGAATCGCCAGTTCATGGTGGCAAGCCGGCACTTCCCAGGTCAGGAAGTAGCGCGCCGCTTGCAGCTTGCCTTTGTAGAAGCCGGCGTCTGCGGTATTGCCCTTGGCCAGTCCTTCTTCTGCACGGATCGCCTGTTCCAGCCAGCGCCAGCCGATTACTGTGTGGCCGAACGCCTTGAGGTACAGCGCCGAGTTGGCGAGGCTGCCGTTGACCTTGCCTTGGGCCAGATCGGTCAACAGGCCGATGGTCACCGTTTGCAGGCGTGCCACCAGTTTCTCCAGCGGTTCGCGCAATGGGGTCAGCGATTCATGGGCGTGGGCCCGCTCAACGGTGACGGCGATCAAGCGGATCAACTGCTTGAGCCCGGCGCCGCCGTTCTGCGCCAGTTTGCGCCCCAGCAAGTCCAGTGACTGAATGCCATGGGTGCCTTCGTGGATCGGGTTCAGGCGGTTGTCGCGGTAGTACTGCTCTACCGGGTATTCGCGGGTGTAGCCGTGGCCGCCGAGGATCTGGATCGCCAGTTCGTTGGCCTTCAGGCAGAACTCCGACGGCCAGGATTTGACGATGGGGGTCAGCAAATCCAGCAGTTCATGGGCCTGCTTGCGCCCGGCTTCGGTCTCAAGGGTGGTGGTGTCGTCGAACAATCGTGCGGCATACAGTCCCAGGTCGAACGAGCCTTCGACGTAGGCCTTCTGGGTCAGCAGCATGCGTTTGACGTCGGCGTGCTGGACGATCGACACCGGTGCGGTGTTCGGGTCCTTGCTGTCCGGCAGGCGTCCTTGCGGGCGTTCGCGGGCGTATTCCAGCGAGTGCAGGTAACCGGCGTAACCGAGCATCACCGCGCCCATGCCGACGCCGATCCGTGCCTCGTTCATCATCTGGAACATACAGCTCAGGCCTTGATGCGGCTGGCCCACCAGGTAGCCGACACACTCGCCGTTGTCGCCGAAGTTCAGCGCGGTGGAGGTGGTGCCGCGCCAGCCCATCTTGTGGAACAGCCCGGCCAGCAGCACATCGTTGCGCTGGCCCAGGCTGCCGTCGTCGTTGACCAGGAACTTGGGCACGATAAACAGGGAGATGCCCTTTACCCCGGCGGGTGCGTCCGGCAGTTTGGCCAGCACCATGTGCACGATGTTTTCCGACAGCGGATGGTCGCCGCCGGAGATGAAGATCTTGTTGCCCTTGAGTCGATAGGTGCCGTCCGCCGCGGGTTCGGCGCGGGTGCGGATGTCCGACAGCGACGAACCGGCGTGGGGCTCGGTCAGGGCCATGGTGCCGAAGAAGCGGCCGTCGATCATCGGTTGCAGGAAGCGTTGTTTCTGTTCCTCGGTGCCGAAGCTCTCGATCAGGTTGGCGGCGCCCATGGTCAGGAACGGGTAGGAAGTCGTCGCCGCGTTGGCCGCCTGGAAGTGCGCGAAGCAGGCTTGCGACAACAGCGTCGGCAACTGCATGCCGCCCGCCTCGAAACTGCGTGCAGCGTTGAGGAAACCGGCTTCGAGAAAGGCATCCACGGCAGGTTTCACTTCCGGGATCAGGATCGCCTGGCCGTCTTCATAGCGCGGTTCGTTCTCGTCGCCCTTGCGGTTGTGCGAGGCGAAGAACTTCTCGGCGATGCTGCGGGCGGTGCCAATGGCGGCGTCGAAGGTTTCGCGGTTGTGCTCGGCGAAACGCTCGCGCTGGGTCAGGCCCTCGGCATCGAGGACTTCGTACAGCTCGAAAGCCAGATTGCGGGAACTGAGCAACGTCTCGGACATGGCGGCCTACCTGTTTTGGAATAGGCCGAGTCTAGGCGTGGGAATAGAGGCTGAACAGGATGATTGATCTGCGTGATGGAGGGGTAAAACACAACAGCGGAATGTCTGCGGCGAACATTACCCGTGGCGAGGGAGCTTGCTCCCGCTGGGCTGCGAAGCGGCCCTGAAAGCTGTAATCCGGTAATTTCAGATAAACCGCGCCGATCCACGGGCGGCTGCTGCGCACCCGAGCGGGAGCAAGCTCCCTCGCCACGGAATCATCAGCGTCAGGCAAAAAAATAGGCGCCGGTGAGGGCGCCCATTTTGTACAGCTAACGCATCGCGGTTTAGCCGATCGTCATCAGGCTGGCGTTACCACCGGCCGCTGCGGTGTTGACGCTCAGTGCGCGCTCGATCACCAGGCGCTCCAGCGCAATGCCGGTTTCGCCCGGCGCCTGGCCGTGAACCCCAACGATGGCGCCGGCACGGGTTGCCACTTGCTGGCAGACCGCGCGCAACTGGTCGGAGTGACCGTGATGCAGTACCGCATCGATGACCACTTCGTCCTTGGTCCAGTCAGCGACCAGCTTGATGCGTGCTTGCACATCCTTTGGCAGGCGCGCCAGCAGTGCCTTGCTCAGCTCATTCTCCGGTACGACTGCCGAGCCACCCACGGCCAGTACCGCAGCCAGTTGGGTCAGCAGGTCGCCTTCGATTTCCGCCAGGCACAGCACGTGTTCGCGCGGCAGGATGGCGTAGCTGTTGCGCTCGCCGGTCGGGCCTGCCAGGACGCGGGTGATACCGCTCTGCGATTGCACGGCGAACTTCACGCACAGGGCGCTCAGGGCGCTGAGCTTGTGGCTGTCGGCCCAGGCTTGCAGGGCAGTCAGCGGCTTGCTCATGGCATCACGCAGGCGGACGTCCGGCGCGGTTTCGGCGTCGGCACGGGCAAAGGATTGCTCGATGGCGTCGCCAGGGCGGGTCGACAGCAGGCGGTACAGGTACAGCGGACCACCGGCTTTCGGACCGGTGCCCGACAGGCCTTCGCCGCCGAACGGTTGCACGCCGACCACGGCACCCACAATGTTGCGGTTGACGTAGACGTTACCGGCGTTGACGTTGTCGATCACCTTGGCAATGGTCTCGTCGATGCGTGTGTGCACACCCAGCGTCAGGCCATAACCGGAAGCGTTGATCTGCTCGATCAGTTGATCGATCTCTTTACGCTTGTAGCGCACCACGTGCAGCACCGGACCAAAGATCTCGCGTTGCAGTTCGTCGAAGCTTTCCAGTTCGATCAGGGTGGGCATGACGAAGGTGCCGCGTTTGATTTCTTCGGCATTGGCGATCGCGACCTGGTACACGTTGCGACCTTTGTCGCGCATGCCCTGGATGTGTTTCTCGATGCCCGCCTTGGCTTCGGCGTCGATCACCGGGCCGATGTCCACGGACAGGCGCTCCGGGTTGCCGAGACGGCATTCAGCCATGGCGCCCTTGAGCATTTCGATCACGCGGTCTGCCGAATCTTCCTGCAGGCACAGTACGCGCAGGGCCGAGCAACGCTGGCCGGCGCTGTCGAAGGCCGACGATACGACGTCGATGACCACTTGTTCGGTCAGCGCCGAGGAGTCGACGATCATTGCGTTCTGGCCGCCGGTTTCGGCGATCAGCGGGATCGGACGGCCCTGGGAGTCCAGGCGGCCGGCGATGTTGCGTTGCAGCAGGCGCGCGACTTCGGTGGAGCCGGTGAACATCACGCCTTTGACGCGATCATCGCCCACCAGGCCAGCGCCGACGGTTTCGCCACGGCCCGGCAGCAGTTGCAGCACGCCTTCCGGGATCCCGGCCTCGAGCAGCAAGCGCACGGCTTGTGCCGCCACCAGTGGGGTCTGTTCGGCCGGTTTGGCCAGGACCGGGTTACCGGCGGCCAGTGCGGCGGCGACTTGACCGCTGAAAATCGCCAGTGGGAAGTTCCACGGGCTGATGCACACCACTGGGCCCAGTGGGCGGTGGGCGTCGTTGGTGAAATCGTTGCGGGCCTGCACCGCGTAGTAACGCAGGAAGTCCACGGCTTCACGCACTTCGGCGATGGCGTTGGCGAAGGTCTTGCCGGCTTCGCGGGCCAGCAGGCCCATCAGCGGCTGGATCTCGGCTTCCATCAGGTCGGCGGCACGTTCCAGGATCGCGGCGCGTTCGGCTGGCGGGGTGGCCTGCCAGATAGGAGCGGCGTTCAGGGCGCACTGGATGGCGTTGTCGACGTCTTCGACGGTCGCTTCCTGTACATGGCCGACCACGTCACGCAGGTCCGAGGGGTTCAACACCGGCGCAGGCGTTTCAGCGCTGGAGGCGCAACCGAGCATCGGCGCGGCTTTCCAGTTGTTGTGGGCGCTGGCCAGCAGGGCGCAGGACAAGGATGCCAGGCGGTGTTCGTTGGCCATGTCGATGCCGCTGGAGTTGGCGCGTTCGCTGCCGTACAGGTCGCGCGGCAGTGGAATGCGCGGGTGCGGCAGGCCGAAGCCGCCTTCCAGCGTGGCCATCTGCTCGATCTGGTTCACCGGGTCGGCTACCAGCTCCTGGATGGAGATGGACTGGTCGGCGATACGGTTGACGAACGAGGTGTTCGCGCCGTTTTCCAGCAGGCGACGTACCAGGTACGCCAGCAGGGTTTCATGGGTGCCGACCGGTGCGTACACGCGGCACGGACGGTTCAGCTTGCCTTCGGAAACCTTGCCTACAACCTGTTCGTACAGCGGTTCACCCATGCCGTGCAGGCACTGGAACTCGTACTGGCCCGGGTAGTAGTTCTGCCCGGCGATATGGTAGATGGCCGACAGGGTGTGGGCGTTGTGCGTGGCGAACTGCGGGTAGATGACTTCCGGTACCGACAGCAGTTTGCGCGCGCAGGCGATGTAGGACACGTCGGTGTACACCTTGCGGGTGTAGACCGGATAGCCTTCCAGGCCTTCGACCTGGGCACGCTTGATTTCGCTGTCCCAGTAGGCGCCTTTTACCAGGCGGATCATCAGGCGATGACGGCTGCGGCGAGCCAGGTCGATCACGTAGTCGATCACGTACGGGCAACGCTTCTGGTACGCCTGGATCACGAAACCGATACCGTTCCAACCGCTCAGTTGCGGCTCGAAGCACAGGCGCTCCAGCAGGTCCAGCGACAGCTCCAGGCGGTCGGCTTCCTCGGCGTCGATGTTCAGGCCGATGTCGTATTGCTTGGCCAGCAGGGTCAGCGACAGCAGGCGCGGGTACAGCTCCTCCATCACGCGCTCGTACTGGGCACGGCTGTAACGCGGGTGCAGGGCCGACAGCTTGATCGAGATGCCCGGGCCTTCATAAATGCCGCGACCGTGGGACGCCTTGCCGATCGAGTGGATGGCTTGCTCGTAGGACGCGAGGTATTTCTGCGCGTCATGCTCGGTCAGTGCGGCTTCACCGAGCATGTCGTAGGAGTAGCGGAAGCCTTTGGCTTCAAACTTGCTGGCGTTGGCCAGGGCTTCGGCGATGGTTTCGCCGGTCACGAACTGCTCGCCCATCAGGCGCATGGCCATGTCGACGCCCTTGCGGATCATCGGCTCGCCGCTCTTGCCGATGATGCGGCTCAGGGACGAGGTCAAGCCTGCTTCGTTATGGGTGGAGACCAGCTTGCCGGTCAGCAGCAGGCCCCAGGTCGCGGCGTTGACGAACAGCGACGGGCTGTTGCCCAGGTGCGGCTGCCAGTTACCGGTACTGATCTTGTCGCGAATCAGGGCGTCACGAGTGCCCTTGTCCGGAATACGCAGCAGCGCTTCGGCCAGGCACATCAGTGCCACGCCTTCCTGGGACGACAGGGAGAATTCCTGCAGCAGGCCCTGCACGATGCCGGCACGGCCACCGGCGCTCTTCTGATTGCGCAGTTTTTCAGCAATCGAGGCGGCCAGTTTGTTGGTGGCCTCGGCCATCGGTGCCGGCAGGCGAGCCTGCTCCAGCAGCATGGGCACCACTTCCGGCTCCGGACGACGGTAGGCGGCGGTGATCGCGGCGCGCAGTACCGATTGCGGCAGGATGCTCTCAGCGAATTCAAGGAAGCACTGGTGCGCATGGTCGACTTGAATGTCGGCGCCTTCATCCAGCTCAGGACGGACCGAACCATTGAGTTCGGTCAGGGTTGCACCACCCTCGAGTTTTTCCAGGTAATTGAAAATCGCCTGCTTGATCAACCAGTGCGGCGTGCGATCAATCGAGGTCGCGGCGGCCTTGAGGCGTTCGCGGGTCGGGTCGTCGAGTTTGACCCCAAGGGTGGTGGTAGCCATATTTTTATCCTCATGTTTGCCACGACTGCGTGGCATCAGCTGGCGGCAAGATTAGCCGCGCGCCGAAAGAGGTGCAACCGGGTGCAACCCTTTTTTTGCCGGAAAAACAGGCAACTCGTCAGGAAAAAAATTCTGGTACGCGGGTGCTGCCCCTTATTGGTGCTGTTTGTCTTGGTTGGCGATGTTTCTTGCTCCGAAAAGGAGCAAAAACCCGTACCTAAAAAATATTTCCGACTAGGTGCAACTTATTCGGGAGAAACAGGTTGCACCTTATTTGCTTTGTTGAATAGCATTCGCGCCCAAGGTGCAACCGTCCACGAGACTGTTCATCGGCTGATGGCTTTCCTGGGGAAACATCAGTCATAAATGCGCGGATTACCCGATCGTCTTTCAAACGTAATCGTTTGGCGGCGGTTCAGCAGACCGCCGCTACATAAAAACAAAGCCAGGGCGTAACTCAATGAGTGCTAGCAATCCAACCTTGATCACGTTTGTGATCTACATCGCAGCAATGGTGCTGATCGGCTTCATGGCCTATCGCTCCACCAACAACCTCTCCGACTACATTCTGGGTGGCCGTAGCCTGGGCAGCGTCGTGACCGCGCTCTCCGCCGGCGCTTCCGACATGAGTGGCTGGTTGTTGATGGGCCTGCCGGGCGCCATCTACATGTCTGGCCTGTCTGAAAGCTGGATCGCCATCGGCCTGATCATCGGTGCCTACCTGAACTGGCTGTTTGTAGCCGGTCGTCTGCGCGTGCAGACCGAGCACAACGGTGACGCGCTGACTCTGCCGGACTACTTCTCCAGCCGTTTTGAAGACAAGAGCGGCTTGCTGCGCATTATCTCGGCCGTCGTGATCCTGGTGTTCTTCACCATCTATTGCGCCTCCGGCATCGTGGCGGGCGCCCGTCTGTTCGAAAGCACCTTCGGCATGTCCTACGAGACCGCGCTGTGGGCCGGTGCTGCGGCAACGATTGCCTACACCTTCGTGGGTGGTTTCCTGGCGGTGAGCTGGACTGACACCGTACAAGCCACGCTGATGATCTTCGCCCTGCTGCTGACGCCGATCATCGTGCTGCTGGCCACCGGCGGCGTCGACACCACGTTCCTGGCGATCGAAGCGCAGAACCCCGACAACTTCAACATGCTCAAAGGCACTACCTTCATCGGCATCATCTCGCTGATGGGCTGGGGCCTGGGCTACTTCGGCCAGCCGCACATCCTGGCGCGCTTCATGGCGGCGGATTCGGTGAAGTCGATTGCCAACGCCCGTCGTATCTCCATGACCTGGATGATCCTGTGCCTGGCCGGTACCGTTGCGGTAGGCTTCTTCGGCATTGCCTACTTCTCGGCCAACCCGGCCATGGCGATGCCAGTCAGTGAGAACCACGAGCGTGTGTTCATCGAACTGGCCAAGATCCTGTTCAACCCATGGATCGCCGGTGTGCTGCTGTCGGCTATTCTGGCTGCCGTGATGAGCACCCTGAGCTGCCAGTTGCTGGTGTGCTCGAGCGCCCTGACCGAAGACTTCTACAAGGCTTTCCTGCGCAAGAACGCTTCCCAGCTTGAGCTGGTGTGGGTCGGTCGTGCCATGGTGCTGGCCGTAGCACTGGTTGCCATCGTGATGGCCGCCAACCCGGAAAACCGCGTACTGGGTCTGGTCAGCTACGCCTGGGCCGGCTTCGGTGCTGCCTTCGGTCCGGTTGTGCTGATCTCGGTACTGTGGAAAGGCATGACCCGTAACGGCGCACTGGCCGGTATCGTGGTCGGTGCCCTCACTGTGATCGTCTGGAAGCATTTCGAACTGCTGGGCCTGTACGAAATCATCCCGGGCTTCATCTTCGCCAGCCTGGCCATTTTCCTGGTCAGCAAGATGGGTGAGCCAACGGCCGGCATGCTGCAGCGTTTCGCCGCCGCCGAGAAAGATTTCCACCTGAACAAGTGATCGGAAGGGCGAATGCCCTGATCAATCACTGACAAAAGAACGGCCCGCAGCCTATTGGATGCGGGCCGTTTTTTTGTGCCAGCTCCACCCGACGGATACCGGCATGGGCGGCGTCCCGGGGGCCGCTCGGCTGCGAACCCCTGACGCTGGGCGCGGTACAGGGTAAACTTCGCCTCCTTCGCAGGAGCAGCCATGAATTATCGTCACGCCTTCCACGCCGGCAATCACGCCGACGTGTTCAAACACCTGACCTTGACCCGCCTCATCGCCCTGATGTCGCGCAAGGAACAGCCGTTTGCCTATCTCGACACCCACGCCGGCATTGGTCTGTATGACCTGCAAGGCGACCAGGCCAGCCGTACCGGTGAATACCTGGAAGGTATCGCACGCTTGTGGGGCGAGCCGGATCTGCCGCTGCTGACGGCGGACTACATGCAGGTGCTGCATGAAATGAACCCGGATGGCCAATTGCGCTACTACCCTGGTTCGCCAGAGCTGGCACGACGCCTGACTCGCCCGCAAGACAGGGTACTGCTCAACGAGAAACACCCGGAAGACGGCTTGCTGCTCAAGGACAATATGAAGGGCGATCGCCGGGTCAAGGTGCACCTTGGCGAAGGCTGGCATGTTCCGCGTGCATTGTTGCCGGTACCCGAGAAGCGTGGGTTGATGCTGATCGATCCGCCGTTCGAGAAGCTCGATGAGATGCAGCGCTGCGCGGCTTCCCTGAAGGAGGCGATTAGCCGGATGCGGCAATCGGTGGTAGCGATCTGGTACCCGGTCAAGGACCAGCGCATGTTGCGCCGCTTCTATCAGGACCTGGCCGGTACGGGCGCGCCGAAGCTGTTGCGCGTGGAACTGCTGGTGCATCCGCTGGATACCCCCAACAGCCTGAATGGCTCCGGGATGGCCATTGCCAATCCGCCATGGGGGCTGGAAGAGGAGTTGCGCGAGCTGCTGCCGTGGCTGTCGAAGAAGCTCGGCCAGACCCAGGGCGGCTGGCAGATGGATTGGTTGATTGCTGAGTAATGTGTGGCGAGGGAGCTTGCTCCCGCTCGGCTGCGAAGCAGTCGTAAAATCGGTATGTAGGTTCTATCTGAAAGAACGTTGTCGCCGATTTTAGGGCCGCTTCGCGCCCCAGCGGGAGCAAGCTCCCTCGCCACAGGTACTGTGTTCATCCATTAGATCGGGCAGGTGACGCCGGTGCCGCCGATCCCGCAGTAGCCTTCTGGGTTCTTTGCCAGGTACTGCTGGTGATAGGCCTCGGCGTAGTAGAAGGTCGGGGCCTGTTCGATTTCGGTGGTGATGGTGCCCAGCCCGGCCTTGGTCAGTTCTGCCTGGAACGTTTTCTCGCTGGCCTTGGCTTCGTCCAGTTGTTCAGGTTTGACCGCATAGATCACCGAGCGGTACTGGGTGCCGATGTCGTTGCCCTGGCGCATGCCCTGCGTCGGGTTGTGCAGTTCCCAGAACATGGCCAGCAGTTCCTTGTAGCTGATCTGGTCCTGGTCATACACCACCAACACCACTTCCGTGTGGCCGGTCAGGCCCGAGCAGACTTCTTCGTAGGTCGGGTTTGGCGTGAAGCCACCGGCATAACCCACCGCCGTGCTCACGACGCCTTCGCGCTGCCAGAACTTACGTTCCGCACCCCAGAAACAGCCCAGGCCGAAGATCGCGAACTCCACATTGCCAATGAATGGACCGAGCATGTACTGGTCCTTATTGACGAAGTGTTTCTCCGGCACGGTGATCGGGGATTCGCGGCCAGGCAGAGCTTGTTCTTTAGTAGGGAGCACGTTTTTGTTCACCAGAATTTCCGAACGCAAGACCATGATCGGTCCTCCAGTCAGGTTGGGGATGTCGATAAGTAGAGTATCAGTGTGCCCGAGTGTTACAGCGCTGTCAGGCGTTTGGACCGCGTGGATAGCGTTTGAGCTTCTCGATCAGATCAAAGCCCGGGATCGGTCGGTCGAACAGGTAGCCCTGGCCGACGTCGCAGCGGTGGCGACGCAGGAACGCCAGCTGTTCGGCGGTCTCGATGCCTTCGGCAACCACTTTTAGCTTCAGGTTATGGGCCATGGCAATCACGGCGGAGGTGATTTCCATGTCGTCCTGGTTGTCCGGGATTTCATGAATGAAGCTGCGATCGATCTTGATGATGTCGATCGGGAATTTCTTCAGGTAGCTGAGTGACGAGTAGCCGGTGCCGAAGTCGTCCATGGCCAGGGTAAGACCCAGGCGCTTGAGTTGGTCGAGTTGCAAGTGCGTGTCTTCGGTGGCCTCCAGCAGCAGGCCTTCCGTCAGTTCCAGCTCCAGCAGCTGGGCGGGCAGTTGTTCGTCCTTGAGAATGCCGGCGATCGACGACACCAGGTCCGGGTCGGAGAATTGCTTGGGTGACAGGTTGATCGCCACCTGCAGGTTGCCCAGGCCGGCAGCGGTCAGGGCTTTGCTCATGCGGCAGGCTTGTCGGGCGATCCATTTGCCGATGGGGATGATCAGTCCGGTCTCTTCGGCGACGCTGATGAACTGATCCGGACGGATCATGCCCTTTTCCGGATGGTCCCAGCGCAACAGCGCCTCCATCCCCAGCAAGCGGCCAGTGCGCAGGCACAGCTTGGGCTGGTAGAACACGTCCAGTTCATTTTGCGTCAGGGCGCGGCGCAGGTTGTTTTCCACGAACAGCTTGTAGCTGGCCTCGGCGTTCAGCGCTTCGGTGAAGACCTGGACCTGATGCTTGCCATTGGCCTTGGCCTTGTGCAGGGCCAGCCCGGCATTGCGCATCAGGGTCTGTGGGTCGCGGCCGTGCAGTGGCGCGCAGGCCACGCCCACGGAGCCGGTGACGCTGATCAACTGGTTGTCGACGAACATCGGTTTATCCAGCGTCATCAGCAGCTGGCTGGCGATTTGTTGGCCGACATTCAGGTGGGTGTCGTCCAGTAGCACCGCAAACTCATTGCTGGCGAAACGCGCCAGGCTGCCACTCGGGCTCAGGCTGTTGCGCAAGCGTCGGGCCAGGCTGATCAGCAACTTGTCGCCGGTCTGGTGGCCGAGGCTGTCGTTGATCCGCTTGAAGTTGTCGATGTCCACCAGCAACAGGCAGATCGGGCTGTCGCTGTCGCGGGCAAAACGCTCGTCGAGGTTGCGAATGAACGCCGGGCGATTGCCCAGGTTGGTCAGGTTGTCAGTGTAGGCCAGGCGCTCGATGCGTTGTTGAGCGAGCTTGGTCTGGGTGATGTCTTCGTAGATGCCGATGTAGTGGGTCAGTTCGCGGTTGTCGCCGTACACCTTGGAGATCGACAGCTGGCCCCAATAGGGTTCCAGGTTCTTGCGCCGGCTTCTGAACTCGCCTTGCCAGCTGTTGCTCTTGGCCAGGCTCGAGGGCGCGTCGAACAGCAGTTCGCTGAGGTTTTCCAGCGCCGGCAGTTCCGACAGGCGATGGCCGTGGACTTCTTCGGTGCTGTACTGGGTGATGGCCGTGAAACTTGGGTTGACGTACTCGACCACACCGTCGCGGTTGACCAGCAAAAAGGCGTTGGCGCTCTGTTCCACCGCACGCTGGAACAGGTGCAGGGCGCTGGTGGCCGTGCGGCGATTGTGGTTGTTGATGACCTGGGCGAACTGGTCGGCCAGCTCCCCGGCGAAGGCAATTTCGTCCGATTGCCAGGCGCGGGTCACGCCGGTCTGTTCCAGGCAGAGCACGCCCACCACGTGGCCGTCGACGCGGATGCTGGCGTCGAGCATGGCGTTGACGTCGCGCGGGCGCAGGCTCTCGGCCATTTCCCGGGTGCGTGGGTCGCGCATCGCATTATGGGCGTCGATGGCGCGGCTGGTGTGCAGGGCTTCCAGATAATCAGGGAAGCTGCTGACGTCGATCACCTTGGGTAGCCGGTACTCCTGGGAGGCACGGTGGTAGGCGGAAACCGGTACCAGGTGCTGGCCTTCAAGGTTCCACAGGCTTGCGCTGTCGATCTGGTAGATGTCGCAGGCACTGCGGGTGATCAGTTGGGCCGCTTCCTGCAGCGAATTGCCACTGCTGTAGCGCTGTCGTGTGAGCAGCAGGATCAAGTCCTGCTGGGCGCGTACGCGCCCCAGGTGCTGCAGTTGCTCCTGCTGGGCGCGCTGGTTCAGCTCCAGGGCGATTTGCAGGCGCGAGTTCTGGGTTTCCAGGTCGAGTGCCGACAGGAGCGTGTTGTTTTCGAACAGACCGTCGACCACCAGCAGATAGCCGCGTAGCAGGTGACGATTGTGCTGTTTGTAGGCCTCACCCAGTTCAAGCAGGCTCAGTGAACCCTGGGCGGTGTGGAGGGTGTAGCGGATCAGGTAATGGGGGCTTTGTGTCAGTTGCTGCTGGATGGTGTCGTGCAATTGATAGCGGGCTTCGGGTTCCATCAGGCTCGCGTAGGGCGAGCCGACCAGAGCGCAGAGCTCGACAGCGGGTAAACCGAACTGGCGTTCGCAGTTGGGGTCGAGAAACAGCAGGGCCCAGCTTGCTTCATTCAGCCGTTCGAAACGCAGCATGCCGAGCCGCGAGGGCACTGGCAACTGCGTCACTACCTCGGCCACCATACGGCTGGCGGCATCGGGATGGCTTTTCATGGAAGAAACTCGCTTCGAAAGTGCTGAACGCGCCGGGCTCACGCCCTCTTAACTGTTGTCTGCGGCAAGGTTGCATGATGCAGCACTGACTGACAATAGAAGATGAAGGCTAAGTGCTATAGGCCTGTATCGGCACAAGAGTGGATTTCTGTAGGCGCGGGTGCATGCAAATGCAGGCACCACGGTGTGGCACTCCGACTTGCCGGTGAAGGCGGGATACCTGACGGATCGCGCGGTTCTGTTCTCCAGCAAGCCGGATCCTGTAGAGGCTCTGGCGCTACAGAGGAATGTGCAGTGGCAAGTTCACTGCGGACAGATAGTCACCGTTCGGGTCCCGGTACTCCACGCGAATCTGCTCGACGTCGACCAACAGGTGGGCGAAGTTGTCCTGGCTGATCACCTTGCTCGTCAATTCAAGGCGATAGTCGCCGGAAGCGGTTTGCACCAGTGGCTGATCAAGGATGAAGTTCGACGCTTTGGCATAGGGCAGCCATGCGCTATTGCAAAAGGGTGACGAGACGATGGTGTGCACCTCGAAGTCCGGGTCTTCGCTGTGTCGCAGGCGGCTGGTCATCGAGCCGTGAACGTCACCCGATACGATGACGACATTCTTGATTTTGTGGATGCGGATGGTCTCCAGGATTCGCAGGCGCTGCTCGGGGAAGGCTTTCCAGGCATCGCCATCATCGCTTTTACTGTCTGGGTAGAACATGACACTGGTGACCAGGAATTTGACCCGCGCCGGGCTATTGATCAGCCACTCGAGCAGGGCTTGCTCCTGGTCGGCATCGAGGATGCGTCGATCATCGGCCGCGAGGTTGCGCCGGGTTCGGCTGTCCGTCACGAACCACTCGGTATCCCCTTGCGCAAACCGGTACCAGTAATGTTTCAGTTCGCGAGCGGGTTGCCCACTTGGGAGTAACTCATGCGCGGGGCTGTGGCTGACTTGATAGATTTCATACGCTGCCATGGCATTGCGATAAAGCTCGGCGTCATTGCTGTTGGCTTTGGCGGGCCAGTTATCTTCTATTTCATGATCGTCCAGAATCATGTAAGTCGGTACGGATGCCATTAATGCCTGGACATGCGGTTGAGAAAAGGCCGCGCGATACTTGTCGAGTATCTCGCGGTACTCGCGATCAGGGCCGACAAGGTTCATGTCATCCACGTATATCTGATCACCTGTCATGACCAGGGCACTGACTGGAGGCCAGGATTTTTGTACCAGGCGATTGATGGCAGCGAACATCTTGTCGCCCTTTGACGGTAATAACGGGACACCCAGCGTCATGCGCAAATAGCGACAAGAGCCGACGATGTAGCTTCGAGGTGCGGTGATCTCGCTGGACGTGGTGCGAAAGCGATAAACCTCCCTGGGCCATTGCAATGGCAGTTGCCGCAGCGCTTCCGGTGACGGTTTTGTGCTGTCGGTGCCGAACCAGCCCGCTTGGTATTCATAGTGAGTGTCGGCGTGCAAGTGGTGGAGTGCGATGACATTCGACAGGTCGCGGAGTGGGTCGAGTTCGGCAAATACGCCACTGGACCACTGTGTATCGCCGATACGCCGATAGCGTATCGCGGCAAATACAGAGTCTTTTTTTTGCAGGTCCCCGCGTAAAAATATACGTGTGTGATGAGCGGTTGTATGGCCAATGATCGGGCCGACAGTAGGCTTGAACATATTCGAGTCCATTCGAAATGTGGCGGTGGAAGTTGGCGGCGAAAAGCGACCTCAATGTGCTTCGCCGGAGACGTATCGTAGGGCGCTCAGGAAGATAAATATTGAAGGGCGAGCAGACCTTGAATGTGCTCTGAGTAAGCTACAGCGGTGGTCTTGAGCGCTATTGCCAGTAGGAAGAGTTGCGGATGTTTAGCGGGGGGATAGCGGGGCGGAGTGTTTCACGGGCAAAAAAAGCCCCGCCAAATTGGCGGGGTTGAGGTACGAGCGTGGCGCTCGGAAAACGTGGAACCCGAGTGGCCCTCCGTTGAGGGAGGGCCGCCCGGTCTTACAGCAGGATGGTGCGGATGTCGCCCAGCAGGTCGCTCAGACGCTTGGTGAAACGGGCCGCAGCGGCGCCGTTGATCACGCGGTGGTCGTAGGACAGCGACAGTGGCAGCATCAGTTTCGGCTGGAAGGCTTTACCGTCCCAGACAGGCTGGATGGTTGCCTTGGAAACACCGAGGATCGCCACTTCCGGCGCGTTGACGATCGGCGTGAAGCCGGTGCCGCCAATGTGGCCGAGGCTGGAAATGGTGAAGCAGGCGCCTTGCATGTCGTCAGCGGTGAGCTTCTTGTCGCGGGCTTTGGCTGCCAGCGCGGCGGCTTCGGCTGCCAGTTGCAACAGGCTCTTCTGGTCGACGTTCTTGATGACCGGTACCAGCAGGCCATCCGGGGTGTCGACCGCGAAGCCGATGTTCACGTACTTCTTGCGGATGATCGCCTTGCCGCTTGGCGCCAGCGAACTGTTGAAGTCCGGCAGCTCCTTGAGCAGGTGCGCGCACGACTTGAGCAGCAGCGGCAGGATGGTCAGCTTGACGCCAGCCTTCTCTGCAACGGCTTTCTGAGCGATGCGGAACGCTTCCAGCTCGGTGATATCAGCCGAGTCGAACTGAGTCACGTGCGGAATGTTCAACCAGCTGCGATGCAGGCTCGACGCGCCGATCTGCATCAGGCGGGTCATCGGCACTTCTTCGGTTTCACCGAAGCGGCTGAAGTCCACGACCGGGATCGGTGGAATGCCGGCACCGCCGGTTGCGCCTGCAGCCGGAGCTTCTTTGGCCTTCTGCATCATGGCTTTGACGTAAACCTGTACGTCTTCCTTGAGCACGCGACCGTGTGGGCCGCTTGGGCTCACTGCATTCAGTTCGACGCCGAACTCGCGGGCCAGCAGGCGTACTGCCGGGCCTGCGTGCACCTTGGCGCCGCTTGGCGCAGGTGCTGCAACCGGGGCTGTCGCAGCCTCGGCTTTGACAGCCGGTGCCGGTGCCGCAGCCGGTGCTGCCGCTGGCGCGGGAGCCGCCGCTTGCGCTGGCGCAGCCGGAGCCGCAGCACCTGCCACTTTCAACTTGAGGATAAAGTCGCCAGTGCCGACTTCGTCTTCGAGTTTGACCGCGATGCTTTCCACCACGCCGGCAGCCGGCGAAGGAATTTCCATGCTGGCCTTGTCGGATTCCAGGGTGATCAGCGATTGATCAGCCTCGACGGTATCGCCGACCTTGACCAGCAGCTCGATGATCTTGGCCTTGCCCGATGAGCCGATATCCGGGACGTGGATGTCCTGGATGGTGGCGGCAGCAGGTGCTGCCGCTGGCGCTGGAGCAGCAGCCGGTGCTGGCGCAGCAGCAGGAGCCGCGGCGGCCGGAGCAGGAGCGGCGGCTGGTGCCGCGGGTGCCGCAGCGGCACCCTCGACTTCCAGTTCCATCAGTTCGTCGCCTTCTTTCAGGCGATCGCCCAGCTTCACTTTCAGGCTCTTGATGACGCCGGCCTTGGGGGCCGGAATCTCCATGCTCGCCTTGTCCGACTCAAGTGTCAGCAGGCTCTGGTCAGCTTCGATGCGATCACCGACCTTGACCATCAGTTCAATTACTTCACCTTCACCGCTGCCGATGTCAGGTACGCGAATGAGTTCGCTCACAGAGTCTCTCCTCAGCAGTCCAGTGGGTTGCGTTTTTCCGGGTTGATACCGAACTTGGCGATGGCTTCAGCCACGACCTTGGGTTCGATGTCACCGCGATCAGCCAGTGCTTCAAGGGCTGCCAACACCACGAAATGACGGTCGACTTCGAAGAAATGACGCAGTTTCTTGCGGCTGTCGCTGCGGCCGAAACCGTCGGTGCCCAGGACTTTGAATTCCTTGGACGGTACCCACTGACGGATCTGCTCGGCGAACAGTTTCATGTAGTCGGTAGACGCGATGACCGGACCTTTGCGGCCGTTCAGGCACTCTTCCACATAGCTCAGCTTAGGCTTCTGGCCCGGGTGCAAACGGTTGGTGCGCTCGACGGCCAGGCCATCGCGACGCAGTTCGTTGAAGCTGGTAACGCTCCACACGTCAGCGCCGACGTTGAACTCTTCACGCAGGATCTTCGCCGCTTCACGGACTTCACGCAGGATGGTGCCGGAGCCCATCAGCTGAACGTGGTGCGCCGCTTCGCGGTTGTCTTCTTCGAGCAGGTACATGCCTTTCTTGATGCCTTCTTCGGCACCGGCCGGCATGGCTGGCTGCTGGTACGACTCGTTCATCACGGTGATGTAGTAGAAGACGTCCTGTTGCTCTTCGGTCATCTTTCGCATGCCGTCCTGAATGATCACCGCCAGCTCGTAGCCGTAGGTCGGATCGTAGGTGCGGCAGTTCGGGATGGTGGAAGCCAGCAGGTGGCTGTGACCGTCTTCGTGTTGCAGGCCTTCACCGTTCAGGGTGGTACGGCCGGCGGTGCCGCCGATCAGGAAACCGCGGGTACGGCTGTCGCCAGCGGCCCAGGCCAGGTCGCCGATACGCTGGAAGCCGAACATCGAGTAGAAGATGTAGAACGGCAGCATCGGCTGGTTGTGGCTGGAGTACGAAGTACCGGCCGCGATGAAGGAGCTCATGGCGCCCGCTTCGTTGATGCCTTCCTCGAGGATCTGGCCCTTCTGGTCTTCCTTGTAGAACATCACCTGGTCTTTATCGACTGGCTCGTAGAGCTGGCCAACGGACGAGTAGATGCCCAACTGACGGAACATGCCTTCCATACCGAAGGTACGGGCTTCGTCCGGGATGATCGGAACGATGCGCGGGCCGATTTCCTTGTCCTTGACCAATTGCGCGAGGATTCGCACGAAGGCCATGGTGGTGGAGATTTCACGGTCGCCCGAGCCGTCCAGGATCGCCTTGAGGGTGTCCAGTGGCGGAGTCGGGATGCTGAAGCTTTTGGCGCGACGCTGAGGCACGAAGCCGCCCAGTGCGGTACGGCGCTCGCTCAGGTAACGGGCTTCGGCGCTGCCTTCTTCCGGTTTGAAGAACGGCAGGTTTTCCAGTTCGTCGTCTTTGACCGGGATGTCGAAACGATCGCGGAACAACTTCAGGCTGTCGACATCGACCTTCTTGGTGTTGTGCGCGGTGTTCTTCGCTTCGCCTGCACCGGTGCCATAACCCTTGATGGTCTTGGCCAGGATGACAGTCGGTTGTTCTTTGTGGTTGACCGCTTCGTGGTAGGCCGCATAGACCTTGTACGGGTCGTGGCCGCCACGGTTGAGCTTCCAGATCTCGTCGTCGGACAGGTCTTCAACCATCGCCTTGAGTTCAGGCGTGTTGAAGAAGTGTTCACGCACGAACGCGCCGTCTTTGGCTTTGTAGTTCTGGTACTCGCCGTCGATGACTTCGTCCATGCGACGTTGCAGGATGCCGTCGACGTCCTTGGCCAGCAGTGGGTCCCAGAAACGGCCCCAGATGACTTTGGTCACGTTCCACTGAGCACCGCGGAACACGCCTTCGAGTTCCTGGATGATCTTGCCGTTGCCGCGAACCGGGCCGTCGAGGCGCTGCAGGTTGCAGTTGATGACGAAGATCAGGTTGTCCAGCTTCTCGCGGCCGGCCAGGGAGATGGCGCCCAGGGATTCCGGCTCGTCGCACTCGCCGTCGCCCAGGAAGCACCAGACTTTCTGTTTGCCTGGCTGGATGAAGCCACGGTGCTCCAGGTACTTCATGAAGCGCGCCTGGTAGATCGCCTGGATCGGGCCCAGACCCATGGATACGGTCGGGAACTGCCAGAAGTCAGGCATCAGCCACGGGTGCGGATAGGACGACAAGCCCTGGCCGTCGACTTCCTGGCGGAAGTTGTTCATCTGGTCTTCGGTGATGCGGCCTTCCATGAACGCACGGGCGTAAACGCCTGGCGAGGTGTGGCCCTGGAAGTAGATCAGGTCGCCGCCGTGTTCGTCGGTCGGGGCCTGGAAGAAGTAGTTGAAGCCGATGTCATACAGGGTTGCGCTGGAGGCGAAGCTGGAGATGTGACCGCCCAGGTCAGAATCTTTCAGGTTCGTACGCATCACCATGGCCATCGCGTTCCAGCGTACCAACGAGCGAATGCGGCGTTCCATGAACAGGTCGCCAGGCATGCGTGCTTCGTGGGTCACGGGGATGGTGTTGCGGTACGGCGTGGTGATGGCGTAAGGGAGCTGCGAGCCGCTGCGGGTCGCAAGTTCGCCCATACGGGTCATCAGATAGTGAGCACGGTCTTCGCCTTCTTTGTCGAGAACCGATTCCAGGGCGTCCAGCCATTCCTGGGTTTCGACGGGATCGAGGTCTTGCATGGCTTGCTCCAGGGCGGAAAGGCTACCAGAATCGGTTGCCTGAGTTAGCGACTGGCCTTGTGGGCAGACGTTATGAATTCTTGGATTGCCGGTAGGTTGACTCGGCGGCGTGTAGTTTTACTACAAATCGTCGGCCATTTCAGCCTTTCGAATGTATATACGAGTAGTAAAACTACAGAAGTACGGCTTGTGGCCTCCTGTTTCGTTGTGAGAATAATCGTTACTCTTGGTCTTTAGCCAACCAGAAAAGGTAAAAGCTTGATGCTGGCTACCAAAAAAACAGACATTTCAGCTATTTCTAACTTTTGTTCGACAGTCCTTTGCGTAGTGCATTTGATGCGATCACTACAGACCGCCCTTCCTACGCCGATCAAGGATAGACCATGAGCCTCCCTTCGCTTGCCCCTCTGCCCGCCATTCTCCTGCCGTTTGTCAGCCGCGCCGAGCAATCCTTTCGCGCCGCCGTCGCCGCGCTGGATGACGATCATGGCCTGTCTTCCTGGACGCCTGAACGCTGGGCGGACTTCGCCCGGGTAACGGCCGCCAGCGACTTTGTCATTGAACAGTGCGTGCGTGATCCCTTGATGCTGCTCACGCTTGCGCAGTCCGGGGAGCTGGATCGCGCCTTCGCCCCCGGCGAGCTGTGCGGGCAAATCGCCGCCGCCGCGCAAAGTGCCGCCACGGATGATGAGTTGGGCCGGGTCCTGCGTCGGCAGCGCAACCGGCAGCAGGTGCGGATTGTCTGGCGTGACCTGACCCGCCAGACCGACCTGGTCCAGACGTGTCGCGACCTGTCCGACATGGCCGATGCCTGCATCGATCAGGCCTATCAATGGTTGTACCAGCGCCACTGCCAGCAATTTGGTACGCCCATGGGCTGGCGCAGCGGCGAGCCGCAGCAGATGGTGGTTCTCGGCATGGGCAAGCTCGGTGCGGTGGAGCTCAACCTGTCCTCCGACATCGACCTGATCTTCGCCTACCCCGAGGGTGGCGAAACGGTTGGGGTGAAGCGGGCGCTGGACAACCAGGAGTTCTTCATTCGTTTGGGTCAGCGCCTGATCAAGGCCCTGGACCCGATCACCGTCGATGGTTTTGTCTTCCGCGTCGACATGCGCCTGCGTCCCTACGGTTCGTCCGGCGCACTGGTGCTCAGCTTCAATGCACTGGAACAGTATTACCAGGATCAGGGCCGCGACTGGGAACGCTACGCGATGATCAAGGCGCGGGTGGTGGCCGGTGATCAGCAGGCGGGCGCGCAGTTGCTCGACCTGCTGCGTCCCTTCGTCTATCGGCGTTATCTGGATTTCTCGGCGATTGAAGCGCTGCGCACCATGAAACAGCTGATCCAGCAGGAAGTGCGGCGCAAGGGCATGGCCGACAATATCAAGCTGGGGGCCGGCGGGATCCGGGAGGTCGAGTTTATTGCCCAGGCCTTCCAGCTGATTCACGGCGGCCGCGACCTGAGCCTGCAGCAGCGTCCTCTGTTAAAAGTCCTTGGCACGCTGGAGGGGCAGGGTTATTTGCCGCCGGCGGTCATCGGCGAACTGCGCGAGGGCTATGAGTTCCTGCGTTACACCGAGCACGCGATTCAGGCGATTGCCGACCGGCAAACGCAAATGCTCCCCGACAGCGAGCAGGGCCAGGCGCGTATTGCCTTTATGCTGGGGTTCGCCAATTGGACGGCGTTCCATGAGCAACTGATGTATTGGCGTGGCCGGGTCGACTGGCACTTTCGCCAAGTGATTGCCGATCCGGATGAAGAGGACGGCGAGGAAAGCGAAGTGGTGGTCGGTGGTGAGTGGCTGCCACTTTGGGAGGAGGCCCAGGACGAGGAAGCCGCTTGCCGTCAGTTGGAAGAGGGCGGCTTTGCCGATGCGTCCAAGGCGCTCAAGGCCCTCGCCGGCCTGCGTGGCAGCCCGCAGTTGCGAGCGATGCAGCGCCTGGGGCGCGAGCGTCTCGATGCCTTTATCCCCCGGTTGCTGGCCCAGGCCGTGGAGCACGCCAATCCGGACCTGGTGCTGGAGCGGGTGTTGCCACTGGTTGAAGCGGTGGCGCGGCGCTCGGCGTATCTGGTGCTGCTCACGGAAAACCCTGGCGCGCTGCGTCGATTGCTGACCTTGTGTGCGGCCAGTCCGTGGATTGCCGAGCAGATCACCCGCTTCCCGCTGCTGCTCGACGAGTTGCTCAATGAAGGCCGGCTGTTCAAACCACCGCTGGCGCCGGAACTGGCTGCCGAGCTGCGTGAGCGCCTGACGCGCATTCCCGAGGATGACCTTGAGCAGCAGATGGAAGCCTTGCGCCATTTCAAGCTGGCGCACCGCTTGCGCGTGGCGGCCTCGGAAATTGCCGGCAGCCTGCCGTTGATGAAGGTCAGCGATTACCTGACCTGGCTCGCCGAAGCGATTCTGGAACAGGTGCTGGCGCTGGCCTGGCGGCAGACGGCAGCCAAGTATGGCGCGCCACAACGCCCCGACGGCACCCTGTGTGACCCGGGCTTTGTGATTGTCGGTTACGGCAAGGTCGGCGGGCTGGAGCTCGGACATGGTTCGGACCTGGACCTGGTGTTTATCCACGACGCAGACCCCGTGGCCGAAACCGATGGGCCCAAGCCCATCGATGGCGCACAGTTCTTTACCCGGCTGGGCCAGCGGATCATTCATTTGCTGACCACTCAGACCAACTCCGGCCAGTTGTATGAAGTCGACATGCGCTTGCGTCCTTCGGGGGCGTCGGGGCTGCTGGTCAGTTCGCTCGGCGCGTTCGAGCGCTATCAGGAGAACGAAGCCTGGACCTGGGAGCATCAGGCACTGGTGCGGGCGCGGGTGCTGGTGGGCAGTCAGGACGTTGGGCAATCCTTCGAGAAGGTTCGCGCCAAAGTGCTGGGGCGTGCCCGGGACTTGCTCAAGCTGCGGCAGGAAGTCAGTGAGATGCGCGCCAAGATGCGCGACAACCTGGGGACCAAGAGCACCGCTGCCGGCACCGCTGCCAATGCCTTCGAAGCCACGGCGCCGTTTGATCTCAAGCAGGATGCCGGTGGTATCGTCGATATTGAATTTATGGTGCAATACGCGGCCCTGGCGTGGTCCGACACCCACCCTTCGCTGCTGCGTTATACGGATAACATCCGCATTCTGGAGGGGCTTGAGGAGGTCGGGTTGATGCCCGCCGAAGATGCCAGCCTGCTGCGAGAGGTCTATAAAGCCTATCGCTCCGCGGCGCACCGCCAGGCTTTGCAGAATGAAGCCGGGGTGGTGCCGGGGGATCAGTTTGCCGCCGAGCGGCGTGAGGTCCTGCGGATCTGGGCGTGGCTGGGTTTGAGCTGACGAGGTGCCGTCAGGCGGGGCAAGCAAAATGCAGGATTGCCGAGTGGCGTACACTACTCACATAAAGCCTGGATAAATAAGACGGGGAGGCCGCCAGGAAGACTGGTCATGCCTCCCCGCTCGTTTGTGGATAACTATGAGAATTCTGATCGTTGGGCCCAGTTGGGTCGGTGACATGGTGATGGCTCAGACACTCTTCCAGTGTCTGAAGCAGCGTCACCCACAGTGCGAGATCGACGTGCTGGCCCCCGAGTGGAGTCGGCCGATCCTCGAGCGCATGCCCGAAGTCCGCCAGGCCTTGAGCTTCCCGCTCGGTCATGGCGCGCTGGAGTTGGCGACGCGGCGGCGGATCGGCAAGTCCCTGGCCGGCCAGTACGATCAGGCAATCTTGCTGCCCAACTCGCTGAAGTCGGCGTTGGTGCCGTTTTTTGCCGGTATCGCCAAGCGCACCGGTTGGCGTGGCGAGTTCCGCTACGGCCTGCTCAATGATGTGCGCACCCTGGATAAAGACCGTTACCCGCTGATGATCGAGCGTTTCATGGCGCTGGCGTATGAGCCGGGTACCGAGTTGCCCACGCCGTACCCGCGTCCAAGCCTGCAAATCGATTCGACCAGCCGCGACGCCGCGCTGGCCAAGTTCGGCTTGACCCTTGACCGTCCGGTGCTGGCACTGTGCCCAGGCGCCGAGTTTGGCGAAGCCAAGCGCTGGCCATCCGAGCACTACGCCAAGGTCGCCGAGACGAAGATTCGCGAAGGCTGGCAAGTCTGGCTGTTCGGCTCGAAAAACGATCACGCCGTCGGCGAAGACATCCGCGGGCGCTTGATTCCGGGCCTGCGTGAAGAGGCGACGAACCTCAGTGGCGGCACCTCGCTGGCTGAGGCCATCGACCTGATGTCCTGCGCTGACTCGGTGGTGTCCAACGACTCTGGCCTGATGCATGTGGCCGCCGCGCTGAACCGCCCGCTGGTGGCGATCTACGGTTCGACTTCGCCGGGCTTCACCCCGCCACTGGCCGAGCATGTCGAGATCGTGCGCCTGGGTATCGAGTGCAGTCCTTGTTTTGATCGCACCTGCCGCTTTGGCCATTACAACTGCCTGCGTCAACTGACGCCGGAGCCGGTGAACGATGCCTTGCAGCGACTGCAGGGCTCTGTGGTCGAGGTTCGTTAAGTTGCGGGTACTGTTGATCAAGACCTCTTCGCTGGGCGACGTGATCCATGCGTTGCCAGCGTTGACCGATGCGGCACGGGCAATCCCGGGGATCAAGTTCGACTGGGTGGTGGAAGAAGGCTTCGCCGAAATCCCGACCTGGCACCCGGCGGTGGACAAGGTGATTCCGGTGGCGATCCGTCGCTGGCGCAAGAACGTCTGGCAAACCCTCAAGAGTGGTGAGTGGAAGCGCTTCAAGCAAAGCGTGCGCGCGACCAAATACGACCTGGTGATCGATGCCCAGGGCCTGCTCAAGAGCGCCTGGCTGACACGCTATGTCAAAGCCCCGGTGGCCGGGCTGGACCAGCATTCGGCCCGTGAACCGCTGGCCGCACGCTTTTACTCGCGGCGACTGGCGGTGGCGCGCGGTCAGCATGCGGTCGAGCGCTTGCGCCAGCTGTTCGCGGTGGCGTTGGGTTACGACCTGCCGCAAGGCCTGGGTGACTATGGCCTGAACGTCGAGCGCCTGGTCGAACTGCCGCGCAAGAACCCTTATGTGCTGTTCCTGCACGGCACCACGTGGGACACCAAGCACTGGCCGGAAGCCTACTGGCGTGAACTGGCCGAGCGCATGGGGCACATGGGCATGGCGGTGAAGCTGCCGTGGGGCAACCCGGCGGAGAAGGCGCGTGCCGAGCGTATCGCCCAAGGCCTGCGTAACGCCGAAGTGCTGCCCAAGCTGAACCTGGCCGGTGTGGCCCGGGTGCTGGCCGGCGCGCAGGCTTGCGTGGCGGTGGATACCGGCCTTGGCCATCTGGCCGCCGCGCTGGACGTGCCGACGGTGTCGCTGTTTGGCCCGACCAATCCGGGCCTGACGGGCGCCTATGGCAAGAGCCAGGTGCACATGGCGAGCGACTTCCCGTGTGCACCCTGCCTGCAAAAGAAATGTACTTATCAACCGACGGCTGAAGATCAGCGTCGGTTCGATCTCAAGCGCGAGTGGCCGTTGTGCTTCACTCGCCTGAATCCCGAGCGTGTCGCGAGCCGACTGAGCACGATGTTAATGGCTGAGGAGCTGCGCTGATGCAATTGGCTTTTGTCCTTTATAAATATTTCCCGTTTGGCGGCTTGCAGCGTGATTTCATGCGCATTGCGCTGGAATGTCAGCAGCGAGGGCATCAGATCCGCGTATACACGCTGATCTGGGAAGGGGACGTGCCTCCGGGTTTCGAAGTGCTGGTGGCGCCGGTCAAGGCGATCTTCAACCATCGGCGCAACGAGAAGCTCAGTGCCTGGATGGCGGCCGACCTGGCCAAGCGTCCGGTGGACCGGTTGATCGGTTTCAACAAGATGCCGGGCCTGGATGTCTACTACGCCGCCGACGGCTGCTTCGAGGACAAGGCCCAGAACCTGCGCAACTCGCTGTACCGGCGCTGGGGTCGCTACCGGCACTTCGCCGAATACGAGCGCGCGGTGTTTGCCAAAGACGCGAAAACCGAAGTGCTGATGATCTCCGAAGTGCAGCAACCGCTGTTCATCAAGCATTACGACACACCTATCGAGCGCTTCCACCTGCTGCCGCCGGGGATTGCCCAGGACCGTCGGGCGCCGCCCAACGCCGCCGAGATTCGCGCGGATTTTCGCCGCGAATTCGCCTTGGGCGACGACGAATTGCTGCTGGTGCAAATCGGCTCCGGGTTCAAGACCAAGGGCGTCGATCGCAGCCTCAAGGCACTGGCTGCACTGCCGGCGGAACTGCGTAAGCGCACCCGCTTGTTTGTCATCGGCCAGGACGACCCCAAGGTATTCCAGTTGCAGAGTGCTGCGCTGGGCCTTGGCGACAACGTGCAATTCCTCAAGGGACGCAGCGATATCCCGCGCTTCCTGCTGGGTGCCGACCTGTTGATCCATCCGGCTTACAACGAAAACACCGGTACGGTGCTGCTTGAAGCACTGGTGGCCGGTTTGCCGGTGCTGGTGAGCGCGGTGTGCGGCTATGCGCATTACATCGCCGAGGCCGATAGCGGCCTGGTGCTGGATGAGCCGTTCGAGCAGGCGCAGCTCACGCAGTACCTGACGACCATGTTGAGCGACAACGCAGCGCGTGCGGCCTGGAGCCGCAATGGCCTGGCGTTCGCCGACACGGCCGACCTCTACAGCATGCCGCAACATGCGGCGGATGTGATTCTGGCGGAGCAACACTGATGAAGTTGATTCTTGCCGAACCGTTCAAGAGCCTTTGGGCCGGACGCGATGCGTTCACCGAAGTCGAAGGCCTGAAGGGCGAGGTTTACCGTGAGCTCGAAGCTCGCCGTACCCTGCGCACTGAAGTGGACGGGAACGGGTTCTTCGTGAAAATTCACCGTGGTATTGGCTGGGGTGAAATATTCAAGAACCTGCTTACCGCCAAGTTGCCGGTTCTGGGGGCAGGCCAGGAATGGCGGGCGATCCAGCGCCTGCAGGAAGCCGGCGTACCCACCATGACCGCCGTGGCTTACGGCGAGCGGGGCAGCAACCCGGCCGACCAGCACTCGTTCATCGTCACCGAAGAGCTGGCACCGACCGTCAGCCTGGAAGACTTCAGCCTCGATTGGCTCAAGCAGCCGCCTGCACCCAGGCTCAAGCGTGCGCTGATTGCTGAAGTGGCGCGCATGACCGGCATGATGCACCGCGCCGGGGTCAACCACCGCGACTGCTACATCTGCCACTTCCTGCTGCACACCGACAAGCCGGTCACGGCCGATGACTTCAAGCTTTCGCTGATCGACCTGCACCGCGCCCAGACCCGTCCGGCGATCACCAGGCGCTGGCGCAACAAGGACCTGGCGGCGCTGTACTTCTCGGCGCTGGACATTGGCCTGACGCGCCGCGACAAGTTGCGTTTCCTCAAGGGCTATTTCCTCCAGCCATTGCGCCAGATCCTGCGCGAAGAGGCGTCGTTGCTGGCCTGGCTCGACGGCAAGGCCAACAAGCTGTACGAGCGCAAGCAGCGCTATGGAGATGCACTCTGATGCGGGTTTCGAGCCGCAAGACGCAGGTGGTGACATTTTTCGAGAGAAGCCAATGACTGACTTTCTGGCCGCTGCCGACCGTGAACTGTTTGAACGCCACGGCCTGGCCACGTTCGATGCCCTGTGGGCCCGGGAGCTTGAGGCGGTGGATGAGCCCAACACCTCGGGTGGTGGCTGGAGCAGTGTGTTCCGGTTGGACCTGGAGGGGCACGGTTATTACCTCAAGCGTCAGAGCAATTACCTGATGCGGACCTTGCACCGCCCGTTCGGTGAGCCCAGTTTCGCTCGTGAGTTTCGCAACATCAGCCGTTACCGGCAGATGGGTATCCCGGCGCTGGAGGCGGTGTTTTTTGGCGAGCGCAAAGTCGACGGCGAAGTCAGGGCGATCTTGCTGACGCGTGCGCTGGATGGCTGGGACGATCTGGATTCGCTGCTGCAACAGTGGCCGCAGCTCAGTGATCCGCAGCAGCAGGCCATCCTGCGTGCCTGCGGGGTGCTGGCGCGCCAGTTGCACGGCGCGCGCCAGGCCCATGGGTGCTTTTATCCCAAACACATCTTTTTGCAGGCGGCTGGCGACGACTACCGGGCGCAACTGATCGACCTGGAGAAAACCCGTCCCCTGCTGTTCGGTCAGCGTGATCGGGCCAAGGACCTGGAGCCATTGCTGCGGCGGGCACCGATCTGGAGTACTGGGGATGTCCGGCTGTTGCTGGCGGCCTACCTGGATCAACCCGTCGACAGTGCCCTGGTGGATGCCTGGCTCGGGCGCTTGTCCGCTCGACGCAGTCACAAGGGAGTGCGTTGATGCAGTTGTCAGGGCTGAAAGGCGCCGGGCGTACGCCAAGCCTGCCGTTGAGTGTCGAGTTGGCGGATGCCGCGGGCCCGGCGCAGCTACAGTTGCTCAGTCTGTTGCGGGTACTGCCAGGGCAGCGTTATGTCGGCGCCGGTATCTGGCGCGGGCGTCCGGTGCTGGCCAAGTTGCTGGTGGGCAGCAAGGCTGCGCGACATTTTCAGCGTGAGCTCGAGGGTGTGCGTCTGCTCGCCGCTCAAGGGCTGACGACGCCATTGCTGCTGGCCGATGGCCTGAAAGACGGTGAGGGCGGTTGGCTGCTGTTCGAGTTTCTTGAAGGCGCCGAAAGCCTCGGCGATGCCTGGCAGCAGGTTGAAGCAAGGCCCGTGCTGGCGGATGAGCAGGCAGCGGTCCTCGCCGAAGCACTGGCCGCCATCGGCCAGATGCACAGCAAGGGCCTGTGGCAGGCAGACCTGCACCTGGACAATCTGCTGCGTCACGACGGCAAGCTGTACTTGATCGACGGTGCCGGGATCCGCGTGGAGCAGGCTGGAAAGCCGCTGTCCCGGGAAAAGGTTCTGGAAAATCTTGGGGTGTTTTTCGCTCAGTTGCCCAAGTCCCTGGAGCCGTTCAGCGAAGAGTTGCTCGTGCATTACCTGTTGAGCAATAGCGAGCACGCATTGCCTTTGGAGGCGTTGCAAAAGCAGGTGCGCAAGGTTCAAGGCTGGCGACTGAAGGACTTCCTGATCAAGGTTGGTCGCGACTGCTCGCTGTTCAGTGTGCAGCGCGGGGCGTTTGGCTTGCGCGCGATTCGCCGCGAAGAAGAAGCCGCCATGCTGCCGGTGCTGGAGCAGGCCGATGCCTTGCTGGATCAGGGGCACTTGTACAAGACCGGCGGTGCGGCGAGCGTTGGCAAAGTCGAGGTGGCGGGTCGCACGCTGGTGGTCAAACGCTACAACATCAAGGGCTTTGCCCACTGGCTCAAACGTTTCTGGCGCCCGAGCCGGGCCTGGCATTCGTGGCGCGAAGGCAATCGCCTGGCCTTCCTCGGCATTGCGACGCCCAAGCCGCTGGCGCTGCTGGAAAAGCGTTTTTACTGGTTGCGCAGCCGGGCCTATCTGATCACCGAGTACCTGCCGGGGCCGGACATCATCGAGCGCTTTGCGCCCTACGTCGAGAGTGGCGAGGCGCCTGAAGCTGAGCTGCTGGCGCTGGACAAGCTGTTCGCCGAGTTGATCGCCGAGCGGATCAGTCATGGCGACTTCAAGGGGCATAACCTGTTCTGGGACAAGGATCGCTGGTCGTTGATCGACCTGGATTCGATGTGTCAGCACCGCTCGTCCAGCAGTTTCGCCCCGGCCTATGCGCGTGATCGGGCGCGGTTCATGCGTAACTGGTCCGAGAGCTCGGCGTTGTACCGGGTGATTGATCAGCGGTTGCCCAAGCAGGTTGATAGCGCTCATTGATGCGTACCGCAACAGGGCTCGCACTGTAGGAACCGGGCTGCCAGCAAAGGCGGCCCTCACACCCCGGGCGCCGGGCCTCCCGAAGGGGTGGGTGGAGCAATAGCCCAAGCCATGGCAGCGCGCTGTCACTGGCGATGTTTGTGTGACAAACAACCTCTGGGTCACTTCCACCATCTTTACGCTATAATCCCGCCCTTTAGCTGCTTCTTGCCTTTGTGCAGGAGCACATTATTTCCAGGCGCTTGTCGCCTGCATGCAGACTAAAGAGGCTAGACCCCTGTGGCATTGACGATTCTTGGCCTGTCCGGCGCCCTTAGCCATGATCCTTCCGCAGCCCTGTACATCGACGGCAAGCTGGTCGCGGCGGCTGAAGAGGAACGCTTCGTACGCGATAAACATGCAAAGAACCGCATGCCCTACGAATCGGCAAAATTCTGCCTGGAACAGGCCGGTATCAAGCCGTCCGATGTCGACGTGGTAGCGATCCCATTCGCACCGATCAGCCTGTTCGGCAAGGCCCGCTGGCAGTACGCCAAGCGTTACTGGTACGCCCCGGACCGTGCACTCGACGCGATCCTGATGGGCAACCGTCGCTACAAGCGCTATCGCAACAAGATCGTCTGGTGCCTGGAGCAACTGGGTTTTGATCCGAAGAAGATCAAGATCGAGCCGGTCGAACACCACCTGGCCCACGCCTCCAGCGCTTATCACTGCTCCGGTTTCAAAGAGAAAACCGCGATCCTGGGCATCGACGGCAAGGGTGAGTACGCCACGACCTTCTTCGGTTATGGCGAAAACGGCAAGATCCACAAGATCAAGGAATTCTTCGATCCGGACTCCCTCGGCGGCCTGTACGGCGCGATCACCGAGTTCCTCGGTTTCGATATGCTCGACGGTGAGTTCAAGGTCATGGGCATGGCGCCGTACGGCGACGCCAGCAAATACGATTTCTCGCGCCTGGCTTCGTTCGAAAACGGCGAGCTGGTAATCAACACCGACTACGCCAACGTCATCGGCCTGCGTCGCTACAAAGAGAAGGGCAAGGGTTATTACTTCTCGCCGAAGCTGATCGAGTGGCTGGGTCCAAAGCGCGAAGGCGACATCGCCGACGAGCCTTACATCCACTACGCCGCCAGCATTCAAGCGCTGTTCGAAAAAATTTCGCTGCAGATGATCGATTACTACCTGGGCGACGTACTCAAGGAAACCGGCAAACTGGCCTACGCCGGTGGCTGTGCGTTGAACGTCAAGCTCAACCAGAAAATCATCGCCCGCGACGACGTCAAAGAGCTGTTCGTACAGCCTGCATCCGGCGATGCCGGCACCGCGGTCGGCGCTGCTGCCTATGTGTCTCACGCCCGTGGCGTACCGGTCGAGAAGATGGAACACGTCTACCTCGGCCCGTCGTACAGCAACGAAGATGTTATCGCTGCGTGCGCCCGTCACGAGAATAAGCCAACCTGGCGCAAGCTCGACAACATGCCGGAGCAGATCGCCAAGATCATGGTCGACGGCAACCCGGTGGCCTGGTTCCAGGGCCGCATGGAGTTCGGTCCGCGTGCACTGGGTGGTCGCTCGATCATCGGTTGCCCGAGCATTGCGGGCGTGGCTGACCGGATCAACCACCAGATCAAGTTCCGCGAGCGCTGGAGGCCTTTCTGCCCGTCGATGCTCGACACCGTGGCGCCCCAGATGATCAAGATCGATCACCCGGCCCCCTTCATGACCTTCACCTTTGAAGTGTCTGAAGAGTGGAAAACCCGTGTGCCGGAAGTCGTCCACGAAGACGGTACGTCCCGTGCCCAGGTACTCAAGCGCGAATACAACCCGCGCTACTACGACATGATGAAAGCGCTGGAAGTGCTGACCGGCAACGGCGTGTCGCTGAACACCTCGCTGAACCGCCGTGGCGAGCCGATGATCTGCTCGCCGACCGACGCCCTGAACATGTTCTTCGGTTCCGATCTACAGTATCTGATCATGGAAGACATTCTGGTGGTCAAAGACGGCGCGGACGCTTATGACACGCTCGGCTGAGCGCCATGTGCTGCAGTTCTGCCACGGCTATGACGGGCCGTTCCTGGACTGCGCCCGACAGTACGCCAGCCTGTTCGCAGGGTCTGGATATCGCGTGACCACGGTGTTTCTCACCGGGGTTGCCGATGCCGACATTGCCGCAGGCTGTGCGTCTGATGAAGTGCTGTTCATGGAGTACAGCTCCAAGGCCATTCGTGGCCTGAAGCTGTCGGCGATTGCCGATCTGCGCAAGATCGCCCAGTCGCGCAATTTCAGTTTCTGTATCGCCCACCGATTCAAGCCGATCTATATCGCCTTGCTCGGTACGTCCTTGCCGGTGATCGGCGTGCATCACGCCTTTGGTGATTACCAGCGACGCACGCGTCAGCTGTTCGCCCATGTTTTTCGCAAGCGCCTGAGCCTGCTTGGGGTTTCCGATGCCGTGCGCGACGATATGCGTCGTTGCTTGCCTAAATGGCCTGCGGCGCGGATTCAAACACTCTACAACCGCATCGATGTCGACGCCTTGCAAGCCAGCCAGGTGTCGTTCGATGAGGCGCGTGACGCCCTGGGCCTGTCGCCAGACGCATGGGTAGTCGGCAACGTTGGCCGCCTGCACCCCGACAAGGACCAGGCGACCTTGCTCCATGGCTTTGCCCAGGCATTGCCGCGCTTGCCGCTCGACAGCCAACTGGCGATTCTGGGCAGCGGGCGCCTGGAACAGGACCTCAAGGAACTGGCCCGCGAGCTTGGCGTTGGCGACCGCGTGCTGTTTCTCGGCCAGGTGCCGGACGCGCGACGCTATTTCCGCGCCTTTGATGTGTTTGCCCTGAGTTCCGACCACGAACCGTTCGGCATGGTGCTGCTCGAAGCCATGGCGGCGGGCGTGCCGTTGCTGGCCACCGCGTGCGGTGGGGCGAAGGAAGTGGTCGAAGGTGTGGGTATTCTGTTCCCCCTGGGGGATGCCGAACACCTGGCGCAAGGGCTGCAACACCTGGCCGTGATGGATCAGCGCGAGCGCCAGATATGTGCCGAGATGATGCTTGAGCGCTTGCGTGAGCGCTTTTCGGATCTTGCGGTACGCGATGCGTTCTGGCGCCTGCCGCATGTCATTGAACTGACGGCGAGGGCTTGATGCTCAACCGATTTCAAGGCTGGCGCGAGCGTGGCTGGTCCGTTGTCGATGCGTCGACCTACAGCGATGCCTGGCAGCGCTTTGGTGGCAGTGTCGCGACTCATCCGCTGGTGGTCGAGCGCCTGGCTCATCTGGCCGGTATCCCGGTGCGTTACCTGGCCTGGGAGCAGGGCGGCGAGCTGAAAGCGTCGATCCCGACCTGGGGGCGCGATCTGGCACTGTCCAAGGATGTGCTCAAGCGCCACGGCAAGAAGGGTTTGTTCGATCTCGGCAATGCCGAGTTGATCCTGCCGGCGGCACCCGATACCCAGGCCATGCTGCGTCATCGTGCACGTTATCTGTCGGCGCTCAATGAAGGTCGTTTTGCCGGCCTCAAGCCGCAGGCCGAACAGTTGGCCATGGCACGCACACCCGAAGAGCTGTCGAAAAAATTCCGCTACAACCAGCGCCGTGAACTGCGCCTGCTGGAAGAAGCGGGTGGCGTCGTGCGGCCGGTCAGCGACTTCACCAGCCAGGAACTGGCGGCGATTTACTGCGATCTGTTCCAGCGTCGCTGGGGTTTCCCGGCCACTGGTGCGGCACGAATGGGCGAGGTGCTCGAGTTGCTGCGCGAGTTGCTGATCGGCTCGGTGATCTTCCTCAACGATGCACCCATTGCGATTCAGTTGGTGTATCGGGTGGAGGCGCCGCAGTGGATCAGCATCGAGTACATCAATGGCGGCGTCGACCCCGAAACCCGTGAATTCAGCCCTGGCAGCGTGTTGAGCTTCCTCAATACCCAAAGCGCCTGGGAACAGGCAAGGTCCATCGACAAGCCACTGCGCTTCTCATTTGGTCGTGCTGACCGCGAGTACAAGGACCGTTGGTGCAACCCGGTGCCGGTCTTCACCGTATGAGCCAGCCCATGAGCCGCAAACAACAACTGCTCAAGCGTCATCGCCGCAACAAGCGCCTTGGCCTGTTGCTCGCCCTGGTGCTGCTGATCGTTGTCGGCGTACTGGTTGCCTGGTGGCTGCCGCTGGTACTGGCGGTCGTGGCCTGGGTAGCCCATGAGGCATGGTTTGCCGACCATCTGTTCTACTCTCCCAACGACGACTACCAGTACAGCTTCCCGCCGTACACGGCGCAACCCAAGGTACGCCTGGACGGTGATCGCTTGCTGCTGGGCGACGGCGTCATGCTGGCCGATGACACCACGCTGATCCTGGCGTTGCGGGTCAAGAGCACCTGGCTGGGGCGGTTTATCGATCCGCTGGTGACGCTGGCCGGCGGTGACCTCCCGGATCGGCAAACCTTCGAGCGTGGGGTGAACGGCCTGCGTTACCTCAACCTCAGTGGTCAGGCACGGGTGCTTTCCCAAGGGCAATTGCGGGTGCGCGGGCGTTTCTGTCGCGTGCTGGGTGAGCCGGTGCTCTGGTCATTCGAGCAACCGGACTATCGCCAGCAACGAGTGATGGTGATTGCGCCCCATGCCGACGATGCCGAACTGGCGGCATTCGGTTTGTACAGCCAGGCCGCTGACACCTGGATTGTCACCCTGACGGCCGGTGAAATTGAAGCCGGGCACTATCAACAGATGGGCCTGAATGCCGTCGAGGCATCGCGGCTCAAGGGCCGTCTGCGGGCCTGGGACAGTATTGCCGTGCCGCGCTGGGCCGGAGTGCCTGAGGCACAGTGCGTGCAGTTGGGCTATTTCTGCCTGCAGTTGCCGGCCATGCAGGCTGCACCGAGTCAGCCCGTCGGGTCTCGCGAAGCGGATCTGGTCGATGTTCGCCCGTTTCGTCAGCTCAACGCGTTTGCGTTGCCAGCGGACCTCGATGGCCAACCGACCTGGAACAACCTGTTGGCGGATCTGCGCGCGCTATTGCTCAAGGCGCGCCCTGAGGTGATTGTGCTGCCCCACACCTCCCTCGATCCCCATCCCGATCACATCTGTGCGCAGCAAGCCGTGCTGGAGGCCCTGAACGGTCTTGAATGGCAGCCTGCGGCCGTGCTCGGCTACGCTAACCACCTGCATGACAATGACCGCTGGCCCATGGGCGACTCGGGGGCCGGGATAGCCTTGCCACCGGTGTTTGACCCGGCTCAGGTATGGCAGCCTTACTGTTTGTCACTGTCGATCGAGCAACAGCGTGACAAGGCGATGGCGCTGGGGATGATGCACGACTTGCAGCCCCCCGCACCCTTCAAGCGCCGTTTGCGTCGCGGGCTACAGCGGGTATTGGCGGGGCGTTCGGGTTCGCCCTATGGCGAAAACGAGTTCTTCCGCAAGGCTGTACGCCGCCACGAGCTGTTCTGGCGCTTGTAGGTTGATAGTGCGTGAAATATTTCTACTGACACGGCAGGTGACTCCCTGCGCTCTTTTCGGCCGTTGTGCGCTGTAAGGAAGACGATGAAAGTTCTGTTTCTGGTGCAGAAAGAACAGCGGGCCATCCTGGACCGCTTGTATGAGGGTGTGGCTGCTCATTGCGAGTGTGACCTGCGCTGGCTGAGCAGTGACGAGCAGCGCAACCTGCGCCGCTACTTCCGCCGTGAAGTAGACGTGTCGCGTTATGACCGCATCGTGTTCTTCCTGCGCTTCAAGCAGGAAATCCGCCAGGTGAGCTTTATTCGCACCCTCCCCAACCTGGTGATTCTCGAACACGATGCCTACCAGAACTACATCCCTTGCAAGTACACCGGCAAGTTCAGTGCGCACTACCGCCGGCTGCCTTGGGCACGAGTGATCAGTTCCGGCTTTGTGGTCGCCGAGCGTCTGCGCAAGGAGGGCTTCGACGCGGTGTTCGTACCCAAAGGCTATGATCAGAGCTTGTTGCAGGATCAAGGGGGCGAACGGGATATCGAGCTGGCGTTCGTCGGCAGTACCAACAGCGTCGCCTACAGCGGTCGTAAAGCACTGCTCGACGAGTTGGCGAGTGTCGAGCCCTTGGTGGTGACCCGTACCAAGTCCGGTGACGAGTATCGCGACACGCTCAACCGTATCCGGTTTTTCGTCAGTGCCGACGTGGGCATGGGCGAGTTCATGATCAAGAATTTTGAGGCAATGGCCTGCGGTTGTGTGCTTTTGGCCTACGATCAGGGAGAGGCGGAAAGCCGCGCCCTGGGGCTGCAGGACATGCACAACACCGTGTTCTATCGTGACATTGCGCAGTTGCAGGAAAAGCTCGCCCGGTTGCGTAGCGATCCCGAGCTGGCGGCGAGCATTGCCCGTAACGGACGGGATCTGGCGGTCAGCCAGTTCAGCTTTGCGCGGGTTGGCCAGCGTATCGTAGAAGAGCTCCAGCCGGCGCTGAGGCCTCGAGCGCCATTGAGCCTGCTCGAGCAATGGCGCCAGAAGCTGGGCATTTGACAGGGCGTTGCCAACGATTGAAAGCACGTGTAATCAAAACGGCCAGGCATAGGGCATTGTTGAGGCTCAGCAGTGTCGCAAGCCGATGTGAAAAAGGGCTCCCCGCTCGATGAGTATCCTCAATGTCATGTGGTCCGGTGGTTCAGCCTTTGCCTCGGTGCACAAGGTTCATCGGCAGATACTGGCTCAGGTGGATCCCGGCACTGCGGTCAATACCTGGCTGTTGAAGGGTGATGTGCGGGGTTGTTCCGCCGATATTGGCCAGTCCCGCGAATGGCGCCTTTCCTCCGCCCAGCTCAAGGGCAAACATGTCTGGACGCTGTTCAAGCCATGGATGCAGCGGCGTTTCTATCAGGCCCTCAAGGGCACTGATGTACAGGTAGTGTTGCTCGATGGCTTGGGCACGGCCCGAGCGTTGTTGCCGGTTCTGAAAAAACTGCCGCAACTGCGGGCAGTGGTGCTCTTTCACGGGGAAACCCGGATCAAGGCGGCAGATCGTACCTTGCTGCGCCAACTCCCTCCTGCGCAACTGACCGTCGCAGCGGTCTCCCAAACCTTGGCCGACGCCCTTGAGAGGGATCTGCAGGTCCCGGTCGTCACGCTACGCAGCGCGCTTGACCCGACGGCCTTCCGCTCCCGGCTGCTGTCCCGCGAACAGGCCCGTGCCCGACTGCAATTGCCCGTCGATGACACGCCAGTCGTGGGGGCGGTAGGTCGTCTGGTGGGTAACAAGGGGTTTGCGTGTTTGATCGATGCCTTTGCCAAGGCGTTGGTACAGCGTCCGCAGATGCACCTGGTGATCGTCGGCGAAGGTCAGGCGCGTACCGCGTTGCAAGAGCAGATCAGCCGGCTGGGCTTGCGTGACAGGGTTTCGATGCCGGGGCATCTGGATGATGCTGCAACGCTGTATCGGGCTTTCGACTGGGTGGCTATCCCGTCGCTGGAAGAAGGCCTTGGCCTGATTCTGCAAGAGGCGGTGCTGGCGGGTGTTCCGGTCCTGACCAGCGAGCTGGCGGTGTTTCGCGAACAGTTGGCGCAGGCGGGTTGGTACGCCACGACAGAAGATCCGGATGCCTGGAGCGCGGCGTTAATCCAGGCCTTCGACGTCGCTCCCGGGCAGGTTGCAGAGGACCAATTCGCTGTACTTTCTCCAGGCGGCGCCTGGCAGGAGTTCTGTCAGGCTGCCCGGACCCTGCTGTCATGCCGACAGTAGGGATTGTTCCAGCGACTGCATTGGAAAGCTCTTGTTCAGCTTCTCTCGGTCAATGTAGCGCGCGAAGTGCTGCAGGTTGCGCTTGACTAGATGGTGCGGCAACGGCCCGCGGAGGAAGCGCATGTCGGCGACATCGATCAGGCCGTACTGGTTGTCGGGTGTCACCACGATGTTGCCCAGGTGCAGGGAGCGGAAGTAGACCCCGGCGCTGTGCAGTTGGCGAATGAACACAGTCAGTGCAGGCAGCGACTGTTGCCACTCGAACCCGTCTTTCTCCGCGATCTGGCGCAGCGTTTCCCCTGGCAGGGGGCGGTAGAGTACGGCGGTCATGCCAGGTGTTTCCAGTTGATGGAGCTGGAGTGCCCGCAGGGTTGGAATCCCTATCTTTTCCAGCCTCACGGCATTGTCGATGAAGCGTTTGGAGTAAGGGCGAAGCAGTGCCGAGGAGAGCAGTCGCTTGCGGCGAAACAGCTTGAGGATGTTCCCGTCCGGCAAAAGGAAGACTTTTGGGCCGAAGCTGTCCGCTTCTAGTACTCTGGCGCCATCAACCAATTGATTTAAAGCGGCATTGGGAAGCCGGGAGCATTGCATTGAGTAAGCCTTGTAGAAAATATGGGGCGTATTGGCGAGCAATGATGCCGAAAAGTTGTTGTTTTCACCATGCCATGTTGGCAGTCGGATTATTTGGCGGGAGTAGATAGATGCGGGAAACGCGCTGGGCGCAGGTTTGGATGGCGACAGGCCTGTTATGGTTTTTGCTTGCTATTGCATTTGCGCCTACCAACAAGATCTATCAGCAGGGGCTGGTTGCGTTTCTCTGGCTGCCGACACTGTTCTTTGCCTGGTCGATGCGCGCCCGATTGCTGGAGCTCTGGCAAGGGCAGCGCCTGCTATGCCTGAGTGTGCTCGGGCTGGGGTTATGGGCTTTGCTCACGCTGACCTGGACCCATGACGAGGATCCGTCACGGGGGGCCAAGCGCTCGTTGTACATCATCGTGTTCCTGTTGTTCTTTCCGCTCCTGGCCAATGCCCGTCCGGAGCGAGTGATTCGCATCATGCAGTGGGGCGGCCTGGGGTTGGCGTTGACCGCGTTGCTGGCGGCCATCAAGTTCTATGTGATCGACGGCAATGCGCTGATGGCACGCCTCGTGGGGCTGGGAGAGCTGGCTCACCCGATCCTGGGGGGGTATGTGCTGGGGCTGGCAGCTGTCTGGTTATCCCATTGGGTGCCGCGCAACCGCTGGGTACAGGTGGGCTGGGCGGTGGCGCTGGCGTTGCTTGCGGGTTTTGTCCTGCTCTCCCAGAGTCGCGGCGCTGCACTGGCCTTGCTGTTGACGATCATCGCCATGCCGATCTGGTGCCGTGACCGACAGAGCCGCATCGTCGCGGCGACCGCTTTGGCGCTGACGATGGTGGCTTTCTGGTTGCTCGAACCACTGGTGATGGCTCGCGGTGCGTCGTTCCGACCACAAATATTCATGGCCAGCCTGGACATGATTGCGCAGCATCCGTTGCGTGGCCTGGGCCTGGGGTCTGCCTACTCGGTGTCGGCTGCAGGCTTGCAGTTTGATCACTCCCACAACTTGTTCACCCATATCGCCATCGAGTTGGGGGTGCCTGGGCTATTGCTGTGGAGCGCGGTCTGGTTTGCGGTATTGCGTGAGGCCTGGCGAGCCCGCGAAACGCTCTATGGGCGGGGTGTCATCGGTATCTGGATGTTCTCGTTTCTGGCAATGCAATTCGATGCGGCCAGTATCAGTGGCACGCCGCGGGCCGAATGGTTCATCAGTTGGCTACCGGTTGGCCTGGCCACTATTTTGGTATGGACACAGGCCAAGTACAACGCCTGTGATAAAATTCCGCGTTCTACCTAAGAAGTGAGCTCTACGATGAGTGCAGCACCGCCCAAAGCGGAACAGGATTCAAGCCTGAAAATCTATTTTCGACTGTTGGGGTACGTAAAACCCTACATCGGCATTTTCCTGTTGAGTATTGTGGGCTTCGTCATATTTGCTTCCACTCAGCCAATGCTGGCGGGGATTCTCAAATATTTCGTCGACGGCTTGAGCGACCCTGAAGCGGTGCTCTTCCCCAATGTGCCTTATCTGCAGGATTTGCAGCTGCTGGTCGCCGTGCCCCTGCTGATCATTCTGATCGCGGCGTGGCAGGGGCTTGGCTCGTTTCTGAGCAACTACTACCTGGCCAAGGTTTCCCTGGGGCTGGTCCATGACCTGCGGGTAGAGCTGTTCAACAAGCTGCTGGTGCTGCCTAACCGTTATTTCGATACCCACAATTCCGGGCATCTGATTTCGCGCATCACCTTCAACGTGACCATGGTCACCGGCGCGGCAACGGATGCCATCAAGGTAGTGATTCGTGAAGGCCTGACAGTCATCTTCCTGTTTGCCTACCTGTTGTGGATGAACTGGAAGCTGACCCTGGTGATGCTGGCGATTCTGCCGATTATTTCCTTCATGGTCGGTAATACCAGCAAGAAATTCCGCAAGCAAAGCAAGAGGATCCAGGTAGCGATGGGGGACGTGACGCACGTGGCGTCCGAGACCATTCAGGGCTATCGGGTGGTACGCAGCTTTGGTGGTGAAAGCTACGAAGAGCAACGCTTTGCCCGCGCCAGCCAGAGCAATACCAACAAGCAGCTGCGCATGACCCGGACCAGCGCAATCTACACGCCTGCGTTGCAGTTGGTGATCTACACCGCCATGGCGTCGTTGATGTTCCTGGTGCTGTATCTGCGCGGTGATGCGACGGCCGGTGATCTGGTGGCCTACATTACTGCCGCGGGCTTGCTGCCCAAGCCGATTCGCCAATTGTCGGAAGTCAGTTCGACCATTCAAAAGGGCGTGGCCGGCGCCGAGAGCATCTTTGAGCAACTGGATGTCGAGCCGGAAGTCGACAACGGGACGATCGAGCGTGAACGCGTCAGCGGCCGTCTGGATGTGCAAAAGCTGAGCTTCACTTACCCGGGCACCGATCGCGAAGTACTCAAGGACATCAGCTTCACGGCCGCACCGGGGCAGATGATCGCGTTGGTCGGTCGTTCGGGCAGCGGCAAGTCGACGCTGGCCAGCCTGATCCCGCGTTTCTACCATCATGAGAGCGGGAAAATACTGCTCGATGACGTGGAGATCGAAGAGTATCGCCTGCGTAACCTGCGCAAGCACGTGGCGCAGGTTACACAGCACGTGACCCTGTTCAACGACACCGTCGCCAACAACATCGCCTATGGCGACCTGGCGGGCGCACCGCGTGCAGACATCGAGAAAGCCGCTGAAGACGCTTACGCGATGGACTTCATCTCCCAGCTGCCACAAGGCCTGGATACTGAAGTCGGCGAGAACGGTGTATTGCTCTCCGGCGGGCAGCGTCAGCGCCTGGCGATCGCTCGTGCATTGTTGAAAAACGCGCCGTTGCTGATCCTCGACGAGGCGACCTCGGCACTGGACACCGAGTCCGAGCGGCATATCCAGGCTGCCCTGGATAAAGTCATGAAGGGCCGTACCACGCTGGTGATTGCGCACCGACTGTCGACCATTGAAAAGGCGGACCTGATCCTGGTGATGGATCACGGTGAGATTGTCGAGCGGGGCACTCATGCCGAACTGCTGGCGCAAGGCGGGTACTATTCCCGTCTGCATGCCATGGGCCTGGACGAGCCCGCTCCGGTGGACATCACCTGATGTAAACCCGTGGGGGTGGACGTTGTTCACCCTGAAGCGTGCGGGCGTGCAATGCGCCCGTCGTCTTGCATTCGGGTGCCCTGACTCATCCTGAAAGTCTCCCTCTATTTGCATATTCTGTTTAAAAAATAACCAATGTAACGCTCGGATTCACAGTGGATGAAGCTGTCGAACTAGGCAGCGTTCACCCTGTGCTAATATCGCGCCCCTGTTCATTTTGTATGTGGGTTGCACCATGAAGTTGTCCATGCCGCGATTCGATCAAGCCCCTGTCTTGGTGGTCGGCGATGTCATGCTCGACCGTTACTGGCATGGTGGTACCTCACGGATTTCTCCTGAGGCGCCGGTGCCAGTGGTCAAGGTCGAGCAAATCGAAGACCGCCCGGGCGGCGCCGCCAACGTTGCCTTGAACATTGCCGCGCTCGGTGCGCCGGCATCCCTGGTCGGTGTGACCGGTGATGACGAGGCCGCCGACAGCCTGACCAACAGCCTTAAGGGCGCCGGTGTCCGTGCGTTGTTCCAGCGCATTGCGCACCAGCCGACCATCGTCAAGCTGCGGGTCATGAGTCGTCACCAGCAATTGCTGCGTATCGACTTCGAAGAACCCTTCGCCACCGACGCGCTGGCGCTCGGTGAGCAAGTCGACAGCCTGCTGGAAGGCATCAAGGTGCTGGTGTTGTCCGACTACGGCAAAGGCGCCCTGAGGAACCATCAGGTGCTGATTCAGGCCGCCCGTGCCCGTGGCATTCCGGTGCTGGCCGACCCGAAGGGCAAGGATTTTTCGATCTACCGCGGTGCCAGCCTGATCACGCCGAACCTCAGCGAGTTCGAGACCATCGTCGGTGGCTGTGTCGACGAGCACGACCTGGTGAACAAGGGCGCGAAGTTGATGCACGACCTGGACCTCGGCGCGTTGCTGGTGACCCGTGGGGAGCACGGCATGACCTTGCTGCGTCCCGATCACCCGGCATTGCACCTGCCGGCCCGTGCCCGTGAAGTGTTCGACGTCACCGGTGCCGGCGATACGGTGATTTCCACCCTGGCCGCGGCGATTGCGGCCGGTGAGGAATTGCCCCATGCGGTGGCCCTGGCCAACCTGGCTGCGGGTATCGTGGTCGGTAAACTGGGTACGGCGGCCATCAGTGCCCCGGAACTGCGTCGTGCGATCCAGCGTGAAGAGGGTTCCGAGCGGGGTGTGCTGAGCCTCGACCAGTTGCTGCTGGCGATTGACGATGCGCGCGCGCATAACGAGTCGATCGTGTTCACCAACGGATGCTTCGACATCCTGCATGCCGGCCACGTGACCTACCTCGAGCAGGCGCGCGCGCAGGGCGACCGGTTGATCGTGGCGGTCAACGACGATGCCTCGGTCAGCCGCTTGAAAGGCCCGGGGCGGCCGATCAACAGTGTTGACCGACGCATGGCCGTGTTGGCGGGGCTGGGGGCGGTGGACTGGGTGATCAGCTTCCCTGAAGGGACACCGGAAAACCTGCTGTCGCAGGTCAAGCCGGACGTGCTGGTCAAGGGCGGCGATTACGGCATAGACCAAGTCGTCGGCGCCGATATCGTCAGCGCTTACGGCGGCACGGTGAAGGTGTTGGGGCTGGTGGAAAACAGCTCGACCACCGCCATTGTCGAGAAAATCCGCAAGAACTGACGCGATGGTGAGGGGTTTGTCGTGGCGAGGGCGCTTGCTCCCGCCAACCCCGAAGCCTCCACCGCATCGATCCAGGTACTCTCCCGGCACGGTCTACGACAGCTGCGTCCCGAACGTGGACTGGCCAAGGGGAGCAAGCTCCCTCGCCACTGGGGGTTAGCGTGCCGCCTTGTGCGGCACGATCTTCTTCAGCAGCTGTTTGGCCTTGCCGGTCAGGCGGCTCAAGCCCGAAGGCTTGTCCGGCTGACTCAAGCCCTGTTGCTTGAGCCAGTCCTTCCAGCGAATCCGCTCATCCCTGACCAGCCAGCCTTCCTGACGGGCAAAACTTTCCGCCAGGTACAGGCCGCGTGTGCTTGCGGGGTACAGCTGGTCTTTTTTCAGGGTGTAGAGCTCAGGCACCGGCTGGCCATCCTGAAGCGGCATCAGGTACAGGTCCGGGCGCTTGCGGTCCAGCCGTGCGACCAGTTGATCACCTTCCAGGCGCTCATCGACGTGGAACAGGCTCAAGGACTTGGCTTCCTTGGGGACCTCCAGGCGCAAATCGTAAATCAGTTGCAGCGATGCGGTAGGCAGGTGCACATAGGCGCGCGGGCGCTCGATCAATTGCAGGTTGGCGCAGCGTACGGGGCGGGCGGCACCGGATTCTGGCATCAGGCGAAACGGCATGGCTTCCCGGTAGTGCAGCGCAGTGGCATAGGGGGCCGGTAACCAAGTGTCATTGAAGCGTCCGCCGAGCCAGCCTTCCGGGGTTTCCAGCAGGCACTCCTCGGCAATCTCCTGAATGGCTGTGTGCAGCGGCAGATTGAGTTCGTGAGCGGGCACATAACCGGAAATCAGTTTCAGCACCACGTCGCCCCGATCCTGGCGGCGCTGGCGCACCAGCACCCAGTAATCGCGATTCTGCCAGCGCAGGGTCAGGCGTACCGACACGCCGAGGTTGGCCAGTTCCAGGGCAAAGTGCTCGGCATTGGCCACCGTCACCGGACGTCGGCGCTGCAGGGTCTGGGAGAAGTTGAGCGGCCTCCCGACACTCTGGTAGCTCAGGCCGTCGGGCGTCGCTTCGACATACAGTGGCAGTGTCTTGAAGTTACTAGGGTTCTTTCTGATCAGTGTGCGTGGCATGTCGGCTCCTTCTTGCGTCGGGGTCGGCCGCCTCGGTGGCTAGTCAACGGCGGGTCAGGACTTGAGCAACGGTCGCCACATTGTGGGCCAGGTGCAGCGGATTGATGGTCCCGACAATAGCACTGGCAACACCGGGTTGTGCAAACAACAACTCGAAGCTGGCACGCACCGGGTCTACGCCCGGGCTCAGGCAAACGTGACCGCTGGCCAGGGCCTTCTTGACCAGAATGGCTTTACCGTGGGCAGCAGCGTAGTCGATGACCGGCCGTTCGGCCTGTTCGTTGAGGTTGTAGGTGATCATGGCGCAATCACCCTGCTCCAGCGCCTTCAGGCCACCGTCGACGGTTTTGCCGGAAAAGCCGAAACCACGGATCTTGCCTTCGCGCTTGAGCTCGGCGAGGGTCTGGTAGACCTCGCTTTCATTGAGAATGGCCAGGTCATTGCCGTCCGAATGCACCAGCACCAGGTCGATAAAATCCGTTTCCAGGCGTTGCAGGCTGCGTTCGACTGAAAACCGCGTGTGGGCGGCACTGAAGTCATGGCGGGACTGACCGTCGACGAACTCTTCACCGACCTTGCTGACAATCACCCAGTCATGACGCTGGCCACGCAACAGCGGGCCGAGGCGCTCTTCACTGCGGCCATAGGCCGGGGCGGTGTCGATCAGGTTGATGCCCAGGTCGCGGGTCAGCTTGAGCAGGCCGCGCGCCTCGTCATCGTCCGGGATCTGGAAGCCGTTGGGGTATTTCACCCCCTGATCGCGGCCAAGTTTCACCGTCCCCAGGCCCAGCGGCGACACCATCAACCCTGTGCTACCCAGCGGGCGGTGCAGGTCGTGCAAAGTGGCATGGCTCATGGCAGCAGTTGCTCCCAGGCCGGTACACCCATGGGCGGTTTTGGCAGGTCAGGCAACGGCGCCGGGTGGCTCGGCTGGATGGCGTCGCGTTGCAGCGCGGTGATCACCCGGTCAGCGAAGTCGGGCGCCAGTGCGAGTTTGGTCGGCCAGCCTACCAGCAGGCGATCCTGCTCGGCGAGAAAGGCATTGTCCGGGCGGGTCAGGCCCGATTGCAACGGCTCGGCGCGATCGACCCGCAAGGTCGTCCACTGCGCCTGACTGAGGTCGACCCAGGGCAACAGGTTGCCGAGTTCCTTCTGTGCGGCGGCGATCTGCGCCGCCGGCTCCCGCGCCACACCCTCGGCTTCGGCGATATCGCCCCCCAGGTACCAGACCCATTGGCCGTCGGCTGCCGGATGAGTGGTGACAGTGATGCGCGGCTTCGGCCCGCCGCCCAGGCAGTGGGCGTACAGCGGTTTGAGGCTCGGGCCTTTGACCAGAACCATGTGCAGCGGTCGAATTTGCATGGCCGGCTGGCTCAGGCCGAGGGTCGCGAGCAATTCGGCATTACCAGCGCCGGCACTGAGGACAATGCGCTGCGCACGGATGTCCCGCTCGTCGACCCGCAGGCCGACCAGTTCGCCGTTTTCCAGCAAGGGTTCGATCTTTTGCCCGGCCAGCAGTCCGTCGCCGGCCAGTTCGGCCAGGCGTGCGATCAGGCTCGGTACATCGATGACCAGTTCGGCCAGGCGATAGACCTTGCCCTTGAAGCGCTTGTCTTGCAGGGCAGGGGGTAATTGTTCGCCCTTGACCTGGTCGACCCGGCCGCGCACGGCCTTGCTGGCGAAGAAGCTGGTGAGGTTGCCGGCCAGGGTGCCGGGCGACCAGAGGTAGTGGGCCTCGGAGAGCAGGCGCACTCCGGTCAGGTCCAGTTCGCCGTCGCCGGCCAGGGCGTCACGCCAGCGCCGTGGCATGTCGGCAATGGCTTCCGAGGCACCGGTCAGTGCGCCGTGCAGGGCGTACTTGGCACCACCGTGGATGATCCCCTGGGACTTGACGCTTTGCCCGCCGCCGAGGCTGGCGCTTTCCACCAGCACGGTCGAATAACCCTGGCGACGCAGGCGTGCATTCAGCCAGAGGCCGGCAACACCAGCGCCGACAATCAGCACGTCGGTGGAAATAACGGATGGCATGCGCAGACCTCAGTGTTCAAGACGAGAGGCGCAGTATACAGCCTCGATGAGGAGTGGATTTGTTGCTGATCAACTGGGGGGCAGGTAAACCTGTGGCCAAGGGGTGAGCACCCTCGCCACAAAGGCGGGTGGCGTCGGTTAGTGCCCAGCCGTTTTCGAGAACAGCTGGATCACCACCACGCCCAGCACGATCAGCGCCATGCCCAGTATCGCCGGTACATCCAGCTTCTGGTCGTAGATAAACAGTGCGGCGACGCTGACCATCACAATGCCCATGCCGGCCCAGACGGCATAAGCCACGCCCACGGGGACGCTGCGCACCACCAGTGTCAACATCCAGAAGGCGATGCCATAGCCGCAGATCACCAGCAGCAGGGGCAGGGGAGTGCTGAAACCTTTGACCGCTTTCATCGAAACAGTGGCGATCACTTCGGCGCAGATGGCGATGGCCAGGTAGTAGTAGGCGGTCATGGGTCAATCCTCGTGTGAAACGTTGCTTTCTGAGGTCGGCATTTTAGGGTTTCTTCAGATGGGGTAAAGTCATTACCTATCTGATTTGAAGATGGGTTGAGCCATGAGTATTCAATGGAATCTGGAGCAGATGCGCTTGTTCGTCAGCGTCGCCGAGCAACGTTCGTTTTCCGCCGTGGCCCGGGATCAGCGCAAGGCACAGTCGGCGGTCAGCAGTTCGATTGCCTTGCTTGAAGCCGACCTCGGCGTCAGCCTGTTTGATCGTAGCAGCGGGCGCCAGCCACGGCTGACCGAAGCCGGTAGCGCATTGCTGGAGGAGGCGCGGGAGGTGTTGCGCCAGTGCGAGCGCCTCAATGGTCGGGCACAGGCATTGATGCGCGGACAAGAGGCGCGCTTGCGCCTGGCTCAGGACGAGGCGATGCCCTATCAGCCAGTGCTCGACAGCCTCGAAGCCCTGGCCGAGCAATTTCCCAGCCTGGAAGTGCAACTGGCCAGCGCCGCGCAGGGTGATGTGGCGCGCAAACTGGAGCAGCGTCAGGCGGACCTGGGTCTGTTGTTCTATCACGAGCAGATCCCCGAAGCCTTGGAGCGTCGCGTACTGGGCAGTGTCGAGATGGTCACGGTGTGCGGCGTCGGCCACCCGCTGGCCGTAGGCGGGCAGGTCAATTGCCAGCAAATGGCCCAGCATCGGCAATTGCTGATGGCCACCCATTCGAGTGTCTACCCGGGCAGCGAGCAGGCCAGCCCGCAAGTCTGGCGCGCCGACAGCTTCTACGTGCTGGCCGAATGGGTGATGCGGGGGCTGGGCTGGGGCTGGCTGCCCCGGCATGTGGTGCAGTACCCCGCCTATCAAGGGCAGATGGTCGAACTGGTCAGCGAGTGGACCCCGCCGGCGTTGGTGGTGGAGTTGGTCTGGCGGCGTGATGAAACACTCGGGCCGGCGGCGCGCTGGCTGGCGGAACGATTTGCCGTGCACTTGCAGGCGATCGACTGAAAAAGCCGATAAACTCCGGCGCCATGAACAGAACCCTCTATACCGCGCTGTTTTACCTCGGGCTGCCACTGGTAGCGATTCGGCTGTGGCTGCGTTCGCGCAAGGCCCCGGCATACGCCAAGCGCATCGGTGAGCGCTTCTCCCTCGGCTTGCCGATGATGAAGCCGGGTGGCCTCTGGGTGCATGCGGTATCGGTGGGCGAGAGCATCGCCGCGGCGCCGATGATCCGTGCACTGCTGGAGCGTTATCCAGAGCTTCCGATCACCGTGACGTGCATGACCCCGACCGGTTCGGAACGGATTCACGCAATGTTCGCCAATGAACCGCGCATCCAGCACTGCTACCTGCCTTACGACTTGCCCTGTGCGGCCGCCAGGTTCCTCGACAGGGTCCAGCCCAGACTGGCGGTGATCATGGAAACCGAGTTATGGCCCAACCACATTCATCAGTGCGCCAAGCGCGGGATTCCCGTAGCGCTGGCCAATGCCCGGCTTTCAGAGCGCTCGGCCCGAGGCTACGGCCGCTTCAGTCGCCTGACTCAGCCGATGCTGGCTGAGATGAGCCTGTTTGCCGTGCAAACCGAGGCCGAAGCCGAGCGTTTCCGGCAGCTCGGCGCACGGCCAGAGACGGTGCAGGTCACCGGCTCGATCAAGTTTGACCTGAGTATCGACCCGCAATTGCTGCAGCGCGCCGCCCGGTTGCGCGAGCAATGGCAGGCGGTCGAGCGGCCGGTGTGGATCGCCGCGAGTACCCATGAAGGCGAAGACGAGGTGGTGCTGGCCGCCCACCGGCAATTGCTTGGCAGCCACCCGGATGCGCTGCTGATTCTGGTACCGCGCCACCCCGAGCGTTTCAATTCGGTGTTCGAGCTTTGCCAGCAACAGGGTTTCAGTACGGTCCGGCGCTCGACCGACATGGCGGTCAACGCTGATACGTCGGTGTTGCTCGGCGACACCATGGGTGAACTGCTGTTTCTCTATGCGCTGGCGGACAGTGCGTTTGTCGGCGGCAGCCTGGTGCCGAATGGCGGGCATAACCTGTTGGAGCCCGCGGCCCTGGCGAAACCGGTGCTCAGCGGCCCCCATCTGTTCAACTTCCTGGAGATCGCGGCGTTGATGCGCAGTGCCGATGCCTTGCAGGAAGTAGAGGATGCCCAAGGGTTGGCGGTCGCCGTGCAGCGGTTGTTCGAACTGCCAACGGATGCGCAGCGCATGGCGGAGGCAGGGTTGAACGTAATGCGCGCCAACCAGGGCGCCTTGCAGCGGTTGCTCGATGGGTTGGGGCGGTTGATCGACAAAGCCTGAGCGTTACAGCGGTGGCGAGGGAGCGGTTCCCGGTCGTCATCGGGGTGATTGCGGAGTACCTGCTACAGCGCGGTGCCAGGCTTCAGGGCTGCTTCGCAGCCCAGTGCGAGCAACAGGCGCTTCAAGGGCGGGCTTTCAGTTGTTCTGCCGCGGCTTTGGCCAGGTCCGGTGGCAGGAAGTCCTTGTCCGGGTTGTAGTCGGCCTTGAGGTAGCGCTTGAGGTCTTGCAGGTCGCCGGGGCTTAAGGTGCCAGCGGCCTGTTTCAGGCGCAGGTTGTCGAGGATATAGTCGTAGCGGCTGTTGTTATAGTTGCGCACCGAGGTGTACAGCTGACGCTGGGCGTCGAGCACGTCAACGATATTGCGCGTACCCACCTGATAACCGATTTCCGTGGCTTCCACCGCGCTCTGGTTGGAGATGATCGACTGGCGGCGCGCCTGCACCTGCTCGACGTCGCTATTGACGGCGCGGTGCAGGTCACGGGTGTTTTCCACCACTTGTCGACGCAGGGATTCGCGTTGCTGTTCGCTCTGTTCCAGCTGTGAATAGGATTGGCGCACCTGGGAACTGGTCAGCCCGCCGCTGTAGATCGGAATGTTCAACTGCAGGCCGACTGAGGTCTGCGAGACGTCGCCACTGTACGGCTGGCCAAAGGCGCTCGGGTTGCTGAAGCCCAGTGCGTCGTTGTCGCCTTTTTTGTACTGCGCCACCGCGTCGACTGTCGGCGCGTGACCGGCCTTGCGCTGCTTGAGGGTTTCTTCGGCTGCGTTCACCGCGTAGTTGCTGGCCAACAGGTTGAGGTTCTGTTGCGCGGCGGTGTCGACCCAGGCTTTGGCGTCGTTAGGCGCCGGCGGCAGGATCGGCAAGGTGTGGACGATGCCCTGAATCGAGTTGTACTCACGGTTGGTCAGGGTGACCAGCGCTTCGAACGCGTCATCCACCTGGAGCTGGGCCAGGATCCGGTTGGCGCGGGCGGTGTCATAACTGGCTTGCGATTGCAGCACGTCGGTCTTGTCCGACAGGCCCACATCGAAACGTTCGTTGGACTGGTCCAGTTGGCGTTTGAACGCGGCTTCTTCCGCTTTGGTCGACGCCAGGTTGTCCTGGGTGCGCAGTACGTTGAAGTAGTTCTCGGCGGTTTGCAGGATCAGGTTCTGCTCGGTGGCCGACAGTTGCAGTGCCGCCTGTTCATTGACGTCCTTGGCCGCCTGGAACTGGAACCAGCGGTCGGCGCGGAACAGTGGCTGGGCCAGTGTGGCCTGGTAGACGTGAGCATTACGGTTGGCGATGGCCGACGGTGCGTCGATGTCGGTGCGCACGTTGGCGATTTCTGCACCACCCGACAGGTTCGGCAGCAGGCCTGCGCGGGCCTGGGGCACGACTTCCTTTTGCGCGCCGTATTGAGCGCGGGCTGCGGCCAGGTCGGCGTTGTTGTTGACCGCCTCTTGATAGACGCTCACCAGGTCGGTGTTGGTCGCCAGGGATGCTTGCGCTGCCCAGACCATTCCATTGGACGCACATGACACGGCGAGCGCCAGTGAGAGTTTTCGCAGCATGAGGCGATCCCTAGCAGTGATATTACGACGAGAATTCAGGCGCCCAAACTTACGGCGCTAGCATTACAGCGTCAAGGTAACGTGCGGGGTTGTGAGTGCAGTAGTGCATGTTCTTGTTACAAATGCGGCAATTGCGCCATTCATCACGCTGTTTACACAGGGGTTGGCGTTCTTTGCCGGTTGTGTCTAGACTGGTCGGGTTCTTGTCGGGGTGCCTTGCTATGAGGCTGAGATCGAATAATTTCGGATCCCGTTGAACCTGATCAGGTTAGCGCCTGCGTAGGGAACAAGATTTCTCGTCACCCGGCGAGTCCTCTTGTGCTTCGTCCGGGATATTGTTCGACAATCGAACGTTCCTGTGCGTGACGAAGCACAGCACCAGTCCTGGTGCGTCCGTGCCTCTCAGGTTCTGCTCCGACAATCCACTGCCTGGATGCTGTCTGGAGAGCCCGTGATGACGACAAAACCAAAAAATGCGACCAACCTGAGTGACTCGGCCAAGGTCGATGAGCAGTCGGTTCAGCCCTTTACCCGCTCGCAAAAGATCTATGTCCAGGGTTCGCGCCCGGACATTCGCGTGCCCATGCGCGAAATTACCCTGGACGTGACCCCCACTGACTTCGGCGGCGAGATCAATGCGCCGGTTACCGTGTATGACACATCCGGCCCGTACACCGATCCCAATGTTGTGATCGACGTGCGCAAAGGTCTGGGCGATGTGCGTTCGGCGTGGATCGACGACCGTGGCGACACCGAGCGTCTGCCTGGCCTGAGCTCGAACTTCGGCCAGGAGCGTCTGGCGGATGCCGAGCTGACCAAGCTGCGCTTCGCCCATGTGAACAACCCGCGTCGGGCCAAGGCCGGTGCCAACGTCAGCCAGATGCACTATGCGCGTAAAGGCATCATCACCGCCGAGATGGAATACGTCGCCATCCGCGAGAACATGAAGCTGCAAGAGGCCCGTGCCGCGGGTCTGCTGAAGCAGCAACACGCCGGCCACAGCTTTGGCGCCAGCATCCCGAAAGAGATCACCGCCGAATTCGTGCGCGAGGAGATTGCTCGTGGTCGCGCGATCATCCCGGCCAACATCAACCACGTCGAACTGGAACCGATGATCATCGGCCGTAACTTCCTGGTGAAGATCAACGGCAACATCGGCAACAGCGCACTGGGTTCGTCCATCGAAGAAGAAGTGGCGAAACTGACCTGGGGCATTCGCTGGGGGTCGGATACGGTCATGGACCTGTCCACCGGCAAGCACATTCACGAAACCCGCGAGTGGATCATCCGCAACTCGCCGGTGCCGATCGGTACCGTGCCGATCTACCAGGCGCTGGAGAAGGTCAATGGCGTGGCCGAAGACCTGACCTGGGAGCTGTTCCGCGACACGCTGATCGAGCAGGCCGAGCAGGGCGTCGACTACTTCACCATCCACGCCGGTGTGTTGCTGCGTTACGTGCCGCTGACCGCCAAGCGCGTGACCGGCATCGTTTCCCGCGGCGGTTCGATCATGGCCAAGTGGTGCCTGGCGCACCACAAAGAAAACTTCCTCTACACCCACTTCGACGAAATCTGCGAAATCATGAAGGCCTACGACGTCAGCTTCTCGCTGGGCGATGGCCTGCGTCCGGGGTCGATTGCCGATGCCAACGACGAAGCGCAGTTCGGCGAGCTGGAAACCCTCGGCGAGCTGACCAAGATCGCCTGGAAGCACGACGTGCAGTGCATGATCGAAGGCCCTGGCCATGTGCCGATGCAGTTGATCAAGGAGAACATGGACAAGCAGCTGGAGTGCTGCGACGAGGCGCCGTTCTACACCCTCGGCCCGCTGACCACCGACATCGCTCCGGGTTACGACCACATCACCTCCGGTATCGGGGCGGCGATGATCGGCTGGTTCGGTTGCGCCATGCTCTGCTACGTCACGCCCAAGGAGCACTTGGGCCTGCCGAACAAGGATGACGTGAAGACCGGGATCATCACCTACAAGATTGCCGCGCACGCCGCCGACCTGGCCAAGGGGCATCCGGGGGCGCAGATTCGCGACAACGCCTTGAGCAAGGCGCGATTCGAATTCCGTTGGGAAGACCAGTTCAACCTGGGCCTGGACCCTGACACCGCGCGTTCGTATCACGACGAAACCCTGCCGAAGGACTCGGCCAAGGTCGCGCATTTCTGCTCCATGTGCGGGCCGAAATTCTGCTCGATGAAGATCACCCAGGAAGTTCGCGAGTACGCGGCCAACCAACGGATCGATGCCGTCGACGTGGACGTCGCCCGGGGCCTGGCGGAACAGGCCGAGCGCTTCAAGCAGGAAGGCAGTCAGCTGTACAAGAAGGTTTGATCTGACCTGATGGTTCCGGAACACCGGAGCCGTTGTGGCGAGGGAGCTTGCTCCCGTTCGGCTGCGCAGCAGTCGTAAATCCGTAAACCGCGAACTGACTGTCAGAATGCGGTGGCCGGGTTTGGGTCTGCTGCGCAGCCCAGCGGGAGCAAGCTCCCTCGCCACAGGAATGGTGCGTGATCGACACAACAACAAATGTCCCTCTGAGATAACACCCTTGAGCATTCAACCCAGCACGTACTCACCCGACATCGCGGTGCCCACTGACAAACGAGTCTTCGGCGGCCGCGATCTGTTCTCCCTGTGGTTTTCCCTTGGTATCGGCCTGATGGTGCTGCAGACCGGTGCCTTGCTCGCACCCGGCCTGGGCCTGTCCGGCTCATTGCTGGCGATTTTCCTTGGCACGCTGGTTGGCGTGTTGCTGCTGGCGGCGGTTGGCGTGATCGGCAGCGACACCGGCCTGTCGTCGATGGCCGCGCTCAAACTCAGCCTCGGTACTCGCGGTGCGAGCCTGCCGGCGCTGTTGAACCTGTTGCAACTGATCGGCTGGGGTTCGTTCGAGATCATCGTCATGCGCGACGCGGCCAGCCTGCTGGGCGCCCGGGCGTTCAGCGAAGGCAGCCTGTGGTCGAACCCGCTGCTGTGGACGCTGTTCTTCGGTGCTCTGGCCACGTTGCTGGCAGTCAGTGGCCCGTTGACCTTCGTGCGCAAAGTGCTGCGCAAGTGGGGGATCTGGCTGCTGCTGGCCGCGTGTATCTGGCTGACCTGGAACCTGTTCGCCAAAGCCGACCTGGCCGCGCTATGGGCACAGGCCGGTGACGGTTCGATGCCGTTCGCCGTGGGTTTTGACATCGCCATCGCCATGCCGCTGTCGTGGTTGCCGCTGATCGCCGACTACTCGCGCTTCGGCAAACGGGCCAAAAACGTCTTCGGCGGCACCGCGCTTGGTTTCTTTATCGGTAACTTCTGGCTGATGAGCCTGGGCGTGGCCTACACCCTGGCCTTCGCGCCGAGCGGCGAAGTCAACGCCTTGCTGCTGGCGCTGGCCGGTGCCGGCCTGGGGATTCCGCTGTTGTTGATCCTGCTCGACGAGTCCGAAAACGCCTTTGCCGACATTCACTCGGCGGCGGTTTCCAGCGGGATTCTGTTGCGCCTGAAGGTCGAACACCTGGCCCTGGCCATCGGGGTGATCTGCACCTTGATCGCCCTGCTGGCACCGCTGGCCCAGTACCAGAACTTCCTGCTGTTGATCGGTTCGGTGTTTGCGCCGCTGTTTGGCGTTGTGCTGGTGGATCACTTCATTCTGCGCAAGCGCAGGGCCCAGGCGGCGTTATCGGCTTTGCGCGGGACGAGCTTGCTGGCCTGGCTGGGGGGTGTAAGCACGTATCACCTGCTGGCCAATCTCTACCCTGAAATCGGCGCAACCCTGCCGGCGTTGATACTGGCAGGGCTGCTCCAGTTGCTGCTGGGGCGTGTCGTTACGGACGGGCGGGAACCAGCTCAGGCTTGAGGATGCCGCCCAGGCGCGAGTAAGGGATCTTCAGTTCGACGTGGCCCAGCGCGTAAGGCGCAATCGTGGTCACGTCGTACTTGAGCATCACCCCGGCAGTGGTCAAGGCCACATTCGGGGTTTTCTTGAACGGCCAGGCTTTCATGAATTCCGGCTCCTGATCGAGCCGGGTGCTGATCAGCCAGCTGTTATGCGCCACCTGGGCGGCTTTCCAGAATGCTTCTTCCTGCCCGGGCCGCAGCATGTCAGACAGATTCAGCACCTTGTGCTCCTGGCGCGAATAATTGATGAAGCCGCGACCCGGCGTGCCATGGGCGGTCCCGGTGTCCAGGTAGCTGGACAACTCAATGATCACCAAGCCGTCATGCTGCTCCCGTACCTTGGCTTGCAGGTAGCTGCTGTGGCGTGGGCCGGCGTCACGCAAAAACTGATCGCGATAGGCGTTGAGCGAGGCTGGCAACGGGGCGTCGGGTGAGGTGCGGGTCATTTGCAGCAAGCGTTTTTCGATGATGCCATCCAGTTGCGGCTCGCCCGGAAAGCGCACGGTATCGATGTTCACCAGCGGGCAGTCGGCGGCCGTGCAACCTGGCTTGATGGTTTCGGCGGTGTCGCGCAGGGTTTCCAGCGGCGCCTTGTAGCTTGGCTGGAACAGGCTTTGACAGGCGCCCAGGGTCAGGGCGATACAGGCCACGGAGGCGATTTTCAAAAGTGACATGGGCGTCCTTCATGAATCAGGGGTAGGCAAAAGTTACCGGCTTCGACTGTCAGCGGCGCAGTCAGTTCGCCACTAAGCTCAATAGTGCCAATTAGAGTTGGTTTGCCCCCCTGCCGTCTATCCCGGCGACCTCAAAGGGGCTGCATCAATCGTGACGGGCGCGTTAGGATGGCGCGAAGACTGGGGGCAGCCTCGGACGGATTTTGCAGTAGACGAGGATTGTTATGACTGATTTTGCCAAGGCCACCCCGACCACCGTAGACGTCGTGCGCACTGAAAGCTGCCATAAAGGCTTCTACCAGCTCGATCGTGTGCACCTGCGCCATGAGCTGTTCGCCGGCGGCATGAGCCGTGAAATCAATCGTGAATTGTTCGTTCGTCATGATGCCGTGTGCGTGCTGCCTTACGATCCGCAGCGGGATGAAGTGGTGCTGATCGAGCAGTTTCGCGTGGGGGCGCTGGGCAAGACTGACAATCCCTGGTTGATCGAACTGGTCGCCGGTCTGATCGACAAGGACGAACTGCCAGAAGAAGTTGCTCACCGCGAAGCGCAGGAGGAAGCTGGGCTTGAGTTCACTGCGCTGTGGCCGATGCTCAACTACTTTCCATCGCCGGGCGGCAGTACCGAATACGTGCATTTGTATCTGGGGCGTTGTGACAGCAGCGAGGCGGGCGGCCTGCACGGGCTGGTAGAGGAGGCAGAAGATATTCGCGTCACGGCCTGGGACTTTGAAGATGCCCTGCAGGCCGTACGTGATGGGCGGATTTCCAACGCGGCGAGCATTATTGCCTTGCAATGGCTGGCTTTGAACCGCGTTGAAGTGAGGGGGCTATGGTCGTAATCAAACAGCGCGACCGATATCGGGTCGACCTTGTGGGGCTGCAAAGCGCCTGCGAGGCCAACTATGCCCGGTTGTTGCGCCTGTTGCCGGATATGCGCAACCAGCCAGGGGCCCGGCGCATTGCCATGACCCAGGGCGACCAGATGCTGGGTGTGCTGACGCTGGAGGTGTTGCGGGCCTGTCCGTACACCACGACCTTGCGCGTGCGTCAGGAGCACAGCCTGCCGTGGTTGCCGGTGCCGCAGCTGGAAGTCCAGGTCTATCACGATGCGCGCATGGCCGAGGTCATCAGCGCCGAGCATGCGCGGCGCTTCCGGGGCATCTATCCTTACCCCAATGCGTTGATGCACCAGCCGGACGAAAAGGCCCAGCTCAACGTCTTCCTTGGCGAATGGCTGAGCCATTGCCTGGCGTGCGGGCACGAATACGAAGTGGTGCGTTAAACCGCAGATGTGAACTGTGTCCGGTTCACAGGTTTCCTCTTCACGATTGCCCCAGCATAATTGCCCCTCCATTCCAATCCCTGTCCACGCCCCGGGAGAACGCCTTGCCGAGCGTATCCACTCTGAATGCCAGCGACCCCGTGCTGTTGGTGCAGCTTTCTGACAGCCACCTGTTTGCCGAAGCTGACGGAACACTGTTGGGCATGAACACGCGCGACAGCCTGCAGCAGGTCATCGAACTGGCGTTGGCGCAGCAATCACGGATTGACCTGGTGATTGCCAGCGGTGACCTGTCCCAGGACGGCACCCTGGAGTCGTACCAGCAGTTTCGCCAGATGAGCGGGCAAATCGATGCCCCGGCGCGCTGGATTCCGGGTAATCACGACGAGCCACGCATCATGGCCCAGGCGGCGGTGCAGAGTGCTTTTCTGGAGCCGGTGGTGGACATTGGCAACTGGCGGATTACCTTGCTGGATTCCGCTGTACCGGGGTCGGTGCCCGGTTACTTGCAGGACGAGCAGTTGCAGTTGCTGGCCCGGGCCTTGAGCGAGGCGCCGCAGCGTCATCATCTGGTGTGTTTTCACCATCATCCGGTGTCCATTGGGTGTGCCTGGATGGAGCCGATCGGTTTGCGTAATCCGGAGGCGTTGTTTGCCGTGCTTGATCGTTTTACCCAGGTGCGTGCGGTGTTGTGGGGGCATGTGCATCAGGAAATCGATCAGTTACGCAACGGGGTGCGTTTGATTGCATCGCCTTCGACCTGCATTCAGTTCGAGCCTCGTAGTGAGGATTTCAAGGTCGATACGCTGGCGCCGGGTTATCGGTGGTTGCGGTTGTTGCCTGACGGGGGGCTTGAGACTGGGGTGGAGCGGGTGAGCGGGTTTGAGTTTCAGGTGGATTACGGGTCTAACGGTTACTGAGTGTTTCCTCGGGTCTGATAGTCGATTTGTCTCTTGCAGGTGTAGGCCTGTGGGAGCGGGCTTGCCCGAAGGCGGCCTGGAAGCCAACCCATCTCTTGCGTAGGTGCACCTGTGGGAGCGGGCTTGCCCGCGAAGGCGTCTTGGCAGCCAGCCATTCTCTTGCAGGTGCGGTGTACATATCCGTTGCTGCGGTCGTGGCGACTTATGGTTTCGCCCGACGGCGACTCACTTTTTTTACAAGCGCCTAAAAAAAGTAAGCAAAAAAACACTTCGCCCCGAGCGTCCGGCCCCTCGCCTAGGCTCGGGGTTCCTTCGCTCCGGCATCCATCCGGGGGCATTGCCCTCCGGTCTGCTGCGCGACGACCTCCATGCAATGAGTTCGACTGCGTCGAACGGCGCTGCGCGCCAATCCCCGGATGAATACCTGCGCTCAGCCTGCCGATGGGGCGGGTGGATCAAAAGCCAAAGCCAAAGCCAAAGCAAGATCAAGGGCGGCAGGCGAGCTAACGCTCGGCCTGTTGAGTGGTGGGAGGTGGCCGGTGGCGGGTGGCAGGTGGGAGAGAGCAGAGAGCAGAGAACGGGGTGGTTTTGTGGTGTGCTGGCTTGCCGGTGCTGACGCTCCGGCTGGCGGTCGTTTTCTCCTGGTGTTGGCGTGCTCGGCGGGAGCGGCTTTCATTTTGATCCATGCCAGCGCCCCAACCCCGCTCGACTCCCTGTAAACTGCGGCACTTCACCTCACTGTACAGGGTGCTTGCATGTCGGGTTCGATCCTTTATATCCACGGTTTCAATAGCGCTCCTTCGTCGAAAAAGGCCTGTCAGCTGGTGGGTGTGATGGAGCGGCTCGGGCTGGGGGATCGGTTGCGGGTTCCGGCTTTGCATCACCACCCGCGCGAGGCCATCGGTCAGCTGGAGCGGGCGATTGCCGAGCTGGGGCGGCCACTGCTGGTCGGCAGCTCACTCGGCGGCTACTATGCCACTCACCTGGCTGAGCGCCACGGCCTCAAGGCCTTGTTGATCAACCCGGCGGTCAGCCCGCACCGGATGTTCGACGGGTACCTGGGGACACAGAAAAACCTGTATACCGAAGAGACCTGGGAGTTGACCCACGATCATGTGACGGCCCTGGCCGAGCTTGAAGTGCCGGGCCTCCAGGATCCGCAGCGGTATCAGGTGTGGTTGCAGACCGGCGACGAAACGCTGGACTACCGCCTCGCCCAGCAGTATTACCGAGCCTGTGCCTTGCGCATCCAGGCCGGCGGCGACCATGGTTTCCAGGGGTTTGCCGGGCGATTGCCGGCGCTGTTGAGCTTTGCCGGCATTGGCGCAGATGTGTACCAGGCGATTGATTTCACGGCACTGTGAAGCCTTGCCCCTATTTTCATGAATGACTGACGACGAGACCCCATGGCCACTCCCAGCGCTAGCTCTTATAACGCAGACGCCATCGAAGTCCTCTCGGGCCTCGACCCGGTGCGTAAACGCCCCGGCATGTACACCGACACCAGTCGGCCGAACCACCTCGCCCAGGAAGTCATCGACAACAGTGTCGACGAAGCCTTGGCCGGGCACGCCAAATCGGTGCAGGTCATCCTCCACGCCGACCACTCCCTGGAAGTCAGCGATGACGGCCGTGGCATGCCGGTGGACATCCACCCGGAAGAAGGCGTTTCGGGCGTCGAGCTGATCCTCACCAAGCTCCATGCGGGCGGCAAGTTCTCCAACAAGAACTACCAGTTCTCCGGCGGTTTGCACGGGGTGGGTATTTCGGTGGTCAACGCCCTGTCGACCCAGGTGCGTGTGCGCGTCAAGCGTGACGGCAACGAATACCAGATGACCTTCGCCGATGGCTACAAAGCCACCGAGCTGGAAGTGATCGGCACCGTTGGCAAGCGCAACACTGGCACCAGCGTGTTTTTCGCGCCGGACCCGAAATACTTCGACTCGCCGAAGTTCTCCATCAGCCGCCTCAAGCATGTGCTCAAGGCCAAGGCCGTGTTGTGCCCGGGGTTGCTGGTCAGCTTTGAAGACAAAGGCACCGGCGAAAAGGTCGAGTGGCATTACGAAGACGGCCTGCGTTCCTACCTGGTCGATGCGGTCAGCGAGTTCGAGCGCCTGCCGGACGAGCCGTTCTGCGGCAGCCTGGCCGGTAACAAGGAAGCCGTCGACTGGGCGCTGTTGTGGTTGCCGGAAGGCGGCGACAGCGTGCAGGAAAGCTACGTCAACCTGATCCCGACAGCCCAGGGCGGCACCCATGTCAACGGCCTGCGCCAGGGCTTGCTCGATGCCATGCGCGAATTCTGTGAGTTCCGCAGCCTCCTGCCCCGTGGTGTGAAGCTGGCGCCGGAAGACGTCTGGGAACGCATTGCTTTCGTGCTGTCGATGAAGATGCAGGAACCGCAATTCTCCGGCCAGACCAAGGAGCGCCTGTCGTCCCGTGAAGCGGCAGCGTTTGTCTCGGGTGTGGTCAAGGACGCCTTCAGCCTGTGGCTCAATGCAAACCCTGAGACCGGCATGCTGCTGGCGGAACTGGCGATCAACAACGCCGGTCGTCGTCTGAAGGCGAGCAAGAAGGTCGAGCGCAAGCGCATTACCCAAGGGCCGGCGTTGCCGGGCAAGCTTGCCGATTGTGCCGGGCAGGACCCGATGCGCTCCGAGCTGTTCCTGGTGGAGGGTGACTCCGCCGGTGGATCGGCCAAACAGGCGCGGGACAAGGAGTTCCAGGCGATCCTGCCGTTGCGCGGCAAGATCCTCAACACCTGGGAAGTCGACGGCAGCGAAGTGCTGGCCAGCCAGGAAGTGCACAACATCGCCGTGGCCATCGGTGTCGATCCGGGCGCAGCGGACATGACCCAGCTGCGTTACGGCAAGATCTGCATCCTCGCCGACGCCGACTCCGACGGTCTGCACATTGCAACCCTGCTCTGCGCCTTGTTCCTCCAGCACTTCCGCCCGTTGGTGGATGCCGGTCACGTCTATGTGGCGATGCCGCCGCTGTACCGCATCGACCTGGGCAAAGAGATTTACTACGCCCTCGATGACGCCGAGCGTGACGGTATTCTCGACCGCCTGGTGGCCGAGAAGAAGCGCGGCAAGCCGCAGGTCACCCGATTCAAGGGCCTGGGCGAGATGAACCCGCCGCAGTTGCGTGAAACCACCATGGACCCGAATACGCGACGTCTGGTACAGCTGACACTGGATGATTTCGAGGCCACGTCGGAAATGATGGACATGCTGCTGGCGAAAAAACGTGCCGGCGATCGCAAGTCCTGGCTGGAATCCAAGGGCAACCTGGCCGAGGTTCTGGCTTGATGCGGAGCGGTTTCGCCCTTGCATTACTGTTCCTGGCCAGCGCGGTGTTCGCGCAGCCGGCGCCTGAACTGACACTGCTGTCCGAGCATGCCGTGCAAGGCATGCGCGGCGGCAACCTGTCGGGACTGGCGCAATGTGGTGGCAACCTGTGGACGGTGTCTGATCGCGACGACGAGCAGATCTATCGCCTCGATACCCGCCAGAACGTCTGGCAGGCTGAAGCCGTGTCCATCGATGTGCCGCCGGTACCTGAAAGCGGCTTGCCCTGGGGGCTGAGTTCGCGGGCCTGGGCGGCGTCGTTCATTCGTGGTGGTGATCTGGATTTTGAAGGGATCACCTGCGATCAGGCGGGCAATCGCTACATCGTCAGCGAGTCTCATGCGGCGGTGTTGCAAGTCCCTGTGACGGGGCCCGCCCAGTGGCTGAAAATCTCCCCGAGCATGATCCGCGAAGCGCGGGCCAGCGGGATGTTACTGCGATTCAATGGGTTGTTCGAAGGCATTGCCGTCGACCCGGAAGGCAGTCAGTTATGGCTGGCGGCCGAGCGGGAACGGCGCGGACTGTTACGGATCAAGCGCCAGCAATCGGTCTGGGATTGCGACGGAGGGTGCGTGCTGCTGAGTGAGGCGGGTATGCAAATGCAACCGGAGCAGTTCCCCAATGCAAAGCCGGTTCCCCGGGACTTTGCCGACCTGTCGTGGTTCGACGGTAAGCTATTCACGCTGGAGCGCAATGCGTTCGAAATTTGTCGTCGCGATGCAGTGAGTGCCAAGGTCGAGCAATGTTGGTCGTTTGCCGAGCAAGCCTTGCAGGCTCATCGCCGTTATCCACAGGCCTATGGCCTTACCGAGGCCCTGGTGGTCGACGCCGACGGTGCCTGGGTCGGCATTGACAACAACAACGGTGCTCGCGCCGATGGTGAATTCAGGCCGATTGTCTGGCGCTTTGCCGCGCCGCAAGGCGGCTGGAGCGCCCGGCCATGACCCAGCAGGCTCCCGGCAAACGCGCCGGTCGTGTGCTGCTGGTGCTGGCCTGGTGCGCCGGGCTGTTTCTGGCGACACGGTTCTTCGGGGCCTGGGAGCAGCGCCTGGAAAACCCCAACACCCAGGTCAGCTCGCAACAGGGTGACGGTTTTATTGAAGTGAAACTGGTCAGCAATGGCCAGGGGCATTTCGTTGCCGATGGCCAGATCAACGGTCAACCGGTGAATTTCATGCTCGATACCGGGGCGACCGATGTGTCGATCCCGTCCAGGCTGGCCGAGCGCCTGAATCTGGAAAAAGGGGCGCCGGTCACCCTGAGCACGGCCAACGGTCGCAGCCAGGGTTACCGGACCCGGCTTGAACAACTGAAACTGGGCGACATCGTCCTGCACGATGTACGTGCCCTGGTGGCGCCAGGCCTGGGCGGCGAGCAAGTGCTGCTGGGCATGAGCGCCCTGAAACAACTTGAATTTACCCAGCGCGGCGGCACCATGCTGCTGCGCCAGACAACGAATTGATGAGGCCCGCATGAGCGATATCCTTGCAGACAGCTTAGATGGCGTAGAACGCCGATCGCTGGCTGACTTCACCGAAAATGCCTACCTCAACTACTCCATGTACGTGATCATGGACCGGGCCTTGCCGCACATCGGCGACGGCCTGAAACCGGTACAGCGGCGCATCATCTATGCGATGAGCGAGTTGGGGCTGGACGCCGATTCCAAGCACAAGAAATCCGCGCGTACCGTCGGTGACGTGCTCGGCAAGTTTCACCCCCACGGCGACTCGGCCTGCTACGAAGCCATGGTGTTGATGGCCCAGCCATTCAGCTACCGCTACACCCTGGTGGACGGTCAGGGTAACTGGGGTGCGCCGGACGATCCGAAGTCCTTCGCCGCCATGCGTTACACCGAGGCGCGCCTGTCGCGTTATTCCGAAGTGCTGCTCAGCGAACTGGGCCAGGGCACCGCGGACTGGGGGCCGAACTTCGACGGTACGCTCGACGAGCCGCTGGTACTGCCGGCACGCTTGCCGAATATCCTGCTCAACGGCACCACCGGCATTGCCGTGGGCATGGCCACCGACGTTCCGCCGCACAACCTGCGGGAAGTCGCGACCGCCTGCGTGCGTTTGCTCGATGAGCCAAAAGCCACGGTCGAACAACTCTGTGAGCACATCCAGGGCCCGGACTATCCGACCGAAGCGGAAATCATCACGCCGCGCGCCGACCTGATGAAAATCTACGAAACCGGTCGTGGTTCGGTGCGCATGCGCGCCGTTTACCACGTCGAAGACGGCGACATCATCGTCACTGCGCTGCCTCATCAGGTCTCCGGCGCCAAGGTGCTCGAGCAGATTGCCGCCATGATGCAGGCCAAGCCGTCCAAGGCCCCGCAAATCGCCGACTTGCGCGACGAGTCCGATCATGAGAACCCATGCCGGATCGTGATCATCCCGGTCAACAGCCGGGTCGATCACGAAGCGTTGATGCAGCATCTGTTCGCCAGCACCGAGCTTGAGTCCACCTACCGGGTGAACATCAACATCATCGGCCTGGACGGCAAGCCGCAGCTGAAAAACCTGCGCGCGCTGTTGGTCGAGTGGCTGGAGTTCCGGGTTCAGACGGTCCGTCGTCGCCTGCAGTTCCGCCTGGACAAGGTCGAGCGTCGCCTGCACCTGTTGGACGGTTTGTTGATCGCCTACCTCAACCTGGATGAAGTGATCCACATCATCCGTACCGAGGAACACCCGAAAGCCAGGCTGATCGAGCGTTTTGCCCTGAGCGAAATCCAGGCCGACTACATCCTCGACACGCGCCTGCGTCAGTTGGCACGCCTGGAAGAGATGAAGCTGCGCGACGAGCAGGACGAGTTGCTCAAGGAGCAAGCCAAGCTGCAAGCGCTGCTGGGCAGTGAAGCCAAGCTCAAGAAGCTGGTGCGCAGTGAGCTGATCAAGGATGCCGAAACCTACGGCGACGACCGTCGTTCGCCGATTGTCGAGCGCGCCGAAGCCAAGGCGTTGACCGAGCACGATCTGCTGCCGAACGAAAAAGTGACAGTCGTTCTGTCGGAAAAAGGCTGGGTGCGTTCGGCCAAGGGGCACGACATCGACGCCACGGGCCTTTCCTACAAGGCTGGGGACGGTTTCAAGACGGCGGCTGCCGGTCGTTCCAACCAGTTCGCGGTGTTTATCGACTCCACCGGCCGTAGCTACTCGGTGCCGGCCCACACCTTGCCTTCGGCCCGTGGCCAGGGTGAACCGCTGACCGGTCGCCTGGCACCGCCGCCCGGGGCAACTTTCGAATGCGTGCTGATGCCTGAGGACGATGGCCTCTACGTCATTGCCTCCGACGCCGGTTACGGCTTCGTGGTCAAGGGTGAAGACCTGCAAGCCAAGAACAAGGCCGGCAAGGCGCTGGTGAGCCTGCCGAACAACGCCAAGGTGATCTTGCCGCGTCCGGTCGCTGATCGTGAGCAGAACTGGCTGGCCTCGGTGACCACCGAAGGCCGCCTGCTGATTTTCAAAATCAGCGACTTGCCACAGTTGGGCAAGGGCAAAGGCAATAAAATCATAGGTATCTCCGGCGAACGTGTAGCCAGTCGCGAGGAATACGTCACCGATATCGCGGTATTGCCGGACGGTGCGACGCTGGTGTTGCAGGCCGGTAAACGCACGCTGTCGCTGAAGGCCGATGACCTGGAGCACTACAAGGGTGAACGTGGACGTCGAGGCAATAAGCTGCCACGGGGCTTCCAGCGGGTGGATGCGTTGTTGGTAGAAGCTCTGGATTAAGTGCCTTAGGGCGCTCAATCTACGATTTAACGCGTAGATCGGTACTTTCGCGCTGGAGTCGAACGGCATATTCACGGATGATATGGCCTTTCAAGCGCCGGCGTGGTCGAGCGTTCGTTATATTGTTAGAGTATTTTTCACTGTGAGCGGCCGTGTGGCCGCCACCTGGATGGGATGATGACTGTTCTGCGCCTTCCTCTTTTTTTGTTGCTCGCAGGCTTTCTTGGCCTGGCGGGTTGCAGCGTTCACCAGCCGGTGTCGCTGTATCAACTGGACAGCGGCAGCCCTGCTCAGCCTGCGCAAAGCGCCGGCATGGCGGTGTTACTGGGTCCGGTTCTGATTGCTGATTACCTGCAACGTGAAACCCTGTTGCAGCGTCAACCCGACGGCAGCCTGCAAGCGTCCACCGATGGTCGTTGGGCGGGCAGCCTGTCTTCTGATATCAATCAGTTGCTGCTGCGGCAAGTGGCCGGTCGCCTGGACAGCCAGCGCGTAGTCCTGGCACCGGCAACGCAGGGCTTTGTCCCGGACGTGCAGGTGTTGCTGTCGATTACGCGCCTGGACTCGGGTGAGTCGCAACCGGCGATTCTCGACGCCCAGTGGCGCCTGATCGACCGTCGCGGCCAGGTGCGCGACAACCGTATCGTTCACCTGCAGGAACAGCACGCCGGTGGTACTGCGGCTCAGGTACAGGCTCAGGGCGTGTTGTTGCAGCGCCTGGCCGAGCAGTTGTCGGTGGCCCTCAAGCCGTTGGCCAACCAGCCGCCGATTGCCGATGCACCACGCAGCAAGCCATCGCGGGAAAAACCGACCGCACCGGCTGAGCCGGAGAAGCAACCGAAGATCCCGATGGCTTCGCCGATCCGCACCGACATGGAAGTGTTCCGCTTCTAAGCTCAATACTGCAGGCAAAGCCCGCCAAGTGCGCAATGCTGTTCAGTTAAGAAACGCTTGAAGCGAGTGAGAGACTCGTGGCGAGCGAGCTTGCTCGCGCTGGGGCGCGAAGCGCCCCCAACAAAGTGACTGCGGTCTTTCTGAACGAACTCGGCGATAGTTTTTGGGGCTGCTGCGCAGCCCAGCCCAGCGCGAGCAAGCTCGCTCGCCACGGGGGATGTATTGAGCAACCCTATCGTTAACTGAACAGCATTGCGCCAAGTGCGGGCTTTTTCGTGTCATCAAGCATGAGCGATCAGGTTCTGTGGCGACGGCGCTAGCAGCTGTTGCGGATCGAAGCGGTCCTGACAAGGCGATGGTGGTCTTTCAGAAAGTCCTTGGTGAGCTCGTTCGGGGGCTGCTGCGCCCGAACGCGGACCGACCAGCGGGAGTAAGCTCCCTCGCCACGGGATATGTACTCGCGACCCCCGGCAGGCGCGCCGCTTACCGGTGAGGGTATCGGGAGCAGGCAGCAAAAAGCCCGCGGATGATCACTCATCGGCGGGCTTTTGTTGTTACCGGTCAGGCTCAGCCTTTGGTGCTGGTCTCGTGCATGCGGGCCAGTTGGCGCTCAAGCATCGAGGGGTATGGCTCCATCAAGCGCTCGACGCAGCACGCACCTTCCGGGCTGGCGATCGGGCGGATCCGCGCGCGTTGGCGAATCAACACGTCGTCGCTGATCTTGCGCTCCACCAGCAGCAGGTTGCGGCTGTGCTGGGACAGGGCGAGGGCGTCCTGGGCGGTTTCGGTCAGCAGCAGGTCGATCTGGCTCAGGCCGAACAGCTCGTCACCCAGGGTCAGGCCCAGCTGCAATTGCAGGGTGATGCCGCTGTCAGCGACCTCGATCTGCAGTTGATGACCCAGGGCACGCAGCAGCTCACCGCAGCAGATGGCATTGGTCAGGTAGTCGTCGCCGCTGTCCTGAGTGTGGAACAGCATCAGCGTGCTGCCGTCGTTCAGGGTGTGCAGTTCGCTTTCATACAGCGAGGCAGCCTGATCCAGGCAGTCGCGGTAGCGATCCAGCAGTTCGGTCAGGCGAGTGCGCGGCAACCGGCGTAGCTGATCCTGAGCGCCCAGTTGCACGGCCAGTACGGCACTGTGCTGTGGAGCGGTTGGAACAGCAGGCTTGGGCTGCGGCTTGGCGGGTGCAGCGGTCGCATCGCTGTCGCGAAGGTCGGCGAACGGGTCTTCTTCGTCCGATTCGTCTTCTTCGGCGTTCACCCGATGCCGTGGTGCGGCCTTCACGCCTGTCACGGGTGCGCTCTCGTCGAAGCTCGGGTCGCGCAGGTTGCGTACTTCAAAACCGGATTCGGCTTCGTCGGTGTCGTCTTCATCGTCGACTTCAGGCTCGGGCACCGGTTCAGGCTCCGCCGGCTCTGGCGCGAAACTGCTGTGCAGCTGGCGGGCCAGGTCGCCGATTTCATCCTGGCGCTGAGTGGCCGGGGTGTGTTCGTCGATATCGCGCAGCCACACGCGCAGTTGCAGCAGTGGCGTGGAGATGTGCCGGCCCAGGCGCAGGCTCAGCGCCAGGGACAAGGCCAGCAGGATGGCGCTGAGAATGCCCATGCTTTGCAGGCTGATGGTCATCGGCTGTTCGAACTGATCCATGTCCAGGCTGATGCGCAATTGGCCGGCGGTCACGTCCTGGAAGGTGATCTTGCTCTCGTACATGCCTTGGGCTTCGCCCAGCAAGCCATGCTTGGGACGTTGCCCGGCCTCGGCGAGAATCCGGTTGTCCACGCTATAAATAGCGGCGTGGGCCACCAATGGGTTCTTGGTCAGGTTGTTCAGCAGCACATTGAGGCTGAGGATGTCGTTGGACACCAACAGCTCGGTGGCTGACGTCGCCGTCTGCGTGGTCAGGCTCTGGCCCAGGGCATCGGCCTGCTCGTGCATGGCCTGTTTGAACTGCAGACCCATCACGCAGGCGTAGATCACCAGGGCCAATGCGACCAGGATCACGTTATGGCTGGCAATGCGTAATGCAATCGGTACACGGCGATGGCGCAGTGCCCGGAAGATCAGCAGAAAGAAGTTGTCGGTTTTGACTGGCGTTGGCCGGTTCACTGAGCTCGGCTCTTTTGTCCGTGAAGTTGAGGCGCAGTATAGCGATAGCCCCCAGACCGGCAAAGCGCTGGCTGTGCCCGATGGTCACTGAATGTGGGTAGAATGCGGTTTTTTTCCACTTGCGGGGGTGCGCCTTGCGCGAAATCGTCCTGATAAACATCACGGGAGTCGACCGTCCGGGTCTGACTGCGGCCATTACCGGTGTACTGGCCCAGGGTGGTGTGAACATTCTCGACATCGGCCAGGCGGTGATCCACGACACCTTGTCGTTTGGCATCCTGGTCGAGATTCCCGATACCAAACAGGGTTCTTCGGTGCTCAAGGACATCCTGTTCAAGGCTTACGAGCTGGATCAGCAGGTGCGTTTCACGCCGGTTTCCGAAGAGGATTACCAGCAGTGGGTCGGCGCGCAGGGCAAAAAACGCCATATCGTGACCTTGCTGACACGCAAAGTGACCGCCGAGCAATTGCAGCGCGTGAGCTCGATCACGGCCAAGTATGGCTTGAACATCGACCATATCGATCGCTTGTCCGGGCGCATGCCTCTGGACACCCCGGCCGACAAGGGCAAGGGTTGCATCGAGTTCTCCGTTCGCGGTGAGGCCGCGGATCCGCAAGCCCTGCGTGCCGAATTCCTCAGCGTGGCTCAGGAGTTGAGCGTCGACATCGCCTTCCAGGAAGATTCGCTGTTTCGTCGCAACCGTCGTCTGGCGGTGTTCGACATGGACTCGACGCTGATCGAAGCCGAAGTCATCGACGAACTGGCCAAGGCGGCCGGTGTGGGCGACCAGGTGTCGGAAATCACCGAACGGGCCATGGCGGGCGAGCTGGATTTCCGTGCCAGCTTCAAGGAACGCCTGGCGTTGCTGCAAGGCCTGGATGTCAGCGTGCTGGACTCGATCGGTGCCTCCCTGCGCCTGACCGAGGGCGCAGAAACCCTGTTCGCCGAACTCAAGCGCCTGGGTTACAAAACCGCGATTCTGTCGGGTGGTTTCACCTACTTCGCCAAGCAACTGCAAGCCAAACTGGGCATCGACTACGTGTTCGCCAACGAACTGGAAGTGGTCGACGGTAAAGTGACGGGCGTGGCGGTCGAGCCGATTGTCGATGCCCAGCGCAAGGCCGATCTGCTGCGTGAACTGGCCCACAAGGAAGGTTTGCGCCTGGAGCAGACCATCGCGGTCGGTGACGGTGCCAACGACCTGCCGATGCTGGCGATCGCGGGCCTGGGCGTCGCCTTCCGCGCCAAACCGCTGGTCAAGCAGTCGGCCAAGCAGGCCATTTCAACCCTGGGGCTGGATGGGGTGCTGTATCTGCTGGGCTTGCGCGATCGCGACGGTCAACTGTAACAGCGCATGGCCTGAGTAAGTGCGGGTTCTGTGGGAGCAGGCCCGCATGCTAGAGGCCCCCCCCGTGGCGAGGGAGCTTGCTCCCGCTGGGGCGCGAAGCGGCCCAAGTAAGGCGATTACGGTCTTTCAGAAAGACCTCAATGACCTTTGTTGGGGCTGCTTCGCAGCCCAGCGGGAGCAAGCTCCCTCGCCACGGAGAACGCAATCATTACTTATGGGCAGGATCAGGCTTTCGGTGAGCCGAGACCCTGGCCCATTGTCACCGGCGAGCCAGCCGCCAGCTCTTCGGCCCACTGGATCTGGTCCGGACCAAACAAGACGACAGCTGTCGAACCCAGCTTGAAGCGACCCAGCTCGGCACCTTTTTCCAGGTGGATAGGCGCACGGGCGGCTTCGTCGTAGCGGAAGGTTTTCAGTTCGCGCTTGGGTGGCGTCACCAGGCCGGCCCAGACGGTCTCGATGGAGGCGACGATCATCGCACCCACCAATACCACGGCCATCGGGCCGCGTTCGGTGTCGAAAATGCAGGCAACACGCTCGTTGCGGGCGAACAGCTCTGGAACGTTTTCGGCGGTGGTCTGGTTGACCGAGAAGATCCGGCCCGGGATGTAGACCATTTCCCGCAGGGTGCCGGCCAGCGGCATGTGCACGCGGTGGTAGTCCTTGGGCGACAGGTAGATGGTCGCGAAATCGCCACCCATGAAGGGCGCGGCATTGGCGGCATCACCACCCAGCAGTTCCAGTACGCTGAAGCTGTGGCCCTTGGCCTGGAACACTCGACCGTGCTCGATCGGGCCAAGCTGGCTGACCGCGCCGTCGGCCGGGCTGAGGATCGCGCCCGGGGTCTGGTCCAGGGGGCGCGCACCGTCTTTCAAGGCGCGGGTGAAGAACGCGTTGAAGTGTTCGTAGGCGGTCAGGTCTTCGACCAGTGCCTGCGACATGTCCACCTGGTAGCGCTTGGCGAACCACGCGGTGAAGGCATTCTTGAACCAGCGCACGCGGCACTCGGCAATGCAGCCGGCCAGGCGCGACAGCAGGTGATGGGGCAGCAGGTACTGACTGAGGATAAACAAACGCTTTTTCATTGACTGTCCTTAAGAACCTTGAATCTCAACAGGCGTGTCGGGGTGGTTGCCCCATTCGCCCCATGAACCGGCGTAGCCCTTGACCCGCGGATAACCGAGCGCCTTGGCCACCAGATAGGTAAAGCCAGAGCGGTGGTGGGTCTGGCAGTGGGTGATCACTTCTTTGTCTTTGCTGATCCCGAGCTGTTCGAGGATTTGCGGCATGTCGGTACGGATGCGCAGGTTGCGCGCCTGATCCATGCCGGCAGTCCATTCGAAGTTGATCGCGCCGGGAATGTGCCCGCCCTTGGCCGCCAGCACTTTCTCGCCGGAGTACTCCAGGGGGCCACGGGCATCCCAGATGGCCAGGTCGGCGGCGCCGAGACGGCTTTGCAGGTATTCGCGGGTGGCGGTGGGTTCGTCGTGCAAGGTCAGTGGAACCGGGCCACCCACAGGTGGCGGGATCTGGATCGACATGGGCAGGCCTTCCGCCAGCCAGGCCGTCAGGCCGCCGTCGACATAGTGGTACTTGCCGTGGCCGATGACATCCAGCAGCCAGATGAAGCGTCCGGCCCAACCGCCGCCTTCATCGTCATACACCACGTAGACCGCATCGGGGTTGTGTCCCAGCTCACCAAACAGCGTTTCGAGTGCTGCCTGCGGGGGCATCAGCCCCGGGGCGGGGGCCTGGCCGAGTTGCGTGCGTTTCGGATCGACAAAGCGCGCGCCTGGAATGTGCCCTTCGGCGTAGCGGGCGGCACTGGTCAAGTCCACCAGTATCAGTTCGCGGGCATCGAGGCGGGTGAGCAGGTCGCCAGGTTCGATGACCAGCGCCAAGCCAGAGAAGTCAGACATGTGAGGTCTCCAGAGCACAAAGGGGAGGATTGTAGCGCAACGGCTATTGGCCGCGGTTGCTAAAGCTGTGCAGGGCCTTTTCGATGCACTGCACGGTTTTGCCGAACGCTTGTAGGCTGATGTCCGAAAAGGGCCCGCCGCCCTGATCCGCGACCACCAGCATGATGACCCGGCCATGGTTGGCCAGCGAGCGCAGCAGCAGGTGTTCGCCGCCGAACAGCGTGCGCAGGCTGCCCGGCAGCAGGGCCGAGAACTGGGTATGGTTGGCGGGTGTCAGGCGCAACTGTGCCGGCTGGGCCAGCAGTTTTTGCAGGACACTGCTCTGGCTGACTTGCAGGGTCAGCGTCGCGGTTTCCCCGGGCAGGCCAGCCATCTGGTGGACACGCAGGCTGGTCTGGCTGCGATCGACCATCAACAGCATCACCCGGCGCATGCCACAGGCCGCCAGTGCATCGCGGGCGCAAGTGGTCAGGTGCAAGGCGTTGGTGAAGCGGCTGGGTTCGTGGAGCAGCTCGGCACATTGCCGGCGCCATTTCACCAGGTCTTCGGCGGTCGGTGCGTCAGCCGCACGCAGCCCGCGGTGCACGCGGCGATCGCCCCAGGGCCAGAGCAGGGCCTCGGCAGGGTGCCAGAGATCCGGCATGGCGTGGTGGCGGGCACTTTGCGCGGCCTGTTGGTGCAGTTGCTGTTGCAACTGATCCATCGGCATCTGCAGGTAGAGGCTGGTCAGGAACTGCCAGCGCAAGCTATGGCGCCCGTCCCAGGCGTGTTGGGCCGACAGCGCCAGGCCGTTGGCCAGCAATACGGTATTGGCCGGTTGGTTGAGCCAGCGGCGCAGGGTCGGATCGTCGTCCAGGCGATTCTGTTGGCGCAACGGATGATCCGCGTCACGGGCGATGTGCAGCACCTTGGCCAGTTCCCGTTGTTCACTCAGCAACAGGCGATAGCCTTGTGCGACCCAGACAGGCAGGCGCCAGACATCGACCAGTGCCTGGCAGAGTTCGAGCAGGCGCACCCCGAACAGTTCTTTCTCGACGTCATGGGCCGGTTCGCCTTTGTGGATAACCCTCAGCTCCCAGTCTTCCAGCAGTTGTGGATAACTCAGTGCCAAAGGCCACAGGGGGGACAGGAACAATAAACTGCCCCAATGAATGTCCTGCCACAGTCGCGCCAGGCGACTGGCAAAAAAACCGTTGGCCTGCTGGGTGGCGTGCTGGCTGATCAGTTGCAATTGCCGCAGGGCCGGCGGGATGTCGTTCCCGGGCACTGCTGGCAGGCGGGCGAGCAGTGCTTCCGTGCGTTTGAGGCCCAGGCGAGTGATCGCCACCTCAAGGTTTTCGCAGGGTTCGGTCAGGCTGCCGTGGGTGTGGCGGTTGGCCTCGCGAATGACGCTCAAGGCCAGGGCCGGGCTGTCTTGCATCAGCTCGGCGATATCGCGCAATGAGCTGCGGTTGTTGCCGATGGCTGTGCAAACGCGGTCGTGACTGGCTTGCGGCACGGGCAAGGTCACGCTATCGAGCAGCTTGACCCAGCCTTGGAGTGTGGTCGGTTTCGCAGTTGGAACGTTCGTTTCGTTAGCCATGGTTGGGCGCGATCATCATTGACTTCAAACACGCCCGGAATGGGCCAAATTGGCTTTTCGCCATAACGGGCTACAGTCTGGCGCAGTTTTGCCGATAAGTAGAAGAAGAGATTTTTTGCCTTCCGAATATGACCTTGAACCCGACTTAAATAAGTACCTTCTATCTATGGCTAAAATTATCGGCATCATCGTCGTATTCGCGAGCGTGCTCGGCGGGTACGTGCTTTCCCACGGCAAGATTGCCGCCCTGATCCAGCCCTTCGAGGTGATGATCATCGGTGGTGCGGCCTTGGGGGCATTCCTTCAAGCCAACCCCGGCTACATGACCATGCACGTGTTCAAGAAGTCCTTGAGCATGTTCAGCACGCGCTTTACGCACGCCTTCTACCTGGAGGTGCTGGGCCTGATCTACGAGATCCTCAACAAGAGCCGCCGTGAAGGGATGATGGCGATCGAGGGCGATATCGAAGATGCCGCGGCCAGTCCGATTTTTGCCAAGTACCCGACGGTGCTCAAGGACGAGCGCATGACCGCGTTCATCTGCGATTACTTGCGCATCATGTCCTCCGGCAACATGGCTCCCCATGAGCTCGAAGGCCTGTTCGACATGGAGTTGTACAACCTCAAGGAAAGCCTGGAGCACCCTTCCCATGCGGTCAACGGCATCGCTGATGCCATGCCCGGCTTCGGTATTGTCGCGGCGGTCCTGGGGATTGTGGTGACCATGGCCTCCCTGGGCGAGGGCGACCAGAAGTCCATCGGTCTGCACGTGGGTGCGGCGCTGGTGGGGACCTTCTTCGGTATTCTCGCGGCCTACGGTTTCTTCGGCCCGCTGGCCCATTCCCTGGCCCATGATGCCAAGGAAGAACTGAATGTCTACGAAGCCATCAAGGCCTCGCTGGTGGCTTCGGCTTCCGGCATGCCGCCATCGCTGGCGGTGGAGTTCGGGCGCAAGGTGCTGTACCCGTCGCACCGTCCGAGCTTCGCCGAGCTGGAACAAGCGGTTCGCGGTCGCTAAGTCATGGAAAATAATCAGCCGATAATCATCAAGCGCGTCAAGCGCATTGCTGGCGGGCATCACGGGGGCGCCTGGAAAATCGCCTTCGCTGACTTCGCGACGGCGATGATGGCGTTCTTCCTGGTGCTGTGGCTGTTATCCACGGCCACGCCCGAGCAGAAGATCGCCATTGCCGGTTACTTCAAGGACCCGATCGGCTTCTCGGAAAGCGGCACGCCTTACATTATCGATCTGGGGGGCTCGCCGGAGCTGGCGCCGGACAAGACCCTCAGCCCGGAGGTCAAGTCCCAGCCGCAGCCGGACAAGGTGACCATCGATACCGAGCAGGTTGAAGGGATGGCCGAGCAGGTCGAGCACGAGCGGCTCGAGTTGTTGCTGCAAGAATTGCAGAACAAGGTCGAAGAGAACCCGCAACTGCAGAAGTTCAAGGACCAGATCCTGTTCGAAATCACCCCGGATGGCTTGCGGATCCAGATCATCGATTCGGAAAACCGGCCGATGTTCGACTCCGGCAGTGCGCGCTTGAAGCCGTACTTCGAAGACATTCTGCTGGCCATGGCCGACACCATCAAAGCGGTGCCGAACAAGATCAGCATCAGTGGCCACACCGATGCCAAGCCGTATGTGGGCACCGGTGATTTCGGCAACTGGGAACTGTCGGCCAACCGCGCCAACGCTGCACGCCGTGCCCTGGTGGCCGGCAGCTATCCCGAGCAGCAAGTGGCGCGAGTGGTGGGGTATGCCTCCTCGGCCCTGTTTGACCGCAAGAACCCGTTCAACCCGGTTAACCGGCGTATCGACATCGTGGTGCTGACCAAGAAGGCCCAGCGCGCCATCGAAGGCGAGCAAGGCGCCGAGCCTGCGCCGACTTCCGGGCAGGGCGCGCCGGGGGAAGTGCCAGCCACGCCGGTTGACCCCAACGCGTTGCCGGCGGACAAGCAACCGCTGCCGGCCCATGAGTTGCGCGAGCGTTTGAACCTGTTTGACGACCCGCCGCCGAAACCGACAGAAGCGCCCAAGCAGTGACCCATGAAAAAGCCGACAGCGATGTCGGCTTTTTCATGGCCGCCGTTTGCCTTAAAAACCGCGGCGGATCCTGGCCTTGAGTTCGGTATGGAAGCGATCTGCACTAGTCCGGTTGTTTGTGCGTATCGACTCGTTGCTGGAGATCGAGTCCAGCGTCATCACGCGTTTGAGTGTCTGCTCGTTGCGGTAGGCGTCGATAAAGAAGTCGAGGTCGGTGATCCTCGCCAGTTTTGGCCACTTGTCGAGGTACTCTGGCAGTTCGCCGACACCGGTCTTGAATGAGCAGATCCGCCGATCACTGATGGTCGCTTCGCCAATTTCGAAGGGCACCCACCAGGAATGCGCGGTTTTGTCCGACACCACCGCCAGCAAATGGCTGCACTCGGTAATGTTACGGGTGATCACCCCGGTGATGTCGTCGGTGGTTTGCGATTCGGGATCCAGTACATCCAGATAGGTTTTTATCCCGGCCTGGCTCAGGCGGTCGTTGATCTCCTTGGCTTTGGGGCGGTCGGTATGGCGGTAGCTGATAAAGACGGGCATCAGAAGTGTCCCTTGATCGCGAGCTCGCGGTAATAGGCGCCCAGGGCGGTGAGGCGACAGCCCGTGGATTCGATGGCGGCGTAATACATGTGTTCGGCATCGACCGGTTCGACCAGGCTGTGGCGATTGCACTTTTGCAATTGGGCGAAGATGTCGCCGTTCTCGGGGTTGTAGGTCGCCTCCGTGGGCTCAAAGCTGGGGTCCAGAGGGAAGACAAAACTTGCCTCGGGGAACCAGTCAGGCAGCTTGCGCAGTGTTTCCTCGGCGATCAGTGGCGCGACTTCGCGCAAGGCCACGAATTGCGACACGTTGGTCTTGAAGACTGGGCGCTGCTCCCAAGCGCCCAGCGCGTTGTCGACGAACGAGTACACGCTGCCGGGTGTGACTTTGCCCAGCACATTGGCTGCGCCGCCATGCAGCGCCTGCAAGAGCAGGCCGGTAAAAACGCCGTGGCCGGCCCTCTCCATGGCCGGCTGCTCTTTCTTGCACGCGGTGAGGATGGTCATACCCTCGCCGATCATGCTGCTGCCACCCCTTAAGCCGCGTACATCAGCGGCGGCGCCGGCTTCGCAGCAATCGAGAATGATGATTTTGTTTTTGATCTGGGGGGCATTGTTGGCCCAGACGAGAATGTCGCTGATGCGGATGCCGTCACCACCGCCTCCGAAGTCCTGGGGAATCAACAGCCCCTCATCAATGTGTGTGTCGAATTGCCCGTGGCCGGCGAAGTACAGCAGGGCGACATCGCAGTCGCCGGAGAACAGTTCCTGAATGCTCTGCTTCAACAGTCTGCATGTCAGCACTTCTTCGGCTGACGTCATGACCTTGTTGCTGAAATTGGGGCGGCCGCTGGCGTGGCGCTCCAATAGCGAGGCCATGGCCATGGCATCGTTGTTACAGCCGCTGAGATGGGCAACGTGGCTGTAGTGGTTAATGCCGATAAACAGTCCCTTGCGCATCATTCACCCCGCCGTCTGTTCGCGAATGGCGCTGACGATGCTCTGGGTGTTCCAGGCGCATTCGGCATGGGCGGCCTCGCGTACCACACTGGAAATGCGTTCGGCACCAAAGGGCTTGATCGCGATGATCACTTTGCCCATGCGCTTGGCGATTTCGATTTCCTTGTTGATCCACTGGCTGTAGGTCGCGTACATGCCGGCCATGATCAGCACGGCCGAGCAGGGGCGAATCTGGTTTTCGATGGCCGTTTCCAGTTCCTTGTCGGTTCGGGCGCCGATGATCGGGTCGTCCGACGGCACCGAGTAGTTCTTGAAGTCGAAGCGTGGCTGGGCTTTCAGCAGCCTGACCAGATTGTCGTGAGCGTCTGAGTAGGTCCACGAATGACTGATGAACAAATGATAGGTTTGCATGGGCTTTCCCTCGGTTCGCGTTCAGCGAACAACGGCTCGCGCAACCAGGCGGGTGGCACGAAGAGGGACTGAATGTAGGGGTATCAGACAGGGCGACAAGGCCTCCAAAGACAAAGAGACGAGTCCTTCGCCTGAAGGGAAAAAGTCTTACGGAAGGTTGTCGGGTTTAATGCGCGAGGTGTAGGTCGCAAGGCGAGCAGGGTAGTCCGCGCCCTTGCCGGGTGGCAGGGGCGGGACGGTCTGTTTAATAGCTGGTTTCGGGCAGGCTGGCGATGATCGAGCGGTAGCTGTTCATGCGCTGCTGCTGCACGCGGCCGTCTTCCAGTGCCTTGAGCAGGGCGCAGCCCGGTTCGCGGTCGTGCTTGCAGTCGCGGAAGCGGCAGGTACCGATCAGGTCGTTGAACTCGATGAAGCCGGCTTCGACGTCGGCGCGGCTAACGTGGCCCAGGCCAAACTCACGGATACCCGGGGAGTCGATCAGCTCGCCGCCACCGGGGAAGTGGAACAACCGCGCGGTGGTGGTGGTGTGGGTGCCCTGGCCGGACAGTTCGGACAGCGGGCCGACACGGGCTTCGACTTCCGGCAGCAGGCTGTTGACCAGCGACGACTTGCCGACGCCGGACTGGCCGACGAATACGCTGATGCGCCCGTCCAGCTGCTTTTGCAGGGTTTCCATGCCATTGCCATGGTGCGCCGAGACTTCCAGCACGGGGTAGCCCAGTGTGCGATAGACCGCCAGCAGTGCATTGAGCGCCGGGGCGTTCTGCTCGTCGATCAGGTCGAACTTGTTGAGCAGCAGCAACGGGCGAATGCCGGCGTGCTCGGCGGCCACCAGGTAACGGTCGATCAGGTTGGCGTGCGGCTCGGGCAGTGGCGCAAAGACGATCACGATCATGTCGACGTTGGCCGCTACCGGCTTCAGTTGGCCGCGGCTGTCCGGGCGACACAGCTCGGTGTTGCGCGGCAGTTGCGCGACGATCACCCCGATGCCCTGGTTGCCGGCACGCCAGACCACCTGGTCGCCGGTCACCAGCGCAGGCAGGTTGGCGCGCAAGTGGCAGCGGAACACCTGGCCGGCCAGTTCGCCCTCGCAGGCCTCGACCTCGACCTGGACGCCGAAGTGGGCGATGACCAGGCCCGTCTGCTCAGGGCCCAGGTCACCACCTTCCAGCGCTTGCACGGCGGAGGATTCGCGTTTGGCGGCGCGGGCAGCGCGCTCGCCTTGAATCTTTTCGATGCGCCAGTTTTGACGACGATTGAGTTGGCGTTTGGCCATGGGTGTTCCGTGTTGATAATGCAGCGATTAGGTAAAACGGCCGCGAGTTTAGCACGCCCGCGTACGTGCCTAGGCTAAACTGCGCAACACTGCTTAGGAGCCGACACATGCAAAACCCACAGAATCTGATCTGGATCGACCTGGAGATGACCGGCCTGAACCCGGACACCGACGTCATCATCGAAATGGCCACCATTGTCACTGACAGCAATCTCAATACCCTGGCCGAAGGCCCGGTGATTGCCATTCACCACAGCGACGAGATCCTCGCCGGCATGGACGAGTGGAACACCCGTCAACACGGGGGTTCCGGCCTGACCCAGCGGGTGCGCGACAGCCGTATCAGCATGGCCGAGGCCGAAGCCCAGACCCTGGTGTTCCTGGAACAATGGGTACCCAAGGGCAAGTCGCCGATCTGCGGCAACAGCATTTGCCAGGACCGTCGCTTCCTCTATACCCACATGAAGTCCCTGGAAAGCTACTTCCACTACCGCAACCTGGACGTCTCGACCCTCAAGGAGCTGGCCGCGCGCTGGGCGCCAGAGGTCCGTGACAGCTTCAAGAAGGGTAGCACCCACCTGGCGCTGGACGACATCCGCGAGTCGATCGCCGAGTTGCAACACTACCGCCAGCATTTCATCAAGGCCTGATGATCGGGCGCTCCCTCAGGCGCTGCAATCACCCTGTGGGAGCGGGCTTGCCCGCGAATGGCCCGGTCGGGCCATGAAGTTGTCTGGGTCTGAGAACATTCTTGAGTGCCCTCTTCTGGTGCCGACCCTAAATGGCTAGACTGCGCGCCTTCTTGCAAGGACCGCCGCCATGTTGCTGATGCTCTACCTGATTGCCATTACTGCTGAAGCCATGACCGGCGCGTTGTCTGCCGGTCGTCGTGGCATGGACTGGTTTGGTGTGGTGTTGATCGCCTGTGTCACGGCGCTGGGGGGCGGCTCGGTGCGTGATGTGCTGCTCGGGCATTACCCGCTGACGTGGGTCAAGCACCCGGAATACCTGGTGCTGACGACGGTCGCAGCGATGTTCACGGTGTTCGCGGCACGCTGGATGCGCCATCTGCGTTCAATGTTCCTGGTGCTCGATGCGGTGGGGCTGGTGGCCTTTACCCTGATCGGTTGCATGACAGCGCTGGAAATGGGCCACGGCATGTTGGTGGCCTCCGTCAGCGGCGTTATCACCGGGGTATTCGGCGGCATCCTGCGCGACATCTTCTGCAACGACATTCCGCTGATCTTCCGCCGCGAGCTCTACGCCAGCGTCTCGTTCGCGGCCGCCTGGTGCTACATGTTTTGCCTGTACCTGCAATTACCCGGGGAGCAGGCGATCCTGATCACCTTGTTCGGCGGTGTCCTGCTGCGACTGTTGGCGATCCGCTTTCATTGGGAAATGCCCAAGTTCGTCTACAACGACGAGCACTAACGACTGGCGTGTTGCCTGAGTGCCCAGGCCACGTGTTCGCGAACCAGTTCTGACGGATGCTCGGCCCGTGCTTTCAAGGCTTCCAGCACCACAATGCTCGATGGCGCGTTGCCCAGGCCCACCGCCAGGTTGCGCAGCCAGCGTTCATAACCGGCGCGACGCAGGGGGGAGCCTTCGGTGCTGCTCAGGAACTTGTCTTCGTCCCACATGAACAGTTCGGCCAGTTCGGCATTGTCCAGGTTGTGGCGGGGTTTGAAGTCGCTTTCGCCGGACGGGCGAGCGAAGCGGTTCCACGGGCAGACGATCTGGCAATCATCACAGCCGAACACCCGGTTGCCGATCAACGGTCGCAAGTCTTCGGGGATGGAGCCTTTGAATTCGATGGTCAGGTAGGAAATACAGCGCCGGGCATCCAGTACATAGGGGCCGACGAACGCGTTGGTCGGGCAGATGTCCAGGCACGCCGTGCAGCGCCCGCAATGCTCGGAGCTGTGGGGCGGGTCCACGGGCAAGGGCAGGTCGACGAACAGTTCGCTCAGGAAAAAGTAACTGCCGGCCTTGCGGTTCAGTACCAGGGTATTTTTGCCGATCCAGCCAAGGCCTGCCTGCTCGGCGATGGCTTTTTCCAGGACCGGGGCGCTGTCGACGAACGCCCGGTAGCCGAAGGGACCGATGACGTGCTGAATCTTCTCCGCCAGTTGCTGCACGCGCTTGCGGATCAGCTTGTGGTAGTCGCGGCCCAGGGCGTAGCGCGAGATGTAGGCTTTTTCCGGTTGGGCCAGCATCTGGGCCATCCGGGTGTCACCCGGCAGGTAGTCCATGCGCAGCGACACCACGCGTAGCGTGCCGGGTACCAGCTCGTCAGGGTGTGAGCGTTTGCTGCCGTGGGCGCCCATGTAGTCCATTTCACCGTGGTAGCCCGCTTCGAGCCAGCGCGCCAGGTGCTGTTCATGCTCGGTCAGGTCCAGACCGCTAATGCCGACTTGTTGAAAGCCCAGCTCGCGGCCCCAGTCCTTGATCGATTGGGCGAGAGCGGGCAGGTCTGTGGTAATTGCAGGCATGAGACAAGAGAAACCGGAGCTGAGGTGCGTATAATTCTGCCAGACATCGGAGCCCGAAGACGCATGCCGCAGACAAAACACGATTTACCCGACGTTCAGTCACTGGATCCAGCCCGTTTAACGACGCTTTCGGCACGTTCGCCGAGCGCCCATAAAGGCCGGTTCGGTCATGTGCTATTGATTGGCGGTGACCGGGGATTGGGCGGTGCGATCCTGCTCAGCGCCCAAAGCGCCTTGCGCTGCGGTGCCGGGCTGGTTTCGGTCGCCACCCGCAGCGAACATGTGCCGGCGGCGTTGGCTCGCTTGCCCGAGGTCATGGTTGTGGGGGCCTCATCGGCCAACCAGTTGATGGGGCTGTTGGGCCAGGCTTCGGTGTTGGTGGTCGGTCCGGGGCTGGGGCAGAACGCCTGGGGCCGCAGTTTGCTGTCGGCGGCGGCCAATTCGCCGTTGCCTCAAGTCTGGGATGCCGACGCACTGAACCTGTTGGCGCTGGGGGGCGTGAGCCTGCCCAAGGATTGCGTGATCACGCCGCATCCAGGGGAAGCTGCGCGTCTTTTGGGGATTTCGACAGCTGAGGTTCAGGCGGATCGCCTTACCGTGGCGCGCGCGCTGAGCACGCAGTTCAAGGCCGTCGTGGTTTTGAAAGGCGCGGGAAGCCTGATTGCCAGCCCCGATGGTCGGGTGTTTCGCTGCGATCGCGGGCATCCGGCCATGGCCAGTGCCGGCCTGGGTGATGTATTGGCTGGCGTGGTGGGTGCGTTGCTGGCCCAGGGAATGGACGCCTTCGAGGCTGCCGCGCTGGCCGTCTGGCTGCATGCCGTCGCGGGTGAGGGGCAAGGCAAAATGGGCCGGGGGCTGGCGGCCAGCGATTTGATTCCCGCCATTCGTCAGTTGCTGGAGGAGCAAGCACCGTGTCTGAAGTAACCCTGTACCTGGCCAATGAAGACGCGATGGTCGCGCTGGGCACCCGTCTCGCTGAAGTGACCCGAGGGCACGGCATCCTTTTTCTGGAGGGGGACCTTGGAGCAGGTAAAACCACCTTGTCGCGGGGCATTATCCGGGGGTTGGGGCATGCAGGCTCGGTGAAAAGCCCGACGTTCACCCTGGTCGAGCCTTACGAGATCGGTGATGTTCGCGCCTTCCACTTCGACCTGTATCGATTGGTCGACCCGGAAGAACTGGAGTACCTGGGGATCCGCGACTACCTCGAAGACGATGCGTTGTGCCTGATCGAATGGCCCTGCAAGGGTGCAGGCTTTTTGCCAAAGCCTGACCTGACCATTACCATTAGCCCGCATGGCAGCGGACGTTCGCTGAGATTATTGCCCCAAGGCGCGCGTGGCGAGTCGTGGTGTGCCGCTTTGGCATTGGAATTCAAATAAATGATGGGGTTAGGTATGCGCTTTCGCGCGTTGGTTGCTGTCGTAGGAATGCTGCTTACGGCACTGGCCGTCGACGCCGTAGCTGCGACAAAGGTGAACAGCGTTCGCCTGTGGCGGGCGCCGGACAACACGCGACTGGTGTTCGACCTGTCTGGCACGGTCCAGCACAGCGTCTTCACCCTGACGGCCCCTGATCGCCTGGTGATCGATATCAATGGCGCAACACTGGGTGCGCCGCTGAATGTCGCCACCGCCAATACGCCGATCACCGCCATGCGTTCGGCGCAGCGCACGCCGACCGACCTGCGGGTGGTCATCGACCTGAAAAAGGCCGTGACCCCGAAAAGTTTCGTGCTCCCGCCGAACGCGCAGTACGGCAACCGACTGGTGGTCGATCTCTTCGATAACCCGTCCGATGCCGCGCCTGCGCCCGTGTCGACGCCAGCTCCAAGCGTTGCCACAGCCCCTGCGGTGCCGGTGACGCCGACTGAGCCGGCGATCAAGCTGCCGCCGGCCCCGGCTGGCAAACGCGACATTATCGTGGTCATCGATGCCGGTCACGGCGGCGAAGACCCGGGGGCCTCCGGGTCCCGTGGCCAGCGTGAGAAGGACGTGGTGCTGGCGATCGCGCGCGAGTTGCAGCGCCAGGTCAACGGCATGAAAGGCTTCCGTGCCGAACTGACCCGGACCGGCGACTACTTCATCCCGCTGCGTGGCCGTACCGAGATCGCCCGCAAGAAGGGCGCCGACCTGTTCGTCTCCATTCACGCCGACGCCGCGCCTTCGAAGGCGGCCTTCGGTGCTTCGGTGTTTGCGCTGTCCGATCGGGGTGCTACCTCCGAGACTGCGCGGTGGCTGGCCGACAGCGAAAACCGTTCCGACCTGATCGGTGGTGCCGGCAACGTCAGCCTCGATGACAAGGACCGTATGCTCGCCGGGGTATTGCTCGACCTGTCGATGACCGCTTCGCTGACCTCCAGCCTGAACGTCGGGCAAAAGGTCCTGAGCAACATTGGCCGGGTCACGCCGTTGCACAAGCAGCGCGTCGAGCAAGCCGGGTTCATGGTGCTGAAATCGCCGGACATTCCATCGATCCTGGTGGAAACCGGGTTCATCTCCAACGCCAACGAAGCCTCGAAGCTGGCCGCGGCGAGCCATCAGCAAGCGCTCGCACGCTCCATCAGCAGCGGCGTGCGGCAGTTCTTCCAGCAAAACCCGCCACCGGGCACTTACATTGCCTGGCTGCGTGATTCCGGCAAAATCGCCCAAGGGCCTCGCGATCACACCGTGCGCCCGGGGGAAACCCTGGCCATGATTTCGGTGCGTTACCAGGTATCGGCAGCGTCGCTGCGCAGTGCTAACGGGCTGAAGTCCGATGAGCTTAAAATCGGCCAGCACCTGAATATTCCGGGTACCGACCTGGCGGCCAAGGAATGAACGACATCGTGAACAACTCGGCGCGTATCGAGCTGCTCAGCCCGCGCCTGGCGAACCAGATTGCCGCCGGTGAAGTGGTTGAGCGCCCGGCGTCGGTGATCAAGGAGTTGCTGGAAAACAGCCTCGACTCCGGCGCCCGGCGCATCGATGTCGATGTCGAGCAGGGCGGCGTCAAGTTGCTGCGGGTTCGCGACGATGGCAGTGGTATCCCGGCCGATGACCTGCCCTTGGCCCTGGCCCGTCACGCCACCAGCAAGATCCGCAACCTGGAAGACCTCGAGCAGGTCATGAGCCTGGGGTTTCGTGGTGAGGCCCTGGCCTCCATCAGCTCCGTGGCGCGCCTCACCCTGACCTCCCGTACCCGTGACGCCGATCAGGCCTGGCAGGTTGAAACCGAAGGCCGCGACATGGCGCCCCGGGTACAGCCGGCCGCGCACCCGGTGGGCACGTCGGTGGAAGTGCGCGACCTGTTTTTCAACACCCCGGCGCGCCGCAAGTTTCTCAAGACCGAAAAAACCGAATTCGATCACCTGCAAGAAGTGATCAAGCGCCTGGCGCTGGCGCGTTTTGATGTGGCCTTTCACCTGCGCCACAACGGCAAGACCATTCTCAGCTTGCACGAAGCCCATGATGACGCGGCGCGTGCACGGCGTGTGGCGGCGATCTGCGGCTCGGGATTCCTTGAGCAGGCGTTGCCGATCGAAATCGAACGCAATGGCCTGCATCTGTGGGGCTGGGTCGGGCTGCCGACGTTCAATCGCAGCCAGGCAGATCTCCAGTATTTCTTCGTTAACGGCCGTGCCGTGCGCGACAAGCTGGTGGCCCACGCGGTGCGCCAGGCTTATCGCGACGTACTGTTCAACGGTCGTCACCCGACCTTTGCGCTGTTTTTCGAGGTTGACCCGGCCGCGGTCGATGTCAACGTGCACCCGACCAAGCACGAAGTGCGCTTTCGCGACGGGCGCATGGTTCACGATTTCCTCTACGGCACCCTGCACCGCGCCTTGGGCGATGTGCGCCCGGAAGACCAGTTGGCCGGGCCGGCGGCAGTGGCCACCATGGTTCGTCCGACCGGTATCGAGGCGGGGGAGTTCGGCCCGCAAGGCGAAATGCGCCTGGCCGCCAATGCGCTGCTGGAGCAGCCGCAGGGGGCGCCGACGTTCAATGCGCCGGGTTCGGGCGCGGGTGCCGGTTATCAGTACCAGTACTCGCCACGTGCGCAATCATCGGGTGTGCCGGTGGCCGAAGCCCAGGCCGCCTATCGCGAATTCTTTGCGCCCTTGCCCGAAGCCAATGCGACGGCGCTGCCGGACGGTCAGGGTGATATCCCACCGTTGGGCTATGCGCTGGCGCAGCTCAAGGGTATCTACATTCTGTCGGAGAATGCCCAAGGGCTGGTGCTGGTGGACATGCATGCCGCCCATGAGCGGATCATGTACGAACGCCTGAAAGTGGCGATGGCCAGCGAAGGCCTGAGTGGCCAGCCGTTGCTGGTGCCGGAATCGCTTGCCGTCAGTCAGCGTGAGGCCGACTGCGCCGAAGAGCATGGCAGCTGGTTCCAGCGCCTGGGCTTCGAGTTGCAGCGCCTGGGCCCGGAAACCCTGGCTATCCGGCAGATTCCGGCCTTGCTCAAGCAGGCCGAGGCCAATCGCCTGGTTCAGGATGTACTGGCGGACCTGATGGAATACGGCACTAGCGACCGGATTCAGGCGCACCTGAACGAATTGTTGGGCACCATGGCCTGCCATGGCGCCATTCGCGCCAATCGGCGCCTGGCCTTGCCAGAAATGAACGGCCTGCTGCGGGACATGGAAAACACCGAACGCAGCGGTCAATGCAACCATGGCCGACCGACCTGGACCCAATTGGGCCTGGACGATCTGGACAAACTGTTCTTGCGCGGTCGTTGATGAACCAGCTTCCTCCAGCGATTTTCCTGATGGGCCCGACCGCTGCGGGCAAGACCGACCTGGCCATCGAGCTGACCAAGGTCCTGCCGTGCGAGCTGATCAGCGTCGATTCGGCGCTGGTGTATCGCGGCATGGACATCGGCACCGCCAAGCCTTCGAAAGCACTGTTGGCCGAGTTTCCCCATCGCCTGATCGATATCCTGGATCCGGTGGAGGCCTATTCGGCGGCTGATTTCCGTCGAGATGCCCTGGAGGCCATGGCGGATATCACCGCTCGCGGCAAGATCCCGCTGCTGGTCGGTGGCACCATGCTCTATTACAAGGCGCTGGTCGAAGGGTTGGCGGATATGCCGGCGGCTGATCCGCAGGTCCGCGCAGAGATCGAAGAAGAGGCTGCGCGTCTTGGCTGGCAAGCCCTGCACGATCAATTGGCGGTGATCGACCCGGTGTCGGCGGCGCGTATTCACCCCAATGATCCCCAGCGACTCAGCCGGGCGCTGGAAGTTTATCGGGTCAGCGGCCAGAGCATGACCGAGCTTCGTGCGCGACAATCTGCGCAAAGTACTGAAGCAGGCGCTTCGGGTCAGCCACAATTGCCCTATACTGTTGCAAATTTGGCGATTGCCCCGGCAAATCGTCAGGTACTGCACGCGCGTATTAAACAAAGATTCACACAAATGTTGGAACAGGGATTCATTGACGAGGTCGTAGCCCTGCGTAAAAGAAGTGACCTGCACTCGGGGTTGCCGTCTATACGCGCTGTGGGCTACCGACAAGTCTGGGATTACCTGGATGGCAAGCTGACGTCAGCCGAGATGCAGGAGCGTGGGATCATTGCCACGCGCCAATTGGCGAAGCGCCAGTTCACCTGGTTGCGCAGTTGGGCTGACCTGCACTGGCTGGACAGCCTGGATTGCGACAATCTGCCACGCGCCTTGAAATACCTGGGAACGGTCTCCATATTGAGCTGAGTCCTTGCAATTGCCGTCTATCCTTGGGGGTGTGACGGCTCAAGCCATCTGTTTACCTATTTTTTATTATTGAATCCTTAAAGGAGTGCGGCACATGTCAAAAGGGCATTCGCTACAAGACCCTTACTTGAATACTTTGCGTAAAGAGAAGGTGGGGGTTTCCATCTATCTGGTCAACGGTATCAAACTGCAAGGCACGATCGAGTCCTTCGACCAGTTCGTCATCCTGCTGAAAAACACCGTCAGCCAGATGGTTTACAAGCACGCTATCTCTACAGTGGTACCGGTTCGTCCAATTCGTCTGCCAAGCGCAACCGAATCCGAACAGGGTGACGCTGAGCCAGGTAACGCCTGATAGGAGTCTCCTTTGTTCTTTGAGCGCCACGGTGGTGGTGAACGGGCCATTCTCGTTCACTTGGATGGTCAGGACCCTGAGGCGCGCGAAGATCCGCAGGAGTTTCAGGAGTTGGCAATTTCGGCCGGCGCCGAGACCGTCGCGTTTGTTAACGTGCCGCGTCATCGGCCATCCGCCAAATACCTGATTGGCAGCGGCAAGGTCGAGGAGTTACGCGACCAGGTCAAAGCCGAGCAGGTCGATCTGGTGATTTTCAATCACACCCTCACGCCCAGTCAGGAACGTAACCTCGAACGTGTTTTCGAGTGTCGCGTGATTGACCGTACGGGGCTGATCCTCGATATCTTCGCCCAACGCGCCCGCACCCATGAGGGCAAGCTCCAGGTCGAACTGGCCCAGCTTGATCACTTGAGTACGCGGCTGGTTCGCGGCTGGACTCACCTTGAGCGGCAGAAGGGCGGTATCGGTCTGCGCGGTCCGGGTGAAACCCAGCTGGAAACCGACCGGCGTCTCCTGCGGGTTCGCGTGCGGCAGATCAAAGGCCGCCTGGAAAAGGTTCGCAGCCAGCGTGAGCAGGCTCGTCGCGGCCGCAAGCGTGCGGATATCCCGTCGGTGTCACTGGTTGGCTATACCAACGCCGGCAAATCGACGTTGTTCAACTCCGTGACCCAGTCCGACGTTTTCGCCGCCGACCAACTGTTCGCCACCCTCGACCCGACCTTGCGCCGGCTTGAGCTCAACGACCTTGGTCCAATCGTGCTGGCCGACACCGTGGGCTTCATTCGTCACTTGCCGCACAAGCTGGTTGAGGCATTTCGGGCTACGCTCGAAGAGTCGAGCAACTCGGACTTGCTGCTGCACGTGATCGACGCCCATGAACCTGAGCGCATGGCGCAGATTGAACAGGTGATGGTGGTGCTCGGTGAGATCGGTGCGCAAGACTTGCCGATCCTGGAGGTATACAACAAACTCGATCTGCTCGAGGGCGTAGAGCCGCAGATCCAGCGCGATGCCGATGGCAAACCGCAACGGGTCTGGTTGTCGGCGCGCGATGGCCAGGGCCTGGACCTGCTCAAGCAGGCAATCGCGGAACTGCTTGGCGATGATTTGTTCGTCGGCACCTTGCGCTTGCCACAGCGTTTTGCTCGACTGCGTGCACAGTTCTTCGAACTGGGCGCGGTACAGAAAGAAGAACACGACGAAGAAGGCATCAGTTTGCTGGCTGTTCGTTTACCACGGGTCGAGCTCAATCGACTGGTGAGTCGCGAAGGTTTGCAGCCGCTGGAATTCATCGAGCAACACACTTTGCAATAAAAGCCTGAAAAAGCGGTTGTGCCGCTGTGGCAGGCATTCTGTAGCATTGGTCGGCGCGCCGTGGGTGCGTCTTTGCTTTATCAGATGGAGAGCGCTATGGCTTGGAATGAGCCGGGTGGCAACTCGAATAATCAGGATCCTTGGGGTGGTAAGCGCCGCAATAATGGCGACCGCAAGGGGCCACCGGATCTCGACGAGGCCTTCCGAAAGCTGCAGGAAAGCCTGAACGGGTTGTTCGGTAGTGGTAAAAAACGCAGTGACGATGGCGGCGGTTCGAGCAAGGGCGGCGGTTACGGCCTGCTCGGCATCGGCCTCGTGGTGCTGGCGGCCGTCTGGCTGTACAGCGCGGTCTACGTCGTCGACGAGCAGGAGCAGGCCGTGGTGCTGCGCTTCGGCAAGTACTACGAGACTGTCGGCCCGGGCCTGAACATCTACTTCCCGCCGATCGATAAAAAGTACATGGAAAACGTCACGCGTGAGCGTGCGTACACCAAGCAGGGTCAAATGCTGACTGAAGACGAAAACATCGTCGAAGTGCCGCTGACCGTGCAGTACAAGATCAGCAACCTGCAGGATTTCGTGCTGAACGTCGATCAACCGGAAATCAGCCTGCAGCACGCGACCGAGAGTGCCTTGCGCCATGTGGTGGGTTCCACCGCGATGGACCAGGTGCTGACCGAAGGTCGTGAACTGATGGCCAGCGAGATCAAGGAGCGTCTGCAACGCTTCATGGATACCTATCGCACCGGTATCACCGTCACTCAGGTCAACGTTCAGAACGCAGCCGCACCGCGTGAAGTCCAGGAAGCCTTCGATGACGTGATCCGCGCTCGTGAAGATGAGCAGCGTTCGCGCAACCAGGCTGAAACCTACGCCAACGGCGTCGTGCCGGAAGCCCGTGGTCAGGCCCAGCGCCTCATTGAGGATGCCAACGGTTACCGTGACGAAACGGTCTCGCGCGCCAAGGGTGAGGCTGATCGCTTCACCAAGCTGGTCGCCGAGTACCGCAAGGCGCCGGAAGTCACGCGTCAGCGTCTGTACCTGGACACCATGCAGGAAGTCTTCAGCAACACCAGCAAGGTTCTCGTGACCGGCAACAAGGATGGCCAGAGCAATCTGCTGTACTTGCCGCTGGACAAGATGATCGACAGTGGTCGCGCCACCAGCACCGCGGTGCCTGGCATGCCGGCCACCAGCAATGAAGCGAATGCGCGTGCGGCAGCAGATCTGCAGCAACCGGCACGTACCAGGGAGAGTCGCTGATGAGCAATAAATCGCTGATCGCCCTTATTGTCGGCGTCGTCGTGGCGATCGCAGCCTGGAACTGCTTCTACATCGTGGCTCAGACCGAGCGTGCGGTGTTGCTGCAGTTTGGTCGCGTGGTTCAGACTGATGTTCAGCCGGGCCTGCATGTGAAAGTGCCTTACGTTAACCAGGTGCGTAAATTCGACGCACGTCTGATGACGCTGGATGCACCGACACAGCGCTTCCTGACGCTGGAAAAGAAAGCGGTCATGGTTGATGCCTACGCCAAATGGCGCGTGAAAGATGCCGAGCGCTTCTACACCGCGACCTCCGGCCTCAAGCAGATTGCTGACGAGCGCTTGTCGCGTCGTCTGGAATCGGGCCTGCGTGACCAGTTTGGCAAGCGCACCCTGCACGAGGTGGTTTCCGGTGAGCGTGACGCGCTGATGGCGGATATCACGGCTTCGCTGAACACGATGGCGGAAAAAGAGCTGGGCATCGAAGTCGTCGATGTTCGGGTCAAAACCATCGATCTACCGAAGGAAGTGAACCGCAGCGTGTTCGAGCGTATGAGCACCGAGCGTGAGCGTGAAGCTCGTGAGCACCGCGCCAAGGGTAATGAGCTGGCAGAAGGCATTCGTGCCGACGCCGATCGTCAGCGCCGCGTACTGCTGGCTGAAGCCTATCGTGAATCTGAAGAGGTTCGCGGTGACGGTGACGCCCAGGCCGCTGCGATCTACTCCAAGGCCTACGGCCAGGACCAGGAGTTCTACGGTTTCTATCGTAGCCTGCGTGCCTACCGTGAAAGCTTCGCGAACAAAACCGACGTCATGGTTCTGGACCCAAGCAGCGACTTCTTCCGTTACCTGGAAAAAGCCAAACCTTGATCCAACACTGATCCTGAAGGAACCCCGCCGGGCGGCTAAAGCCTCTCGCGGGGTGATCCTTTGGGAAAACGTGTGTATGATGCGGCAGCCGGGAAATTCCCGGCTTTTTTGCGTCTGCACGTTTGATTGCGTGCAATCGGGTTGAACAACTCGACAGGTTTTTCGAGGAAAGTGTTTGGCGAGGCCGGATTCAGGCCGATCGCCGCGTCGTTCATGGGCGCGACTTATGCGAATGGGCCAGACATTTTCTGCTTCACTCAAGGTCAGCCCGTGGGCTGGCCGCCCGGATCATAGGGGAATGGCGTAATGGCAACGGTAGACCGCTGGCTGCTGCCAGATGGCATCGAAGAAGTACTGCCACCAGAGGCCGCGCGCATTGAAGTGGCGCGTCGTCAGGTGTTGGATCTGTTCCAGAGCTGGGGTTACGAGTTTGTCGTGACTCCCCATATCGAGTACCTGGAATCCCTGCTGACCGGCGCAGGCCAGGACCTGGATCTGCGCACCTTCAAGGTCATCGACCCGCAGTCGGGCCGCCAGATGGGCTTTCGCGCAGACATCACGCCGCAAGTGGCGCGCATTGATGCGCACACCCTGCGTCATGAAGGCCCGAGCCGCCTGTGCTACGCCGGTAGCGTGCTGCATGCGCAGCCGCGTGCCTTGTCGTCCTCGCGCAGCCCTATCCAGCTGGGCGCCGAGTTGTACGGCGATGCGAGCCCGAGCAGTGATGTTGAAGTCATCAGCCTGATGCTGGCGATGCTGCAGTTGGCCGACGTCCCGGATGTGCACATGGACCTCGGTCATGTTGGCATCTACCGTGGTCTGGCGCGTGCGGCCGGTTTGTCCGGTGAAGTCGAGCAGCAGTTGTTCGATGCCTTGCAACGCAAGGCCGTCGATGAGGTCATTACCTTGACCGAAGGCCTGCCTGCCGAACTGTCGGGCATGCTGCGGGCGTTGGTCGACCTGTGTGGTGGCCGCGAAGTGCTGGCCGCTGCCCGCGAGCGCCTGGCCAATGCGCCGGCGCCAGTGCTGGCGGCGCTGGACGATTTGCTGGCGATTGCCGAGCGTCTGACCCTGCGTTTCCCGGAGCTGCCGCTGTACTTCGACCTGGGCGAGTTGCGCGGTTATCACTACCACACCGGTGTAGTGTTCGCGGTGTTCGTGCCGGGCATGGGGCAGTCTATCGCCCAGGGCGGTCGTTACGACGACATCGGCGCCGACTTCGGTCGTGCCCGTCCGGCAACCGGCTTCTCTACCGATTTGAAAACCCTGGTGACCCTGGGGCGTGCTGAAATCGAGCTACCGTCCGGCGGTATCTGGATGCCTGACAGTACGGATGCAGCACTCTGGCAGCAGGTTTGCCAGTTGCGCAGTGAGGGTCAGCGTGTCGTCCAGGCTTTGCCTGGGCAACCATTGGCCGCCGCCCGTGATGCGGACTGCGACCGGCAATTGATTCAGCAGAACGGGCTTTGGCAAGTATTGCCGCTGGCTTCTTGAGTTTTCCTGCCGGCGTTGCCGGCACCAAGTTTGCGCGAATGAGGACAAGTGTTATGGGTAAGAATGTCGTAGTCCTGGGCACCCAATGGGGTGATGAGGGCAAAGGCAAGATCGTTGATCTGCTGACCGAACATGCTGCCGCCGTAGTGCGCTACCAGGGTGGCCACAACGCTGGCCACACGCTGGTGATCGACGGTGAGAAAACCGTCTTGCACCTGATCCCGTCGGGCGTGCTGCGCGAAGGCGTGCAGTGCCTGATCGGCAACGGCGTGGTGGTTGCACCTGACGCCCTGCTGCGCGAGATCACCAAGCTGGAAGAGAAAGGCGTACCGGTGCGCGAGCGCCTGCGTATCAGCCCGTCCTGCCCGCTGATCCTGTCCTTCCACGTGGCGCTGGACCAGGCCCGTGAAAAGGCCCGTGGCGAGCTGAAGATCGGTACTACCGGTCGCGGCATCGGCCCAGCCTACGAAGACAAGGTTGCGCGTCGTGGCCTGCGTGTGGGCGACCTGCTCAACATGCCGCGCTTTGAAGACAAACTGCGTGAACTGGTGGATTACCACAACTTCATGCTGGTGGGTTACTACAAAGAGCCAGCCATCGAGTTCGACAAGACCCTGGCCGAGTGCAAGGAATACGCTGAGCTGCTCAAGCCGCTGATGCTGGACGTGACTGCCGAGCTGCACGAGCTGCGTCGCGCCGGCAAAGACATCATGTTCGAAGGCGCCCAGGGTTCGTTGCTGGACATCGACCATGGTACCTACCCGTACGTGACCAGCTCCAACACCACCGCTGGCGGCGTTGCTACCGGTTCGGGTGTTGGCCCGATGTTCCTGGACTACATCCTGGGCATCACCAAGGCTTACACCACACGTGTAGGTTCGGGTCCATTCCCGACTGAACTGTTCGACGAAGTCGGTGCGCACCTGGCCAAACAAGGTCACGAGTTCGGCGCGACTACCGGCCGTGCTCGTCGTTGTGGCTGGTTCGACGCGGTTATCCTGCGTCGCGCTATCGATGTGAACAGCATCTCGGGCATCTGCCTGACCAAGCTGGACGTACTCGACGGTCTGGAAACCATCAGCATCTGCGTCGGCTACAAAGATGCAGAAGGCAAGGACATTGCCCCGACTGACGCTGACAGCTACTTGGGCCTGCAGCCGGTGTACGAAGAAGTGCCGGGCTGGACCGAGTCGACCGTGGGTGCCAAAACCCTGGAAGAGCTGCCAGCTAACGCCCGTGCTTACATCAAGCGCGTTGAAGAGCTGATCGGCGCGCCGATCGACATTATTTCGACAGGTCCGGATCGCAACGAAACCATCGTTCTGCGTCACCCGTTCGCTTAATAAGCTGTTGATGTAAAACACAAAGGGCCCTTGATAGGGCCCTTTGTCGTTTCTGCCTGCCGGACGGCATGACCTTTGCTGTGAAGTCCATTAAGCGCATCGCTTTCAGCGTGCCATCATATTAATGGCGTCAAGCAGGGGGATTTTAAGTGTCGGCCGTTCTCTCACTGTTACAAAGCCGGTTGTTGCGGCCGGTGTTCGTTACCCTTGGTATCGCTCTTTTGGTGCAGGTCCTGGTGGCTGTTGCGCTGACCCGGAGCACCGTGACGGCATTGGAGGCGGATCTGGGGGCTCGCCTGGGTGCGGATAGTCAGAAGCTTTCTGGCGAACTCGAGCAGGCCGGACGCGAGGTCACCTCAAGTCTCGACAGCCTGTCCACCAGCACCCGCCAGCGCCTGACGAGTGGCTTGTCCTCGCGGCTCGAGGATGAGCAGGCGCAGTTGCGCACCACGCTGGAAAAGGACCTGAAGGATTCGGCCAATGACATGGCCCAACTCCTGGCTTCGGTTGCGCCTCGCGCCATGTGGGATAGCGACGTTCCAACCCTGTCGGAGTTCGCCCGGCGTGCCCAGCGCAATCCGAACGTGTTGTTCGTGGTCTACGACGATGCCACCGGCCAGCACCTGACGCGGTACCTGAACCGGGAAAACCCGATCAACAAGGCCCTTTTGGAAAAGGGCCAGGGTGAACGGGCGCTGGACAAAGTCCTGGACGCGGCGAAAAACGATCCTTCGGTTTACTACGTCGAAGCCTCGATCAATCCCAATGGCGTGGAAATCGGCAAGGTGCTGATGGGGGTCTCCACGGCTTCGGTGGAAAGTAACCTGGCCGCCCTCGACAAGCGCTTCTCGGCGTTGATCGCCAGCAGCGACCAGTTGGTCGGCGACAGCCTCAAGGGGGCGGCGGCCGACAGTGCCACGGCCATGCGTTCGCGCTTGCAGTCGGCGCAAGCCACCGCCGGCGAGATGAAGGCCAATACCACCAGTACCGTACAGGAAGCCGCTGCGACCTTGCGCTGGCGGATCGGCATGGCGCTGGCGCTGGTCGGTTGTGGTGTCTTGCTGCTGCTGGCAGTGGTGCTCGGGCGGCGCGTGGTCAATCGTTTGAAGCTGCTGATTGCCGCCATGGACGACCTGGCGGCGGGAGAGGGGGACCTGACCAAGCGAGTGAAGATCAGCAGCAAGGACGAAATCGGCGACATGGCGTCGGCGGTCAACCGCTTTGTGGATAAGTTGCAGCCCATCGTACGTGAGGCCGGTGATGTGGCTCAGCGCACGGGCATTGAAATCGGCGCCATGACACAGCGCAATGCCGGTGCGGACGCGGCGGCGGCCTCCCAGCGTGATGAGGTGGCGGAGAGCCTGCGGGCGTTGTCGCAAATGGCGGATGAGGCGCAGGCCGAAAGCCAGGCCATGCAGGCGGCCTTGCAGCAGGTGGTGGACATCCGCCAGGCGACGGACGAAAACACCCGGACCTCGGCGCAGGTCGGCAGCCTGATCGAGGCGTTGGCCGGGCAGGTCGACACCGGGGCCAAGGTCATCGAGCGGCTGGCGCAACAGAGCGAGCAGATTGAGGTGGTGCTGGAGGTGATCCACGGGATTGCCGAGCAGACCAACCTGTTGGCGCTGAACGCCGCCATCGAAGCGGCGCGTGCCGGTGAAACCGGGCGCGGATTCGCGGTGGTGGCGGACGAGGTGCGGGCCTTGGCCAGCAAGACGCAAAGCTCGACCGGCGACATCCAGGCGCACATTGGTGCCTTGCAGCAGGGCGCTCGTGAGGCCGTGGCGGCAATTGGGCAGGCCGGGCGTCAGGCCAGCGAGGGGCTGCTGGTATTGCGCGACAGTGCGCGTTTGCAGCAGTCGGTGCAGGTGTCCGTCGAGCAGGTCCATGCGGCCATTGGCCTGGCGACTCAGGCTGCGGCTCATCAGGCCCAGGGGGCGCAAGCGGTGCGGGGGCGGGTCGAGACCATTCATGCGCAGGCCGAGAAAGCGGCTCAGGCGGTGGTAGAGACCACGGTCAGCGGCAAGGTGCTGGACGGCCTGGCCGCCCAGTTGAAAGCGAGCCTGGGGCAGTTCAGGGCGTAATGGGTGCCATCGCGGGCGGCGCTCCGCTTGCCCGCGATGGCGGTCTCAGCGGCTCAAATACATCCGCGTCGTCAGTAGATATACGGGCAACCCCGACACCAGGATCAACAACGCCGCATAAGGTGCCGCAGCCGCAAACTCCACGTTAGCGGTATGCGCCCAGACCTCGGTCGCCAGTGTGTTGAGTCCGGTCGGGCTCAACAGCAAGGTCGCCGTCAGTTCCTTCATCGCATCCAGAAACACCAGGGCAAAGGCTGCGCCCAGCGCCGGAAAGATGATCGGCAGCGTCACCCGCACGAACGCGGTCAATGAGGAGGCGCCGAGGGTTCTTGCCGCTTCCTCCAGCTGAGGGGCTGCCTTGTTCAGTGCCGTGCGTATCGGCGCCTGGGCCAGGGGCAGGAACAGCAGCGCATAGGCAATCAGCAATAATCCCGAGGTCTGATACAGCGCCGGCACGTAGTGCAAGGCGAAGTACACCAGCGTCAGTGCGATCACCAGGCCTGGCAGTGCATGCAGCAGATACGGCAGGCGCTCGGCCCACAGCGCCAGGCGACCCTTGTAGCGAACCACCAGCAGGCCCACGGGCACCGCCAGCACCAGGCATAGCGCTGCGCCGCCCAGGGACAGTGCCAGCGACGACAGCAAGGCTTCGCCGATCGCGGCCACCGGGAACGCTGCGGATGAGCCGACGGCCAGCCAGTACGCCAGCATGCCCAAGGGGACCCCGCTGCCGATAACCGCCAGTAACAAGCAATAGAGCTGCCCGCCGACAGCCCAGCCGCCCAGCCGCACTTGCTCGGCATGCCGGGCCGCGCCCTGGCCGATGCGCACGTGCCGGCCTTTGCCGCGTACCCGCAACTCCAGCCACAACAACATCAGGCACAGCGCCAGTAGTACCGCCGACAGCATCGCCGCGTTGGCGTTACTGAACTCCAGTTCGAACTGTTGGTAGATCGCCGTGGTGAAGGTTTGCAGGCCGATGATCGACAAAGCGCCGAACTCCACCAGCATGTGCAGGGCAATCAGCAGCGAGCCGGCCAGCAGGGATGGCCAGAGCAGCGGCAGGGTGATCTTGACGAAGATGCTCCAGCGGTTCAGCCCCAAGGTGCGGGCCGACTCTTCCAGTGACGGGTCGAGATTGCGCAGTGTGGCCGCCACCGGCAGAAACACCAGCGGGTACTTGGACAGGGTCATCACCAGGATCGCCCCGCCCAGTCCCTCGAAGCTCGCGCTCAAGGAGACCCAGGTGAAGCTGCTGACAAATGCCGGAACCGCGAATGGCAGGCACAGGATCACCCCCCACACGCGCCGGCCGCGCAAGTTGCTGCGTTCCAGTAGCCAGGCCAGCGACAGGCCGATGAGGGCGCAGACCACCGTCACCCCGATCATCAACAGCAGCGTATTGCGCAGCAGGCCAAGCACGTAGGGGCGCCATAACAAATGCACCGCCTCTGCCCAGCCGGCCTGCCAGGCCTTGAGGCCGACATACAGCAAGGGCAGCAGGCTCAGGCAGACCAGCAGCAGAACCGGCAGCAGCAACCCGATCGATGGTCGTTTGCGTCGGGGTATGTAGCCTGCACGAGTCGCAGGGGCGGGCAGCGGCAGGCTCATCAGTTCAAGCCAACTTCGCGTTCCAGTTCCAGGGCTTCTTCGGCGTTACCCAGGTCGGCTGGCGTGACCTTTGGCGCTTGCAGTTCACTGAACGGCTTGAGCCCGCGATCCGATTGCATGCCAGTGTGCAGCGGGTACTCGGCGGTGGTCTGGGTGATCACGCGCTGGCCTTCTTCGCTGGCCATGAATGCCAGCAGTTGCTGGGCTTGTTCCGGATGTTTGCTGGACTTGAGTACCGCTGCGCTGGAGACGGTTATCAGGCCGCCGACATCGCCGTCAGTGAAGTAATACAGTTTTGAATCGAGCTGGCCTTTTTCCCGTTGCAGGGCAAACCAGTAGTAGTTGTTCACCAGTACGGTGGCGACTTCACCGTTTTCCACCGCCTTCAAGGCCACCATGTTGTTGCTGTAGGTCTTGCCGAACGCGCGCAGGCCGGTCAGCCATTCTTCGGCGGCGTCCATTCCGTGCATCTTGATGATCGCGACCGCTTGTTCCTGGAACGCACCGCTGGTGGGGACGAAGCCAACCTTACCTTGCCACTGCGGGTCGGAGAATTCCATGACCGATTTGGGCAGGTCTTTTTCGTCGATCAGTTTCGGGTTGTAGGCAACCACCCGGACCCGGGCCGTGACACCGATCCAGGTGCCATTGCTGGCAACGTATTCCTTGGGCAGAACGGCAAGGGTGGCGTCGTCGGCCTTGGCCAGCAGGCCTTGTTCGCCCAGTTTGTTCAGGGGTGGGGATTCTTCGGTGTAGATCACGTCGGCCGGCGAGCGATCGCCTTCTTCGACGATCTGGCTGGCGAGCTGGTTGCTGCTGCCTTTGCGTACGTTGACGTGAATGCCGGTCTTGGCTTCGAAGGCTTTGGCGACAGCGTCACCGACTTCCTTGTGCTGGCCGTTGTACAGCGTCAGGGAAACCGGGTCGGCGGCCTGGGTGAGCGGGGAGGTCAGGGTCAGCCCCAGCAGGGTGATGGTCAGGCCGCGGCGCAGGGTATTTCGAAACATCATTCGCAGGGTTCCTCACTGTCGCATTGCAAAGTCTTGCAACAATGATAAACGATATTGTTTCTCAAGTGCGTCTTGCGGCGAGGGTGAGGGTTTGCTATGGGGCTGGTGCTGAACGCTGTGGAGAGGAGGTGCCTGGAGTTTTCAGATGCCAGAAACGCAAAAACCCGCTTTCGCGGGTTTCTGTGAAATTCAAGATCGTGACCTTGAATTTGAATTGGTGCCCAGAAGAAGACTCGAACTTCCACGACCTTGCGGTCACCAGCACCTGAAGCTGGCGTGTCTACCAATTTCACCATCTGGGCAGTATCAGCAACGTTGCCGCTGTTGATGTGGCGCACTATACGGAGCGTCGTTTGATCTGTAAACCCCTGATTTAATAAAATTAAATAAAACGCCCAGAATGCAAAAACCCGCTTTCGCGGGTTTTTGTGTGAGCCTTGAAATTGAACTAATCTCAAGCTCTGAATTGGTGCCCAGAAGAAGACTCGAACTTCCACGACCTTGCGGTCACCAGCACCTGAAGCTGGCGTGTCTACCAATTTCACCATCTGGGCAGTATCGGCAACGTTGTGCGTCGTCGATGGCGCGCACTATACGGAGCGTCCATTTAACTGTAAACCCCTGGTTTTAAAAAAACCTGGAAAATTTCGCGAATGGTGCCCGGCGGTATTATTCCGGAGCCAGGAAGGGGCTTTTAGAGGCTTCTAGAGCCTGAAATTTCCCGTTTCAATACGCGTATGCCAAACTAACCCGCATATAGACAAGGTGAAAACTCTCTAATGGCCGATTGGCAGTCCCTCGATCCCGAGGCCGCTCGTGAAGCGGAAAAATATGAAAACCCTATTCCTAGCCGCGAACTGATCCTTCAGCACCTTGCTGATCGAGGTTCGCCTGCTAACCGCGAGCAACTGGTCGAAGAGTTTGGTCTGACCACAGAAGACCAGATCGAAGCCCTGCGTCGCCGCCTGCGCGCCATGGAGCGCGACGCTCAACTGATCTACACCCGTCGTGGCACTTACGCGCCGGTGGACAAGCTCGACCTGATCCTGGGCCGCATCAGCGGTCACCGTGACGGCTTCGGCTTCCTGGTCCCGGACGACGGCAGTGACGACCTGTTCATGAGCCCGGCGCAGATGCGCCTGGTGTTCGATGGCGACCGTGCCCTGGCGCGGGTTTCCGGCCTGGACCGTCGCGGTCGCCGCGAAGGCATGATCGTCGAAGTGGTGTCCCGTGCCCACGAGACGATCGTCGGCCGTTACTTCGAAGAGGGCGGTATCGGCTTCGTCGTTGCCGACAACCCGAAGATCCAGCAGGAAGTGCTGGTTACCCCGGGCCGTAACGCCAATGCCAAGATCGGCCAATTCGTTGAAGTGAAGATCACTCACTGGCCGACGCCACGCTTCCAGCCGCAGGGCGATGTGGTGGAAGTCGTCGGTAACTACATGGCGCCGGGCATGGAGATTGACGTCGCCCTGCGCACCTACGACATTCCTCACGTCTGGCCTGAAGCGGTGCTCAAGGAAGCGGCCAAGCTCAAGCCGGAAGTCGAAGAAAAAGACAAAGAGAAGCGCATCGACCTGCGCCATCTGCCGTTCGTCACCATCGACGGCGAAGATGCCCGCGACTTCGACGACGCGGTGTACTGCGAAGCCAAGCCGGGCAAGCTGCGCCTGTTCTCCGGTGGCTGGAAGCTGTACGTGGCGATCGCCGACGTCTCCAGCTACGTGAAGATCGGCTCGGCGCTGGATGCCGAGTCCCAGGTCCGTGGCAACTCGGTGTACTTCCCCGAGCGCGTGGTGCCGATGCTGCCTGAGCAGCTGTCCAACGGCCTGTGCTCGTTGAATCCGCATGTCGATCGTCTGGCCATGGTTTGCGAGATGACCATCTCCAAGTCTGGCGAAATGACCGACTACTGCTTCTACGAAGCGGTGATTCACTCTCACGCCCGCCTGACCTACAACAAGGTCAGCGCGATGCTGGAGCAGCCGAAATCCACCGAGGCCCGTCAGCTGCGTGGCGAATACACCGACGTCGTGCCGCACCTCAAGCAGCTCTACTCGCTGTACAAGGTATTGCTGGCCGCCCGTCACGTGCGCGGCGCGATCGATTTCGAGACCCAGGAAACCCGGATCATCTTCGGTACCGAGCGCAAGATCGCGGAAATCCGTCCGACGGTTCGCAACGATGCGCACAAGCTGATCGAGGAATGCATGCTGGCGGCCAACGTGGCCACCGCTGAGTTCCTGAAGAAGCACGAAATTCCTGCGCTGTATCGCGTTCACGATGGCCCGCCGCCGGAGCGCCTGGAAAAACTGCGCGCCTTCCTCGGTGAGCTCGGCCTGTCCCTGCACAAAGGCAAGGACGGCCCGTCGCCGAAGGACTATCAGGCATTGCTGGCCGGTATCAAGGATCGTCCGGATTTCCACCTGATCCAGACCGTCATGCTGCGCTCGTTGAGCCAGGCGGTGTACAGCGCGGATAACCAGGGCCACTTCGGCCTGAATTACGAAGCCTATACCCACTTCACCTCGCCGATTCGTCGTTACCCGGACCTGCTCACGCACCGGGCGATTCGCAGCGTTATCCATTCCAAAATGGATACCCCGCACGTCAAGCGTGCCGGTGCGATGAGCATCCCGAAAGCGCGTATCTATCCATACGATGAAGCGATTCTGGAGCAGTTGGGCGAGCAGTGCTCGATGAGCGAGCGCCGTGCCGATGAAGCCACTCGCGACGTGGTGAACTGGCTCAAGTGCGAGTTCATGAAGGATCGCGTGGGCGAGTCGTTCCCGGGTGTGATCACCGCCGTGACCGGTTTCGGCCTGTTCGTCGAGCTGACCGATATCTATGTCGAGGGCCTGGTCCACGTGACCGCCTTGCCGGGCGACTACTACCACTTCGACCCAGTCCATCACCGCCTGGCCGGTGAGCGTACCGGTCGCAGCTTCCGCCTCGGCGATACCGTCGAAGTGCGCGTGATGCGGGTTGACCTGGACGAGCGCAAGATCGACTTCGAGATGGCTGAAAAAACCATCAGCGCACCGATTGGTCGCAAGAAGCGTGGCGCAGAGACCGCGGCGCCGGCGGCCAAGACTGCTGCCGAGCCTGCTCCGGCAAAAACCGGCCGCCGTCCTGCGAAGGAAAAGGCGCCGGAAGCCTATCGCCCAAGCGATGCAGCGGCGAAAAACGCCGAAGTGCGCAAAAGTCGTGAAATGAAACAAGCATTGCTGGCCGAAGCGAAAAGCGGCGGTAAAGCGGCGTCTGGGGGAAAGACCGGACGGTCGGCGCCTGAAAAGGCCTCCGGCGGCAAGCCAGCCAAACCGAGTAAACACCGTAAAGGTCCGCCAAAAGCGGGCTCGGCCCCAGCCAAAAGTGGCGGGGCGCGTAAACCTAAGGCCAAGTCATGAGTCAGTTGGAAAAAATCTACGGCGTGCATGCTGTGGAAGCGTTGCTGCGTCATCACCCCAAGCGCGTCAAGCAGATCTGGCTGGCCGAAGGTCGCGGTGATCCGCGGGTGCAGACCCTGATCGAGCTGGCCAACGAAAACCGTGTCCAGGTCGGCCAGGCCGAGCGCCGCGAAATGGATGCCTGGGTCGAGGGCGTGCACCAGGGCGTGGTAGCGGAGGTGAGTCCGAGCCAGGTCTGGGGCGAAGCGATGCTCGATGAGCTGCTGGATCGCACTGAAGGCGCGCCACTGTTGCTGGTGCTCGATGGCGTGACTGACCCGCACAACCTTGGCGCCTGCCTGCGTTCGGCCGATGCGGCGGGTGCGCTGGCAGTGATCGTGCCAAAGGACAAGTCCGCCACCTTGACCCCGGTTGTACGAAAAGTCGCCTGCGGTGCCGCGGAAGTGATTCCGCTGGTCGCCGTGACCAACCTGGCGCGTACCCTGGAGAAGCTCCAGCAGCGTGGCCTGTGGGTTGTCGGTGCGGCGGGGGAGGCTGAGATCAGCCTGTATGACCAGGACCTGACTGGCCCGACCATCCTGATCATGGGTGCCGAGGGCAAGGGTATGCGCCGCCTGACGCGCGAACATTGCGACTACCTGGTGAATTTGCCGATGGCTGGCAGTGTCAGCAGTCTCAACGTGTCCGTGGCGACCGGTGTCTGCCTGTTCGAAGCGCAGCGTCAGCGTAGTGCCAAGGCCAAGGCTGCGGCCAAGAAGTAAGTCGAATACGATCGAGCGGTGGGGGCGGGCTTGCTCGCGAAAGCGGAGTGACATTCAGCAAAGATGTTGGATGTAGTGCCGCATTCGCGAGCAGGCCCGCTCCCACTGTGGTTTCTGCCATGGTAAATATGGGTGGTGTGAACGAACTGTTCAAATAATCGCCAATTGCCTTGCACCTCTCCTGTCCCTTCTCTACAATTGCGCCCCTTGCTGTGATGGCAGGCACCAACGTGTCTAGCGTCCGCAAGTCCATAAGTGTCATTCACTCCTTGTCTGACCGCTTTTGAGCGGCAGGCTACAACCCGTAAGGAGCATTCATGCGTCATTACGAAATCATCTTTCTGGTCCACCCTGACCAGAGCGAGCAAGTCGGCGGCATGGTTGAGCGTTACACCAAGCTGATCGAAGAAGACGGCGGCAAAATCCACCGTCTGGAAGATTGGGGCCGTCGTCAACTGGCCTACGCAATCAACAATGTTCACAAGGCTCACTACGTGATGCTGAACGTTGAGTGCACTGGCAAGGCCCTGGCCGAGCTGGAAGACAACTTCCGCTACAACGATGCAGTGATCCGTAACCTGGTCATCCGTCGCGAAGAAGCCGTTACCGGCCAATCCGAGATGCTCAAGGCTGAAGAAAACCGCAGTGAGCGCCGTGAGCGTCGCGACCGTCCTGAGCACTCCGACGCCGAAGGCGTTGAGGGTGATGACAGCGACGCCAGCGATAACGCTGACGAGTAATCCACGGACCTTTTGAGGAGCCAATTACATGGCACGTTTCTTCCGTCGTCGTAAATTCTGCCGCTTCACCGCTGAAGACGTGAAAGAGATCGATTACAAAGATCTCAACACTCTGAAAGCTTATGTATCCGAGACCGGCAAAATCGTTCCAAGCCGCATCACCGGTACCAAAGCTCGTTATCAGCGTCAGCTGGCCACCGCTATCAAGCGCGCCCGCTTCCTGGCCCTGCTGGCCTACACCGACAGCCACGGCCGCTGAGACCGGGCAGTCGACACGTAGCAAAGGATTGAATGCATGCGCGCCATAGCAGAGTTCATCATGCGCGGCCGTATGCAGGCCACTCTGGTAGTGGCTGGATGCGCGGCATTGCCGTTGTTGTACTGGTTGGGTGCTGCCGCCGGGAGCCTTGTGCTGCTGCGGCGCGGATTGAAGGACGCCCTGGGCGTTCTTGCTCTGGGGATACTGCCGGCCTTGATCTGGTGGCTGTATTCCGATGATCCACGCGCACTCATGGTGCTGCTGGGGTCTTCGGGCCTTGCGCTGGTTTTGCGCGCAAGTGGGTCCTGGAACCGCACGCTGCTGGTCAGCGTAGCGATAGGAGTGGTGTTTTCAGTGGTGCTGGGTGCGGTTTTCCGTCCTCACATCGAGTTGCTGTCGCAGGAACTGGTAAAGATCCTGCCGATGGCCCTTGGTGACCTCTACCAACAATTGTCGGAAGAGGAGCGAGCGCGTCTTGCCGCCCTGATTGCCCCGGTCCTGACCGGCCTGATAGCGGCCTTGCTGCAAATCGTCAGTGTGCTGAGCCTGATTGTCGGGCGCTACTGGCAGGCGTTGTTGTACAACCCCGGTGGTTTTGGTCGCGAGTTTCGCGCCATCCGGATCCCGCTGGGGCCGGCGATGTTGCTGCTGGCGTGCATGCTTCTGGGGCCGAACTTCGGTACCCAGATGGCCATGTTGACGCCGTTGTGCAGCGTACCGCTGGTGTTCGCCGGGCTGGCCCTGATTCATGGGCTGGTGGCTGAAAAGCGACTGGCCAAGTTTTGGCTGGTGGGGTTGTACGTAACGCTGTTGCTGTTTATGCAGCTGATCTATCCGTTGCTGGTGGTCCTGGCCATTGTCGACAGCCTGATTGATTTTCGCGGTCGTTCGGCGCCGAAAGACGCTGATAACGCGAACGGTGAAGGTTAAAAGTTAAGAGGATTTTCACATGCAACTGATCCTTCTGGAAAAAGTCGCCAACCTGGGCAACCTGGGCGACAAAGTGAACGTTAAGGCTGGTTACGGCCGTAACTACCTGCTGCCTTACGGCAAAGCTACCGCTGCGACCGCTGCCAACCTGGCTGCGTTCGAAGAGCGTCGCGCTGATCTGGAAAAAGCTGCAGCAGACAAGAAAGCTTCGGCTGAAAGCCGCGCTGCCCAACTGGCTGAGCTGGAAGTGACCATCACTGCCACTGCCGGTGACGAAGGCAAGCTGTTCGGTTCGATCGGTACTCACGACATCGCTGATGCACTGACCGCCTCTGGCGTTGAAGTTGCAAAAAGCGAAGTTCGTCTGCCGAACGGCACCATCCGCAACGTAGGTGAATTCGACGTAGCCGTGCACCTGCACGCTGAAGTTGAAGCCACCGTACGCGTTGTCGTGGTAGCAGCTTAAGCAGCACTTGTCGGCTGGCACCCTTGGGTGCTTGCCGGTAACATCGGGCACGATCCTGTTTACAGGTCGTGCCCTTTGTCATTCTGCGGTTCCTGATTTTCTACAACTAATTCCAAGTGGCCATGAACGATATCTCCGCTCCTGAGCAATACGATCTGCAAACCGCCGCGCTGAAAGTGCCGCCGCATTCCATCGAGGCCGAACAGGCCGTGCTCGGTGGTCTGATGCTGGACAACAACGCCTGGGAACGCGTGCTCGATCAGGTCTCGGATGGTGATTTCTATCGTCATGACCACCGTCTGATCTTCCGTGCGATTGCCAAGCTGGCCGATCAGAATTCGCCGATCGACGTCGTGACCCTGGCCGAGCAATTGGACAAGGAGGGTCAGACCTCGCAAGTCGGCGGCCTCGGTTACCTGGGCGAACTGGCGAAAAACACGCCGTCGGTCGCCAACATCAAGGCCTATGCGCAGATCGTTCGCGAGCGGGCGACCCTGCGTCAGTTGATCGGTATCAGTACCGAAATCGCCGACAGCGCGTTCAACCCGGAAGGTCGCTCCGCTGCCGAGATCCTCGACGAAGCCGAACGGCAGATCTTCCAGATTGCCGAGGCCCGTCCGAAAACCGGCGGCCCCGTGGGCGTGAATGAGCTGTTGACCAAGGCCATCGACCGCATCGACACCTTGTTCAACACCGACAACGCCATCACCGGCCTGTCCACCGGTTATACCGACCTCGACGCAATGACCAGTGGCCTGCAACCGTCGGACCTGATCATCGTCGCCGGTCGTCCGTCGATGGGTAAAACCACCTTCGCGATGAACCTGGTGGAAAACGCCGTACTGCGCAGCGACAAGTGCGTGCTGGTCTACTCGCTGGAGATGCCAGGCGAATCGCTGATCATGCGTATGCTCTCGTCCCTGGGCCGGATCGACCAGACCAAGGTCCGCGCCGGTCGCCTGGAAGATGACGATTGGCCACGCCTGACTTCGGCGGTCAACCTGCTCAATGATCGCAAGCTGTTCATCGATGACACCGCCGGCATCAGCCCGTCGGAGATGCGTGCGCGGACCCGACGCCTGGTGCGTGAGCATGGCGAGGTCGGCCTGATCATGATCGACTATCTGCAACTGATGCAGATTCCAGGCTCCGGTGGCGATAACCGGACCAACGAGATTTCCGAAATTTCCCGTTCCTTGAAAGCCCTGGCCAAGGAATTCAACTGCCCGGTCGTGGCGCTGTCGCAGCTCAATCGCTCCCTGGAGCAACGACCGAACAAGCGCCCGATCAACTCTGACCTGCGGGAATCCGGAGCGATCGAGCAGGACGCCGACGTCATCATGTTCGTGTACCGGGACGAGGTGTACCACCCGGAAACCGAGCACAAAGGCATCGCCGAAATCATCATCGGCAAGCAGCGGAACGGCCCGATCGGTACGTCACGACTGGCATTCATCGGTAAGTACACCCGCTTCGAAAACCTGGCGCCGGGCAGCTATAACTTCGACGACGAGTAACTGTGGCGAGGGCTTCTGTGGCGAGGGAGCTTGCTCCCGCTGGGCTGCGCAGCAGCCCCAAAACCTGTAACCACGCTGTCCAGATAGCTCGCGTTCGCTGACTCTACGACTGCTTCGCACTCGAGCGGGAGCAAGCTCCCTCGCCACAGGGGGTATGTGTCTGGATGCAGTTTGTCCTGGCAGTGGCCGCAACAATTTCCGACCATAGCCGTCGGAATTGGTCAAAATTTGTGCTATATTCCGCGCCCGCGATTTTTCATCTCAACACCGGTCACCGTCATGCAAACAGCCAAGCCGTTATTTGACTATCCCAAGTACTGGGCCGAATGCTTCGGTCCAGCGCCATTCCTGCCGATGAGCAGGGAGGAGATGGATCAGCTTGGCTGGGATTCCTGCGACATCATCATCGTCACCGGTGATGCGTACGTCGACCACCCGTCGTTCGGCATGGCAATCATTGGCCGGCTGCTGGAGTCCCAGGGCTTCCGCGTCGGGATCATTGCCCAGCCGAACTGGCAGTCCAAAGACGACTTCATGAAGCTCGGCGAGCCGAACCTGTTCTTCGGTGTCGCGGCCGGCAACATGGACTCGATGATCAACCGCTACACCGCTGACAAGAAAATCCGTTCCGATGACGCCTACACCCCTGGTGGCATGGCTGGCAAACGTCCGGATCGCGCGAGCCTGGTGTACAGCCAGCGCTGCAAGGAAGCCTACAAGCATGTGCCGATCGTCCTCGGCGGCATCGAAGCGTCCCTGCGCCGCATTGCCCACTACGATTACTGGCAGGACCGGGTACGCAACTCGATCCTGATCGACGCCAGCGCCGACATCCTGCTGTACGGCAACGCCGAGCGGGCCATTGTCGAAGTGGCCCAGCGCTTGTCCTACGGGCACAAGATCGAAGACATCACCGATGTGCGCGGCACCGCGTTCATTCGTCGCGACACGCCGCAAGGCTGGTACGAAGTGGACTCCACCCGTATCGACCGTCCGGGCAAGGTCGACAAGATCATCAACCCGTACGTCAACACCCAGGATACCCAGGCCTGCGCCATCGAGCAGGAGAAGGGGCCGGTTGAAGATCCGCAGGAAGCCAAGGTCGTGCAGATCCTGGCCAGCCCGCGCATGACCCGCGACAAGACCGTGATCCGCCTGCCTTCGGTGGAAAAAGTCCGTGGCGACTCGGTGCTTTATGCCCACGCCAACCGCGTGCTGCACCTGGAAACCAACCCGGGCAACGCTCGCGCATTGGTACAGAAGCACGGCGAAGTCGACGTCTGGTTCAACCCGCCACCGATTCCGATGACCACCGAAGAGATGGACTACGTATTCGGCATGCCTTACGCCCGTGTTCCGCACCCGGCGTATGGCAAGGAGAAGATCCCGGCCTACGACATGATCCGCTTCTCGGTGAACATCATGCGTGGCTGCTTCGGCGGCTGCACGTTCTGCTCGATTACCGAACACGAAGGCCGGATCATCCAGAACCGCTCCGAAGAGTCGATCATTCGCGAAATCGAAGAGATCCGCGACAAGGTGCCAGGTTTTACCGGGGTGATTTCCGACCTGGGTGGCCCGACCGCGAACATGTACCGCATTGCCTGCAAGAGCCCGGAAATCGAATCCGCGTGCCGCAAGCCGTCGTGCGTGTTCCCCGGCATCTGCCCGAACCTGAACACCGACCACTCGTCGCTGATTCAGCTGTACCGCAGCGCCCGTGCCTTGCCGGGGGTGAAGAAGATCCTGATTGCTTCCGGCCTGCGCTATGACCTGGCGGTCGAGTCGCCGGAGTACGTCAAGGAGCTGGTGACCCACCACGTCGGTGGTTACCTGAAGATCGCCCCGGAACACACCGAGGAAGGTCCGCTCAACCAGATGATGAAACCGGGCATCGGCAGCTATGACAAGTTCAAGCGCATGTTCGAGAAGTACACCAAGGAAGCGGGCAAGGAGCAGTACCTGATTCCGTACTTCATCGCCGCCCACCCGGGCACCACCGACGAAGACATGATGAACCTGGCCCTGTGGCTCAAGGGCAACGGTTTCCGCGCGGACCAGGTGCAGGCGTTCTACCCGTCGCCGATGGCCACCGCCACCGCGATGTACCACTCGGGCAAGAACCCGTTGCGCAAGGTCACCTACAAGAGCGACGGCGTGACCATCGTCAAGAGCGAAGAGCAGCGTCGTCTGCACAAGGCGTTCTTGCGTTATCACGATCCGAAAGGCTGGCCGATGCTGCGTGAGGCGCTGATCCGCATGGGTCGCGCCGACCTGATCGGGCCGGGCAAGAACCAGTTGATCCCGCTGCACCAGCCGGCCACCGACAGCTACCAGAGCGCCCGTCGCAAGAACTCGACGCCAGCCGGTAGCCATAAAGTGGCGAAAGAGCAAACCACCAAGATCCTCACCCAGCACACCGGCCTGCCGCCGCGTGCCAGCGATGGTGGCAATCCGTGGGACAAGCGTGAACAGGCCAAGGCCGCGGCATTTTCCCGCAACCAGCAGGCCGCCAAGGAGCGCAAGGACGCAGCCAAAGGCAAGGGCCCCAAGCCCGCCCGTAAGCCGGTCGTGCCGCGCTAAGCCGCGCGTGCTCCAAGCAAGACGCCAACCTTCGGGTTGGCGTTTTGCGTTCTGATCGTGCTTTTGTCGTGGCGAGGGGGCTTGCTCCCATCGGCCGGCCGGCGTTCGGATGCAGCGGGCGCAAAATCGATGAGCGCGCCGGGTCTGATGAAGTGCGGAAGCCGGTGTCAGGAGTGCGTCGTGCTACAGCGCGAGTCACCGCCCTTGTCACAGGTCCGTGATCGGCCATTGCCGAGTGCTTTACAGGTGGGTAGGCAGTGGGAGGGGGCTGCGAGGGTCGGCAATGTCACTGCCGACCCCGGACGCAGATCCTGGTGGGCCTGATCAGATCATCAGGCCCTGAGGGGCTCAGGCGTCGGGCGCCTGGTCTTTCGGTGCATCAACATCGTCTGTTGCTGTCACTTCACCCTCAGGGTTCAGTGCAGCGTCTTCAGAGGTTGCTTTCTTGCGCTGAAGCTTTTCCTCTTTCTTCTGCTCCTTGGCCAAGTCTCTCTGACGTTTGGCGAAGGAATAATTAGGTTTGGCCATGGGCGATCCTCTGGGGTCGAAGGTGAGGTTGAGCGGCGCGTATTCTGCCTTTAAACCGGGGCCATGGGTTAGCCGGGTTTTTGCCCGGCCCATTTTGGCGCGACTACCGGTTGCCAGGCATCCAGCGCGTCCAGCAGATTCGCCGGCGATTCGCTCGTTTGCAGCATGTCACGGTGCTGCTCGCGAACGAAGCCTTCGCCGACGACATGATCAAGAAAAGCGGTCAGTTTGCTGTAGAAACCGTTCACTTCCAGCAAACCCAGCGGTTTGCCGTGATAGCCGAGCTGGCCCCAGGTCCAGACTTCGAACAGCTCCTCGAACGTCCCCAGGCCACCTGGCAGGGCGATGAAGGCATCGCTCAGCTCGGCCATGCGCGCCTTGCGGGCGTGCATGCCGTCGACCACTTCCAGGCGTGTCAGGCCGTTGTGCCCGATTTCCTTGCTCTTCAGGCTTTCGGGAATGATCCCGATCACGTCGCCACCCGCCGCCAACGCCGCATCGGCAACGATGCCCATCAGGCCGACCGCGCCGCCACCGTACACCAGGGTCAGCTTGCGTCGGGCAAGCTCCTGGCCGAGCGCGATGGCCGCCTCCCGATAGGCGGGGTTGGTGCCAGTGCTGGCACCACAGAACACACAAACAGACGCTAAAGACATGCCTTACTCCATGATCAGTGACGAGCGCAGAGTAATGGCTGGGGCGTGTCGCTCCAAGGGCTAATCCTCGCGACGAGGTGCTTCACAGGTGCCACTGGCACCACAGGCGTAGGCGGCCAGCAGGCTGTACAACAGGCTATCGATGGACATGGCAGGTACTCCGCAGGAGGAACAATGAGGCGATCTTAGGCCCGGGCGCAGTGTCTGGCTGGTAGATTGTTTCGATGAGTGTCATAGCCTGAAACATGTATACAATTATTGACTCAAGACATATGAACTTTCAGTAAATTCAGGCAGTCTTTACGCCATACGGATTTTGATAACCCTGCCTTGGAGATTCACCATGTTTGCCAAACTTGTTGCGGTATCCCTGTTGACGCTGGCCAGCAGCCAATTGATGGCGGCTGAAAAGTGCTCGATCGACGTCGATTCTACTGATCAGATGTCCTTCAACACCAAGGACATCACCATCGACAAGAGCTGCAAGGAATTCACCATCAACCTGGGCCACTCCGGCAGCCTGCCGAAGAACGTCATGGGCCATAACATTGTGGTGAGCAAAGATGCGGACATGCAACCGATCGCCACTGATGGCCTGAGCGCCGGCATCGACAAGAACTACCTGAAAGAAGGTGATGCACGCATCATCGCCCACACCAAAATCATTGGTGCTGGCGAGAAGGACTCCGTGACCTTCGACGTGTCGAAACTCAACGCTGCCGAAAAATACGGTTTCTTCTGTTCGTTCCCGGGCCACATCTCGATGATGAAAGGCACGATTACCCTGAAGTAATCGATTCAGGCTCATGAAAAAGCGTCCACTCGGGATAATGCCGATCAGTTAAGCCAAAGACCAGCCGAACATAGTACCCGTGGCGAGGGAGCTTGCTCCCGCTGGGCTGCGTAGCAGCCCAAAAACAGGGCCGCTTTGCGCCCCAGCGGGAGCAAGCTCCCTCGCCACGGGTTTCGTGTTCGGCTTTATTTCTCTTAACTGACTGGCATTATCCACTCGGGACGCTTTTTTTGTGCCTGGCGTTTGACCTCCTGATCGTTTATCGCGAGCAAGCTCGCGATGGCGTCGGTTCAGGCACCCCACCGATCAAGGCGCGAACGGCATCACACGCTTGTGATGGGTCTTTCTGTACGTGTCACAAATGATCTTGAACGCTTCCTCGCGTACCGGTTCGCCATGCAGGAAGGCGTCGATCTCGGCGTAGGTCACACCGTGGGACGCTTCATCCGGCTTGCCGGGCGCCAGGTCTTCGAGGTCGGCAGTGGGGATTTTTTCCACCAGCGACTCCGGTGCGCCGAAGCTGCGGGCAATCGCCCGGACCTGGTTTTTCACCAGGCCGCTCAAGGGGGCCAGGTCGCAGGCGCCATCCCCGAACTTGGTGAAGAACCCCATGACCGCTTCGGCGGCGTGGTCGGTGCCAATCACCAGGCCATGGGCGGCACCGGCAATGGTGTACTGGGCAACCATGCGCATCCGCGCCTTGGTATTGCCCAGCACGAAATCCACGGACACCGCCTGCTTGCCTTCGAAGGCCGCGACTTCATTGGCCAGGGACTTGACCGCCGGGCCGATGTTGACCGTGTGGCGCTCATCCGGGGCGATGCAGTCCAGCGAGGCCTGGGCTTCGTGCTCGTCGAACTGGGTCTCGTACGGCAAGCGCACGGCGATGAATGTGTAGCTCGCATCACCGGTGCGATCACGCAACTCACGCATGGCACGCTGCGCCAGCAGGCCCGCGGTCAGCGAATCGACGCCGCCGCTGATACCGAGCACCAGGGTCTTGAGCCCGGAATTGAGCAGGCAGTCCTGGATGAAGCGGATCCGCCGCGCGATTTCAGCTTCCAGGGCGGCCTGGTCGGCGAATGGCGGTTGGACCTTGAGCTGTTCAGCAATCTCACGCTGTACGGCTTGCATGAATTCACTCCTTGCTTGAAATGCCAGATAGGGCGGCAGGTACTTGAAACACATGTCGCAAATAGGCGACGAAATTCGGGTCTTTGCACTGTGTCTTCCCAGGTTCGTCGGAGATCTTGGCGACGGGCTGGTCATTGCAGGCTGCCATTTTAAGCACGATGCTCATCGGGTCGACACCCGGAATGTCGCACGTCAGGTTGGTGCCAATGCCGAAGCTGACATTGATCCGACCGCGCAGCGCCCGGAATATCTCCAGCGACTTGGGCAGTGTCAGGCTGTCGGAGAATACCAGTGTCTTGCTCATCGGCTCGATACCCAGCTTATGGTAGTGGGCGATGGCTTTTTCGGCCCAGATGATCGGGTCGCCGGAGTCGTGGCGTAGGCCGTCGAACAGCTTGGCGAAGTACAGGTCGAAATCGTTGAGGAAGGCATCGGTGGTGATGCAGTCGGTCAGGGCGATGCCCAGTAACCCACGGTACTCGCGCACCCAGCAATCCAGCGCGGCGATCTGGCTATCGATCAGGCGCGGGCCCAGTTGCTGGTGGGCCATGATCCATTCGTGGGCCATGGTGCCCAGCGGCTTCATGTCGAGCTCGCGGGACAGATGCACATTGCTGGTGCCGACAAAGCGCCCGGGGAAATCGTGCTTGAGCACGTTCACCACTTCTTCCTGCACGCGGTAGGAGAAGCGTCGACGGGTGCCGAAATCGGCTACCTGCAGGTGCGCGAGTTCATCGGCGCTGGCGTTGGCGCTTAACCAGTCGAATTTGCGATACAGCTGTTCACGCACCTGCTCCATGACAACTTCACGGTAGCGATAGCGGTTGCGCACTTCGCTGACAATCGCCAGCAGTGGCACCTCGAACAGAATCACATGCAGCCATGGTCCGCGCAGGCGGATAAACAGTTCGCCGTTCTCGATACCGGTGTGGAGGTAGCGCAGGTTGAAGCGAAAGAGCCCGAGAAAACGCAGGAAGTCCGGCTTGAGGAAGCTGATACGCTCCAGGAAACCCAGCTGATCGGCACTCAGGCTCAACTCGGCCAGGCGTTCGACCTGAAAACGGATCTCCGCCAGATAAGGGCGCAGGTCCTCGCTATTGCGGCAGCGAAATTCCCATTCGACTTCCACGTTGGGGTAGTTGTGCAGCACCGCCTGCATCATGGTCAACTTGTAGAAGTCGGTGTCGAGCAGGTTCTGCACGATGCGATCGGCAAACACACTCTCGCTCATAACGGGTCTCTCCAGGCGGGTCGCGGCCTGTGGCAGCGACGTTGCAGCGGTATCAATGAAAGGGGCTAGTGGCGCATATCCGTGGCGGGTAGTGCCAGCGATTTTTTGGACGATAGCGATCTCTGTGGCGAGGGAGCTTGCTCCCGTTGGGGTGAAAAGCGGCCCCGACTACAGCCACTGCGTTCTATCGGGAAGAAGGCATTTACCGTTTTGCGGCGGCTTCGCCCGAACGCGGACTGGCCGACGGGAGCAAGCTCCCTCGCCACAAAGGTTGTGCTTGGCCGCAGGTTTTTGTGAATCCTCAAATCTGCGGCGCATCCGGGCTATCGATCTGCTCCAGCATCCACTTCACGAAGTCACGCACCTTGGGCACTTCCGCCGAGTGTTCGGGGTAGGCCAGGTAATAGGCATCGCTGCTGGGCATTGCATGCTGCCAGGGAATGACCAGTTTGCCGTCAGCCAGTTCCTCTTCCACCAGGAACCGGGGCAGCAGGGCGACACCGCAGCCGACTTGCGCTGCACGGATGCACATGTAGAAGGTTTCGAAGCGCGGGCCGTGGTAGCTGTGCTCGGTCTGGTAACCCTGGCTGTCGAACCAGTCGTGCCAGGCTTGTGGCCGCGAGGCATTTTGCAACAGCACCAGGTCGGTGAGCTGGGTCGGGTCGGTGAACGGCCGATCCGGCAGGCTGCCGGGTGCGCACACCGGCACCAGTTCTTCGCCAAACAGCTTCAGGCACTCGGTGCCGGGCCGTGAGCCCTGTCCGAAGTAGAACGCCAGGTCGCTGCGCCCTTGCAGCAGGTCGTCAGCCTCCTGCTCGTTGCACAGGTCCAGGTGAATCTGTGGATGACGCAGGCGCCAGCCTTTGAGGCGTGGCACCAGCCAGCGCGCGCCAAAGGTAGAAGGCGTGGATACCCGCAGGACTTCCGTCTCGCCGCCGTAGGAGCGCAGGTAATGCGTCGACATCTCGACTTGCGTGAGGATTTTTCGGACTTCAACCAGATACAAATCCCCCGCCGGGGTCATTTGCAGGCGCCGGCGCACCCGACGGAACAGCAGGTGCTGCAGCAGCTCTTCGAGTTGGGCGACCTGTTTGCTGACGGCGCTCTGGGTCAGGTTCAGCTCTTCGGCGGCGCGGGTGAAGCTCAGGTGACGGGTGACCGCCTCGAAGCACTGCAGGGCGGTGATCGAGGGCAGGTGGCGTTTATTCAGCATGGGAGGTCCCTTGTTCTTGTTGCAACGCTTTGCATGAATAAACGGAATGATATCTCGCCTAATCGTCGTTTGTTGGCAAGTCTCGGGCCGGCTACAACTAAAGGCCTGTAGCCGCGTGTCAGCGGGCTGTGAATTTTCTGCTTTTCACTTTGAAGGAGTGACCCATGGTTGCCGCATTGCTTGATCGTTTGGGGGTGAACCCGGCCCTGTACCAGAACGGCAAACAGCCCGTGCATTCACCGATCGACGGCAGCCAGATTGCCTCGGTGAACTGGGAAGGTGCCGCCGAAGTCGAGCAGCAGGTCAGTCGCGCCGAGCATGCGTTCGACCTGTGGCGCAAGGTCCCGGCCCCGCGTCGCGGTGAACTGGTGCGCCAGTTCGGCGAAGTACTGCGTGAGTACAAGGCCGACCTGGGCGAACTGGTGTCCTGGGAAGCCGGCAAGATCACTCAGGAAGGCCTGGGTGAAGTACAGGAAATGATCGACATCTGTGATTTCGCCGTCGGCCTGTCGCGCCAGTTGTACGGCTTGACCATCGCCTCCGAACGTCCGGGCCACCACATGCGCGAGTCCTGGCATCCACTGGGGGTGGTGGGGGTGATCAGCGCCTTCAACTTCCCGGTCGCGGTCTGGGCCTGGAATACCACCCTGGCGCTGGTCTGCGGTAACTCGGTGATCTGGAAACCGTCGGAGAAGACCCCGCTCACCGCCCTGGCCTGCCAGGCGCTGTTCGAGCGCGTAGTGAAAAACTTCAGTGATGCCCCGCCGTACCTGAGCCAGGTGATTATCGGCGGCCGCGATGCCGGCGAAGCGTTGGTGGACGACCCGCGTGTGGCCCTGGTCAGCGCCACCGGCAGTACCCGCATGGGACGTGAAGTGGCGCCGAAGATCGCTGCGCGATTCGCCCGCAGCATTCTGGAACTGGGGGGCAACAACGCGATGATCCTCGGCCCAAGCGCTGACCTGGACATGGCGGTGCGAGCCATCCTGTTCAGTGCGGTCGGCACCGCCGGCCAGCGTTGCACCACCCTGCGTCGCTTGATCGCCCACGAGTCGGTCAAGGAAGAGATTGTCACCCGCCTCAAGGCGGCTTACTCCAAAGTGCGTATCGGCCACCCGCTGGAAGGCAACCTGGTGGGGCCGCTGATCGACAAGCAGAGTTTCGAGAGCATGCAGGACGCGCTGGAACAGGCCTTGAGTGAAGGCGGCCGGGTGTTTGGCGGCAAGCGTCAGCTCGAGGGCCAGTTCCCGAATGCGTACTACGTCTCGCCGGCCATCGTGGAAATGCCGGAGCAGAGCGACGTGGTGTGCAGCGAGACCTTTGCTCCGATTCTGTATGTGGTCGGCTACAGCGACTTCGCCGAAGCGCTGCGCCTGAACAACGCGGTACCGCAAGGCTTGTCGTCGTGCATCTTCACCACGGACGTGCGTGAAGCCGAACAATTCATGTCGGCGGTGGGCAGTGACTGCGGCATTGCCAACGTCAACATTGGTCCGAGCGGGGCAGAAATCGGCGGCGCGTTTGGCGGTGAAAAAGAAACCGGCGGCGGTCGCGAATCGGGCTCCGATGCCTGGCGTGGCTACATGCGCCGGCAGACCAATACGGTCAACTACTCGCTGGAGCTGCCGTTGGCACAGGGCATCACGTTCGACTAGTTCTCGAGTCGAACCGTGACCCCCTTGTAGGAGCGAGCGTGCTCGCGATGAACTCAAAGGTAGCGCGTTTAATCAGAAAGCACGCGTTATCGTTAACGTCCATCGCGAGCAAGCTCGCTCCTACAGGTGAACTGTGTGTTGGTTAGGTTTCTGTTGGAGTCTGGCAATGCCGTTACGCGAAGAGTGCTTATGGGAAAAACTGACGCCGCAACGGCCTGACCGTGCGGCGCTCAAGGGCGAAGTGACGGCGGATGTCTGCGTCATTGGCGCCGGCTTCACCGGTTTGTCGGCGGCGGTGCATTTGCTGGAACAGGGCAAAAGCGTCTGCGTACTGGAGGCCCAACGTTGCGGCCAGGGTGGTTCCGGGCGCAATGTCGGCCTGGTGAACGCGGGCATGTGGATCCCCCCGGACGAGATCGAGGCCGGGTTCGGCGAGGCGGTGGGCAGCCAGCTCAACCGGATGCTCGGTGCGGCACCTGCCTTGGTGTTCAGCCTGATCGACAAGTACAACATCGATTGCCAGCTACGCCGCGAAGGCACCCTGCACATGGCGCATAACGCCCGTGGCGAAGCCGATCTGCGCAGTCGCGAGGAGCAATGGAAACGCCGTGGCGCCCCCGTCGAGCTGCTCACTGGCACTGCCTGCGAACAGGCCGCCGGGACTAAAAAGATCGCGGCCGCGTTGCTCGATCGCCGTGCAGGCACCCTCAACCCGATGGCCTACACCAGTGGTCTGGCCAAGGCGGCGGCGGACCTCGGCGGCCAGTTGTTCGACCACTCGGCGGTCACCCGGCTGGAGCGCCAGGGCCAGCGCTGGTCGGTGCAAACCGCCCAGGGTTCGGTCATGGCCGAGCAGGTGGTGATTGCCTCCAACGCCTACACCGAAGGCGACTGGACCGAGCTGCGCCGTAACTTTTTCCCGGGTTATTACTACCAGGTGGCTTCCGCGCCGCTGACCGAGGAGGCGGCACGGCAGATTTTGCCGGGGGGGCAGGGGTCCTGGGACACCCGTCAGGTGCTCAGCAGCATTCGTCGTGACCAAGACGGCCGGCTGTTGCTCGGCAGCCTGGGCAACGGCAGCCAGAAACCGGCGTGGTTTCTCAAGGCCTGGGCCGACCGGGTTCAGCAGCACTATTTTCCGTACCTTGAACCGGTGGATTGGGAGTGCACCTGGACCGGCTGCATTGCCTTCACGCCCGATCACTTGATGCGATTGTTCGAGCCGGCGCCCGGCTTGGTGGCTGTCACCGGTTACAACGGTCGCGGCGTCACCACGGGCACGGTGGTCGGCAAAGCCTTCGCCGATTACCTGTGTAACGGAAATCCTCAAGCCTTGCCGATTCCTTTCGCCCCCATGCAGCCATTGGCCGGGGTGGGCTTGCGCAGTTGTTTGTACGAGGCGGGTTTTTCCCTCTATCACGCGGGCCAGTGCCTGCGGATTGTCATTTGATCCGGTGAATTTGCTCTTTGGAAGCGGCGCTTTTTGGCGCAGCGACTAGCCTGTAGTGGTGCGCGTTGTAGCAGTGGCGCACCCGCAGTGTGCAGTTCGGTGACGCAGGCTGTTACAAGCTGGTTGCACGTCGTTTCTGCTGATGGTTGCAATGGTGGCACGCTGAGGTTGCGCCTTTAAAAAATATTGGTTTCACCTTCTGCGGTTTAGACGGTTGCACGCCCAATGAAAAAGGGCCCGATTCAGTCGAAATAACAATCAGGCAACGACTTTTCTAAGAATAAAAAACCGATGGCACGCCCCTTGCTCTGAGCATTCAGGAAGTCGCAGTGCCAACTATAAAAAAACCTTGGAGCACCACCTCATGTCCCAGACGTTTTACAAGAAAGGTTTTCTGACCCTTGCAGTGGCAGCTGCGTTGGGTGTTTCTGCGTTTGCCCAGGCCGATGTAAAAATTGGCGTGGCGGGTCCGATGACAGGCGCTAACGCGGCATTTGGCGAGCAGTACATGAAGGGTGCACAGGCAGCGGCTGACGCCGTGAATGCGGCAGGTGGCGTCAACGGGGAGAAAGTCGTCCTGGTCAAAGGCGATGACGCCTGCGAGCCAAAACAGGCCGTGACGGTCGCCAAGGACCTCACCAACCAGAAAGTCGCAGGCGTGGTCGGGCACTTCTGCTCTTCTTCGACCATTCCAGCATCCGAGATCTACGACGAGGCCGGGATCATTACGATTACTCCGGGCTCCACCAACCCGAAGGTGACCGAGCGCGGTCTGAGCGCCATGTTCCGTATGTGCGGTCGTGACGACCAGCAGGGCATCGTTGCCGGCGACTACATCGTCGATGTGCTCAAGGGCAAGAAAGTCGTCGTATTGCATGACAAGGATACCTACGGTCAGGGCCTGGCGGACGCCACCAAGGCTCAACTGGTCAAGCGCGGTGTGGAACCTGTCCTATATGAAGGCCTGACCCGCGGCGAGAAAGACTTCAGCGCTGTGGTGACCAAGATCCGTGGCGCGGGTGCCGATGTGGTGTATTTCGGTGGCCTGCATCCGGAAGCCGGCCCGCTGGTTCGCCAGATTCGTGAACAAGGCCTCAAGGACGTCAAGTTCATGTCCGATGACGGCATCGTCACCGACGAGCTGGTCACCACTGCCGGCGGTGCGCAATACGTCGATGGCGTGCTGATGACCTTCGGCGCCGACCCCCGCATGCTGCCAGAGAGCAAGGCCGTGGTGGATGCGTTCCGCAAGGCCGGCACCGAGCCTGAGGGCTACACCCTGTACGCCTACGCTTCGGTCCAGACACTGGCCGCCGGTTTTAACGGTGCCAAGTCCAACAAGGGCGAAGACGCTGCCAAATGGCTGAAAGCCAACCCGGTCAAAACCGTGATGGGCGAGAAGACCTGGGATGGCAAGGGCGACCTGAAAATCTCCGACTATGTGGTTTACCAGTGGGACAAGGACGGCAAATACCACCAGCTCGAAAAACAGAAGTGACCTGAGCGTTTGAGCCGGTCGCCCCGATGGAGCGGCCGGCTGCAACGTGTCCGTGCAGTACCTGTCTTTTCTCGGAGAGCTGCACACGCCTCTGTATTTCGGTTGGCTGAACCCCAGGCCGTGGCAGCGGGTGCTTGTGCAGTCTCTCAAATGCGTGAGATTGCGTTATGGATGGTATTTTCCTGCAGCAACTGGTCAATGGCCTGACCCTCGGGTCGGTCTATGGCCTGATCGCCATCGGCTACACAATGGTCTATGGCATCATTGGCATGATCAACTTCGCCCACGGCGAGGTTTACATGATTTCCGCTTACCTCGCGGCAATCAGTCTGGCACTGCTGGCTTACTTCGGTATTGAATCCTTCCCGCTGTTGATGCTCGGTACACTGGTCTTCACCATCATCGTTACGGCGGTGTATGGCTGGGTCATCGAGCGTGTCGCCTACAAACCGCTGCGCAACTCCACACGACTGGCACCGCTGATCAGCGCCATCGGTATTTCCCTGATCCTGCAAAACTATGCACAGATCAGCCAGGGCGCCCGCCAGCAAGGGGTCCCGACGCTGCTCAGCGGTGCATGGCGGGTTGATATCGGCACTGGCTTCGTCCAGCTCACCTACACCAAGATCTTCATTCTGGTCGCGGCATTCGCCGGCATGGCGCTGCTGACCTACGTCATCAAGTACACCAAGCTCGGCCGCATGTGCCGTGCCACCCAGCAAGACCGCAAGATGGCCTCGATCCTGGGGATCAACACCGACCGGGTGATTTCCTACGTGTTCATCATCGGCGCCGCCATGGCGGCGCTGGCCGGTGTACTGATCACCATGAACTACGGCACCTTCGACTTCTACGCAGGCTTCGTTATCGGCATCAAGGCGTTCACCGCAGCGGTACTCGGCGGCATCGGTTCGCTGCCGGGTGCGATGCTCGGCGGGATCATTCTGGGGATCTCCGAGTCGCTGTTTTCCGGTCTTGTCAACTCGGACTACAAAGACGTTTTCAGCTTCTCGCTGCTCGTTCTGGTTCTGGTCTTTCGGCCTCAAGGCCTGCTCGGCCGCCCTCTTGTGTCGAAGGTGTAAGCGATGTCTTCAACCCATAAAAAATCGATCGATATCAAACAAAGCCTGGTCGACGCGATTCTTGCCGGCCTCATTGCCCTGATTGTGTTCGGCCCGATTGTCGGGGTCGTGCTGGATGGTTACAGCTTTATTCTGGAGCCCACGCGTGTTGCCTGGATCGTTGCCGTGGTAATGGCCGGTCGCTTCGCTCTGAGCCTGTTTCTGCAAACCACCAAGGGCCTGCAGATTCTCGAAGGCTTCGAGAGCACCGGCTCTGGCGTGCATGTGCTGGCGCCGGACTACAAATCGCAGCTGCGCTGGATCATCCCGCTGCTGATTGTGATCGCCGTGGTCTTCCCGTTCTTCTCCAACTCGTACCTGCTGGGGGTGGTGATCCTTGGGTTGATCTACGTGTTGCTCGGCCTGGGTCTGAACATCGTGGTCGGTCTGGCAGGGCTGCTGGACCTGGGTTACGTAGCGTTCTACGCCATCGGCGCCTACGGCCTGGCGCTGGGTTATCAATACCTCGGGCTGGGGTTCTGGACGGTGTTGCCGCTGGCGGCCATCACTGCCGGGCTGGCCGGTTGCATCCTCGGTTTCCCGGTGCTGCGTCTGCATGGCGACTACCTGGCCATCGTGACACTGGGCTTTGGTGAAATCATTCGCCTGATCCTCAACAACTGGCTGTCGCTGACGGGCGGCCCGAACGGTATGGCGGCGCCTTTGCCAACGTTCTTCGGTCTTGAGTTTGGTAAAAGGGCGAAGGAGGGAGGCGTGCCGTTCCATGAGTTCTTCGGTATCGCCTACAACCCGGACGTGAAGTATTACTTCATCTACGCCGTGCTGTTCCTCGTCGTGCTGGCGGTGTTGTACATCAAGGACCGCCTGACCCGCATGCCGGTCGGCCGTGCCTGGGAAGCCTTGCGCGAAGACGAAATCGCCTGCCGTTCGATGGGCCTGAACCACGTACTGGTGAAACTCTCCGCGTTCACCATCGGTGCCTCGACTGCCGGTCTGGCCGGGGTGTTCTTTGCCACCTATCAAGGCTTCGTCAACCCGACCTCGTTCACCTTCTTCGAGTCGGCGCTGATCCTCGCCATCGTGGTGCTCGGCGGCATGGGCTCGACCATTGGCGTGGTGATCGCGGCGTTCGTGCTGACTGTCGCCCCGGAACTGCTGCGCGGCTTTGCTGAGTATCGCGTGCTGCTGTTCGGCATGCTGATGGTGTTGATGATGATCTGGCGACCGCGCGGCCTGATTCGGATCAGCCGTACCGGTGTGACGCCGCGTAAAGGTGCCATCGCGTATGAGAGGAAAACCTCATGAGTGAAGTCGTACTCTCGGTAGAGAAACTGATGATGCACTTCGGCGGCATCAAGGCCCTGAGTGACGTCAGCCTGAAGGTCGAACGCAACTCGATCTTCGCCCTGATCGGCCCCAACGGCGCGGGCAAGACCACGGTGTTCAACTGCCTGACCGGGTTCTACAAAGCCTCCGGTGGCAAGATCGAACTCAATACCCGTGGCGAGAAAACCAACGTCATCAAAATGCTTGGGGAATCGTTCAAGGCGACCGATTTCGTTTCGCCGAAAAGCTTCGCCAGTCGGCTCTACTACAAGATGTTCGGTGGTACGCACCTGATCAACCGCGCCGGATTGGCACGGACTTTCCAGAATATTCGCCTGTTCCGGGAAATGTCGGTGCTGGAGAACCTGCTGGTGGCCCAGCACATGTGGGTCAACCGCAACATGCTGGCCGGCATCCTCAACACCAAGGGCTATCGCAAGGCCGAAAGCGACGCACTGGACTGCGCGTTCTACTGGCTGGAGGTGGTCGACCTGGTGGACTGCGCCAACCGCCTGGCCGGTGAACTGTCCTACGGCCAGCAACGCCGTCTGGAAATCGCCCGGGCCATGTGCACGCGGCCGCAGATCATCTGCCTCGACGAACCGGCCGCTGGCCTCAACCCTCAGGAAACCGAAGCGCTGAGCGCGATGATCCGGCTGCTGCGTGACGAGCACGATCTGACCGTGGTGCTGATCGAACACGACATGGGCATGGTAATGAGCATTTCCGACCACATCGTGGTGCTGGACCACGGCAACGTGATCGCCGAGGGCAGACCCGAAGCGATCCGCAACGATCCGAAAGTGATCGCCGCCTACCTGGGTGCTGACGAAGAGGAGGTGGTATGAGTCAACCGATCCTCGAACTCAAGGCGCTGGACGTGTTCTACGGGCCGATCCAGGCCCTGAAAAAAGTCTCGCTGCACATCAACGAAGGGGAAACCGTCAGCCTGATCGGCTCCAACGGCGCCGGCAAGTCGACGCTGCTGATGTCGATCTTCGGCCAGCCCCGGGCGGCTGACGGGCAGATCATTTACCAGGGCGTGGACATCACCCACAAGTCGTCTCATTACATCGCCTCCAACGGCATCGCGCAGTCGCCGGAAGGGCGACGGGTGTTTCCCGACATGACGGTCGAGGAGAACCTGCAGATGGGCACCATCCCGATCGGTGACAAGTACGCCGATGAGGATATGCAGCGCATGTTCGAGCTGTTTCCACGGCTCAAGGAGCGTCGCAACCAGCGGGCGATGACCATGTCCGGTGGTGAGCAGCAGATGCTGGCCATCGCCCGTGCCTTGATGAGCCGGCCCAAGCTGCTGTTGCTCGATGAACCGAGCCTGGGGCTGGCGCCGATCGTGGTGAAGCAGATCTTCGCCACCCTGCGCGAACTGGCCAAGACCGGCATGACCATCTTCCTGGTCGAGCAGAACGCCAACCATGCGTTGCGCTTGTCGGACCGGGCCTATGTGATGGTCAATGGCGAGATCCGCCTCAGCGGCACCGGCAAGGAGCTGTTGGTGAACGAGGACGTGCGCAACGCCTATCTCGGCGGGCACTGAGTCAACGCGGTCATGCACAAGCCCCGACGAGCAATCGTCGGGGCTTTTTCCGTTTCCGCTCCCGCGTAGGGGCGATACATGGCCTCAATCATGAAAATGTGGAAAACAATCTTCGAGAGCTGTTAAAGCGCGACATAAAGCCGCTGCAAACAGCTGTTTTTCCACAGTTTTGACTTGTCCCCGTTTGCTGTGGAACGGGCTGTGGGTAACGTGGGTGCAACTCGTTGCAGGCCTTTATCTACGTGGCTTGCAGGTTGTTGGTTGTTTTTTGATCAGGTGCTTTTACGCGACCCTGAGCCTGTCTTGTCAACCTTTTTATTGGCAGGCAGTTGCCACCCGAAAGCCTTCGAGCAGCCTGTGGATAAGTCTGTGGTTAAACTCTGGAAAGACTGCGCAAAGCAGCGCAATTGCTGGCTTGGCGCTATCGCCTGTCTGACTGGTCGGTCGCGTTAAGCGGGGGAGGGCGACACGTGGGGCCCGCCGGGTCAAGCAAAAAACTTTTAAATCTGCCCGCAAACCCTTGTGGATAGCGGTGTCCAGGGTTTTGCACTTGCCCCCAAAGACTGTGGAAGGGGCTGTGGATAAGGTGCGCGCAACCGGCTGTGAGCCGCGGCGGGCGTGGCCCTGCAAGAGTTGGATGTTTTTTGTACAGCAAACCCGAGGTTGCCGCTAGGAACATGGCCGGGCATGCTGCCGGCTGATTTCCCATTCCAATGGCTGTGTATCAGCCCAAGTCAGGAGAGCACGATGTCCAACACCCTGTTTATTACCGGCGCGACCTCCGGTTTTGGTGAAGCCTGCGCCCGCCGTTTTGCCGCGGCTGGCTGGAAGCTGGTGCTGACGGGGCGCCGTGAAGAGCGCTTGAATGCCCTGTGTGCCGAGCTGTCGAAGCAGACCGAGGTCCATGGCCTGGTGCTCGACGTGCGTGACCGCAAGGCGATGGAAGCGGCGATTGCCAACCTGCCGCCTTCGTTTGCCACCTTGCGCGGACTGATCAACAACGCCGGCCTGGCCCTGGGTGTGGACCCGGCACCCAAGTGTGACCTGGACGACTGGGACACCATGGTCGATACCAACATCAAGGGGCTGATGTACAGCACTCGTCTGCTGTTGCCACGGCTGATCGCCCATGGCCGCGGCGCGGGGATCATCAACCTCGGCTCCATCGCCGGTAACTACCCGTACCCGGGCAGCCACGTGTATGGCGCGAGCAAGGCGTTCGTCCAACAGTTCTCGTTGAACCTGCGTTGCGACCTGCAAGGTACCGGTGTGCGCGTGAGCAATATCGAGCCGGGCCTGTGCGAGAGCGAGTTTTCGCTGGTGCGGTTTGCCGGTGACCAGGCGCGTTATGACGCAACGTATGCGGGCGCCGAGCCGATTCAACCGCAGGACATTGCCGAGACCATCTTCTGGGTGCTCAACGCTCCGGCGCACATCAACATCAACCGTCTGGAGCTGATGCCGGTCAGCCAGACCTGGGGCGGGTTCGCGATCGACCGCAGCAGCAAGGCGTAAGTGTGGCGAGGAGGCTTGGCCTCCTCATCACGAAGGCTCAGCCAAAATACTCGGCTAGCCCGCTGTAGCAGGTGGCCAGGTGGTAAGGCGTGGTCGAGGGCATGTCCCGGCGACTGACCGCGCCGCTGGCATCCAGGCATTCGTACCAGCCTCCGGCATGCAGGAAGCGGTCGGCCAAGGCGTTCAGTTGGCGCAGCCGCGCGGCTTCGCTGCCTGGGCGCAGGGTCAGGGCGCGCAGGTATTCCGCTTGTGCCCAGATGCGCTGGGTAGCATCGCGAGGCCTGCCACCCTGTTCAAGGTCGAGCATGGCACCCACGGCCCCAGTCTGCGGATCGACTCCCCACTGTTCGGTGAAGGCGAAGGCGCGGTTCAGGGAGGCATGCAGGGTGGAGCCACGCAGGACTGGCGATGAGTCGAGCAGGAAAAACCATTCGAACTGGTGCCCCGGCTCAAACCAGTTATCCACAGCCTTGAGCGGCTTCTCCATCATCACCCCGTGCCGCGGGTCGATGAACTGCTGCTGCATGGCCGCGCACAGCGCCGTGAGTGCCGCCTGGACCGGGGCATCATCGCGTACTGACAGGGTCGCCAGAAACGCTTCGGCCAAGTGCATCAGCGGGTTCTGCAAGGGGCCGGAACCGAGCGAAGACCAGTCACGGTCGAGGCTGGCTTCGTACAGGCCGTCGTCTGTGGCAAAGCGTTGAGCGAGCACTTCCAGGGCGGCATTGAGCACCGACTCCACCAAGGGCTCGCGGACCTTGCTCCAGTAGTGGGCGCAGGCAAAGAGGATGAAGGCGTGGGTGTAGAGGTCCTTGCGTTGATCCAGTGGCGCGCCGTGGGGGTCAATGCTGTAGAACCAACCGCCATGCTCGGCATCGTGGAAGTGCCGTTGCAACGAGCGAAACAAGGCCGCTGCGCGCGCTTCGGCCGCCGGCACCTCACCGATCAGGCTGGCGAACAGGTACAGCTGCCGTGCACAGGCCATGGCCCGGTAGCGCTGCGGCGGTAATGGCCGGTGCTCGGCATCCAGGGCCTCATAGGGCAGTGCCATGTCGCTGTTCCAGCCGGGGCCTTGCCAGAGCGGCACGATCACGTCCCGGAAATGCTGTCGCACGGTGGCAAACAGAGCGGTCAGTTCGGGCTGGGAGGCAGAGCGGGGAGCATGGGGCATTGGCTGGCGTCGTCACGGCAGGAGTGTTTGCGCGACATGGTAGCAGAGGGGCAGGGGGCCGGGGGCAAGCTGCAAGCTTCAAGCGGCAAGCTGCCAGCAAGAGCCGGTCAGCTTGCCGCGTGCGGCGCTTAGCCGGCGAGCAACCAGGCCCCGGTCGCCGCCGATGCCGCCCCGGCCATACGAACCAGCGGCGCGGCGGCTTGCGGCAACACCCGCACCACCGCGTAACCTGCGATATGCAAGGCGGCAGTCGCAATGACGAAGCCGATGGCGTAGGTCCAGGGGCTGGACATGGCCGGCAGCTCCAGGCCATGGGCCACGCCGTGGAACAGGGCAAACAAGGCGGTCGCGCCGACCGCCAGGCTCAGTGGCGGGCGCACTGCCAAGGCCACGGCCAAACCCAGGGCCAGTACCGAGGCGGCAATCCCGCTTTCCAGTGCCGGCAGGCTCAGGCCTTCAAACCCCAGTAGCCCGCCCATCAGCAGGGTGCCGACGAAGGTCCCCGGCAGCGCCCAGCGCGCGGCGCCTCGCTGTTGCGCGGCCCACAACCCCACGGCGAGCATTGCCAGCAAATGGTCCAGGCCACCGATCGGATGGCTGATGCCGGCCAGCAAACCGTTGTCGCCATGACCGGGGTGGGCGAGCGCCAGGGTCGGTGTGAGCAGCAGCGCGGCGGTGGCAAAAAGACGATGGAGTGTCATGACTGAGCTTCCTTGTGGAAAAGACGTGTGGATAACTTCAGGCTGCGCTCAGCAGTCCCTGGCGCTCGATGAAGGCGATGATTTCCTCAAGCCCCTGGCCGGTTTTCTGATTGCTGAAGACAAACGGCTTGCCGTTGCGCATGCGCTGGGTGTCGCTGTCCATCATCGACAGCGAGGCACCGACCAACGGCGCCAGGTCGATCTTGTTGATCACCAGCAGGTCTGATTTGCAGATGCCCGGCCCGCCTTTGCGCGGCAGCTTGTCGCCCGCGGAAACATCAATCACGTAGAGGGTCAGGTCCGACAGCTCCGGGCTGAAGGTGGCCGACAGGTTGTCGCCGCCAGACTCCACCAGAATCAGGTCCAGGCCGGGAAAGCGTCGGTTCAGTTGATCCACCGCCTCAAGGTTGATCGAGGCATCTTCGCGAATCGCCGTGTGCGGGCAGCCGCCGGTTTCCACGCCGATGATCCGCTCGGGCGCCAGGGCTTGATTGCGCACCAGAAAGTCGGCGTCTTCGCGGGTATAGATATCGTTGGTGACCACCGCCAGGTTGTAGCGCTCGCGCAGCGCCAGGCACAGGGCCAGGGTCAGCGCGGTTTTCCCGGAACCGACCGGGCCGCCAATGCCGACGCGCAGAGGTTGTGCGTTCATGTGTTTCTCCTAGGATCGGAACAGACGGCTGTACTGGCGCTCATGGGCCATGCACGCCAGGGACAGGCCGAAGGCGGCGCTGCCATAGTGTTTGGGTTCAATGCTTGAAGCGCTCTGCTGAGCCTGTTGCAGCAGCGGTAGCAGTTCGCTGGTCAGCCGTTGCGCCGCTTGTTGGCCCAACGGCAGGGTTTTCATCAGTACTGCCAGTTGATTCTCCAGCCAGCTCCAGAGCCAGGCGGCCAGGGCATCTTGCGGGCTGATCTGCCAGGCGCGGGCGGCCAGTGCCCAGCCCAGGGCCAGGTGCGGTTCGGGGTGATGTTCGAGGAAGTGGCGCGCGGCCTGATCCAGTTCCGGCAAACCGTTGAGCAGTTGCTGCAGGGAATACCCCATCTGCCGGCTTTCCTGATGCAGCTCGCGGGTTTCCCGGCTGGCGCGATGTTCCTCGCAGCGTTGCGACAACTGCGCCCAGTCCTGCTCGGCCGCGGCGAGGCAATGGGCGAGCAACAGCGGCGCTTCGAAGCGCGCGAGGTTGAGCAGCAACTGGTCGCTGATCCAGCGCTTGGCCGATAGTGGGTCGCTGACGCGGCCGTTTTCCACCGCCATTTCCAGGCCCTGGGAATAGCTGTAGCCACCGATCGGCAGCTGCGGGCTGGCCAGGCGCAGCAACGCCCAGGCCGGATTCACGGGCGCACGCCAAACTGATGGAGCCTGGGCGCATAGTTGAACGCCTCGTCGCCATGGCGCGAATGATGATGGCCGCCGCCATAGGCACCGTGCTCCGGCTGGAACGGCGCTTCGATGGGGTCTGCCCTGGCGCCCAGTTGTTCGAGCATGGCCTTGAGAACGTAGTCATCGAGCAGGCGCAGCCAGCCGTCACCCACTTGCAGGGCCACATGGCGATTACCCAGGTGGTAGGCGGCGCGGGTCAGTTCGAAGGCGTTGGCGCAGGTGACATGCAGCAGTTGTTCGGGGCGGGCGCAGACGCGCACGATGCGGCCGTCTTCGGCTTCCAGGCATTCGCCGTCGTGCAGCGGCGGTTGTCCGCGTTCTAAAAACAACCCGACGTCTTCGCCCTCGGCACTGAAGCAGCGCAGACGGCTTTTACTGCGCGCCTCGAAGTTCAAGTGCAGTTCTGCGGCCCAGGCGGGTTGAGGGTCGATTCTGCGATGAATCACCAGCATTGGAAGGCTTCCAGCAAAGGACTATGCAATGGCTAGAGCAAGGGGCTTGCCAATAGCGCGAGCTGTAGGAAAATTCAGCTGTTGCCTAGTGAACGCTAGAAAGTGCTGCGGGGATGGGAGAAGGAGATGGTGTGATTTGGTGCAAAAAACTTCCGTGGCGCACCAAATCACGGCGCGGATGAACAAGCACCGAGGGTTACTCCGTACTGCCCAACCCCTGCCAATGCTTGAGACCAATAAAGATAAAGCGCAGCTGCTGGGTGATCTTTGCCTGGGGTGTCAGGTGAGCGGGGAGCGCCTCGGCGGGTGGATCGATAATGTCCGGGAGGGTGGCGAACACGCTCTTGACGATGAGGTCCGCCATTACCGACAAACCGGCAAAGTCCAGGTGTTGCAGCTTGGGCATCAATGACAGGTCGGCCGCCAGGTCTGAGCTGATGTTCTCGCGCAGTTTGCCGATGGCCAGGCGTACGGGCAGTGAGCCACCGTATTGCTCGCGAGCCAGGAACAGAAACTGCGAGCGGTTGGCGGCCACGACGTCGAGAAAGATCCGCACCGAGGCATCGATGATCCCGCCCATGACGAACTCGTTGTGACGTACCAGGCGGATGGTTTCCCGGAAGGTCTGGCCGACTTCGCTGACCAGCTCCAGCCCCAGTTGATCCATATCGGCAAAATGCCGGTAGAAACCGGTCGGGACAATACCTGCGGTTTTCGCCACTTCGCGCAGGCTCAGGCTGCCGAATCCTCGGCCGCACTGCATCAGGTGGCGGGCAGCGTCCATCAGGGCGTTGCGGGTCTGTTGTTTCTGTTCGGCGCGGGGCAGCATCAGGCGGCTGACTTCTAATCAAGGACAGCGGCGCACTCTAGCAAATCAGCTTTGCCGGCGTCGATCTTGAGTGGGGTGTAATCAGGCGGGGAGTGGCAGGCGCTGCAACTTACGCAATGTCAAAGCCCGATCCTGGGACCGGGCTTCTTTCCAGGGCCGCCATGGGCTTAGCTCACAGCGCTGTTGCGTTCGATGACGCGATCACCACCGCCTTCGGCAACGGTCTGGCCTTGTGGGGTGCGGTTGTAGCCATCTTCAACCAGGCCTTTTTCTTCCAGGCGATCACGGCCACCTTCGGCCACGGTCTGGCCTTGTGGGGTACGGTCGTAGCCATCGGCGGCGATTTTGTTGCGTTCCAGCAAGCGCTCAGAACCACCTTCGGCCAGAGTCTGGCTGAACACCGAGTGGTTGCCTTTGACTTGCGGACTGGCTTGCTCGGCCGCTGGCAGGGCAAACGCATTAGCGGCAAGGATCGACAGGGTAAGGCTAAGCAGCAATTGGCGTTTCATGATCGGGTGCTCCGTGGGTGGGCGGTAAAGTGGGTACGGGGCCAATGCTACGCTCGATAAGTCGATACAAAAGTTCATAAGGGCAATGGTAATAATCAACAGAATTGATTGTTCTGCTGAGCACCTCTAGACCGGGCGTTTGCGCAGAGCGTTCTGGCATTCGAGGGGTTATTGCAGACTCTCGGGTGGGTCGAGAACAGGCGGGTAAGGCACCGCTGCAAGGGAGGGAGGCGGGAAGGAAAACGAACCTTTTTGCGCGCCGCCCGGCTTTTTTGTTAAACCATTGGGCCATTTGCCAGTCGTAGTGTTTATGCCAGGTCGATTCATGGCCTGGCGTTTCTTGCGTGCGCCGCAACTCGGGCACGCAGTGATCATCAGGAGTCCTGTGCAATGACGCGCCCCCGAAAAATACTCACCTGGACCTTCGCCAGCCTGGTGCTGCTGATGGCCTCGCTGGTCGTGATCATCCTGTTCTTTGACTGGAACCGGATCAAACCCGACCTCAATGCCAAGGTGTCCGAAGAGTTGCACCGTGCCTTCGCGATCAATGGCAACCTGTCGGTGGTCTGGCAGCGTGAAGTCGACGAGGGAGGCTGGCGCGCCTGGGTGCCTTGGCCCCATGTGGTGGCCGAGGACCTGAGCCTGGGCAATCCGGACTGGTCGAAACCGCCGCAAATGGTCAGCCTCAAGCGGGTCGAGTTGCGCATCTCGCCGTTGGCCCTGTTGGCGCAGCAGGTGGTGATTCCGCGCATCGATCTCACCGAACCCGTTGCACACCTGCAACGTCTGGAGGACGGTCGCGCCAACTGGACGTTCACCTTCGATCCCAAGGATCCGAATGCCGAACCGTCCCGCTGGGGGGTGGATATCGGTGCAATCGGCTTCGACAAGGGGCATGTCACCCTCGACGATCAGCACTTGAAAACCCGGCTCGACCTGCTGATCGATCCGTTGGGCAAGCCGATCCCGTTCAGCGATATCGTCGGGGACAAGACCGCCAAAAAAGCCCGGGAGCAGGGGGGCGCACCGCAGGACTATGCATTTGCGCTCAAGGTCAAAGGCCTGTACCACGGCCAGGCGCTTTCGGGCCAGGGCAAGATCGGTGGGCTATTGGCGTTGCAGGACGCGGCCAGGCCGTTCCCGTTGCAGGCCCAGGTCAAGATTGCCGATACCCGGGTCGAGCTGGCGGGGACCCTCACCGACCCTCTGAATCTCGGCGCGCTGGACCTGCGATTGAAACTGGCCGGTACCAGCCTGGGCAATCTCTATCCGTTGACCGGCGTCACCCTGCCGGACTCTTCACCCTATGCCACGGACGGTCACCTGATCGCCAACCTGCGCGCGCGCGAGGGTGCGACGTTCCGCTATGAGGACTTCAATGGCACCATCGGCGGCAGCGACATTCATGGCAACCTGGTTTACGTGGCCCGTCAGCCACGCCCCAAACTCAGTGGTGCGCTGGTCTCCAATCAACTGCTGTTCGCGGACCTTGCGCCGTTGATCGGCGCCGACTCCAATGCCAAGCAAAAGGCCCGTGGCGGTGACAGCAAGCAGCCAGCAGACAAGGTACTGCCGGTCGAGGCGTTTCGTACCGAGCGTTGGCGTGACATGGATGCCGATGTCGAGTTCACCGGCAAACGCATCGTGCACAGCGCGAAACTGCCGTTCAATGACCTGTATGCGCACGCGATACTCAACGATGGCCAGCTCAATCTGGAACCCCTGCGCTTTGGCGTGGCGGGTGGCGCGCTGGATGCGCAGATCCGCCTCGACGGTCGAACCACGCCACTGGAAGGTCGGGCAAAACTGAGCGCCCGTGGTTTCAAACTCAAGCAGTTGTTCCCGACCTTCGAGCTGATGAAGACCAGCTTGGGCGAGCTCAACGGTGACGCCGACATCACGGGGCATGGCAACTCGGTGGCAGCGTTGCTGGGCAGCGCCAATGGAGACCTGAAGCTTCTGATCAACGATGGCGCAATCAGTCGTGAACTGATGGAACTGGCGGGGCTGAACGTCGGCAACTATGTGGTCGGCAAGATCTTTGGCGACAAGGACGTGAAGATCAACTGCGCGGCCGCCGACTTCGGTATCAAGAGTGGCTTGGCGACGTCGCGTCTGTTTGTGTTCGACACCGAGAACGCGATCGTCTACATCGATGGCACGGCCAACATGGCCACGGAACAGCTGGACCTGACCATATCCCCCGAGTCCAAGGGCTGGCGCCTGATTTCCCTGCGTTCGCCGCTGTATGTGCGCGGCACGTTCATCAAGCCGGAAGCCGGGGTCAAGGGTGTGCCGTTGATGTTGCGCGGCGCGGGGATGGTGGCGCTGGGGGTGCTTGCGGGCCCTGCGGCGGGGTTGCTGGCACTGGTGGCGCCGAGCGAGGATGCGCCGAACCAGTGCGCGCCGTTGCTGCAGCAGATGAAACAGGGCAAGGCGCCGAAGACAGTGAAGGGGTAGGCGAGTGTTTTGAACGTTATATTCAATAACATTGTTTATTGTCTGGGGGGGCGTTGAACTGTTCGTGGTGCGCTCTCATTTGCCAAATGGGAGCGAAGTGGATGAGTGAGGGGTGGGATTTATATGGCGTGAGTTTAATGGTGTTGGTGGTGTTGAGGGTGTCTTGTAATGATGTGTCATCTATGAGGTGTGGAAGATATTAGGTGGGGCAGCTAAATTGAAAGTGTCAGCCAGGAGGCTGGCGTAAAGCATTGTTAAGTTTAAATAAGGAAGTTTAGATGAGTATTTTATTGCCTGGTATCGATGAAAGTAGGGTTTTTTTTGAAGGCGCAGTGCTCGCGCCGAACATTTATAGTGTCGGCAATGTAAGGTCATTTGCGGGGGAGGAAGGTACTGATGAGCCGGACCTGCTCATGGGTAAGGACGCTCCGACTACGCTAGCATTTGCAGATAATCTATCTGATGAAGTGGCGCAAGCGGCGCAGGATAGTATTTGTTACGCTGAACGTTATGCTACTGCCAATTCCAACTTGAAGGAATCCCCCATTGATTGGCATGCCAAGTACGCTCAGGCAATGAGGTACTGTGGTTGGACGATGACCAGTAACAAGTATGTAGATCATGTGGAAAAAAAGCGAAATGTTACAATGGATGCCATTGTGCTTGACATTATCAAGGCGGTCGCTGGAAAGAATGCGCAGGCCATGGTGGGGCTGATGGGGGACGTTTACGAAAAAATAAAATCCGATGAGGAGCTTGTTACGCTGTTCGATAGTAATAGCAAAAAGGGTAAAACCACGGATTTTAGAATTGTTCCTTGTCTGGAGTCTGCAAAGGGAACAGCCATAACTGCTTTTCTGGCGATGGATTGTGAGCTCAAAACAGAGGAGGGGGGAGCCTGGTTCTGGAAGTGGAATATGTCTGAGTTAAAAATGAAAAAAGTCGCCACCATGGTGGAGCTGAATATGCGTGCTCATGATCGTGTCAGGGACTATTTGTACGAGGCCCTTGATATGGATAGTGCGGACTTTTTCAAGGGTGCCAATCTTGGCAATAAGCCTTGATTAAGTAAAAGGATTTGGCCGGGTTGTTTAATGAGCAACCCGCTTTTTTGGTATTGTCACTCGGGGTTTTATCATGAGCAAGGATGGTGTTTTCCTGTTAGCTGGAAGCCTGGTTTTTGTACCGGTTGATTTTTCAGAGTTATGGAGGAAGGATGTACTGAACTCCTTGCTTTTTTCTCAGCTACATGCAAATTCGAAAGGGAGTAGATTTGCCAGAGTAGAACAGTGGTGTGCGGACTATACCGAGGCGATGGGGATGATGAAATGGAATCGTCAAGTATTTAGAGGGTATGATTTTGAGCCGGATAAGGATGAGGTCGTTGTACTAAATGACTTGGTCCAGAAAAAAATATTTGAAGTTCTGGGTACTAATCAGTTTGAGCAGATGATGGGGTGTGTTGAGCAGTCTCCCGATCCACAGGTGACTTGGGCGGTGATTAAAGAACACGCCGTGGCCATTGGGCAGTCAGAGAATGCTTCTGAGGTTTCCAGTATCGTGCTGCAAGTGCGTTTGTTGGGAGAGGGGCCTATTATCTATTCGGCGGTTGTCTGCATTAACACCTCTGAAAAGGTGGAGGTGGATTTTTTCAATCAGCGCTTCTTGGGCTGTCATGTTGTGGGTAAGGTCACTGTCGACGTTGCGCGACACGTGCTGGATAAAGCAGGGTATGAGAGAAGTGGAATACGCGAGAAAGTACTAGGGCAGCTCCTTGATACAAAGGATACGCTGGTTCTTGACCTCTCTTCGAAATACACTTGTTTGTTAGAGTGATGTACACACAAGTCCAGCAGTATATGTTGGCGTGTCGCGCGGGCGTAATCAGTGGTTGAGTTATTGCTTAAGCTCGCCTGTGAGACCGCACGACAAGGATGTTGCTGACGGTTACAGGTCTTTTAGCAACTCAGCCATATCATCGGCAAACTCTTCTTCTTTGGCCAGAACATCTTCAAGAATCTCCCGGATAGTTGGATCTCTTTCACCAATGTACTAATGATCTCACGGTAACTGTCGACAGCAATGCGCTCGGCCAGTCTGTCGGCATGCTTGTTTCTTAAGGTGTGAGTGATGGGAGCGACGAAAAGCTTAATGGATAGTTGCTCTACCCAAGAGGGTTAACCCGGGCTCTGCGATCCGGGTAGAAGGCCTGACAAACAAGCCTCTTCATCCAGCCACTGAAAAAACGCCCGAACCGACGGATGCCGTTCCCGTCCCGGCACACAGAGAGCGCTGTAACCAGCACCGTCGACCTGAACTTCCGGGCGATAACCCACCAGCAAGCCACTGGCGACACTTTCCGATACCAGAATATTGCTCGCCAGTACCAAGCCTTGCCCGGCAATCGCTGCTTGCAGGGCGTAATGCTCTTCGTCGTATTCACGCACGGCGGACTGGCCCGCCAGCCAGGTCTCGCCGGACTGTGCGCACCAAGCCTCCCAGCCATGGGCGTAGAGTTTGGAGTTGTGCCAATTCACGCTGATCAATGTCGGTGGTCGACGACTGGCCAGCGCCATTTGCCCGGGGGAGCCGTAGACGCCGAACTGTTCGTCGAACAGGCATTGGCCATAGAGGTTCGGGTAGTCCTCCAGGCTATAGCGGATGACCAGGTCGACGCTGGCGTCCTGGTGCAGGTCGATCACTTCGCAATGGGTGTCCAGGCGCAGCTTGATGTTCGGATGGCAGGCATAGAACCGCCCCAGGCGCGGCACCAGCCACAGTGTGGCAAAGGCCGCGGTGGTGGAAATCATCAGCGTGGTGCCGCTGCGTTGGGGGCGTAGGGTGTCGACGCTCTGCGCCACTTCCAGCAAGGCCCCGTGCAGGCTGCGAAACAAGCGCTCACCACCGTCGGTCAACTGCACGCGGCGCGGCAAGCGTTCGAACAGGGGTACGCCGAGCCAGGTTTCCAATGCGCGAATCTGGTGGGAAATCGCGGTGGGCGTCACTGACAGCTCCTCGGCGGCCGCCTTGAAACTCAGCAGGCGCGAGGCTGACTCGAATGCACGCAGGGCGGTCAAGGGGAGCGAAGCGAACATCGCGGGACTCCATGGATGAATTCAATTCATCCAGACTGATTTTTACTCATTTGAAGAAGGCCCGCTGGGAGCTTCAAGCTGCAAGCTATTCCAGTTTAGTCTTCAGGAGATTGAGATGAGTAGAATTCTTGCGATTCACGCCAGCCCCCGTGGCGACCGCTCCCATTCCCGGCGTTTGGCCGAAGTGTTTTTAGCGGCCTGGCAGGCACAACATCCTCACGCGCAGTTGACCCGTCGAGAAGTGGGGCGGGCGTTGATTCCGCCGGTAAACGAAGCGTTTATCGCGGCGGCCTTTCATCCTGAACCCGAGGCTCGGTCGCTGTCGATGCAGGCCGATCTGGCACTCAGCGATCAGTTGGTCGCCGAATTGCTCGAGCACGATGGGCTGGTGATCTCCACCCCCATGCACAACTTCAGCGTGCCCAGCGGCCTCAAGGCCTGGATCGACCAGATCGTGCGCCTGGGCCTGACCTTCAACCACTCGCTGGACAACGGTGTCGCCCAGTACGAACCGCTGGTGAAGGGCAAGAAAGCCCTGATTGTCACCAGCCGTGGTGGTTTCGGTTTCGGCCCCGGTGGCGAGAACGAGGCCATGAACCACGCCGATCCCTTGCTGCGCACGGCGCTGGGGTTTATCGGCATCGACGAGGTCACGGTGGTTGCGGCCGAAGGTGAGGAGTCCACCGAACGCACCTTTGCCGTGTCAGCCGCGGAGGCCGAGCAACGCCTACGGGCGCTGGCCTGGGTGTTTTGAAGTGGCCTGGCTGTTCCTGCTGGTCGCCGCCGGGTTCGAAGTGACGTTCGCCATGGGCATGAAATACGCCGAAGGCTTCACCCGCTTGTGGCCGTCGCTGATCACCGTGGTCGCGGCCGTGGGCGGGATCTACTTCCTGACCCTGGCCATGCGCGAATTGCCGGTGAGCATTGCCTACCCGATCTGGACGGCCATCGGTTCGCTGGGCACGGTGTTCCTGGGCTTCGCCTTGTTGGGCGAAAGCCTGACGCCGGTCAAGCTGGTGTCGGTTGCCTTGATCGTGGCGGGGGTGGCGGGCTTGAAATAGGCGTCGAGGAATGTCATAGACGCAGGGTAAAGGTCTCATCTTCGATGGCGAGGCGGGTGGCCGACTTGCACCCCAGCCTGGACCTTCCCAACGATCACAAGGATGTTTGCCCATGCCGCAGGAAACCGCCACGCGCTACCCCTTGGTATTGGTCCCGGGCATGCTCGGCTTTGTTCGTCTGCTGGTGTACCCCTACTGGTACGGGATCATCCCGGCGTTGCGCCGGGGTGGCGCCCTGGTGTTCGCCGTGCAGGTTTCGCCAGTGAACTCCAATGAAGTCCGCGGCGAAGAACTGCTGATGCAAATCGAGGACATCGTGCGTGAAACCGGAGCCGGCAAGGTCAATCTGATTGGCCACAGCCAGGGTGCGCTGACCGCCCGATACGCGGCGGCCAAGCGTCCGGACCTGGTGGCCTCGGTGACGTCGGTCGCCGGCCCCAACCATGGCTCGGAACTGGCGGATTACCTGCACCGGCACTACCCGCCCGACAGTGCGAAAGGCCGTGTCCTGAGTGCGGTACTGCGCATGGTCGCGTGGGTGATGGGCGTGCTGGAAACCGGTCATCACGTGCGCAGATGGTCGGTGGACTTGGACGCTTCGCACAACTCCCTGACGGGCGAAGGCGTGGCCCTGTTCAACCAGCGTTATCCACAGGGCTTGCCCGAGACGTGGGGTGGACAGGGGCCTGAGTGGGTCAACGGTGTGCGCTACTACTCCTGGTCCGGCACCTTGCAACCCGGCAAGACCGACCGGGCTGGCAACCTGTTGGACGGCACCAACCGTAGCTGCCGCTTGTTCGCTCACACCTTTGTCCGCGAGGCCGGGCAGTGCGACGGCATGGTCGGGCGATACAGCTCGCACCTGGGGACGGTGATTGGCGATGACTACCCGCTGGATCATTTCGACATTGTTAACCAGTCGCTGGGGCTGGTGGGCAAAGGTGCCGATCCGGTACGCCTGTTTGTCGAGCATGCCCGGCGGTTGAAAGCGGCGGGTGTATAGCCGCTTTTGTGGCGAGGCAGCTTGCTCCCGCTCGAGCGCGAAACAGTCGCAAAACCAGTCGAGCCGAGACGCAGTCTTCAGGGCGACTGCGCACCCCAGCGGGAGCAAACTCCCTCGCCACAGAAGATCAAGCGCGACCGAGCACCGTGGTCCAGCGTTCGGACAACAGCACCCCGCCCAATGTCATCAGCCCGCCCACGAGGTGGTACAGCGCCAACTGCTCATGCAGGACGACGGCAGCAATCAGGGCGGTGATCAATGGCAGCAGGTTGAAAAACAGGGTGGTCCGGCTCGGCCCCAGGCGCACCACTGCCTGCATCCACGCCAGGGGCGCGACCATCGAGGCGAGCAGGCAGGCGTAGAGCACCAGTGGGATGTTCTGCAAGGTCGGGCCGACCTTGGGCGAGGCCACGAACAGCGGAAACAGCACCACCACCGCCACCAGCACCTGTAGGTAGAGCAGCACCAGGGGCGGCAGGCGCAGCTGCCATTTCTTCAGCAGGGTGCTGTAGATCGCGTAGGCCAGGGTCGCGATCAGCATCATCGCATCACCGAGATTGACCCCGTGCTCCAGCAGCGCGCCGAGGCTGCCGGACGAGATCACCACCAGCACCCCGGCCAAGGACAGTACCGCCCCCGCCAGCGCACCGGCCGTCAGCCGTTGGCCAAGACTGACGATCGCCATGGCCAATGACATCAACGGCATCAGTGACAGGATGATGCCCATGTTGGTGGCCGTGGTCAGGGCGGCGGCGAAGTACGCCAGGCTTTGATACACCGCCATGCCCAGTACGCCGAGGATGAAGATCCTGGTCAGGTTCGGACGAATCACTGGCCAATGGTTGATCACCGGTTTGAGCATGAATGGCGTGAACAGTATCCCGGCGAGCAGCCAGCGATAGAAACCGATCTCGGCGGGGAAAATCGCACCGGCCGACATTTTGGTGATCACGGTGTTGCCGGCCCAGATGAAAATGGCCAGCAGGGGATAAGCGTATTGCATGGGAAAAACCAGAACGTTGATGAAGCGCGATTATCCCCTGTCTGGATCAATGCCTATACTTCGATCCAGACAACCCGCCCTTGAATCCGGACAGCATGAACAGAAAGCCTATCGATCTGCTGGATTTCAGCGGTTTACCGGCGCCGGTGTACTTCCGCTACGCCGACTTCGACGCCCACAGCCACGCATTGGCCCATCGCCACCCCTGGGGCACCCTCGAGTATTCGGCGCACGGCGTGATGCACATGGACATCGCCGGCAGTCGCTTCATGTCGCCCCCGCAGTACGCGGTGTGGGTGCCGCCGCACACCGAGCACAGCTTTTACAGCGCTCAACCGATCACCTACCGCGCGGTGTGCCTGGCACCGGAGATCTGCCGTGATCTGCCGCAGCAGGCCTGCACCCTGGCGATCAGCGACATCCTCAAGGCGATCCTCAAGGACTTTGCCGCCCGTGACGTGAAGATCGCGCAGCACCCAGCCGACGTTCGCCTGGTCCAGGTGCTGGTGGACCAGTTGCACCTGGCGCCGGTGCATGAGTGTTACTTGCCTTACGCCAGCAGCGCCGGACTGCTGGGCATACTGGAAGCCTTGCAGGCCGACCCGGGGGACAATCGGCCATTGGCGCAATGGGCTGAGCAGATCCACGTCAGTGAGCGAACCCTGGCGCGTCAGTGTGTGCGTGAGCTGGGCATGAGCTTCGGCGAATGGCGTCAGCGCCTGCGGTTCCTGGCCTCGATCGAGGCGCTGGACAGTCCTCGCAGCATTCAGGAAATCGCCTTCGACATGGGCTACAGCACGGCCTCGGCGTTTATTGCGATGTTTCAGCGCCAGGCCGGTTGCACCCCCGAGCACTATCGCCGCACCAGCCTGGATAGTTGATGAACCTGTTGCAGGCTTTATCTACACTCAGACCCCACGGTCTGTCGACACAATACCTAGTGCTGACATCCGAACGCTGGCAGACTGCCGGTCCTTTCACGCCGTTTGTTTTGAGGCTGTATGCCAACGTTTTCTCAGCGTCACGTGTTGCTGTCAGTCAGTTGGGTAATCATTTTTGGTGGTTTGTTGCTGGTATTGCCGCTGCGACTTCTGCCGAGCCTGCTGGCCGGATTACTGGTGTTCGAGCTGGTCAACATGCTCACGCCACAGCTGCAACGGCTGATAGAGGGGCGGCGAGCACGCTGGCTCGCCGTGGCGTTGCTCGGCACCCTGGTGGTCAGTGTGCTGGCGTTGATCTTTGCCGGCGCGTTCAGCTTTTTGTTGCATGAGGCGGAAAACCCCGGGGCCTCCCTGGACAAATTCATGGGCGTGGTCGACAAGGCGCGCGGGCAACTGCCACCGTTCGTCGACGCCTACCTGCCCGCCAGTGCCGCGGAGTTTCGCGTGGCCATCGGTGAATGGCTGAGCAAACACCTGAGTGATCTGCAACTGGTGGGCAAGGACGCGGCGCACATGTTCGTCACGCTGCTGATCGGCATGGTGCTGGGGGCGATCATTGCCTTGCAGAGCATGCCGGATGTCACCAAGCGCAAACCCTTGGCCGCCGCCCTGTTCGATCGCCTGCACCTGCTGGTGCAAGCCTTTCGCAATATCGTCTTCGCCCAGATCAAGATCTCCCTGCTCAATACCGTGTTCACCGGGATCTTCCTGGCGGTGGTGCTGCCGATGTTCGGGATCCAGCTGCCGTTGACCAAGACCCTGATCGTGCTGACGTTCCTGTTGGGCCTGCTGCCGGTGATCGGCAACCTGATCTCCAACACACTGATCACCATCGTCGGTTTGTCATTGTCGATCTGGGTGGCCGTCGCGGCGCTGGGTTACCTGATTGTTATCCACAAGCTGGAGTACTTCCTCAACGCGCGGATCGTCGGCGGGCAGATCAGTGCCAAGTCGTGGGAGTTACTGCTGGCGATGCTGGTGTTCGAGGCCGCGTTCGGCCTGCCGGGGGTGGTGGCAGGGCCGATTTACTACGCGTACCTGAAGAGTGAGTTGAAGCAGGCGGGGTTGGTTTAACTGCTCCATGATTGTTCCCACGAGCGTGGGAACAATCATGGAGGGGGCATTAGGCCAATGTGCCGTAACGCTTCATGGCGTCGATCGCCAGACCGCTGCCAATGCTGCCAAAGATGTTCCCTTCCACATGGCGCGCGTTCGGCAGCATGGCCGAGACGCTGTTGCGCAAGGCCGGGATCCCGCTCGAACCGCCGGTGAAGAACACCGTGTCGACGTGCTCGACACCCACGTTGGCGTCGCTCAGCAGTTGGGTCACGCTGTTGCGCACACGCTCGAGCAAGCCATCGATGGCCGATTCGAACAGTGCCCGGCTCAGCTCCACACTCAAACCCGACTCGATGCGATCCAGCGGCACATGCCGGTTGTCCGCGTGGGTCAGCTGGATCTTGGTTTCCTCGACTTCCATCGCCAGCCAGTGCCCGGCGCGTTGCTCAATCAACTTGAACAGACGGTCGATGCCACCGGTGTCCTCGATGTCGTAGCGCATGCTGCCCAGGGCAATCTGGGATTTTTGCGAGTAGACCGAGTTGATGGTGTGCCAGGTCGCCAGGTTCATGTGGTGACTGGTGGGCATGTAGGCGCCGCTCTTCATCCGGCTGCCGTAGCCGAACATCGGCATCACGCCTTGCAGGCTCAGCTGCTTGTCGAAGTCGGTCCCGCCGACGTGTACGCCACCGGTGGCGAGGATGTCGTCCTGGCGCTGGTCCAGGCCACGGCGCTCGGGTGACAGGCGCACCAGCGAGAAGTCGGAGGTACCACCGCCGATGTCGACAATCAGTACCAGCTCTTCTTTCTCGATGGTCGACTCGTAGTCGAAGGCGGCGGCAATCGGTTCGTACTGGAACGACACTTCCTTGAAGCCGATCTTGCGCGCCACGTCCACCAGCGTGTCTTCGGCTTCCTTGTCGGCGACCGGGTCATCGTCGACGAAGAACACCGGACGCCCCAGCACCACTTCTTCGAACTCCCGACCGGCTTCGGCTTCGGCGCGCTGCTTCAGTTGGCCGATGAACAGCCCCAGCAGGTCCTTGAACGGCATGGCCGTGCCCAGCACGCTGGTGTCGTGCTTGATCAGCCTGGAACCCAGCAGGCTCTTGAGCGAGCGCATCAGGCGGCCTTCATAGCCCTCCAGGTACTCGTGCAGCGCCAGGCGGCCGTACACCGGACGGCGTTCTTCGATGTTGAAGAAGACCACCGAAGGCAGGGTGATCTTGTCGTCCTCCAGCGCGATCAGCGTTTCCATGCCGGGGCGTAGCCAGCCGACAGTGGAGTTGGACGTGCCGAAGTCGATACCGCAGGCACGGGCCGCAGATGCGTTTTTCATGTCTTTCGAGTTCCGGTTAAAAAACGGCCGCGCAGTGTATGCCAGTGCGGCACAGAACCGAAGGCCGACTATCCGCTAAATCTCAGCTTTCCGCGCCTTGAAAGACTATCCTTGCTCCCCAAACTTACAGGCATGGCTTGGCAGCCACTGCGCGATCAACGGATTCGCCCGGCTGCCGATAAATTTCTGACGCGCTGTCCGGTCACAACCCTGAGATCGGTCAAGCCTGCTGCGACCCATCGGTGCAAGCTGGCAGGCGGCGCGATATCGATAACGGATGGTGATTCGAGCGATGGACTTCAAAGACTATTACAAGATACTCGGTGTGGAGCCGACCGCTGACGACAAGGCGATCAAGGCCGCCTATCGCAAGCTGGCGCGCAAGTACCACCCCGATGTCAGCAAGGAAAAGGACGCTGAAGCCAAGTTCAAGGACGCCTCGGAGGCGTATGAAGCGCTGAAAAGCGCCGACAAACGCGCCGAATACGATGACTTGCGCCGTTACGGCCAGCATGGCCAGCCGTTCCAGGGACCGCCGGGCTGGCAGAGCCGTGGCGGTTATGGTGGTGGTCAGGACGCCGGTGACTTCTCGGACTTCTTCAGTTCGATCTTTGGTAATCGTGGCCCCGGCTTCGGTGGTGGACAGTCCGGCCGTAGCGCCGGTCGTCGAGGGCAGGACGTGGAAATGGAACTGGCGGTTTTTCTCGAAGAAACCCTGTCGAGCGAGTCGAAGAAGATCAGTTTCCAGGTGCCGCAGTACAACGCTGCCGGTCAGCACGTCAGCAACACCAGCAAGAGCCTGAACGTGAAGATCCCGGCCGGTGTCACCGATGGCGAGCGCATCCGGCTCAAGGGCCAGGGCGCACCGGGTATCGGTGGTGGCGCCAATGGCGACCTGTACCTGACCATTCGCTTTGCACCGCACCGGAAATTTGATGTGGAAGGCGAAAACCTGATCATCACCTTACCGATGGCACCGTGGGAACTGGCGCTGGGTACCGAGGTGGCAGTACCGACCCTGACCGGCAAGATCAACCTGAAAGTCCCGGCCGGGAGCCAGAACGGCCAGCGCATGCGCGCCAAGGGCCATGGCCTGCTGAACAAGGCGGGCGAACGCGGCTACCTGTTCGTGCAACTGAAGGCGGTGATGCCCAAGCACAGCGACGACGAGGTCAAGGCCTTGTGGCAGGAACTGGCGAAGAAGGCGGCGTTCAATCCGCGAGAACACTTTTGATCGGCGCGCATTCCAGCGCTTGAGCAATGGAGTCATTGACTATGAGCAGTCCCCTGATCGTTCAACTGGACATGGCAGAATTCTGTGAGGCGACCGGTTTACCCGACGTCTACGTGATCGAAATCGTCGAACACGGCATTCTCGAACCTCAGGGCGCACAGCCCGGGGAGTGGCGTTTCAACGACGTCGAACTGGCCTTGGCCAAACGCGCCGCGAAATTGCGGCGCGACCTGGAGCTGGAATGGGAAGGCGTCGCCCTGGCGCTGGACCTGCTTGAAGAAGTGCAGCAGTTGCGTGCCGAGAACCGGATGCTCAAGCAGCGGTTGGGGCGGCTGGTGGTGGAGTAGGCCGGATCGGGCGGCGCCGTTTGCCGCCCGTCTTTGCAGGGGCCATCGTTGCGGGTGGTACATACATATTTTCAGTATTCGAATAGTCGGCAGTTAACACTTGTCTTAGGTGTTTTATGCGTGGCTATTTGGTTTATTTATAGGGGTGGATTTTTAGTAAGTTTGGCACTCTTTAACGTGTGTTGAGAGATCCAGACAATGATTAAGTTAAATAAGTTATCTGCAAGTAGCGGTGTTGCCGCGCGCCCTGGATATATGGGTTCGCACTATGAATTCATCAGGAATAAACTGCCTGCCTGGCTGCTGGAGACTGCATCGCATCGGCGAAAGGTCTTGCGCGATATTGGGCTATTGAGCCCAGGACGGCATAAACATGCCGCGCAGAATCTTCTGGATGCCTTTAAATACAGCAGTCAGCAGAGTTGGACTTCGCAGAACTCAGTCGATCGGCTGCTGCTTGACCTCAAGGACGCCAAGGCCTTTGCCCGTCCACTCCTGCAGGCTGCGATCCTGGAGAAGTTCAAGGTTTCGGTTGATGTAGACAAGACGTTATTGAGGCACTCGGTAGCGAGCCCTGAACCTTTTGCCGATGCCATAGTGTTAAAAAGCAGCCTGCTGGACGCGGCCTTGCACAACTTTACCGAAGACGACGAAACGGATGCCTTTATCGCCACAAGGACCCGGAGCGGTAAAGCATTATTCCTTTCGCCGCACGGTGCACTGCCTTTTACCGTTGAACAGTTTGCCGGGTTGTGTCGAGAGTTGGACCTGGGGGGTAAATATCAGGCGCATATCAATACGGTATTGGGGGTGGGCGACGTGGTGGCGGAGGGCGTCTTGAACGCTCGGGTCCGCCTTAGCCAACAGCATGCGTTTAGTGCGGCAATCGATCTTGCACGACTCCAGGGGAACATCGATGGGGGCCATCGGGACGGCAGTGTTTATCGCCTACTGGCGAAGGTCACGGAACAGCCGAATAACCTGATGCTGGATGGGAAACCTGTTCAGTTCAATGGTTTGAAGTTGCTCGGCGACACCGAGCTGCTCGGGGTCCTGCTGATCGGGCCTGATCGGATCAGCAGTGATCACGTGCAGCGCCTGGTTGTTTACATCCCCCATGACCCCATCAGTCCGATCAGGGAGTACGCATCCGCACAGCAATTTCATTACCATCTGCGTGAGCAACTGCGGGACCCTGCTTATCAGACGTTTTTCAGTCGGTTTGTGAAGCAGGAGGATAAGGCGCGTTTTTTCAAACGGTTGAATGAGCGCCTGACACCGCTCAAGCGGCAACCGAACAGCAATGTGTATGTAAACACCCCTGATCCGGATGCCAGGATCCATATGGAGGAAACGCCGGTCCGAGGAGAGCTGTGGGGATTTCTCTTCGACCAGCAACTGAACAAACTCCTCAACGATGCAAAGTGTGTTGCGGTGTCCACGGCCGATGTCGATGCACAGGCCCGTCACGACAAATTGTTTGGCTATCTAGGGATTGCGCTGTCCGTTTTCAACGTTGTTGCGTTGTTCGTTCCGCCCTTGGGTGTCGCGATGATGGCGGTCATGGCCGCTCAATTGACCGATGAGTTGGTAGAGGGCATCGAGTCACTGGCGCAGGGCGACAGGGACGAGGGCTTTACGTATCTGATGGATGTTGCGCAAAACATTGCTCAGCTTGCCCTCATGTCGGCGGTGGGGGCGGAGAACGCTGAACCCGTGACGGGCCTCAAGCGCTCTCCTTTTTTTGATTCGTTGAAAGAGGTCACCTTGCCGAACGGAGAGACGCGTTTGTGGAAGCCCGATCTCGCCGCCTACGAGCAGAAGGGAAGCCTGCCGCAGGACCTCAAGCCCGATGAATCTGGCCTGCTGCGACACGATGGCCAAGTGTTTTTGACGCTGGGCGGCAAACGCTACGGAGTGAAAAAGGATCCGGTCAGCGGTCAATACAGAATTGCACATCCTGACCGGGCAAATGCCTATGCACCCAAGCTGAACCATAATGGCCACGGCGCCTGGAGCCATGAAGTGGAGCAGCCGCGGACCTGGACGGAGCCCGAGCTCATGAGGCGCCTGGGGCCGCGCGTCAGCGAGTTCAGCGATACGGAGCTTGTGCAGATTCGCCGTGTCAGCGGCGTCGATGAAAGCGTCCTGCGCAAGATGTACGTCGAAAACGAGCCACCCGCGCCGATCCTGGTGGATACGATCAGCCGATTCGATGCCTACAGGCAGGTCGAGAACTTTATCGCCGACATGAAGAGCGACTTACCCGTCGGGCCGGCAACGGATCATTCGATCAATCAACTGCATGTCATGACGCGTTATGGCAAGTGGCCGGACACGGTGTCGATACGGATCATTGATGGGCAGGCACAGACGCTCTGGGAATACGTCAATCCACGGGGCGCACCGGACAAGACACGGATCGTGCAGATACATGATGTGCAGATACGTGGCGGGCGTCTGCTGAGAACGCTCCTGGAGTGCCTCGATGAAAATGAAACCAATGTTGTGCTTGGTCACAGGTCTGGAACCCCCCGCGATACTCTGGATATCCGCATCAAGACACTGCGCGAGAACCTCGCCAAGGTTGCCGAGCGCCATGAAGCCGAGTTCTTCAATGATGTCTACAACGCCAGGAGCGGGAGCAGCGATCCACGACTCAATTTGATCAAATCGCGCTTTTCCAACGTGCCCACGAGCGTGATTGAACAGTTGCTGGTCGAAGCCAACAGTACTGAACGACAGCAAATGGCCAAATGGGATTTCACCAACAAGTTGCAAACCAAGCCCATCCCCCTGCGCCTGGCCGAGGAGTTGCGCTGGATCCAGCGCGAAGTGCGTGTGTCGCGAGCGTATGAAGGGCTATATCTGGACGCGTTGATGAATCGGGACGCAGAGGCGCTTGCGCTCAACTCGCTCAGTAAGCTGCCAGGCTGGACCCATGACTTGCGGGTAGAAGTTCGAGACGGCTCGTTCAGCGGGGAGTTGCGAGCCAGTGTCGGCCCGCAAGCGGCCGGCAGCCGGAAGGTTCTGCTGCGCAATGAGGAGGGACGGTATGAGGTCCGTGACCAGGAGGATGGTCATTTACATGGCGCCGATGATTTCTATGCAGCGCTTCAGCATGCCTTGCCGGATACGCAGCGCCAGGCGATAGGCTTGCCTCATGTGGGGCAAGGGCCAGAGTTGAAAGCGTTGATCAGACAGCATGTGCTGGCTCGCGGTGAATTGCGCTCGCTGTTGGGCATGCAGCCAATCAGGCCTGGGTTCAGGGCGCCTCAGCGCTGGGCCGATGGTCGCCTGGGGTATCCGCTGAGTGGGCGGGGGGCGGGCATGAATCCGCGCCAGGCAGTGGATAAGGCGCGAGTACTCAAGCTTTTTCCCGGCTTCACCGATGGGCAGGTCGAGCGTTTTCTGACGATGTTGGGAGCCGAGCGTGAGCTGTATCTGGTTAATTTTGAGGCCGAGTATCAAGGCCTCCTGGCTTGGTCGGAGCAATGGCTGTCGACACCTTCCACGCGTGTTTTGTTCGATGGCAGTGTCGTGGCGGTCGAGCAGTATGAAAAACAAGTGGTGGTTGAGTTACTCAAGCGCAGTTGGCAAAAGCAGACCGCCAGGTACAGTGCTTTTGGTTACCCTCGGGGGTACGAACTGGTTCTGCGAGGACGGACAGTCGGGGCACTGCCGGCTCTGGAGGCATACTTTACCGGTGTGGAATTTGTCGACTTGAGCGGCATGGATCTCGTGGCGACGCCGAATGAGTTTCTCGATTCATTTCCCGATGTTCGATGGTTGTATCTCAGGGGTAATCGACTGGCCGATATTCCCGCGCAACTGGGCAGTATGCGCAATCTGGTCGGCCTGGATCTTTCAAGTAACAACATCAGGTTAACCCCCGATGCCGCCGCTTTGATTTCCGGTCTGAGTGATCTCAAAAAACTGCAGCTCAGCCATAATCCGTTGGAGCGTACTCCGGATTTCAGTCAAATGGTTGAGCTGACCGAAGTCCGGTTGCAGGCCACCGGGATCAGGCAATGGCCTAGCGGGCTCGAACATCTACGGCGACTGGAACTACTCGATCTGCGTGATAACCAGCTCACTTCGTTTCCCGATTGGGCGGTGAATCCCCCTCCTGAACAGGCCGCGGCGATCAATCGGCTATTGAGTGTCACAGAACTGAACGGCAACCCGCTTTCCGAACAGGGTGTACAACAGTATGCGGACATTCTGCAGCGCATTTACCTGGAGAATAGCGACGCCGGCGTGATGCCGGTCCCCGTCGATCTGCCAGCTGCTCGTGGCGCCGAAGGAGGCGTGCTGGCACCGTCGGTGCAACGGGTCGATCGATGGCTACGGGATATTCCTGTCAGTCAATACACGGCAAGGAAGGAGTTGTGGACGCTCCTCGACAGTGAGGCCATCGAACGAGAGGCGGCCGGAGGTGAGGCCGGCCGTGCGGTCAGTGAAAGCGAAGAGTTTTTCCGGTTACTGGAAAAATTGAGCCAGACGGCGGAGTACAAAAAGGCTTATCCCGACCTGCAAGCTCGAGTCTGGACCGTACTGGAAGCGGCTGGCGACACTGCGCAGTTGCGAGAGGAGCTATTCAGGACGGCCGGAGAGCCAGAAACCTGCAGTGATCGAGCGGCCCTGATGTTTAGCGACCTGGAAGTTAAGGTGCAGATTCACAAAGCCTTGGCACATGCAGGAGACAAGGGTGCAGGCCCTGAACTGCTCAAATTGGCCAAAGGGTTGTTCCGCCTGGATGAGGTTGAGGCTTTTGCGCTCAAGGATGTAAAAGAGCGCGTTGTCGCGATCATGCGTTCCGGTTTAACCAAACGCGAAACTGGCAGGCAACTGATATTGATGGATCAAATTGAAGTTCGGCTGTCCTACCGGGTGAGCCTCAGGGAAAAACTGGATTTACCGGGTCAGCCTACCCAGGCGCAATACACCGGCTTGCAATACGTGTCTGGCGATAAGCTGGCGGCAGCAGAGCAACATGTGAACAGCCTGAAAGCCTCAAAGGCAGAAACGGATTCAATTGCGCGCCGTGATTTCTGGACTGAGTACCTGAAAGAGAAATACAGCTCCAGGTTCAACCTGGCCTATGAGTCAATCAATGAGCGCCTGGAGCAGCTTGAGTTCGCCAAGGGAACGATGACCAGTGGTCACTACAATACGCAGTCCAGTGCGCTGGCTGCCGAGGCCGAAGTGGTGGAGCGAAAGCTGATCAATTTGTTGACGCCTCAAGAAATACTCGACCTTGAAGAGGAGGTTAACGAGGGGTGAGGCGGCGTGCTGGCTAAATCGGGCCCCGAAGGCTGGCAGTCGAGCATTCGGGGCTTTTTTGCCGGGCTAGAACAAGAAGTAGCGCTGCGCCATAGGCAACACATCCGCCGGTTCGCACCACAGCAACTCCCCGTCAGCCTTGACCTGATAAGTCTGCGGATCGACCTCGATGCTCGGCAGATAGTCGTTGTGGATCAGGTCGGTTTTCTGCACATCGCGACAACCTTTGACCACGGCGATTTTCTTCTTCAAGCCCAACGCCTCAGGAAGACCTGCGTCGTGGGCGGCCTGGCTGATGAAGGTCAGGCAGGTCGCGTGCAGCGAGCCACCAAAGCTTGCAAACATCGGGCGGTAGTGCACCGGTTGCGGCGTCGGGATCGAGGCGTTGGCGTCGCCCATCAGGCTGGCGGCGATGGCGCCGCCCTTGAGGATCAGCGTCGGCTTCACCCCGAAAAACGCCGGTCGCCACAGCACCAGGTCGGCCCACTTGCCCACTTCGATCGAGCCGACTTCATGGCTGATGCCGTGGGTGATCGCCGGGTTGATGGTGTACTTGGCGATGTAGCGTTTGGCGCGGAAGTTGTCGTTGCCCTCGCCATCTCCCGGTAGCGGGCCGCGCTGCTTTTTCATCTTGTCGGCGGTCTGCCAGGTGCGGGTGATGACTTCGCCGACCCGGCCCATGGCCTGGCTGTCGGAGCTGATCATCGAGAACGCGCCGAGGTCGTGGAGGATGTCTTCGGCGGCGATGGTTTCACGGCGGATGCGGCTTTCGGCGAAGGCCACGTCTTCGGCAATGCTCGGGTCCAGATGGTGACAGACCATCAGCATGTCGAGGTGTTCGTCGATGGTGTTGCGGGTGAACGGTCGGGTCGGGTTGGTCGAGCTTGGCAACACGTTGGTGAGACCGCAGGCCTTGATGATGTCCGGCGCGTGGCCGCCACCGGCACCTTCAGTGTGGTAGGTGTGGATGGTCCGGCCCTTGAACGCGGCGAGGGTGGTCTCGACGAAGCCCGACTCGTTGAGGGTGTCGGTGTGAATCGCCACTTGCACGTCGTACTGGTCGGCAACGTTCAGGCAGTTGTCGATGCTGGCCGGGGTGGTGCCCCAATCTTCGTGCAACTTGAGACCGATGGCGCCGGCCTTGACCTGCTCGATCAGCGGCTCCGGCAGGCTGGCGTTGCCCTTGCCGGTGAGGCCGATGTTCATCGGGAAGGCATCGGCCGCCTGAAGCATCCGCGCCAGGTGCCAGGGGCCCGGGGTGCAGGTGGTGGCGTTGGTGCCGGTCGCCGGCCCCGTGCCGCCACCGATCATGGTGGTGACGCCGCTCATCAGCGCTTCTTCGATCTGTTGCGGGCAGATGAAGTGGATGTGGGTGTCGATGCCGCCCGCCGTGAGGATCATGCCTTCGCCGGCGATCACTTCGGTGCTGGCGCCAATGGCGATGTCGACGTTGGGCTGGATGTCCGGGTTGCCCGCCTTGCCAATTGCTGCGATGCGTCCGTCCTTGAGGCCGACGTCAGCCTTGACGATGCCCCAGTGGTCGATGATCAAAGCGTTGGTGATCAGGGTGTCGACAACATCGGCAGCCAGTAACTGGCTCTGCCCTTGACCGTCGCGGATCACCTTGCCGCCGCCGAACTTCACTTCTTCGCCGTAGGTGGTGAAGTCCTTTTCGACCTCGATCCACAGCTCGGTATCGGCCAGGCGGACCTTGTCACCTACGGTGGGGCCGAACATGTCGGCATAGGCTTGTCTTGAGATTTTCATGTGCTTGCCTTGAAAGTGAGGTGCGGCAGTCCGCGTTCGGGCGCAGCAGTCGTGGAATCGGCCATCCCGGTTAATCAGATAGATCGCGTCTACGGTTTTTTGCGAGCGCTTCGCACTCGAGCGGGAGCAAGCTCCCTCGCCACGGGAAGCCTGTCAGTCGAGGTCACCCATGATCCGCCCGGCAAAACCGAACACCCGCCGATGACCGGCCAGGTCCACCAGTTCGACTTCCCGACGTTGGCCCGGCTCAAAGCGCACGGCAGTGCCGGCGGGGATGTTCAGGCGCATGCCGCGGCTGGTGGCGCGGTCGAAGGCCAAGGCGTCGTTGGTTTCGAAAAAGTGGAAGTGCGATCCCACCTGGATCGGCCGGTCGCCGCTGTTGGCGACAGTCAGGCTCAGGGTGCGACGACCGACGTTGAGCTCGATGTCGCCGGGCGCGATCTGGTATTGGCCAGGAATCATTCAGGTTGCCCCAGGGTCTTGAAGTAGATGGCGGTCGGGGTGTAGCGACCGTCCGGGCTTTGGCAGTAGTTGGGCAGTTCGCCGACACGGGTGTAGCCCAGAGACTGATAAAACGCCTCGGCCGGCGAACCGGCTTCGGTGTCGAGGTACAACAGGCCGCGTTGATGCTGGCGCGCGGCGAGCTCCAGGGTGCTCATCAGCTGTTGGCCAAGCCCACGGCGCCGCGCCTCGTAGAGCACTTGCAGCTTTTGCACCTCGGCGCGGTTGCGACCATTGGCTTTCTGGCACAGGCTCAGTTGCACACTGGCCAGGATCCTCTCCTCATCCACCACCACCCACAGCAACAGGCTGCCGCTCTCAAGGTCAGCCTGCAGCGCCTTGATGTAGGCGCGGGCCTGGTTGTCGTCGAGGTCGGCCATGAAGCCAATCGAGGCGCCGTGATTGACGGCATCGAACAGCAGCTCGGTCAGGCCCTGACGGTAGTGGGCAAAACTCTCGGCATTGACGTGTCGCAGTTGGGCGGCGTTCATGGTGTTTCACTCCTTGTGAAAGACCGGTGGCTGGGCACCGGGGTCGAGGGTCAATTGCATGAAAGTCAGGTCCAGCCAACGGCCAAACTTGGTGCCCACTTGTGGCATCTGCCCGGTGATGACGAAGCCCGCACGCTCATGCAGGCGAATCGAAGCGGCGTTGCCACTTTCGATGGCGGCGACCATCACGTGTTTGCCGCAGTCCCTGGCCCGCTCGATCAGCACGTCCATCAGGCGAGGACCAAGACCATGGCCGCGTTGGTCGCTGCGTACGTACACCGAGTGCTCGACGGTGTGGCGGAAACCGTCGAAGGGTCGCCAGTCGCCGAATGAGGCATAGCCGAGTACGTTGTGGTCGGCGTCGACGATCACCAGGATCGGATAGCCCTGGGATTGGCGGGCGACGAACCAGGCCTGGCGATTGTCCAGGTCCACGGCCTGTTCGTTCCAGATGGCCGTGGTGTTCAGGACCGCATCGTTGTAGATGTCACGGATCGCCGGCAGGTCGTCATGCAGGGCGTCGCGGATGTGAAAAGTCATGGCGCGGTCTCAGGCGATGGGTTGGTGGACGGTGACCAGTTTGGTGCCGTCGGGAAAGGTGGCTTCGACCTGGATCTCCGGGATCATTTCCGGGATGCCTTGCATCACCTGTTCGCGGGTCAGCAGGGTGGTGGCGTAATGCATCAACTCGGCGACTGTCTGGCCGTCACGCGCGCCTTCGAGCAGCGCCGCACTGATGTAGGCCATGGCTTCCGGGTAGTTGAGTTTCACACCACGGGCCAATCGTCGTTCGGCGACCAGGCCGGCCGTGAAGATCAGCAGTTTGTCTTTTTCGCGCGGGGTCAGGTCCATGGGCAATCCATCAAGGCAGATAAAAAATGGGGATCTGCAAATGCAGGCAATAGCATGAGTCAGGTGTTCCATATTCTTGGCGGCACCGCTGCGCGGCCGAGCAGGGCAGGGCGAAGCAACGTCCATAATGCAATTAGCCAGTTTCGTGCCAGCAGTGCTTCACTGGCCAGGCAGCGGGCGACCAACAGTCCGGGCAGTTGGGTCAGGTCGCCGCGCACGTCGCCGGCCAGCGAGCGGCACTGCTCGAGCAGTTCAGTGTCAATCTCTCCGGTCACCAGCAAGGTCGCCCAAACCGGCGAGCCGTCCAGCCCGATCGGCGAATCGAGCAGCCCATCCCCACCGACAATGCGCTGACGTTCATGCCAGAGCAACTGGCCGTCGCGGCGGATGTCGAGTCGTGATTGAAAGTGCCCGCACGCGAAGCGCTCGCCACTGGCCGGGCGCCCCAGGGCGACCACGTCCCAAAAGAACAACCGCGCATTGCCTTGCAGATCGATCCGGGTGGCGAGCTCGGCCTGGGCGGCGCTGAAGACGATGGTTTCCTGCGGCAGCCATTCCAGCGTGGCGCCAGCGGCCACCGTCACGTCGAGTTGCTGATAGGCGGGGGTAGCGGCGCGATACCACTTGGCGGCGCCGGGGCTGGTCAGTTGCGCCCAGGCGTCGGTGGCGACGTTGACGCTGACATCCAGTCGATCACCGCCGGCAATTCCGCCCGGCGGGTGCACGATGATGTGCTGGCACACTTGCGGGCCTTCAGCGTACAGGTGCTTTTGCACTCGCAGCGGGCCCTTGTGGCGGCGCTGGACCGGGCGCGTGCTGTCGCCGAATCGGGCGTAGCCGAGTTCCAGCTCGGCGTGCCAGCTGGGGGTGAACACGGTGTCAGGGGCAGCGGCAGTCATCTTTTCTCATTATCGTCAGGAGGTTTCAGGTTAGATCGTTACCAGCCCGCGTACACCCTCGGTTTCCATGTTTGCTCCGCGACCTTGCTGGAGGATTTCACCCCGGGACATCACCAGGTACTGATCGGCCAGTTCGGCGGCGAAATCGTAGAACTGCTCCACCAGCAAGATCGCCATGTCACCGCGAGCCGCGAGCTGCTTGATCACCGCGCCGATCTCCTTGATCACCGACGGCTGAATGCCTTCGGTGGGCTCATCGAGGATCAACAGGCGCGGCCGACTGGCCAGTGCCCTGCCGATAGCCAGTTGTTGTTGCTGGCCACCCGAGAGATCACCACCCCGGCGTTGCTTCATTTGCAGCAGCACCGGGAACAACTCATAGATGAACGCCGGTACTTCCCGGGCTTCTTTGGCGCCGAAGCGAGAAAGCCCCATCAGCAGGTTTTCTTCCACGGTCAGCCGGCCAAAGATCTCCCGGCCTTGCGGCACGTAGGCGATGCCAGCGTGCACCCGCTGGTGTGGCTTGAGCCCGGTGATGGTCTTGCCTTCCCAGTTCACCGCGCCGTCCGAGGCCGGCAGCAGGCCCATCAGGCATTTGAGCAAGGTGGTCTTGCCCACGCCGTTGCGTCCGAGCAGGCAGGTGACTTCACCGACCTTCGCCTCAAACGTCAGGCCCCGCAGGATGTGGCTACCGCCGTAGTACTGGTGCAGTTTTTCGACGTGGAGCATGTTCGAATTCTCCTCAATTCCCTGTAGGAGCGAGCGTGCTCGCGAAGAACGTCAGGGCGACACATTCATGCAGAAAAAAACGCGTCATCGTTGATGTCCATCGCAAGCACGCTCGCGCCTACCATTAGCCATCAGCGGCCCAGATACACCTCGATCACCCGCTCGTTGTCCTGCACCTGCGCCAGCGACCCTTCGGCCAGCACGCTGCCCTGGTGCAACACGGTGACGTGGTCGGCAATCGAGCCGACGAAGCCCATGTCGTGTTCCACCACCATCAGCGAGTGCTTGCCGGCCAGGCGTTTGAACAGTTCGGCGGTGAATTCGGTTTCGGCGTCGGTCATGCCGGCCACCGGCTCATCGAGCAGCAGCAATTGCGGGTCTTGCATCAGCAGCATGCCGATTTCCAGAAACTGCTTCTGACCGTGGGACAGCAAGCCGGCCGGGCGATTGACTGAAGCCGTCAGGCGAATGGTGTCCAGCACTTCGCTGATGCGGTCTTTCTGCTCGCCCGTGAGTCTGGCCCGCAGACTGGCCCACACCGACTTGTCGGTGTTCTGCGCCAGTTCCAGGTTCTCGAACACGCTCAAGGCCTCGAACACCGTCGGCTTCTGGAACTTGCGGCCGATCCCGGCCTGGGCGATCTGCACTTCGTTCATGCGTGTCAGGTCCAGGGTTTCCCCGAACCAGGCCTTGCCGTGGCTGGGGCGGGTCTTGCCGGTAATCACGTCCATCAGTGTGGTTTTGCCGGCGCCGTTGGGGCCGATGATGCAGCGCAGTTCACCGACGCCGATGTACAGGTTCAGTGCGTTGAGTGCCTTGAAACCGTCGAAGCTGACGCTGATGTCTTCCAGGGTCAGGATCGTGCCGTGGCGTGTGTCGAGGCCGGGGCCGACACGCTGGCCGAGACCGATGGCGTCACGGCTGCTGCCGGCGTCCTTGTTCGGCTCCAGGGGCGGGAAGAAGGCCGGTTCCAGCATGAATTCAACGCTCGCCGTCACGCTCATTGCTCACCTCTTTTCTTCAGCAGGCCGATCACGCCTTTGGGCAGGTACAGGGTCACGACGATGAACAACGCACCGAGGAAGAACAGCCAGTACTCGGGGAACGCCACGGTGAACCAGCTCTTCATGCCGTTGACCACACCGGCACCGAGCAACGGCCCGATCAGCGTCAGACCGCCGCTTCGATGGAGTTGGTGGGCGACATCTCGCTGGGGTTGATGATCCCGACTTGCGGTACATACAGCGCCCCGGCCAAACCGCACAACACGGCGCTCAACACCCACACGAACAGCTTGAAACCGCGCGGGTCGTAGCCGCAGAACATCAGGCGGTTCTCCGCATCGCGCAGGGCGGTCAGCACCCGGCCGAATTTGCTCCGCGCCAGGCGCCAGCCGATGTACAGGCTGGCCACCAGCAACAGCACCGTGGCCAGAAACAACACGGCGCGCGTCCCGGGTTCGGTGATGCCGAACCCCAGGATCGTGCGGAAGTTGGTGAAGCCGTTGTTGCCGCCAAAGCCGGTCTCGTTACGGAAAAACAGCAGCATCCCGGCGAAGGTCAGGGCCTGGGTCATGATCGAGAAGTACACGCCCTTGATCCGCGAGCGGAAGGCGAAGAAGCCGAACACCAACGCCAGCAGACCCGGTGCCAGCACCACCAGGCACAGGGCCCAGATAAAGCTGCTGGTACCGGTCCAGTACCAGGGCAGTTCGGTCCACGACAGGAAGGTCATGAACGCCGGCAGGCCATCGCCCGACGCCTGGCGCATCAGGTACATGCCCATGGCGTATCCGCCGAGGGCGAAGAACAGGCCGTGCCCGAGCGACAGCAGGCCAGCGTAGCCCCAGACCAGGTCCAGCGCGAGGGCGACGATAGCGTAGCAAAGGATTTTGCCCATCAGGGTCAGGGTGTAGGCCGAGACGTGCAGCGTGTTGTCGGGGGGCAACAGCGAGAGCAATGGCAGCGCGAGCAACAGTCCGAAAATCACTGCGCCGACGGCAATCGTCACGCCGGGACCGGCTTTTTGTGTGGCGGTAACGAGCAGGGGCTGGTTCATCAGTCGATCACCCGTCCTTTGAGTGCGAAGAGGCCTTGCGGACGTTTCTGGATGAACAGAATGATCAGCGCGAGGATCAGGATCTTGCCGAGTACGGCACCGATCTGTGGCTCGAGAATCTTGTTGGCGATGCCAAGGCCGAAGGCGGCGAATACGCTGCCGGCCAACTGTCCGACACCGCCCAGCACCACCACCAGGAACGAGTCGATGATGTAGCTCTGGCCGAGGTCAGGGCCGACGTTGCCGATCTGGCTCAGCGCCACGCCACCCAGGCCGGCGATGCCCGAACCGAGACCGAAGGCGAGCATGTCGACGCGTCCGGTGGGCACGCCGCAGCAAGCGGCCATGTTGCGGTTCTGCGTGACCGCACGCACGTTCAGACCCAGGCGCGTCCTGTTCAGCAGCAGCCAGGTCAGCACCACCACAAACAGGGCAAAGGCAACGATCACGAGGCGGTTGTACGGCAGCACCAGGTTGGGCAAAATCTGAACGCCCCCCGAGAGCCATGCCGGGTTGGCGACTTCGACGTTCTGCGCACCGAACAGCAAACGGACCAACTGAATCAACATCAGGCTGATGCCCCAGGTGGCGAGCAGGGTTTCCAGCGGGCGGCCGTAGAGATGGCGAATCACCGTACGCTCCAGCGCCATGCCGATCCCGGCGGTGACGAAAAACGCCACGGGCAGAGCGATCAGCGGGTAGAACTCGATGGCATTCGGGGTGAAGCGCTGGAGCAGTATCTGCACCATGTACGTGGAGTAGGCGCCCAGCATCAGCATCTCGCCGTGGGCCATGTTGATCACGCCCAGCAGGCCGAACGTGATGGCCAGCCCCAAGGCCGCCAACAGCAGGATCGAGCCGAGTGACAGGCCGCTGAAGGCTTGGCCAAGCAGTTCACCCATCAACAGCTTGCGCTTGACCTGGCCCAGGCTTGTTTGCGCGGCGGTGAGCACGGCGGTATCGGTTTCAACGCCGGGCTCGAGCAAGCCTTCAAGGCGGGTGCGAGCCAGTGGATCACCCGTTTCACCGAGCAGCCGGACGGCGGCCAGGCGCACGGCCGGGTCGGGGTCCACCAGTTGCAGGTTGGCCAGGGCCAGGCTCAAGGCGGCGTGAACCGGTTTATCGTGTTCGCTCGCCAGGCGCTGGTCGAGGAATTTCAGCTGCGCCGGCTTGGCGCTTTTTTGCAGGTGTTGCGCTGCCGCCAGCCGGACTCCGCCATCGGCGGCGAACAGTTGATGGCTAGCCAGCGCGGTGTCGATCAGACCCCGCAGGCGGTTGTTCAGGCGCAGGATCTTGGCTTGGCCATCGACCATCAACTGCCCTTGTTGCAGGGCGTTGATCAATTCGATACGTGCCGGATCGGGTTGTGCGGCCCAGCCTTCCAGCAGCCTGGCCTGCTGTGCGGGATTGGCCGCGGTGAAATCTTCAGCGTCGCCAGCCTGTACCGTCAGAGGCAGCAACAGCAGGCAAGCGACGATCAATCGGTAAAGAGGGGTGGGCATATCAGTGGCCTTGCGCGGACTTTGTGGGCGCGGGCTTGCTCGCGAATGCGGTGTGTCAGTCACATCGTTGCTGGATGTGCCGCCGACTTCGCGAGCAAGCTCGCTCCCACAGGGGTTGTGTCGGGTCCTGGCGTGGTGTTCAGGCCCGACATCCAGTGGCTTAGTTGCTCTTGACCGCGTAATCCGGCTTCTTGTCGTTACCGGTAATGAACGGGCTCCACGGTTCGGCACGGATCGGCCCTTCGGTCTGCCACACCACATTGAACTGGCCGTCGGCCTGGATCTCGCCAATCATCACCGGCTTGTGCAGGTGATGATTGGTCTTGTCCATGGTCAGGGTGTAGCCGGACGGCGCGGCGAAGGTCTGGCCCGCCAGGGCTTCGCGGACTTTGTCGACGTCGGTGGACTTGGCTTTCTGCGCCGCTTGCGCCCACATGTGGATGCCGACGTATGTGGCTTCCATCGGGTCGTTGGTCACCGCTTTGTCGGCGCCCGGCAGGTTGTGTTTCTGGGCGTAGGCTTTCCAGTCGGCGACGAACTTCTGGTTCACCGGATTCTCCACCGACTCGAAGTAGTTCCACGCCGCGAGGTTGCCCACCAGCGGTTTGGTGTCGATGCCGCGCAGTTCTTCTTCGCCGACGGAGAAGGCCACGACCGGGACGTCGGTGGCTTTCAGGCCCTGGTTGGCCAGTTCTTTATAGAACGGCACGTTGGAGTCGCCGTTGACGGTGGAGATGACCGCCGTCTTGCCACCGGCCGAGAACTTCTTGATGTTGGCGACGATGGTCTGGTAGTCGCTGTGACCGAAGGGGGTGTAGACCTCTTCGATGTCCTTGTCGGCAACACCCTTGGCGTGCAGGAACGAGCGCAGGATCTTGTTGGTGGTACGCGGGTAGACGTAGTCGGTACCCAGCAGGAAGTAGCGCTTGGCACTGCCGCCTTCTTCGCTCATCAGGTATTCAACGGCCGGGATCGCTTGCTGGTTTGGCGCGGCGCCGGTGTAGAAGACATTCGGCGACATCTCTTCACCTTCGTACTGTACCGGGTAGAACAGCAGGCCATTGAGCTCTTCGAACACCGGCAACACGGACTTGCGCGACACCGAGGTCCAGCAGCCGAACACCACTGCGACCTTGTCCTGGGTCAGCAACTGGCGGCCCTTTTCGGCGAACAACGGCCAGTTCGATGCGGGGTCCACCACCACCGCTTCCAACATCTTGCCATTGACCCCGCCCTTGGCGTTGATCTCGTCGATGGTCATCAGCGCCATGTCCTTGAGCGACGTTTCGGAGATCGCCATGGTCCCTGACAGCGAGTGCAGGATCCCGACCTTGATGGTCTCGGCGGCCTGGAGGCTCCAGGTCATACCCATCGCGGCAATGCTTGCCGATAGTGTGAAAGCCTTGATCAAGCTACGACGCTTCATTGTGCGATCTCCATGAACTCATGAGTTTTCTTGGTGAGCAGATGCGGACGACTGAAGGGTCTATAGCAAGGGCTGTGCCCGGTCGGGCAAAGGCAGGTAAATGTCGGGTTAGAGCGGCTATGCGTTAAATGGGCGCACCATGAGAGGACGTGTCGGGTGTGCGGGTGCAGCGAGGTGCGCCAGATTGGTGCTGCTCATGGCACTCCATACTGGCGCGAGAGCTATAAGTGATTAACCTTTGACGCAGGTTTCCACGCCGTAACCGCCGCCTTGGTACTCGGGGGCGTAGTAGTGTTTGGTGAAAGAGACTTTTCCGTCAGGAGTTGTCGTGATTTTGGCGATACCCACGCCATAATCTTTTGGCTCTGGGTCGGTATACGCAAAGTACGCCGCCAGTGAGTTCATATCGGCGATAGCAAAGCCGTCGTATCTGGAGTTGTCGGCCAAGGTCAATGTAAAGTCATAGGCACCGTGCTCGCCGGTACTCTGTTTCGGATCGAGTGTCATCTTGACAATACCTTTATATTCGCCGATATGACTGTCCATGCCGGTGCATTCATATCGACCACTGTAATCAGTACCGGTGAAGGGCGGCTGTGCTGCCCAGGCAGGCACCGAAAGGAATGCGATGGATGCGATGATTTTCTTGAACATATTGGCCTCGCGTTATTTTTGTAGGGAATATGATGGTTAAGTTGTAGGAAGTTATTTTGTGTGTATACAGATGTAACTAAGTACTCGTTTGAAGTTGTCGGATTATGAGTTTTATCGTTTGAGTTGTTTAGTGTTGACTTAAAACAAGATTTTTCGTGGTTGCGAGGTGATTGTTTGTCTCATCGCTGAACTGCAGGTATTGAGCGCTGGAACCTGACCGTGTGACAGGGGAGCACGGGGGATGGCATGGCAGCAGGTACGCTTGGATCGATCACGGTTCAGCGGGATGAGGTGTAATCCGGTCGTGCGATCGGGCAGGGGTGATGCGCGGCGTTAGCGCCTGCGCATCAACCCGATAAAGAACAGTCCGCCAATCGCCGCCGTGGCCACGCCGATAGGCAAGTCCTCGGGGGCGATCAAGGTGCGCGCCGCTACGTCGACCCACACCAGAAATACACTGCCCAGTAACACGCATACCGGCAGCAAACGCCGGTGTTCGGCGCCGACCAGGCGCCGGGCGATGTGCGGCACCATCAGTCCGACAAAACCGATGGAGCCGCTGATGGACACCAGTACCCCGGTCATCAGCGAGGCAATCAAGAACACCTGCAAGCGCACCGTGCGAGCGTTCAGGCCCAGGGTCACGGCAGTCTGTTCGCCGGCCATCAAGGCGTTCAGTGGCCGGGCCATGCCCACCAGCAGCGTCAGCCCGAGCGCTACGCAGGCGGCGGGCAAGGCGAGCAGTTCCCAGCGTGCCAGGCCCAGGCCGCCGAGCATCCAGAACATCACGGCCGAGCTTGCGCGGTGATCGCCGAGAAACAGCAGCAGGTTGGCGACGGCCATCATCACGAACGACACCGCCACCCCGCACAGCAGCAAGCGGTCACTGTCGAGCCGGCCGTTGCGATTGGCGATGGCCAGAACCATCAGCATGCTCAGCAGTGCGCCGACGAATGCGGCGATGGGCAAGGTCAGCAGGCCGACGATCTCACCCACATGCAGGATCACGATCACGGCACCCAGAGTGGCGCCGGAGGTCACTCCCAGCAAGTGCGGGTCGGCCAGCGGATTGCGCGTGACCGCCTGCAGCACCGCGCCGATCAGCGCCAGGCCGCCGCCCACCAGGGCGCCGAGCAGCATGCGCGGTACGCGGATCAGCCAGACGATGTGTTCCTGACCGGCGCTCCAGTCCACCTCGCCGATACCGAACGCCTTGTGCAGCACAATCCCCCAGACCACGTCCACCGGCACCCGTGCCGAGCCAAAACCCAGCGACACCACGCACGAGACCAGCAACAGTGCGCCCAGCGCGGTGAGCAGCCCGGCATAACGATGGTTGATCATGTGCCCTGGAAACCCTTGGCCAGGGTTTCCACCGCCAGTACGTTGTCGATCCCCGGCGTGGCTTGCACATAAGGGATGACGATGAAGCGCTTGTGCTTGATCGCGTCCACCGATTGCAGGGCCTTATTGTTGAGCAGGAACTGCTGTTTTTGCTCGGCGGTGACTTCGCCATAGTCGACGATCACGATGACCTGGGGGTTGCGTTCCACCACGTTTTCCCAATTGACCCGGGTCCAGCTCGCGTCGACGTCGTCGAGAATGTTTTGCCCGCCGGCCGCGTCGATCAGCGCTTGCGGCATGCCCAGGCGACCCGAGGTCATGGCGCGGTCTTCACCGCTGTCGTAGAGGAACACCCGAGGCTTTTCGGCAGGCAGGTGGTTGCGCGCCGCAGCCACTTGCGCCTGCATGTCGGCGATCAACTGGTTGGCGCGATCCTGCACGTCGAAGATTTTGCCGAGGTTGCGCAGGTCGTTGTAGGTGTCGTCGAGGCTGGCCGCCGGGCGCTTCATCACAAAGGCACAGGACTCGGTCAGTTCATAGACGTTGATGCCCAGCGGGCCGAGGGTGTGTGGCGTCAGGTCGCCGCCGATGCGCATGCCGTAGTCCCAGCCGGCGAAGAGAAAATCGACATTGGCGTTGAGCAGGGTTTCCACGGACGGGTACTTGGCCGCCAACTCCGGCAGGCCGTCGAGGATGCTTTGCATCTGGGGCGTGACGGCTTTCCAGCCACTGATACCGCTGTAGCCGACCATGCGCGGCTTGAGACCCAGGGCGAGCATCATCTGGGTCATGTTGATGTCGTGGCTGAGGGCGTGCCTGGGGGCTTGCTCGAAGATCACTTCGCGGTTGCAGCTCTGAATCGTCAACGGATAGTGCGTCGCTTCGGCGAACGCCTGGGCGCAGCCCAGCAGCAGGGCGACGGACAGGCTGGAGCGGAGCAGGGTTCGCAGGGTCATGGTTGGGTTATCCAGGTAATTCGTGGGTAGCCGGACAGCGGATGTTCATCGATCAGCGCCTCGACCCCGAACACCTCGCGCAGCAGGGTGGCAGTCAGTACGTCCTTGGGCGTACCGCTGGCGACGATGCGTCCGTGGTTGATCACGTACAACCGATCGCAGAATGCGGCGGCCAGGTTCAGGTCATGGATGCTGGCCAGGACGCCGATGCGCAAGCGCTTGACCCGTTGCAGCAACTCCAGCTGATAGCGTGGATCAAGGTGGTTGGTCGGCTCATCGAGGATCAGCAGTTGCGGTTGCTGGGCCAGGGCGCGGGCGAGAATCACCCGCTGTTTTTCACCCCCGGACAGTGTGGCGAAGGCGTGGTCTTCAAAGCCCTTGAGGCCGACCGACGCCAATGCCTGTTCGGCGATGCGCCGGTCTTCCAGGGTATCGCCGTCGAACAGGCCCTTATGCGGGGTACGGCCCATGGCGACCACGTCATCGACCGTCAGGCCGAAGGTATCGGGAAACTCCTGCAGCACCACGGCGATGCGTTGCGCACACCAGCGTGACGACTGCTTCCACACGTTGTGATGGGCCAGCTCGACCTCGCCGGACTCCGGTTTCGTGAAACGGTAGGCGCAACGCAACAGGCTGGTCTTGCCGCTGCCGTTGGGGCCGATCAGGCCGACGAACTCCCCGGCGCCTACGTGCAGGCTGGCTTCTCGCAGCTGGAACTGGTGATGGCAGTGGCCATGGCCCAGGGGTGTCCAGGCCAGTCGGGTGAGGTTCAGCGAGGTCATGCCATTTCCTGTGAGCGTTCTTTGTGGCGAGGGAGCTTGCTCCCGCTCGATTGCAAAGCAATCGCTCTGTGTTGCATTGCCATCGTAGCGTTGGGCCAATGACTGATTTTTGGGGCCGCTGCGCGACCCAGCGGGAGCAAGCTCCCTCGCCACAACAGGGCGGCAGCCGCGCATTCTACAGCTCCGGCCGCCGCACGCATCTCGCGGTGTTCAGGATGAAGATGAAGCCGATTCAGCCTGGCGACCCGCACGCACCAGCAGCACGCGGTCCAGAAGCCACACCACCACCAGCGACGCCCCCACCAACGGGAACATCACGGCCAGGGCCAACATGATCAGCACCCCGGTTTTCCAGGTCGGCAGGTCATGGCGCAGCGGCGGCACCCCGAACTTGCCCTGGGGACGACGCTTCCACCAGATCACCACACCGCTGACGGCGCTGAGCAGGATCATCAGGCAGATCAGCAGGATGACGATCTGGTTGAACAGGCCGAACATCTTGCCCTCGTGCAGCACCACCCCCAGTTCGGTGGCACGGGCGACGTTGCCGTAGTGCTCCCAACGCACATCGGCGAGGACTTCGCCGCTGTACTGGTCGACATGCAGGGTGGCGTCGTTGCGCGGGTCGTCGGCAAACACCGCGATGGTAAACACGCCGCTGGCGGTGCTCGGAAAGGTGATGCTGTAACCGGGCTCGACCTGGCGTTGCCCGGCAATGTCCTGCACATCCTGCAGGCTGATGGTTGGCGCGGCCGGTGCAGTGCTGGCACCGCCGTGGGCCATGTGTTCGGCATGGTCGCCGGACATAGGCATCGGCGTGTTTTCCATGGCCCAGGGCACGGTCTGGCGGGTGGCGGTGTTGAGGCTGCGCGCCTGCTCGTCGGACTTGGGCACGTTGTCCCACATCGCGGCCGGGAAGCGATTCCAGACTTCAGCGTATTTCGCGCCCCAGAAACCGGTCCAGGTCATGCCGCTGAGCAGCATCACCAGCAACAGGGCGGCGCCCCAGAATCCGGTGACCGCGTGCAGGTCACGCCAAAGCACACGGCCTTTGCTGCTCAACCGTGGCCACAGAATCCCGGCGCCACCCTTGCCTCGTGGCCACCACAGGAAGACGCCGGACACGACCAGCACGATGCCCCAGCCCGCGGCCATCTCGATCAATCGATCGCCGACGGTGCCGATCATCAGCTCGCCATGAATGGCCCGGGCGATCGCCTGCAGGTTGTTCTTCGCGTCCTGCTCGCCCAGGACGTCGCCCTGATACGGGTCGACGAACACGTTCAGTTCGCTGCCCGCGTTCTTCACGACGAATTGCGCGCTGCGTTCGGCGTTGATCGGCGGCAGGTACTGGGTGACCTGGCCTTGTGGATAAGCCGATTGCACACGGTTGAGCAGCGTGTCGGCGCTGAGGCTGTGATGGCCGGCCGGCACATTCATCAGGCTGCCGTACATCAGCGGGTCGAGTTGCGGCTTGAACAGGTAAATGATGCCGGTCAGGGCCAGCATCACCATGAACGGCGCGACGAATAGCCCGGCATAAAAATGCCAGCGCCAGGCCAGGTTGTAGAAGTTCGGTGTGGGTTGCTTCATTACATGTGCTCCGCTGGGCTTGGATCTTTTCGTTGTTCTCGAACTGCACACCTGTGGCGAGGGAGCAGGCGCCCTCGCCACAAGGGCAGTGTTCATGTGCGGGCTTGCCCGCGATGCGTTAGAAGCTCATGTCCACCTTGGTCCAGAGCGTGCGCCCCGGTTCGTTGATCGCTTGCGGGTCATTGGCCGGATAGCCGAACCCGGCATTGCCGGCCAGGTTCAGGTGCTCGGCGTAGTTTTTGCCGAACAGGTTGTCGACGCCGCTGCTGACCTTCCAGTGCTGATTGATCCGGTAGCTGCCGTTGAGCGAGAACACCCCGAAGCCTGAGCTCTTGCCGTAGTCCTTGCCCACCACGTTGCCCTTGTTCAGGTCGATGCGATTCTGTGCCGCCACCACGCGCCACAAGGCCCCGGTGCTCCACTTGTCTTCGCTGTAGGTCAGGCCGAAGCGTGCATCCAGTGGTGGCATCTGCGGCAAAGCGGTGTCGTGGGTGGTGTCTTTGCCCCAGGCGTAGGCCAGGGTCGCATCGGCTTTCCAGTTGGACGTCAGGTTGTACGCCGCACCGAGTTCGCCGCCCATGATCCGGGCGTTGACGTTCTCGGCCCGTGAGGTCGTGCCCATCGGGGTCGGGGTGTAGTCGAACAGGATGTAGTCGTGTACTTCACCGATGTAGGCCGACGCCCAGGCTTCGAGGTCCTGGGTCTTGTATTGCAGGCCGACGTCGAGCTGAGTGGTTTTTTCCGGCTGGATCGAATCGAAGGCATTGAGCGAGCCGATCGGGCCGGACTTGGGCGAGAACAGCTCCCAGTAATCCGGGAAGCGCTCGACATGACCCAGCCCGGCGTACAGGGTGGTCGGGCTGTCTGCCAGGTCGTGTTCATAGCGCACGAAGCCGCTGGGCAGGGTATCGGCACGCGTGTCGTCAGCGGTCGGGTTGGGCCGGGTGGTCATTCCCGAGCCGAGGGTCTGGCGATAATCCTTGGCCGAAGCGCGGTCCAGTCGTGCGCCGGTGATCAGGCGATCTCGGTCGGCGGCGTACCAGGTCAGCTCGCCGAACGCGCCATAGTTGTGAAAGTCCGCATCCTTGTTGCGTGGCACGTCCTTGTAGGTGTCGATACCCATCGCCTTACGCTGGCGATGTTCGTTGGTCTGGGCGTCGATGCCGCTGATCAGTTGCAGGTCGGCCCAGCGCCAGGTGGCCTTGATACGCGCGCCGAGGGTACGACGGTCGACGTTCGAGGCCATGGGCCCCGCCATCATCCCGGTGCCGGACGGTGAGCGCAGTGTGTAGTTGTCCATCACGTGGTCGGCGTAGTTGTAGTAGACCTGTGCCTCGAGCTTTTCCAGCACGTCGCTGAGGTTCGACTGCTCGAAGCGCAGGCCGAGGCTTTCGCGCTTGAACTGCGAGCCATCCATGCCGCGTCCGGCGTAACGCGCCTCACCGTCACCCTTGCCGGCGGTCAGCTCCAGCAGTGTGTCGGCGCTCGGGGTCCAGCCCACGGCCACATCGCCGTTCCACTTGTCGTAGCGCGACGGCACGGTGTCGTTGTCGCCGTCGCGGTAATCGTCGGAATGGGCGGTGTTGCCGATCACTCGCACGTAGCCCTGCGGGCCACCGGCGGCGGCATCCACCACTTTGTCGAAGCGTCCGTTGGAGCCACCCAGCACGCTGGCGTTCACCCGGCTGCCGAGCTCGCCGAAGCTTTCCGGCTCGCGGTCAAACAGGATGGTGCCCGCCGAAGCACCGGGGCCCCAGAGCACGGTTTGCGGGCCCTTGATGACCGTCAGCTTGTCGTAGGTCTCTGGCGAGATGTACGAGGTCGGTGCGTCCATTCGACCTGGGCAGGCACCCAGCAGTGTGCTGCCGTTGGTGAGGATGTTCAGCCGCGAGCCGAACATGCCGCGCAATACCGGATCGCCATTGGTGCCGCCGTTGCGTACCAGGGCAAAGCCGGGAATGGTTTTCAGGTAGTCAGCGCCGTCACTGGCCGGCACCGGTTGGCGCGGGTCCTTGGGGTTGGTGACGATGGTCAGCGGCGAACTGGGGGCGATGGCGGTGATCACCGTCGGACTCAGCTCTTCGGTGTGCTGGCTGTGATCGGTCGGTGACTCGGCGGCACCGGCCATTGGCGCGAGGAGGGCACCGCAGAGCACGGTGACGGCCTGTTTGATACGAACCCGGCAAGGGTTCGGGGTGAAGGATGCCTGAGCAGCGCTCAAGCGTGTGTCAGCAGAAAACCTGGACATAAAGGTTCCATCAATCAGTCGTAAACACACGGCCAGCCGCCTTTGGCTGTCGGACTGGACAGTTGGCCGTGTCGGTTGTGGTGAAGGGGTTTACGTGACGATGGGCGGGGCGCGGGTACGGGCGCCGGGGAAGACGGTTTGCCGGGCATGGCCCAGGCGTGGGGAGGGGCTGATGAAGTGAGGGTCGGGCGGTGTGTCGAAGAGCGCCAGCGACAGGCTGCCGGGCAGGGCGGGGCAGTTGAAGAGCAGGCTGCAATAGCCGCACTTTTCCCAGATGGCGTGATGGTCGGATTGCGGCGGGCAGTGTTCGGCGGCCGGTTGTACGTCATGCCCGGCATGGGCGGTGGACGACATGTCCATGCTCATGTCCATCGACATGCTCATGGACATTGGCGCGCGTTGATCCATCGGCATCGACTGAGAGATCAGTGGACCGATAAAGATCATCAGCATGGCGAACAGGCTGATCCAGCTGCCGCGCGCGACCGTCAACGAGGCCTTGCGTGGCACGGATCGCCTGCGGTCGCGTGAGCGCAATGCGGGCGGCAACTACTGGGCGTGCTGGTGCACTTGGCTGCCGGCAGGCGGTTGCTTCTGCACCGCGACCTCAACGGTCACGTCGCCGGATTTTTCGAACTGCAGGGTCAGCGCGAAACGCTTGCCGTCGGTGAGCAGGCTACGGTCCTTTAGCTCCAGCAACATGACGTGGTACGCCATTGGCGCGAAGGTGACGGTGCCGCCAGCCGGGATTTCGACACTCGGGACCTGCTGCATTTTCATCAGGTCGTTTTGCATCACGTGCTCGTGCAGCTCGGCCTTGCCGGCAATCGGCGACGCGACGCTGAGCAGGCGATCGGCGGTTTTACCGTGGTTCTGAATCACGAAGTAGGCCGCCACGGTCGGTGCATTGGGCGGCAACTCTTGCGACCAGGGGTGGGCGATCTGCAGGTCGCCGACGGTGTATTCGTGGGCATTGGCAAAGCAGGCAGGCAACAGCAACGCGGCCAGCAGCAGCGACTGCTTGACCAGGGATAGTTTCAACATGGCAGTTCTCCGGAACGATTTAAAACGCAGGTCAATTGCGAATCGAATCAGGCCAGGGGGGAGGCGCGCGGGTTGAGACTGGGCCATTGCTGGCGAGGCGTGGGAGCGTCGAGGGTCGGCGGCGGCAGGCTTCGATTGCTCTCGAAGTGCGCGAAGTACAGGTGTGGCGCATGGCCTGGCAGCGCCATCAAGGGCGCCGAGCCGGAGCAACACCAGCAATGCTGCATGTTGGAGTGGTCGTCGTTTTGCGGGGCTTTTTGCTCGAGATCACCGAGGGATATCGCCACCAGCCTGGTGCCGCTGGACGAACAGAAACTGCCCCACAACAATTGCTCGGCTGGCGACTGGCCGGACGCTTTGCTCATCGCACCGGACATTGGCATGGCAAGCATGTTGAACAGCACTGCGAAGCAGGCGATCCAGGCAAATGCGAGCCGTTGTCGGGACATGGTCATATCCGGTCGAGTGGGAGATCAGGTGGCGTATTTAGCCTGATCGGGATTGATAAGTAAAAATCCGTTGTGCGGTGTGGTGTCGCAGACAAGCGTGGAGCCTTTCCTTTTCAGTGCACCGGTACCGCATGCACCTGCATATCTACGCCGAGCGTCGTGCGTATCACGGCAAATATGGCTGCCAGGTTATCCATGCTGGGATTCCCCTTGGCGGACAGCATTCTGTGCAGGCTCTTGCTGGGCTTCGACGTCTCTATTGCCAACGCTTCGAAACCGACTGTGGCGTTGACGAGATCGCGAAGAATGATACGAGCCATTTCCGGTTCGCCATTGAGGAATAGAGTAGCAGCCTCATCGAGTAATGCTTGGGCGAACTCAGGGTCACGCTGGGCGCGCTCGGCAATCGTATGTTTGTAACTTCGTGTGAGTGCCATTGAGTTACCTCATGTTCCTTTCAGTCTTTTTCCGGGTGCGAAATTCGGCCACGAGTGTTTTTGCCTGTTTGATATCCATCTTCTGGGTGGACTTGTCGCCGCCTCCAAACAGAATGATCAGGCGCTTGCCTTCCTGTACCAGATAGATTCTGTATCCCGGGCCCCAATTGATACGGTATTCACCGAGACCATCAAACCATTTGATGTTGGATGTATTACCCATTTCCAATCGCACTAGCGCGTTGGACACCTTGAGTGCTGCCTGTGCATTCAAGGTGCTGAACCATCGTCCGAACGGGCTAGCATCGTTGTCCTGAAGGTATTCTTCGAGTGTGATCACAGGCGGCCTTGAAGGTAACAAATAGGTTACTGTTCATGCAAGCGAGTGATCCTGCCTCAAGAAGTGAATGCTGCCAACGCCTCAAGTGTTTCGTTGAGCGTCAGGAACTCCCGCTCAACCTCCTGCAGCACCGGTCGCTTGAGAATCAACACCGGTACCCCACGCTCGCGCGCCACTTCAAGCTTGGGTTCGGTGGCACTGCTGCCGCTGTTCTTGCTGATCAGCACGTCGATCTGTCGGCGCTCGAACAGTGCGCGTTCGTCTTCAATGTGGAACGGCCCGCGCGCTCCGATCACTTCGCAGCGTTCATTGCCGGGGTAAACCTCCAGCGCGCGCAGGGTCCAGAACTGTTCGGGCGGGATTTCATCCAGGTGCTGCAGCGGCTCGCGACCCAGGGTGAACAACGGGCGCTTGAAGGGTTCCAGCGCCTTGACCAGTTCGGCCCAGTCGCTGACTTCCCGCCAATCGTCCCCGGCTTGCGCTTGCCACGCAGGACGGCGCAAGGCCCAGCACGGGATGCCACTGTGTTGCGCGGCAGTCGCGGCGTTCTGGCTGATTTGCGCGGCGTAGGGGTGAGTGGCGTCGAGCAGCAAGTCGATGCCTTGCTCCTGGATGAAACGCGCCAGGCCTTCAGCGCCGCCATAGCCACCCACCCGCACCTGACAGTTCAGGTCGGTGGGCACTCGACCGACACCGGCCAGGCTGTAGAGGTGGCTCGGGCCCAGGGTGCGGGCAATCGCCAGGGCTTCGGTGACGCCACCGAGCAACAGCAGGCGCTTCATTGCCATGCTCCCGCATGGCCGACGATGCCGCCCTGGCGGTCGATGGCAAACACCTCGACCTGTACCTGTCGGGGCACCACGCTGCGGGCGAAATCCAGCGCGTGCTGGCAGACCGCATCACCCAGGGCGATACCGGCGGCGCTGGCCATCGCCAGGGCCTGCTGGCTGGTATTGGCCTCGCGAATGTTCTGCTGCAACGCTTCGTCGGCCCCGATGGCAGCGGCCCATTCGGCCAGTTGTGGCAGGTCGATGCTCGAATGACGGCTGTGCAGGTCCATGTGCCCGGCGGCGAGCTTGCTGATTTTGCCAAAGCCACCGCACAGGCTGAGTTTATCCACAGGCACTTTGCGCAGGTGCTTGAGCACGGCACCGACGAAGTCACCCATTTCGATCAGGGCGATTTCCGGCAGGTCATAGACCCGGCGCATGGTGTCTTCGCTAGCATTGCCGGTGCATGCGGCGATGTGCAGGTAGCCATTGGTCCTGGCGACGTCGATGCCCTGATGGATCGAGGCGATGTACGCCGCGCAGGAAAAGGGGCGCACGATGCCGCTGGTGCCGAGTATGGACAGCCCACCCAGAATGCCCAGGCGCGGGTTCATGGTCTTGAGCGCCAGGGCTTCGCCATTTTCGACATTGACCGTCACCGCAAAACCGCCGCTGTAGCCGAACTCCAGTGCCAGCGAAGACAGGTGGTCGGTCATCATCTTGCGTGGCACCGGATTGATTGCCGGTTCCCCGACGCCCAGCACCAGCCCCGGACGGGTGACGGTGCCGACGCCTTGGCCAGCGCTAAAGAGAACGCCGGGCTCAGGGGTCAGGCGGACCTGGCTGTAGAGCAGCGCGCCGTGCGTCACGTCGGGGTCGTCGCCAGCGTCCTTGATAGTCCCGGCTTCGGCGCCATCGGCGGTCAGCCGGCAAAACTCCAGGCGCATCCGCACCTGCTTGCCTTTGGGCAGGACGATTTCCACCGCATCGCTGCTCACGCCGCCGAGCAGCAAGCGTGCCGCCGCGAGGCTGGTGGCCGTGGCGCAGCTGCCGGTGGTCAGGCCGCTGCGCAGGGGGGTAGGTTGTTCGGCGGTTTCGTCACGCATCGAAGGGCTTGACCACGTCCAGCAAGGTGATGGGCAGCGCCTGGCGCCAGGTGTCGAAGTCACCCAGCGGCTGCGCCTGGGCAATATGAATCCGCGTCAGTTCGCCGCCGTGTTTTTCGCGCCAGGCCATCAGGGTCATTTCGCTTTGCAGGGTGACCGCATTGGCAACCAGTCGTCCACCGGGTTTGAGCTGTTCCCAGCAGGTGTCCAGTACGCCGTCACGGGTGACCCCGCCACCGATGAAAATCGCGTCGGGTCGTTCCAGTCCGGCCAGCGCCTGCGGTGCACTGCCGCGGATCAATTGCAGGCCCGGTACGCCGAGTGCGTCGCGGTTGTGTTCGATCAGTTGCTGGCGGCCTGCATCGGCTTCAATGGCCAGCGTGCGGCAGCTTGGGTGGGCGCGCATCCATTCGATGCCGATCGAGCCAGAGCCCGCGCCAACGTCCCACAGCAGTTCGCCGGGCACCGGGGCCAGACGGGCCAGGGTGATGGCGCGCACGTCGCGCTTGGTCAACTGGCCGTCGTGCTTGAAGGCTGAGTCCGGCAGGCCGGCCAGGCGTGACCCGCGCGGGGTATCCCGCTGGGCGATGCATTCGATGGCCAGCACATTCAGGTCGGCCACCGACGGCTCGTTCCAGTCGCTGGCGAGACCCTCGAGGCGCCGCTCCGCCTCGCCCCCCAAGTGTTCCAGCACGCTGATCCGGCTCGGCCCGAAGCCGCGCTCGCGCAACAGGGCGGCAATCGCCGCCGGGCTGTGCCGGTCGTTGCTCAATACCAACAGGCGAACGCCACTGAACAGCTGGGCATTGAGGGCGGCGACCGGGCGCGCGACCACCGACAGCGTCACCACATCCTGCAACGGCCAGCCCATCCGCGCCGCCGCGAGTGAACAGGAAGAGGGCGCGGGCAGGACTCGCATCTCCTCACACGGCACTTGCCGCGCCAGGCTGGCGCCCACGCCGAACAGCATGGGGTCGCCGCTGGCCAGCACGCAGACGGGTTCGCCACGCCGTGCCAGCAAGGGCTCCAGGGAAAAAGGACTAGGCCACGGCTGACGTTCGCCGCGAATGCACGCCGGCAACAGATCGAGTTGCCGTTGCCCCCCGACAATTCGCGAGGCACCGAGCAACGCGTGCCGAGCGTGCTTGCCCAGACCCTTGAAGCCGTCTTCGCCGATGCCTACTACTGTCAGCCAGGGAGCCATCTATATTCCTCAAACATGTATGTTCCGACGGGCAGGCTTTTCATGCCGCCAGACAAAGCAGGCATAATACCGCGCCTTCGTCCGCGAAGCGCTTCTACCTCTTGAACCGGTCGCCCCCTTGAACGAACGTCAATTGCATACTGCCTTACGCCCCTCGGCCTGCCCGGGGTTGCTGCGTATCGTGCAGGCATCGGACGGCGGTATCTGTCGGATCAAGTTGAATGGCGGGTCGATCAGCACCGCCCAGGCCGTGGCGGTCGCCGAAGCTGCCGAGCGTTTCGCCGGCGGGGTGATCGAGGCGACCAATCGCGCCAACCTGCAGATACGCGGGATCGGCAACGATCACGGGGCACTGATCGACAGCCTGTTGGCGGCTGGATTGGGCCCACGCTCGGCGGCGGGTGACGATGTGCGCAACCTGATGCTCAGTCCGACGGCGGGGATTGATCGCCACATGCGCATCGACACTCGCCCACTGGCGGCGCAGATCCTCGCCACGCTGGAAAACAACGCCCGTTTTCACGACTTGTCGGCCAAGTTCGCGATACAACTGGACGGCGGCGAGGCCCTGGTCATGCTCGAACACCCCCATGACCTGTGGCTGAGTGTTGTCGAGGCTGAGGGTGAGCAGCGACTGGTGTTCGGTCTGGCGGGATGCCCGCTAGACCCGCCCGTCGGGGCCGTGCTGTTGAGCGATGGTCATGCCTTGGTGGTGGCGGTGCTGGAGCTGTTTCTAGAGCTCGCCCGCCCGGATCAAACCCGCATGCGTCATTTGCTGGGCGAGTACTCGCAGGAGTCGTTCCTGCAGGTCTTGGCCACGCGTGTGGCCCTGACTCCGCTCAGCGATGGGCAGCGTGCCTTGTCGTATTCCAGTTCGCCTATCGGCACTTATCCACAGCGCCAGGACGGTCGGGTCTATGTGGGGGCTGTCCCGCCTCTGGGGCGTCTTGATCCTGCCATGCTCAAAGGTGCGGCGCATCTGGCCGAAGCGTTCGGTGACGCCAGCCTGCGACTGACCCCTTGGCAAAGCCTGCTGCTGCCGAACATCCAGGCCGCGGATGCCCCCGTGCTCAGCCAGCGCCTGCAAGAGCTGGGGTTTCTGCTGAGTGTCGACCAGGCGTTGACCCAGATGGTTGCCTGCACCGGCTCTGCCGGGTGCGGCAAAGGCCTGGCCGATACCAAGGCGGATGCGCGGCTCCTGGCCAGGCGACGGCAAGGCAAGGGCGACCCACTGCAGGTTCACCTGTCCGGTTGCCCGCGGTCCTGCGCGGCGGCCCACATTGCCCCCGCCACCTTGCTGGCCGTTTCTCCCGGTCACTACGACCTCTATTTTCGCGATGCGGGGCAGCCGGGTTTCGGCGCCCTGCAAGCACGCAACCTCACTATTGAAGCGGTCGGCGCATTGCTTGATGCCCACCCACGGAGCCCCCTTGATGCTTGATTACATCCGCGACGGTCAGGAGATCTATCGCAACTCCTTCGCGATCATTCGCGCCGAGGCCAACCTTGAGCGGATTCCCGCCGATCTGGAAAAGCTCGCGGTGCGCGTGATCCATGCCTGCGGCATGGTCGAGGCCATCGATGGGCTGCAGTTTTCCGAAGGGGCGGGCAAGGCCGGGCGCGATGCACTGGCGGCCGGTGCGCCGATTCTGTGTGATGCACGCATGGTCTGCGAAGGTGTGACCCGCGCCCGTTTGCCGGCCAACAACGAGGTGATCTGCACCCTGCGTGACGACAGTGTCCCGGACCTCGCCCGTGAACTGGGCAACACCCGCTCGGCGGCGGCGCTGGAGCTGTGGCGCCCGCACCTGGAAGGCAGCGTGGTGGTGATTGGCAACGCCCCGACCGCGTTGTTCTACCTGCTGGAAATGCTGGATGCCGGTGCGCCCAAGCCGGCGCTGATCCTCGGCTTCCCGGTGGGGTTTGTCGGTGCCGCCGAATCCAAGGCCATGCTCGCGGCGGACAGCCGTGGCGTGCCATTTGTGATCATGCAAGGCCGGTTGGGCGGTAGCGCCATGGCCGCCGCAGCGATCAATGCCCTCGCCACGGAGATTGAATGATGCAGCAACCTGGACGTTTGATCGGTCTTGGCGTGGGCCCCGGTGATCCGGAGCTGATTACCGTCAAGGCCCTGCGCCTGCTGCGCGAGTCACCGGTGGTGGCGTACTTCGTGGCCAAAGGTAAAAAGGGCAATGCGTTCGGCATCATCGAGGCGCATTTGCAGGACGCACAGACCTTGCTGCCGCTGGTGTATCCGGTGACCACCGAAACCCTGGCGCCGCCGTTGTCCTACGAGCAAGTGATCAGCGATTTCTACGATGCCGCCGGCCAGGAACTCGCCGCGCATCTGGACGCCGGTCGCGATGTCGCGGTGATCTGTGAGGGCGACCCGTTCTTCTACGGCTCCTACATGTACCTGCATGATCGCCTGGCCGAGCGTTATGAGGCCGAAGTGGTGCCGGGTGTCTGCTCGATGCTCGGCGGTGCGTCGGTACTCGGTGCGCCGCTGGTGTATCGCAACCAGAGCCTGTCGGTGCTGTCCGGTGTGCTACCTCATGAAGAGCTCAAGCGACGCCTGGCCGATGCCGATGCGGCAGTGGTGATGAAGCTGGGGCGTAACTTCCCGAAGGTCCGGCAGGTGCTGGAAGAACTCGGTCTGGCGCAGCGGGCGTTGTACGTCGAGCGCGCGACCATGGCCAATCAGAAGATCGTGCCCCTGGATCAGGTCGAGCCGATGTCTTCGCCGTACTTCTCATTGATCATCGTTCCCGGTGAGAGGTGGCAAGGTTGATGACACGTCCCGTTCCGGCGATTGTCATTCTCGGTAATGGCAGCCTTGCAACCGCGCGCAAGATCCAGCAGCGCTATCCCGATGCACTGATCCACGGTCTGGCCGAGCGGGTCGAGGACGTGGATCGTAGTTACCATGAATTCGGTGCGACCCTGCGTCAGCTCTATCAGCAAGGCACGCCGATCATTGCCTTGTGCGCGGCCGGCATTGTCATCCGCACCCTGGCGCCGCTGCTGCTGGAAAAAGGCGCCGAACCACCGGTGCTGGCCGTGGCCGAAGACGGCAGCGCCGTGGTGCCATTGCTCGGCGGTCTCGGCGGGGTGAATGTCATGGCCCGGGAGATTGCCACGGCGCTTGAAGTCAGCGCGGCCATCACCACCAGCGGCGAACTGCGCTTCGGCACTTGCCTGCTCAACCCGCCCAGCGGCTATGCGCTGGGAGATCTGGAACAGGGCAAGCGTTTTGTCTCCGATCTGCTGGCCGGGCACAGCGTGCGCATTGACGGCGTCGCGCCGTGGCTGGATCAGGCGCAGTTGCCGGAAGATCCGCAGGCGCAGCGTTCGATCCATGTCGGCAGTGGCGAGCGTGAGGCAAGCGCCAACGAATTGCAGATCTATCCACGCAGCGTCGCGGTGGCGGTGAGTGCCGGGGTGGCGGATTTGCCGGACACCATCCGTGCGACGCTGCAGCAAGCGAAAGTGGCGGTGCAGGCGTTGGCCGTTCTGGTTGCGGCGGACACCGGGATGGCCTGTCCGGTCTTGCGTGAAGCCGCCCTTGAGTTGGGTGTGCCATTGCGCTTTGTCGCGGCGGCGAGCGACATCGGCGCTTTGGCGCGCAGCGCGGTGCCTGACGCGACGATCAGTGCGACGGCGCACGACATCGCTATCGCCATCGCCGACCGGCCGCTGGAGGTGACGCAGGTTGGCCGCCCTCGCGGGCGTCTGGCGGTGATCGGGCTTGGTCCTGGCGCTGCCGAATTGATGGTGCCGGCGGTGAAAGCCGAACTGGCACGGGCCACCGACGTACTCGGCTACGAAACCTACGTGCGCATGGCTGGCCCCTTCCGCCCCGATCAGGTGCTGCACTGCACTGACAACCGCGAAGAAATGCAGCGCGCCCGCCACGCCTTTGAATTGGCAGCCCAGGGACGTTCAGTGATTGTGGTGTCGTCCGGCGACCCAGGCGTGTTCGCCATGGCAGCGGCGGTGCTCGAAGCCTTGCACGAGTCCAGCGATCCGATGTGGCACAGCGTCGACCTGGAGATCTTGCCGGGGGTTTCGGCCTCGCTGGCGACCGCCGCTCAGGCCGGTGCACCGCTGGGGCATGACTTCTGCGTAATGTCGCTATCGGACAACCTCAAGCCTTGGTCGATCATCGAGAAACGTCTGGATCTGGCCGCCGAAGCAGATCTGGCGCTGGCGTTCTACAACCCGATCTCGCGCGCCCGGCCATGGCAACTCGGCCGTGCGCTGGAGATCGTCGCCCAGCACCGCACGCCGGACACGCCGGTCGTGCTGGGGCGTGATATCGGCCGTCCGGGCCAGACACTGCGTGTCACCACGCTCGGTGCGTTGACACCTGATCAAGTGGACATGCGCACCATGGTGTTGATCGGCTCGTCCACGACCTGCGTGTTCCCGCGCGCCGAAGGCGGTGACTGGGTCTATACACCGCGCTGGTACGACACCAAGCCGGCTTCCTGAATACCTGCGGCCTCCTTTGGAGGCCGCTTGATAAGGTCGCGCAATAGACGTTTTGCTACGCAGTTACACAATAAAATGCGTGCGTCGAAGTTGTCGTAACTGTTGGAGTGAACTTTGGTTTTTTGAATGATGGGGTTTGCAGTAAAACGGCAAGGCCTTGTAATTGACACGCAAGACCTTGTTTTTTGCGAGCAAGCGCCATGGATTACGGCACCAGATATCCTCTGACCCCGGTAAAGATAATCTGCGCCGCCAGCGCACACACGAACAACCCCATCAACCGGCTGACAATCTGCAGCCCCTGGTCGCCGAGAATCTGCTCGATGCGGTTGGACAGGTACAGCACCACGCCGACCGTGAAACTGGCCAGGGCGATACTGAGGATGGCGGTCAGTTTGTCATCCCAGTGCGGCTGGCCGATGCCCATGACCAACAGGGCGCCAATGGTGCCAGGGCCGACGGTCAGCGGGATGGTCAGCGGGACGATGGTCACGTCCTGCTGCACGTTATCGGTCTGCACCGCCGATTTACCCTGGGCCATGCCCAGCGCCGAGATGAACAGCACGCTGCCGGCGCCGATGCGAAAGGCGTCTACGGTGATGCCGAACACACTGAAAATCACTCGACCGAACAGGTACAGCAGGACACTGGAGATCAGCGTCGCGAAAGCGACCTTCCAGGCCAGTCGTCGGCGTTCCTTGTTGGAATAGCCACGGGTCAGGCTGATGAAGCAGGACAGCACGAAGAACGGGCTGTAGAGCACCAGCATCTTCAGGTAAACACTGAACAACACGTGGAGCATGATTTTGACTCGCCGCTGGAAATCGTTGAGTGAGAGTCTATCAGTCGGTCAATAATTTGTGGGTGCCTGATTGAAAATGTGTGCTTTCCATTCGAGTTATTTGGTTTTTTGAAGGGTTATTGTTTTTGTATAAGTGTGCTGTTCATTTGAAGTGTGGCGTTACAAGTTTGGCTTGTCGCTTTGTGGGAGGGAGGTCTAAAGTTGTTGTGTAAGTTTGTGGTTGGATTGGTTTATTAATAAGGAAGTTAATATGTTTGATGAAAATATTGATGAGGCCGCTGTGGCTGTAAGTGCCAAGCGTTTACGTGGTTATGAAATTGATGCGGTCCCGGTTGGCCGTTCTCGCAGTTTTTCGACGCCCGAAGATACTATCGATGCCCCCAGCATGGCTTCAATAGTCGGTGAGGGTGTACTGGCGTTTACTGCAAATCTGGATGCACAGAACCAGGAAGATGTTCTCCATGCTTTTCTTTTTTCGAGCCTTGTTGCGAATAAGGCATTCCCTCTAGAGTCTCAGGGGAAGGAGTGGTATTACCAATTCCTGGAAGTTATGCATAGTGCTGGCTGGGTCGCTAGCCAAAAATTCTATAACGATCTGAACGTGGGTGGAAGTTCCGTTCGAATGGATAAATTGGTGTTGGAGATCCTGGGTTCGGTTGTCGCGGGAATGGCTGTGCCAGGGCCGGCCAGCGTATTGATGCTGAAAGTTGCAGGTGACGCCATTAATGCGTTGAAGAAGCACGAAACGGCACTGATACTTTATGAGCGTAATATGCTGGAGCATGGTGTGGGTGGGATGTCGACGGGGACCTGTACTGAGGTCAACGGTGAAGTAACCATCGCGTTGGGGACTGTGCGTTTTATACGAAAGAATACTTCGACCAAAGTGCTGTTTGTGGATTGGGATTCTCGTGAGGTGAAACTCTATCGTGGCGAGTCCGTCTTCAGGAAGGTGCCTTCGCTGGTAGAGCAGAATCGCGAGTACATTCGGGAAAAACTTGGCGCCAACTCAAAGCGTAAAATCGAAAGCTACGAAATCTGATCTGGCATGTTTTAACGGGTGGCCGTGTGTCGGTCGCCCTTTTTATAAGTGAGGATTAAATATGCTCAAGAGGTGCTCCGTATTTGTTAATGGGGTGGCCATTGTTTTTGTGCCAAAGGACTATGGCGAGACTGAAACTAACGATCTAATGACTTTGGTGTTGTTGGCACAGTTGGTAGCGGATAAAAGAATTAAAAAAAACAGCGCGACAAGTTGGTCTGGGGCTTACATGGGTGTTCTGGACGATTTTTGGGTTCGCAACGTTAAATGCAAACAAGAGATTTTTCTTGAACAGAACAGTACAGCATCGCCGCTTGAGTGGGTCACTGCGACGATGGCAAACATGGTTCACGACGAGGCTCGAGTATTGGCCGCGTCACTGGAGTGGGCGGCACGATCGTCCTGCTGCCTGGAGGCGATGAGCGTGTTACGTCGTAACGCGCAGCAAGAGGTCGCTGCTGATAGGCCGCAGTTTCCTGCTCAGCCGAACGCGGTGCGCTTGCTTGCGATCCTGGCGCGACGCCCTGCCTCGATGATCAGTGTGTGTCTGGAGTTCAATACACGGCAAGCGCTAGAGCCCAACCCGTGGTCACAGCGATTTGATGTCAGGGATATCGACGGTTCCGTTTCGGTGCGCTACTCCCATGCGATCCTGTCCGAAACACTTTATGGGCGTTCCCGTGAAGCAATTGCCTTGAAGGTCAGGGACAAGTTCAGTGACAACGTTACCGGTATCGTCGCGGCCATCGATATCCCTTTTCAGGAGTCAAGATCATGATCGATTCTATTCCGCAGGCGGCGGTGGTGGGGGGCAGTATCGTTGCATTCGCAGGCGATCTGCCTGAGTCACATAGAGAAGATATCTACCTGAGTACGATGTACGCGCAAAGAGCTACCCGTAATGCTGTCAGGGATGGCTTGTCGGGCGACTGGTTTGATTTCTATCGCAATACACTCAAGTACATCGGTTGGGACGTTCCCGCTCCTGAGGCGCTGTCACCGGTGCGGGATGATGTGATGGGAGAGCTGGCATTGCAGCGTATTTCAGCACGTATGGGCGAGATGTTTTCTAGCCCGCTCAGGCGTGCCTTGGTCGCACTGGAAAAAAATGCACTGGCGCTCAGGTTGTTCGAGTCGACGAGCCTTTCACAGGATGCAGGTTGTTTTCAAATGATTCCCTGCAGCTTGAAGGGCCCGAACAAGGTGGAGATGGGCCTCTATCATCGGCAGTTCACGATTCGCCAAAGTGTATCGCGATTTCTGTTTGTTGATAGCGTCAAGCAGGTGCACGGCAGTACCGAACAGATGTCGGTGATTACGTTTAATACACTTTATTACGCCCAGTTCCGGGAGAAGGTGAAAAAAGCGGTATTGTCCCAATCAATGGAGTATTTGAGGCGCCTGGAGATCTGAAGTCTGATGACCTGAGTGCCCGATTGCTCAGGAGGTCGAGGCTGTCCGGTGCTGAAGGTCGCGCTGGGCGACCCAGTGCTCGATCAGTTCGCGCAACTGCGACAGTTCGACTGGCTTGGCCATGTGACCATCCATGCCGGCCTGGCGTGCGCGTTCCTTGTGTTCGGCAAGGATGTGCGCGGTCAGTGCGACCACCGGCGTGCGGGAGCGTTGATTGCCGACTTCCCAGGCCCGCAATTGTTGCGTGGCCGAAAAGCCGTCGAGGATCGGCATTTCGCAATCCATCAACACCAGGTCATAACGTTGGGCCTTCATCGCCTTCAAGGCTTCTTCGCCATTGCTCGCGGTATCGGGCGACAGGTTGAGCTTGCCGAGCATGCCCCGAATGACTTTGGTCGAGATGCTGTTGTCTTCGGCCACCAGAATGCGGAAGTCGCAGGGGACGTTGATCGCGGCGGGGACCGGGGAGGACATGTGCGTTGCGCTGGCTTGCCCTTTGTTGCGCTGGTTCAACTCATCCGCCAAGGTGGTCTTGAGGGTATAGCCGGCTACGGGTTTGGCCAGGATCCGTTTGATACCGGCGTTGCGCGCGATGATCTTGCTCGGCGCATTGCTGATGCCGGTGAGCATGATCAGCAGGATATCGTGGTTCAGGCTTGGATCTTCCTTGATCTTCGCCGCCAGTTGCATACCGGTCATGCCGGGCATGTTCTGGTCGAGCAGGACCACGTCGAAGTAATCCCGCAGGTGCGCCTTGGTGCGCAGCAACGCCAGGGCCTCCTTGCCGGACGGCACCGCGCTGACATTCAGGCCCCAGGCGCTGCATTGCTGGACCAGGACTTTGCGACAGGTATCGTTGTCGTCCACGACCAGCACCCGTGCACCTTGCAGCGGGCCGTCCAGGTCGCAGGTCGGATGTTCCAGGCGGTCAGGGTCCAGTGGCAAGGTCAGCCACAGGGTGCTGCCCTGGCTGCTGCCGCTCTTGATGCCGAACTCACCGTGCATCAACAGAATCAGCTGGCGTGCGATCACCAGCCCCAGGTTGCCGCCCAGGCGAGTGGCGGAGAGGACGTTCTTGCTGTTGAGCTCAGCGTGCAGCAACGCTTCTCGTTCTTCTGCTTCCATGGGTAGCCCGCTGTCTTGCACGGCAATGCGCAAGCGCGGTGTACTGCTCAGTTCGTCCAGGGCCACGACGATCAGGATCTCGCCTTCCTCGGTCTTCTTCATGGCGTTTTCCAGCAGGCTCAACAGCGTCTGGCGCAGGCGCGTCGGGTCGCCGCTGATCACCCGGGGAACCTGGGGCTGGATGAAGCTGATGAGCTCGACGTTCTGTTGTTCGGCCTTGGCGCGGAAGATGCTCAGGCAATCTTCGACCAGCGCGTTGAGGTCGAACTGCACGTCGTCCAGTTCGATCTGCCCGGACTCGAGCCTTGAGATGTCGAGGATTTCGTTGATCAGGGTGAGCAGTTCGTTGCCGGCGCTGTGGATGGTTTGCACGTAGTCGCGTTGCTTGACCGACAGCGGCGTGCCCAGCAACAGTTCGGTCATGCCCAGTACACCGTTCATGGGGGTGCGGATTTCATGGCTGATTTTTGCCAGGAACTCGGCCTTGGCGTTGATCTCGGCATTGCTTGCCGCCAGGTCACGGCTGATGCTGAAGCGGCTTTCGATAATGCTGCGCTGGCGTTCGCTCAAGGCGATGCCCATCAACAGGCCGCTCAGGCAGATGAACGCGAGCAAGGCCATGATCAGGCTTTGTGGCGCGACGAGGGTCAGCCCCAGCAGTGCGGGCAGGATAATCAGCGTACCGGCGTTGAACACCACCATGGACACGACGAACAGGCGTGCCGGGCGATAGCCTTTCAGCCAGTGATAGACGCCGACGAAGAGCATGCTCAATCCGGCCAGGGCAACCAGCCCATAGGTCATGATGTTCAGTGGCAGGGTGTCGACGAACAGTAGCAGCAGGCTGCAGACGACAATGAGCAGGATGTCGCCCATCAGCAGTTTGTCGAGTGGATGCGGCCCGAGCGGACTGAAGAAGCAGTAGGTGTACATCAGGCCGCAAGGCGCTGTCAGCAGCAGGGCCAGGTAGGCTTCAGGTGCTTGCACGGCATTCCAGTCGGGAAGCCATGGACCTGCCAGGTTCAGGAGCAACAGCATCCCGAGCAACAACAAGCCTTCACAGGCCGCCAGCCACAGGCAGCTTCGCGAGCGGGTATAGGCATAGCGCGTGAGGTTGTGCAGGATCAGCATCGCGATACAACCGAACAGCAGGCCATAGATCAGTGTCTGGGTCTGATTGGCGGCGGTCAGTACGGCTGATTGCAGGGTGATATAGGGGCGTAGCTGGTTTTCGGAAACCAGCCGCAGGTACACGTCGAGGGGCTCGCTACGCTGAGGCAGCGGCACCATGAAGTCGGTGCTGGGCAGCGGACGTTCGGTCAGCGGTTGATCATTGCCGCTGGTGGTCTGGTCGATCAGCGTGTCGCCGTCCAGAACGTAGAGATCCAGATGCAACAGGTCGGGGGCAAAGATACGCAGCAGTTGTTCGTGTTTGCCAGGGTTGAGCCGAAAGCGCAGCCACAAGGCGCCATCGGGATCGGCGGCGGTGATCTGGTCGGGTTCAATCGGGCTGAATTGGTTGGTGTAGCGCGCCGAGCGAATGTCGCCCAGTTGCAGGGTGCCCTGTTCGTCGAGCAATACCGCCCAGCCACTGCCTTGCGCGACGGCCTGGGCCGGGAGCATGCAGAGCAGGGTCAGCAATGTGACGGTGAGTCCTATGGCGATCCTGAGCCAGCGCAAGGCGAAATCCCTTCGTAGATTGATGCCAGATTATAACTATGCGCGGCGTTGGAATAATCAGGCAAGGGCCCTGGGCCCTTGCTTGGCCGAATGGCTGGCTTATTCCTGATTTTCGCCACGCTCGCGGGCAATGGCGCGGTAGCCAATGTCCTTGCGATAGAAGCAGCCTTGCCAGTCGATCTTCGCGGCCAGCTTGTAAGCCTGTTGCTGGGCCTCATCGACGCTCGCGCCCATGGCAGTGGCGCACAGCACTCGGCCACCGGCCGTCACCACCTTGCCGTCCTCAAGGGCGGTGCCTGCATGGAAGACTTTGCCTTCCAGTGCTGCGGCTGCATCCAGGCCTTCGATGGCGATACCCTTGGCGTAGTCGCCCGGATAACCGCCGGCGGCCAGTACGATGCCGACGCTTGGGCGCGGATCCCATTGTGCTTCGACCTTGTCCAGTGCCTGGGCGAGTGCCGCCTCGACCAGCAACACCAGGCTCGACTGCAGGCGCAGCATCACCGGTTGGGTCTCCGGATCACCAAAGCGGCAGTTGAACTCGATGACTTTCGGGTTGCCCGCTTTGTCGATCATCAGGCCGGCATAGAGGAAGCCGGTGTAGACGTTGCCTTCTTCGGCCATGCCACGCACGGTTGGCCAGATCACCAGGTCCATGACGCGCTGGTGAACGTCGCTGGTGACGACCGGGGCAGGGGAGTAAGCACCCATGCCGCCGGTGTTCGGGCCGGTGTCGGCGTCGCCAACACGTTTGTGGTCCTGGCTGGTGGCCATCGGCAATACGTTCTTGCCGTCGACCATGACAATGAAGCTGGCTTCTTCGCCGTCGAGGAACTCTTCGATCACCACGCGCGAACCGGCGTCACCAAAGGCGTTGCCGGCGAGCATGTCGCGTACGGCATCTTCGGCTTCAGCCAGGGTCATGGCAACGATCACGCCTTTGCCGGCGGCCAGGCCGTCGGCCTTGATCACGATCGGTGCACCTTTTTCACGCAGGTAAGCCAGGGCTGGCTCGATCTCGGTGAAGTTCTGGTAATCGGCGGTCGGGATCTTGTGGCGCGCCAGGAAGTCCTTGGTGAAGGCCTTGGAGCCTTCCAGTTGGGCCGCGCCGGCGGTTGGACCGAAGCAGTCCAGGCCACGGGCGCGGAACAGGTCGACCACGCCAGCCACCAGCGGGACTTCCGGCCCGACGATGGTCAGGGAGACATTCTTCTCGGCAAAGTCAGCCAGTTGCTCAAGCGCCAGGACGTCGATGGCGACGTTCTCGCACTTGGCCTCAATGGCCGTGCCGGCGTTGCCCGGGGCAACGAAAACTTTCTGCACGCGCGGATCCTGAGCCACTTTCCAGGCCAGGGCGTGTTCACGGCCACCGCTGCCAATGATCAAAACATTCATTTCAAAAACCTCGGATGACGCTAATTCTGTTTAGAGCCTAAAGCGCTTTACGCTGTAGGAGGGCGCACTGAAGTCGGTAGATGCAAGGCGGAGTCGGCCTCGATGAGCGGAGTTGCCTTCTGGCAATGAGCATCATCGAGGTCGGCTCCAACGCAGCAGATGCCGGCTTCAGTGCGGCCGTTGTCATATTAGTGACGGAAGTGGCGCATGCCGGTGAAGACCATGGCGATGCCGGCTTCATCGGCAGCCGCAATCACTTCATTGTCACGCATCGAGCCGCCTGGCTGGATCACCGCGGTGATGCCGACCTTGGCCGCGTTGTCGATGCCGTCGCGGAACGGGAAGAACGCATCGGAGGCCATGACGGCGCCCTGTACTTGCAGGCCGGCGTGTTCAGCTTTGATGGCCGCGATACGGGCCGAGTTTACGCGGCTCATCTGGCCGGCGCCGACACCGATGGTCTGACGGTTCTTGGCGTAGACGATGGCGTTGGATTTGACGTACTTGGCCACTTTCCAGGCGAAGATCAGGTCGTTGATCTCTTGCTCGGTCGGAGCGCGCTGGGTCACGACCTTCAGGTCTTCACTGCCGATCATGCCGATGTCACGGCTCTGTACCAGCAAGCCGCCGTTGACGCGCTTGTAGTCCCAGGCAGCGGCGCGGTCAGCCGACCACTCGCCGCACGCCAGCAGGCGCACGTTGGCTTTCGCCGCCACAATGGCGCGCGCTTCTTCGCTGACCGATGGGGCGATGATCACTTCGACGAACTGACGCTCGACGATGGCCTTGGCCGTTTCAGCATCCAGTTCGCGGTTGAACGCGATGATGCCGCCGAACGCCGATTCGGTGTCGGTGGCGTAGGCCAGTTCGTAGGCCTGGCGGATGCCGCCTTCGGCGTCCGGGCTGACCGCAACGCCGCACGGGTTGGCGTGCTTGACGATCACGCACGCCGGCTTGACGAAGCTCTTCACGCATTCCAGCGCCGCATCGGTGTCGGCTACGTTGTTGTACGACAGTTCCTTGCCTTGCAGTTGGGTCGCGGTGGCGATGCCCACTTCGGCAGGCTTGGCTTCCACGTAGAACGCCGCGCTCTGGTGCGGGTTCTCGCCGTAGCGCATTTCCTGGGCCTTGATGAACTGGCTGTTGAAGGTGCGCGGGAATTCGCTGCGACCTTCGGTGCTGAGGGTATCAGCGGCCTGGTTCACGGTGCCCATGTAGTTGGCGATCATGCCGTCGTAGGCGGCCGTGTGTTCGAACGCCTTGAGCATCAGGTCGAAGCGCTGGGCGTAGGTCAGGCCACCGGCCTTGAGGTTTTCCAGGACGTTGGCGTAGTCGCCGGCATTGACCACGATGGCCACGTCCTTGTGGTTCTTGGCTGCCGAGCGAACCATGGTCGGGCCGCCGATGTCGATGTTCTCGATGGCGGTCGGCAGGTCACAGCCCGGCTTGCTGATGGTGGCTTCGAACGGGTACAGGTTGACCGCGACCAGGTCGATCGGCTTGATGCCATGCTCGTTCATGATGGCGTCGTCGATACCGCGACGACCCAGGATCCCGCCGTGGATTTTCGGGTGCAGGGTTTTCACCCGGCCGTCCATCATCTCGGCGAAACCGGTGTAATCCGCGACTTCCACAGCGGCTACGCCATTGTCCTGCAACAGCTTGAACGTCCCGCCGGTGGAGAGGATCTCGACGCCGAGCGCTTCGAGCTCCCTGGCGAATTCGAGGATCCCGGTCTTGTCGGAAACGCTGATCAAGGCGCGGCGGATCGGCAGGCGGGTAGTCTGGTCGGTCATCTCAGTTTCCATCAAAAGCAAAGGAAGTCAGCAAAAAAGGCGACCGGTTTTACGCGGGCGCCTTTCTGGTTTGATTGAATGCTTACAGCAAATCGTACTGCTTGAGTTTCTTGCGCAAGGTGCCACGGTTCAGTCCGAGCATCTCGCTGGCCTTGGTCTGGTTGCCCTTGACGTAGCTCATCACGCTTTCGAGCAGGGGCGCCTCGACTTCGGAGAGCACCAGGTTGTACACATCCGTGACGGCGGCGCCTTCAAGGTGGGCGAAATAATTGTGCAGCGCCTTCTCGACACTCCCGCGAAGGGTCTGGCCTTCTTCGCTGGGCGTATTGAGGTGCTGTTTCAAATTCACGTTGTCGCTCACGGGTGTTGTTCCACTCACTAAAGTCTCGGTCATCATCGTCATGCGGCCACCCCTTCTCCGTCCCCTGTCAGGCTCTTGTAACGTTCGGCGAAGAACTCTCGAACGTTGGCGCATTGTGCTTCCGTACCATCCAAACGATTGAAGTGGGCGCGAAACTCCCTGGCGCCCGGCAGGGTTGCGAGATACCAGCCGACATGCTTGCGTGCAATGCGTACACCCATGACATCCCCATAGAAGGCATGCAGCGCGGCCAGATGCTCAAGCAGAATACGTTCCACCTCGATCAATTCCGGTGCCGGCAGTTTTTCACCGGTACGCAGGTAGTGCTCGATCTCACGAAAAATCCATGGCCGCCCCTGGGCGGCCCGGCCTATCAACAGGCCATCGGCCCCGGTCGCGTCAAGCACGTGCCGGGCCTTTTCAGGCGAGTCGATATCGCCATTGGCAAAGACCGGGATCGACACCGCCTGCTTGATCGCGGCAATGGTGTCGTACTCGGCTTCACCGGTATACAGGTCGGCGCGGGTGCGGCCGTGCACCGCCAACGCCGTGATGCCTGCCTGTTCGGCGATCTTTGCCACCGTCAGGCCGTTCTTGTTCGCCCGGTCCCAGCCGGTGCGAATCTTCAGGGTCACCGGCACATCAACCGCAGCCACCACGGCCTGCAGGATCTCGGTTACCAGGTCTTCATCTTTGAGCAAAGCAGAACCGGCGGCTTTGTTGCAGACTTTTTTCGCCGGACAACCCATGTTGATATCAATAATCTGTGCACCCAGCTCGACGTTGGCCCGGGCCGCATCCGCCAGCATCTGCGCATCACCGCCGGCGATCTGTACCGAGCGCGGCTCGGGATCACCTTCGTGGACCATGCGCAGACGTGATTTGCGGGTGTTCCACAAGCTCATGTCACTGGTGACCATTTCCGAGACTACAAGCCCTGCACCCAGTCGCTTGCACAGCTGACGAAAGGGCTGGTCGGTGACGCCCGCCATTGGGGCGAGAATCAAGCCGTTGTGCAATGTATATGGGCCGATGCGTACCGCCGACATAGGTCTTCCCTGTTGTGGGGTAGGATCATGAGAGTTCGAAAAAGGGTTGGCATGATACCCGCTCTCGATGACTGGATAAAGGCTGAACTGGATAAAATCTGAACAGTTAATCCGTTATTGCCAGCAGTTTGACTCGGCTCGCGGGTTGTCGGAGGGTCGCCATCCACCCGGCGCGACTGAACCGATTCACTCCGGGGAATGAAAGCTGAGGCTGTAATTCACCGCTTTCGGGCCGGGATCGAGGATGTCCAGGGCGATATGGATCGGGGTTTGCGGGGGCATTTCCGCAAGGTCGGCCAGGTCGCCGTTGAGGTATTCACCCGGTTTGAAGCGACGGCTGGCGATCAAGTGGCCGTTGAGGTCGGCAAAGCGCAGTTCCAGCAGGGGGAATGGCTGGGAGAAGGGCGCGCGGTTGTAGATGATGGCGTCTACTACCAGGGCACCACTGAAGTCCGGATGGCTGCGCACCACCAGGTTGCTGCTCTTGATTTTTGCGATGTCGACCTTGGACGGAACGTTGCAGCCAATCTGCGGGCACAGTTGCTGGAACCAGGGGCGGTACTGGTCATGGCGAGCCAGTTCGTCGAAGTGATGGGCGATGTACTGGCCGGCAAGGGCGGTAGCGGCCAGTAGTACCATCAGGCTCCAGAACAGCCGGCGTCCCCAGGGAGAGCGGCGTTGTTGCCAGTCCAGTTGCAGCGGATCGTCGACCAGGTCTCGCAGCACGTCGTCGTGCATGGCCGGCTCGCCTCGCGCGCGTCGCTTGCGTACGGGTTCGGCTGCCTGCGGGATCGGCTCGGGGTCGTCGTCGGTTGCGCTGAACCGTTCGTGCGAGGCGCTCGGCTCCTCGTCTTCCTCCTGGGGTTCCAGGCGCAGTGGCGGCGTCTCGGGTTCGTCGTCGAGGTCGACCAGTTCCAGGGACAGGGAAGGTTCAGTGCGTGAAGGCTTTGTCGGCTCATCTTCGTCCAGCATCCCGCTTGTTGCAGGTGTCGGGGACGTGTCGCTGGACAAGGCGCGTTCCGCTGCAGGCTCGCTGAACAGGCTGTCGGGCCACGGTGCTTCGCTTTCGTTGGCGTCACGGCGTGCGCTCAGCGAATCTTCCCGGGGCTTGTGCTCCTGGCCAAACTCCTTGGCGGGCTGGATTTCCCGTTGTTCGAGCTTGGCGAGTTCTTCGTCGAGGTCGAGGTGGTCCAGGTCAAGCTCGGAGGCGGTCCACTGCTTCTGGCTGATGGCCCGTTGCTCGGGTGCCGTTTCGACCGATGGCGACGAGCTGAGCGCGCTCGCCTGTTCGCCCATGCGTTGCTCGAGCAACTGCCGTGCAGCATTGAACACTTGCAGGCACGAGCCGCAGCGCACCACACCACGAGCCACGCTCAATTGAGAGTGGCTGACGCGGAAACTGGTCTTGCAATGCGGGCATTGGGTGACGAAGCTATCGGTCATGCGGCCATCCGGAGTCTGCAGAGGCTCATTTTAGCGCCGGCGACCGGTAATGCGCACCCAGCCATCGCGATTGGCGATCGGATCCAGGTCAAAGTCCTGGGCGTAAGCCGCTGCCACTTCTTCGCCTTGTTCGGCGAGGATGCCTGACAGCGCCAGGCGACCGCCGGCCTTGACCAGGCTGGACAGTTGCGGCGCCAGGGAAACCAGCGGGCCGGCGAGGATGTTGGCCACCAGTACATCGGCCTGAACCTGCGGCAGGTCTTCAGGCAGGTACAGCGGGAACAGCGCTTCGGCGATGTTGTTACGTCCGGCGTTGTCGCGGGAGGCTTCCAGCGCCTGCACATCGATGTCAGTGCCGACGGCCTGTTTGGCGCCCAGCAGCAACGCGGCGATCGCGAGGATCCCGGAACCGCAGCCGAAGTCCAGCACGTTGCAGTCTTTCAGGTCCTGGCCGTCGAGCCATTCCAGGCACAGGGCGGTGGTCGGGTGGGTGCCGGTGCCGAAGGCCAGGCCCGGGTCGAGCAGCAGGTTGACGGCATCAGGCTCCGGGGCGGCGTGCCAGCTCGGCACGATCCACAGGCGCTGGCCGAAACGCATCGGCTGGAAGCCGTCCATCCAGCTGCGTTCCCAGTCCTGGTCTTCGATGACTTCGCTGTGATGCTCGGGCAGCGGACTGCCGGTCAGCAGTTCCAGATGGGCCAGCACTGCAGCGGCTTCGGTGCCGCCTTCGAACAGGGCCAGCAAGTGGGTGTGCGACCACAGCGGGGTGGTGTTGAGTTCCGGCTCGAAGATCGGCTGATCTTCGGCGTCCATGAAGGTCACCGATACGGCGCCCACTTCAAGGAAAGCGTCTTCATAGGTTTCGGCTTGTTCTGGGCTGATGGCGAGACGGACTTGCAGCCAAGGCATGGCGGGCACCTTTGAAAAATATTGATTGCAGCCTAGTGGGCTGCGAGAAGCGAGCAAGTTTACGCGAGCGCGGGGCAGATGACGACCGGGTTGGTAGAGTTCAGGTGTGAACGAAAGACCTGTGGCGAGGGAGCTTGCTCCCGCTGGAGCGCGAAGCGGTCCCAAAACGGCAGGCACGGTTCTGTCTGGTCTGGCCCGGCTTGATGGTTTTGCGGTTGCTGTGCAACCGAGCGGGAGCAAGCTCCCTCGCCACAGAGATACGGTACGCAGTAATGTCCAGATACAACAAAGCCGCCCGAAGGCGGCCTTGTCGCATACCGACTAAAGCTTAGTGCTTTTCGCCAGCCAGCTTGTGCTCGAGGTAGTGAATGTTCACGCCCCCTTTGCAGAAGCCTTCGTCGCGGGTCAGGTCGCGGTGCAGCGGGATGTTGGTCTTGATGCCGTCGACCACGATTTCGTCCAGCGCATTGCGCATGCGCGCCATGGCTTCGTCACGGGTGGCCCCGTAAGTGATCAGCTTGCCGATCAACGAGTCGTAGTTCGGTGGCACGGCATAACCACTGTACAGGTGCGAATCGACGCGAACGCCGTTGCCGCCTGGCGCGTGGAAATGCTTGACCGTGCCCGGGCTCGGCATGAAGGTTTTCGGGTCTTCGGCGTTGATCCGGCATTCCAGTGCGTGACCGCGGATGACCACGTCATCCTGGGTGAACGACAGCTTGTTGCCGGCGGCGATGCTGAGCATCTCCTTGACGATGTCGATGCCGGTGACCATTTCCGATACCGGGTGCTCTACCTGGACACGAGTGTTCATCTCGATGAAGTAGAAGTGGCCGTTCTCGTACAGGAACTCGAACGTGCCGGCGCCACGGTAGCCAATGTCGATGCACGCCTTGACGCAGCGGGCGAAGACTTCCTGGCGAGCCTGCTCGTCGATGCCCGGTGCCGGCGCTTCTTCGAGGACTTTCTGGTGGCGACGTTGCAGCGAGCAATCGCGATCACCCAGGTGGATGGCATGGCCTTGGCCGTCGGAAAGTACCTGGACTTCCACGTGACGTGGGTTGGTCAGGAATTTCTCCAGGTAGACCATCGGGTTGCCGAACGCCGCGCCTGCTTCGGAGCGGGTCAGTTGTGCCGAGGAAATCAGGTCTTCTTCCTTGTGCACCACGCGCATGCCGCGACCACCGCCGCCGCCAGCGGCCTTGATGATCACCGGGTAGCCGACTTCACGGCCGATGCGCAGCGCCGTTTCTTCGTCTTCCGGCAGCGGGCCGTCGGAGCCTGGAACGGTTGGAACGCCAGCGGCGATCATCGCGTGCTTGGCCGACACCTTGTCGCCCATCAGGCGAATGGTCTCGGCTTTCGGGCCGATGAAGGCAAAGCCGGAGTTCTCGACCTGCTCGGCGAAGTCGGCGTTTTCCGCGAGGAAGCCGTAGCCAGGGTGAATGGCCGTGGCGCCCGTCACTTCGGCAGCTGCGATGATCGCCGGGATGTGCAGGTAGGAGTGGGCGGCCGATGCCGGACCGATGCAGACGGATTCGTCTGCCAGGCCCAGGTGCATCAGCTCTTTGTCGGCCTTGGAGTAAACGGCGACGGTCTTGATGCCCATCTCTTTGCAGGCACGCAGAATCCGCAGGGCGATCTCACCGCGGTTAGCGATCAGAACTTTTTCCAACTTCGCAGTCATCAAAGGCTCTCCGCGGTTCAAACGATGGTGAACAGCGGTTGGTCGTACTCAACCGGCTGGCCGTCTTCGACGAGGATGGACTCGATCACACCGCTGGTTTCAGCTTCGATGTGGTTCATCATCTTCATGGCTTCGACGATGCACAGGGTGTCGCCTTTTTTCACGCTTTGCCCCACTTCAACGAAGGACGGCGAAGTTGGCGAAGATTTGCGATAGAACGTACCCACCATCGGCGAACGGGCAACGGTGCCGTTCAGTACTGGTGCGGCCGGAGCGGCAGGCGCAGCGACTGGAGCCGCAGCGGCAGGGGCGGCGACAGGCGCTGCCATTGGAGCCGGTGCGTAGTACTGCTGGGCCGGGGTCTTGCTGTGGCGGCTGATGCGTACGGACTCTTCGCCTTCCTTGATCTCGAGCTCGTCGATGCCGGACTCTTCCAGCAGTTCGATCAGTTTCTTAACTTTACGGATATCCATGAATCATCAACTCCCAAGGGTCGGTCAGGGGCGTTTAACGCTTGTTGTTCAAGCCGTTGCCGGTCTTTCAAGCTGTTCCAGGGCGGCCTCCAGGGCCAGTCGATAACCGCTGGCGCCAAGGCCGCAGATCACTCCCACCGCTACGTCGGAGAAGTAAGAGTGATGGCGGAAAGGTTCGCGTTTGTGCACGTTAGACAAATGCACTTCGATGAATGGGATGCTCACCGCCAGCAGCGCGTCACGTAATGCGACACTTGTATGCGTAAAAGCTGCTGGATTGATCAGAATGAAGTCCACGCCTTCGTCGCGGGCGGCGTGGATGCGGTCGATCAATTCATACTCGGCGTTGCTTTGCAGGTAGAGCAAATGGTGGCCGGCATTACGGGCCCGTTGTTCCAGGTCCTGATTGATCTGGGCCAGGGTCACGGCGCCGTAGACACCCGGTTCACGGGTGCCGAGCAGGTTCAGGTTGGGTCCGTGCAGCACCAAAAGGGTCGCCATCTGCTGTTCCTTGTTATCTATGTGCAGGTATCAGAACCCGGCGACTATGCCGCAAAGCCTTTGTGACTGTCCAGTTCTCTGCAATAGCCAGCACAATGACCGATGATTGCGCGATTTATATGACCGACTGATTAAATCTGGTCATTCGCTCTGGCGACGCGTTCGGCGAACTCCCGCGCCGTGATCTCGCCGATTACCCGCACGTCGGTACGTTCATTGCCGTCCTTGCCAAAAAACATCAGGGCCGGTGGCCCGAACAGTTGGTAGCGGTCGAGCAGGGCGCGTTGTTCGGCGTTGCTGGCCGTTATGTCGAAGCGGATCAGCCGGTAGCCGTTGAGGCGTTCGACGACCATGGGATCGTTGAGCACCTCATGCTCGATGACTTTGCAGCTGATGCACCAGTCGGCGTACCAGTCGAGCAGCAGCGGGGTGTTGGCGGCTTTCGCCTCGGCGAGGGCCTGGTCGAGTTCCGCCGGGGTGCTGATGGTCTGCCACTGGCCGGCGTCTGGAGCTGGTGGGCTACCGGCGGCGTTGATGACCCGGGGCTGGCCAATCGGATTGAAGGGATCGGTCTGGCCGCTGAAGGCGCCGTACCAGCAGGCCAGGCCATAAAAGATCAGGAACATTCCGAGCAATTGGCCGAGGCGTTTGCGCGGTGGTTTGTAGACGAACTCCAGTGCCCCGAGGAACAACCCCACTCCTGCCGTCAGCAAGCCGATCAGCAGCAAGGTGACTTGTCCTGGCAGTACGCGGCTGAGCAAGCCGATCGCCAAGCCCAGCAACAATACGCCGATCGCGTTCTTCACATACACCAGCCAGGGCCCGCTCTTGGGCAACCAGGCCGCCCCGCCGGTGGCCACCAGCAATAAGGGGGCGCCCATGCCCAGGCCCAGCACGAATAGCTTCAATGCACCGCCCAGCGCGTCGCCGCTGGCGCTGATGTACAACAGAGCGCCGGCCAGGGGGGCCGACACGCAAGGCGAGACCAACAGGCTCGAGACCACGCCAAGCACCGCCGCGCCCCACAGCGAACCGCCTTCGGTACGCCCGGCAATGCGGTCCAGGCGGCTGCTGATGGCAGACGGTAGCTTCAGTTCGAACATCCCGAACATCGCCAGGGCAAAGGCGGCGAAGAACAGGGCGAACGGCACCAGCACCCAGGCCGATTGCAGGCGTGCCTGCAGGTTCAACTGGGCACCGAACAACCCCATCAAGGCACCGAGCAAGGCGAAGCAGGCGGCCATCGGCAGCACATAGGCCAGCGACAGGTTGAAACCACGCAGCCCGCCAATTTGCCCGCGCAGCACCACGCCGGAGAGAATCGGCAGCATTGGCAGCACGCAAGGGGTGAAGGTCAGGCTCAGGCCCGCGAGAAAGAACAGCGCCAGTTCACGCCAGCTCCAGGCAGCGCCGGGCTCGTTGCTGGCGGTTGCGCCATCGATCTGCAGGCGTTCGGTTTCCGGTGGGTAGCACAACCCCTTGTCGGCGCAGCCCTGATAAGTGACGACCAGGGTAAAGGCGCGTGGGTCGGCGCTGTTGCGGGGCAGTTCTACGTCGAGAATGCCGTGGTAGACCTCGACATCGCCGAAGTACTCGTCGTGCTTTTTCTCGCCCGCCGGCAGTTGAACGGCACCCAGGCCTGCGTCGGCCGGATCGCTGCGAAACTGGAAGCGATGGCGGTAGAGGTAGTACCCCTCGGTGGCGACGAAGCGCAGCTTGATCGACTGCGGCGTGGCTTCCACCAGGCTCAGCTGGAAGGCTTTGCGTACCGGCAGGAAATCGGCGCTGTTGTTGATCGCGCCCAGGGTCGAACTGGGACGACTGTCCAGCAGGCCGGTAGCGTGTACCGGTAGGGCCAGGATCAACAGCATCAGGCAGAGCAGGCGGCGCATGACAATCTCGCGTATCAAAGATGTGCGCATGATAGCGGACGGCGCCGATGACTGCCGAGCCAGAGGTTTCGATAATTCATCGTGGCGAGGGAGCTTGCTCCCGCTCGGCTGCGTAGCAGTCGCAAAGCCAGAGAGCAAGGTATGCCTGACACAACCGAGTTGCAGGTTTCAGGGTTGCTGCGCACCCCAGCGGGAGCAAGCTCCCTCGCCACAGAGCGGTTGCCTGGTTCAGGGGTTGTGTCAGACACGAAAGGCCTGCACGGCGGTATGCAACTGCCCGCCCAGCACCAGCAGGTTTTCGCCCTGACTGCGGCCCTCACCGATGCGCACCAGGTTCTCCCCGCCCAACTGGTGGATGCGCTCGCTGTGGTCGCGGATCTCGCTGACCGCGCCGCTTTGTTGAGCGGTGACATCGGCGATGCGTGCGGCGGTGTCGGCGATGGTCTGGATCGCACCGACAATTTTATCCAGCGCGCCGTCTGCCGCTTGTGCCTGGCTGGCAGTGGCCTCGGCGTGTTCGACCTGCGCGCGCATGCCCTCCACCGATTGCCTTGCCGCCAGTTGCAGGGCGCCAATCAAGGCCTGGATCTCGGCCGTGGCACCCGCGGTGCGTTGCGCCAGCGAGCGAACCTCTTCGGCGACCACTGCGAAGCCGCGGCCCATCTCTCCGGCGCGGGCCGCTTCGATAGCGGCGTTCAGGGCCAGGAGGTTGGTCTGGTCGGCAATCGAGCGAATCACCGTCAGCACGCCACCAATGGTTGCCGACTCCTCGGCCAGGTGCTCGATCATTTGGGCATTACCCTGGACTTCACCGACCAGGGCGTGAAGCCCGGTCAGGCTCAAGCCGATGACCTGCTGCCCATGCTCGACCGCAAGGCCGGCATGACGACTGGCATCGGCGGCCTGGCTGGCATCGCCGGCCACTTGCTGGATGGTCGCTTCCAGTTCGCCAAGGGAATCGCGGATCAGCGCGGTGTCGCCGGCCTGATGCTCGGCACCGTTGTGCAGGTCGCGGCTCAGTTCGGCCAGCACGCGACTGCTGCCCGCCACTTGTTCGGCGTTTTGCCGGATGGTCCCCACCAGGTCCACCAGATACACGCGCAGGCGATTGAGCGACTCTTGAATGTCGTGCAGTTCGCGGTTGGTCGAGCCCAACTGGATGTCCCGGCTGAAGTCACCTTCAGCCCAGGTCGAGAGCGCCGGAGCCAGGTTGGTCAGCACCCGGGCAAGGCGTCGTTGCAAGGTATCGATCAGCAGTGCAATCAACAGGATCAGGCCAATCATCACGCCCTGGATCAGCCGCACTTCACTCTGGATTTGCCCATGCTGGGCGCGGACGGCCGGCTCCAGTGCGGCAATGGCTTGCTGCACGGCGTCCATCTTCACATGGGTGGCGGCGCTGAGGTCGGCTCGTTTCTGGATCTGCTCGCGGGTGCGGGCCAGTTCAGCGGGGTAGCGGGCGAGCAGGCTGGACAGTTCACGCTTGAAGCCGGTGCCAGCATCTTCGACGACGGTTTTTTCGCTGCTTTCCAGGCCCATCATCGCGGCGAAGTCGTCGGCGTTGGAGGCTTGGTGGGCGGCGACGCCGAGCAACGGCAAAGCCTCGATCAGCACGGCTTGGGCGCGGATGCTGGCGAGCTCACGCTCCACGTCGCCGGCCAGTTCGCTACGACCGCTGCTGACCAGTTTGTCGCGGGCCAGCGACAGCTTGCCCAGGTGCTGCGCGGCGGCCAGCAGTGGCGCCAGGTAAGCCGCCGTCTCGGGTGTACTGGCGCCGGTGGCGTATTGGCTGAGTTGTTCGAGGCTCGCGCCCAGTTCGCGTTCGGCCTGTAGCAGCAAGGCTTGCGGGTCACCGGCCAGCTTGCCCGCGGCTAGCAGTTCGGTCCTGCTGAATTCGTCGAGGTCGGCAAGGCTGGGGCGCAGGCTTTGTGCCAGGTCCGCCGGCATCTCGTTGAGCTCTTTTTGCAGGGTGTCGAGGGCCTGGCTGGCGCCGCTCAAGCGCAGGGCATCGCCGCTGGCCAGGTAGTCTTCGACATTGCGCGCCACATGGTTATGGAACAACTGCGACAGGCCCAGGTACCGCTCCATCAACAGATAAGGGCGTTCCAGAGCCTTTTGCGACCACCACAATGTGGCACCGAGTGCGATGCACACCGCGACTAACAGCAGGGAGTTGAGATTGGTCAGCAACTTCAGGCGCATCGTGGGCAACCAACGACAGAAGGGAGGCGCCTGAAGTTATTGCGCTTGTGTTACAGCGGTATGACCGATTCAGTGGATTCGGATGAAAAGGTGGCACTTTGCTTTGGTCGGCGCGCCGCCTGAACCCGATTGCGTCCGGCGTCCTTGGCGCGGTACAGCGCAGCGTCGGCCAGGCTGGCCATCATCAGGCTGTCGGAGTCTTCCTGCAGGTCCACCACGCCGGCGCTGAAGGTGCACCACAGGTCGTGCGGCTGGGCCGGGTAGTGAATCTCGGCAAAGCGCTGGCGGATTTCATCGAGCACTTTGCAGGCCGACTCGATATCGGTGTCCGGCATGACGATGGCGAATTCTTCGCCGCCGTATCGGCCAATGAAATCGGTCTTGCGCAGGCGTTGCTTGAGAAACAGCGCCAGGCTCTTGATCACCCGGTCGCCCATGGGGTGACCGTGGCTGTCGTTGACCCGCTTGAAGTGATCGATATCGAGCATCGCGAAGCTCAGTGGCTTTTGTTCGCGGCGCGCGCGGAATGAGCAGTCTTCGAGCAGTTGCAGGATGTGGGTGTGGTTGTACAGGCCGGTCAGGCTGTCACGAACCATTCGCGCCTTGAGGTTGCGTGCCCGGGCGGCGCGGTTGCGCACGGTGGTGATCAGGTGGCGGGGCTTGATCGGCTTGGTCAGGAAGTCGTCACCGCCTTCGCTCATGGCATCGAGCTGCTTGTCCTGGTCGTCTTCGGCCGACAGGTAAATGATCGGTACGCTGACATAACGGTCGTTGTGGCGGATCACCTTGGCCAGTTCGGTACCGGTGCAGGCCGGCATGTACATGTCGAGGATAATCAGGTCGGGCTGGAAGTCGGCCAGTTCGGCCATCGCCTGGATCGGTTCGATCAGGGTGCGGGTGACGATCCCGGCGCTGTTGAGCAGGCGCTCGGTGTGCAGGGCCTGGGCGCGCGAGTCATCGATGATCAGCACTTTATAGGGTTCGTACTGGGCGACGCAGGTCAGGACCTCGATTTTTTCCAGCAGGCTCGAGGCTTCGAGGGTGCCGGTCAGGAACTCCTGGCCGCCGGCACGTACCGCCGCCAGGCGTGTCGGGGTGTCGGTTTCCAGCAGGCTGAAGAACAGCAGCGGCAGCTTATGCTCCAGCCCGGCCTGGGCTTCGGCCGCCAGTTGCAGGCCCAGGCCTGGGCCCGCGAAGTCGACATCCATGACAATTGCCGCTGGCAGTCGCTCCACCATGGACGAGCGAAAGGCCGCCACGCTGTCCAGGGACTGGGCGCTGAGGCCAAAGAATTCGAGTTGTTTGGCCAGGCGTTCGGCGCGGTCGTGGTCCTGCAGCAAGACATAGATCGGCTTGCGCAGTGGCGGCAGGAAGGTTTGTTCGAGCTGGTCGCCCTGGCGCAGGCCGGTGCGTGACAAGCGCTGCATCAACCGGTTCAGGTCAGTGATCAGCCCGCTGCTCAGGCGTCCGCGGTTGGCGTCGACGGCCTGCAGTGACTGGGTGATGCTGTGGGCCAGTTGGGTGTGCTCGGTCTGTTCGAAACGCTCGGCAAAGCGCAACAGGCGCAGGTTCGCCTCACTGAGTTCCGACAGATCGGCCGCCGACCATTCGCTGCGTTGCAGGCGCTGCCATATCTCAAGAATCTGACGTGCTTGATGAATTACCCGCTGGGCAAAGTGCTGCTTGAGGCGCTCACGGCTGGGGTCTTCTGGCTCGGTCATATCCTGACTACTAGTGAGGGTGCATGCTGAGGTCGACTGGTGGCTCTATGCTAGCATCTCTTTTCGATGGCATGAGTGCCGTAAGTCAATAATCTGCACAGCGACACGATTCAGTTTATGACCGGCTGGTCGCGTAGGCTCTGGGCCGTCCTTCCTTTATAGTGTCGGCTCGACTGTGATGCGTGCAGCGCCGTGCCGGGGCAGGATTAATCCGCTCACCATCAGGCACGATGGAGTAGGGTTGCGGTCGAACCGATGAACTCAAGTGATTGAAAGGATATCGCCATGCTGGACTGGAAGAACCGCGCAGGCAGTGCGCCTGAACGTGCCGCCGAACCCAAGTCGGCAACCCGCAGCTATTTTGGTGGTTTGCTGTTCAGCCGCGCATTGGCCACGTTGATCGGCCTTTACCTGGTGGTGACCATTGCCTTGGGTTGGTACTGGAGCAAGGAACCGGCCCTGTTTCCGGTTCAGCAGAACGCACAAATCGCCGCCGAGAAAGAAGGCAAGCAGATGGTTGTCGGGTACACCACGGTGGAAACCCTCAAGACCGTTGCCGGTACCTTGCTCGACAAGCCGGGTGGCTATATCTCCAACGACCGTTTCCCGCCGGGCCTGTGGATGGACAACACGCCGAGCTGGGAGTACGGCGTGCTGGTGCAGGTGCGCGACCTGACGCGCGCCATGCGTAAAGACTTCGCCCGCTCGCAGTCGCAATCGGCGGAAGACGCCGACCTGGCCAAGGCCGAACCGCGCTTCAACTTCGACAACAAGAGCTGGGTGCTGCCGTCCAGTGAGTCGGAGTACCAGGAGGGCATCAACTCCCTGAGCCGCTACCAGGCGCGCCTGTCGGACCCAACGCAAAAGAACGCGCTGTTCTACGCCCGTGCCGATAACCTGAACAACTGGCTGGGCGATGTGGGCACCCGTCTGGGTTCGCTGTCGCAACGCCTGTCGGCCAGTGTCGGCCGGGTCAAGCTCAACACCGCGTTGAAAACCGAAGTCGTGGCCCCGGGCCAGGTGCCACAACTGGATGAAGAGGTGGTGGAAACCCCTTGGATGCAGATCGACAACGTGTTCTACGAAGCGCGCGGCCAGGCCTGGGCGCTGTCGCATTTGCTGCGTGCCATTGAAGTCGACTTCGCCGATGTACTGGCGAAGAAGAACGCGACCGTCAGCGTGCGGCAGATCATTCGTGAGCTGGAAGCATCCCAGGAGACACTCTGGAGCCCGATGATCCTCAACGGCAGCGGCTTCGGCCCATTGGCCAACCACTCGCTGGTCATGGCCAACTACATTTCGCGGGCCAATGCGGCGGTGATCGACCTGCGCCAACTGCTCAACCAGGGCTGAATCATGGTCGATAACTCCCGGGAGGCCGCCCATCGCGCGGCCTCGGATGCCGAGCAGATTGCCTGGGTCGACGAGCAGGACAACCTGCTCGGCTCCCTGGTGCGCGCGGATTTACGCGCGCGTGGCCTGATCGGGCGCGGCACTTACATCATGCTGTTCAACTCCGCGGGCGACCTGTGCGTGCACCAGCGCACCTACAGCAAGGCCATCTACCCGGGGTTCTGGGATGTGGCGGCGGGCGGCATGGTGCTGGCGACGGAAACCTACGCCGAATCGGCGGCCAGGGAGCTGGCGGAGGAACTGGGTGTGAGTGGTGTGCCATTGACCGCCCACGACCACTTTTTCTTCGAAGACACCGGTAACCGGCTCTGGTGTTCGGCTTTTTCGGCGGTCTGGGACGGGCCTTTGCTCCTGCAGCCGGAGGAAGTGCTCCAGGCGCGCTTTATCCCGATCGAACAGGTCATGCGGGAAATCCACCAAAAGTCTTACTGCCCGGACTCTTTGGCGGCCTTGAAACGCTATCTGCGCTCGATCGGGGCCGACATCGCAAAAGATGTATAAATTGGCGCCGATTGGCTCTTAGCAAGTACGCTTTTTGTCGTTACACTGCGCGACCTTTTCAAGCTGGACCGGGTTGCTTTTTGTAGGAGCGAGCTTGCTCGCGAAGAACGCAGGGATGATGGGTGCTGTCTGAGTGCACGCGTTATCGTTGATGTCCATCGCGAGCAAGCTCGCTCCTGCAGGGTTGTACCGGTCCAGTAGCGCTGCCCCTGCCTGAGTGGGGCTTCGCGGTCGATAGCACGTGCCTACGTTGCTGCGACCAGTCTTTGTCCTCCCAAGAGGATTGCCGGTGGCCAAAAAAGCCGCATCCTTCGCCGCCCTTGGTGGCTTGGTATTTTCCACCGACGCAGGTCGACATTGCCCGGACTGTAGCCAGCCGGTGGCAACCTGCATCTGCAAACAAACCGTTATCCCGGCCGGCGACGGTATCGCGCGCGTGCGTCGCGAAAGCAAGGGCCGTGGCGGCAAGACGGTGACCACCATCAGCGGTGTGCCGCTGGCTGAAGACGCGCTCAAGGAGCTGGCCACCACGTTGAAAAAACGCTGTGGTACCGGTGGCGCGTTGAAAGACGGGATCATCGAAATCCAGGGCGATCATGTCGAGCTACTCTTGGCCGAACTGATCAAACACGGTTTCAAAGCGAAGAAATCCGGCGGCTAGCAGCCTCTGTGAAGACCACTCCGACTTGATGCAGGCCTGATCCGATTCAGGTGTGGTGTCGTCTCCAGGGTTTTCACAGAGCCTGTTCTGACCGGTTTCTAAACTCAGCGCTGCATCCGGGGTCTATCCCTTCGTGCAGGCTAATCGTCATTTACATTCTTTAAGCTGCGCCAGCCCTCAACCCGGGAGGCGCTCTCTGACTTCATTTATAGGGGACTTCGATGTCCGTACGACGCACACGCAAAGACGATGGCAGCCAATGGACAGTTGCGGACAGCCGCAGTGTTTACGGGATTCGCCATTGGGGGGCCGGGTATTTCGCGATCAATGACGCCGGTCGCGTCGAAGTTCGTCCGAACGGTCCGACCAGTTCGCCCATCGATCTGTTCGAGCAAGTCGACCAGCTGCGTAAAAGCGGCCTGTCCTTGCCATTGCTGGTCCGTTTCCCGGACATCCTGCAAGATCGCGTCCGTCAGCTGACCGGTGCCTTCGATGCCAACATCGAACGCCTGGAATACCAGAGCAAGTACACCGCGCTGTACCCGATCAAGGTCAACCAGCAGGAAGCGGTGATCGAAAACATCATCGCTACCCAGGACGTGTCCATCGGCCTGGAAGCCGGCTCCAAGCCGGAGCTGCTGGCCGTGCTGGCCCTGGCGCCGAAGGGCGGTACCATCGTCTGCAACGGTTACAAGGACCGTGAGTTCATCCGTCTGGCGCTGATGGGCCAGAAGCTGGGCCACAACGTGTTCATCGTGATCGAGAAAGAATCCGAGGTCGGCCTGGTGATCGAGGAAGCCGCCTCGCTGAAGGTCAAGCCTCAGGTCGGCCTGCGGGTTCGCCTGTCGTCCCTGGCGTCGAGCAAATGGGCCGATACCGGTGGCGAGAAATCCAAGTTCGGCCTGTCGGCGGCGCAGTTGCTGTCGGTGGTCGAGCGCTTCCGCGCGGCGGGCCTGGACCAGGGCATTCGCCTGCTGCACTTCCACATGGGCTCGCAGATCGCCAACCTGGCGGACTACCAGCATGGGTTCAAGGAAGCGATCCGTTACTACGGTGAGTTGCGCAACCTGGGCCTGCCGGTCGATCACATCGACGTCGGTGGCGGGTTGGGTGTCGACTACGACGGCACGCATTCGCGCAATGCCAGTTCGATCAACTACGACATGGACGATTACGCCGGTGTCGTGGTCGGTATGCTCAAGGAATTCTGCGATGCGCAGAGCCTGCCGCACCCGAACATCTTCTCCGAGAGCGGCCGCTCCCTGACGGCTCACCACGCCATGCTGGTGGTGCAAGTGACGGACGTCGAGAAGCACAACGACGACATGCCGAAGATCGCCAACAAGGAAGAACTGCCGGAAACCGTACAGTGGCTGGTGGACCTGCTGGGTCCGACCGACATCGAGATGGTCACCGAAACCTACTGGCGCGCGACTCACTACATGAGCGACGTGGCGACCCAGTATGCCGATGGCAAGCTGACCCTGGCCGAAAAAGCCCTGGCCGAGCAATGCTACTTCGCCGTGTGCCGTCGCCTGCATAACTCGTTGAAGGCGCGTCAGCGTTCGCACCGCCAGGTGCTCGACGAACTCAATGACAAGCTGGCCGACAAGTACATCTGCAACTTCTCGGTGTTCCAGAGCCTGCCCGACACCTGGGCCATCGGCCAGGTCCTGCCGATCCTGCCGCTGCACCGTCTCGACGAAGAGCCGCTGCGCCGCGCCGTGCTGCAAGACCTGACCTGCGACTCCGACGGCAAGATCAAGCAGTACGTCGATGAGCAGAGCATTGAAACCAGCTTGCCGGTGCATGCGCTGAACGACGGTGAAGACTACCTGCTGGGGATTTTCCTGGTAGGCGCCTACCAGGAAATCCTGGGCGACATGCATAACCTGTTCGGTGACACCGACTCGGTGAACATCTACCAGAATGCCGATGGCAGTGTTTACCACGCCGGTATCGAGACCCACGACACCATCGAGGACATGCTGCGTTATGTGCACTTGTCGCCAGAAGAACTGATGACGCACTACCGCGACAAGGTTGCCAGCGCCCGAATCAGTGCTTCCGAGCGCACTCAGTTCCTCGACGCGCTGCGTCTGGGCCTGACTCGTTCGTCTTACCTGTCTTCCTGAGGTCAGTCACCGCTGTGACCAGGCTGTCTGAAAGTTTTCCGTACGCTGCGGAAATTTCAGATAGTCCGGTGCGGCGGTTCTTCATTTTTATAAAGATGTTTAGTCGCGTCGCACTATCAACGTTGGCGTTTCTTCATTTCGCGTAGGCTTTTTCCCAAGTTGTATTTCGGCACTCTACTCGGCCATGTCTCTCAGCGAGAATCCCCGGCCGCCCCTCCTGTAGAGAAACGTCGATGTCCGATCCAGTCAACGAACCGTCATTTCGCCTGGAGATAGCGGGCCAGTCCCAACCCTTTACGGTTGCCGCCTTTACCGGCCATGAATCCATCAGTGCGCCCTATGTTTTCTGGCTGGAGTTGCAGCTCGATGAAAGACAACTGGACCTCGCCAGCCTGATGTATTGCCCGGCCTATCTGTGCTTCGGGGAGGCGCGCGCCGGTATCCATGGACAGATTCATGACCTGGCGCCGCTTCACGGTGGCGCGAAGCCGGGGCTCTGGCAGGTGTCGTTTGGACCGAGACTGGCCTGTCTGGCGCAACGCTTCAGTCAGCGGATCTTCAGCCGGCAGTCGGTCCCGCAGATCCTTGCCCAGGTCCTGAGGGAGCACGGCATCGCTGAGAAGGCCTGTCGGTTTGCGCTTCGGGGCGATTACCCGGCGCTGGATGTGTGCACCCAATACCGCGAGTCCGACCTGGCATTTGTTCAGCGCCTGTGCGAGCTGGCGCGGATTCATTACTTCTTTCGACACCGCCGGGGCAGTCACTGCCTGATCTTTACCGACACCCTGGGCTGCGAATCCGTTGGTACGAGCGAGTCCTACGACGTCGAGGGCGCCACACCTGCAATCAGGCACTTCAAGGTGCATGCGCAAAGCCGGGAGGGCGACCCGCAGCGCCCCACGTCGATCCGCGCAGAAGCCGAAACAGACCTGCCGACCCTGCGCAGCGGTTGGGTTCTGACATTGTCGGGGCACGCCTGTACGGCGTGGAACGGTCAGTGGTTACTGTCCCGGGTCGAGCACGCGGGCAACTCCATGCCAGTGCCGCACTACCGCAACCGCTTGTGGGCGATGCCGGCTGACAGGCCGTTCGAGCCTGATGAGCCGCACCCGAAACATCGAATGAGGAGCGTACAGCGTGGCTGGATAGTCCATGTCGAGGGAACGCATCTCGATTCGACGGGGCGGGTCGCCGTGCAGTTCGACTGGTTGTATCAGGGCGAAGGCGCCAGCCCGAGCCATTGCTGGCTACCGGTTGCTACCCGGTTGTCGGGCGAGGCGATTGCAGGCCTCGCCGCTGGGGTGGAGGTCTGTGTGAGCTTCATCGATGGCGATCCTGACCAACCGTTGATCACGGGGATCTTTCAGCCGGCGATGCTCCCCGGGGACGCCGTGCGGCATCCTGAGACGCCTTCGGCCTCAGGTCGCGAGGCCTTGCTGCACCTGCAGATCAATGCGGCGATGTTTGTGGGCGCCGAGCAACAGCTTCAGCTCTCCAGTGGTCAGGCGCTGACCGTTGATGCCTACACACAACGACACTTCAAGGTGGGTTGCAGTGAGGTGCGTTTTGACGGTACCGACCTGTGCTTGTCCAGCCCGAGCATTCATCTCAAGGCGGCGGACCCCGCACCGGTCACGGCGACCACGGCGGAGTGGGAGGCGCTATCCCCGGCGGCGCACCGTGATTGGCTGGCACAGGTCCGGAGCAGTCAGCCGCTGGTGCTGCTGTGCCTGTTGCCGGGAGGTGGGAGGTGGGAGTTTGCGCCATTGCCGGCAAACGGTTTGCGTCTGTCGCATGGCCGCCGGGTTTGGTCAAAGTGGTGTGGCATGAGTGTGACCCAGGCGGCTCAATGGTTTTTGCTGGATGTCCCGGGTGCGCCGGACACCGGGTGGAAGCTGCAGCAATGTTATGCCGATGCACCGCGCCATGGATTGTTCGAGAATACCGATCTGCATGCCTTGCGTGACCAGGGGCCGCAGTTGGTGGAACTGTCGACCCAACCGGCGCTGGCGCAATGCGTTCACGAAGCGCCGCTGGACTGGCCGGGCCTGTTGCTGGAGACATCGGCCTCGGTGCAACCGTTGCTCGGACACCTGCGGCGAATGCTCACAGTCACGTTCGGGCTGCATTACAAAGGCCTGCTCAGTTACTACAACCCCTACACCGCCAGCTATTTCTTTGATGGCTGCGATGCCCGCGACTTGAGCCGCTGGCTGGGGCCGATCGACAAGCTGTACTGGTACGGCGGCACCTGGGCGGATCGGGCGATGGGCAGCCTGGGCTGGCAGCAATTGAGCCGTCCGCCCTTGTTGGTCGGCGCGCTGGCGATCGAAGACAACCTCAGCTTGCGCCAGCAGGGCCAATTGCAGGCGTGCATGCTGGAACGCCACGCCTGGTGCTGGAACCAGACGACAGGGCATGACTATGGCTTGATCTGGTCCTGTGTGCAGGAAGGGCTCGAGCTGGGCTTCAGCGACAGCCCTGTGCTGGATGGCTGGCTGCGACTGCGCTTGCAGTACCCGTCAGCGGCACTGGAGGCGCCGTTGCCGGGACGCACTCAGCAGGAGCGGCTCGACAGTTTGCGCAACCGTTGGCAGAACGGCCCATCCTGAATCCCGGGCCCAGGCCTATTGCTAGTCAGTTAAGGCTAGGGTTGCTCAATACATCCCCCGTGGCGAGGGAGCTTGCTCCCGCTGGGGTGCGAAGCGCCCCCCTAACAAAGCTATTGCGGTCTTTCAGAATGAACTCGGCGATAGTTTTTTGGGGCTGCTATGCAGCCCAGCGGGAGCAAGCTCCCTCGCCGCGGGCCCCTAACTCGCTTAAAACGTTTCTTAATTGAACAGCATTAGGCCCAGGCCGGTATTTGCCGGCTCAGCGAGCGTGACCGGCAAACCACCCGTCGTGCTTGCGCAAGTGCCAGGCAAACGCAGCCAGGGTGAGGCTGCGCAGTACCATGAACAGCAAGAAGGTCAGCCAGAGTCCATGGTTGCCCAACCCATGCAGCGCCCAGGCAAATGGCAGTAGCAGGATGACCGTCAAGAGCATGCCGTTGCGCATTTCCCGCGCGCGGGTAGCGCCGATGAACAGGCCATCGAGCAAGTAGCTCCAGACCGCGATCAACGGCAATACCGCGAGGTACGGCAAGTAGATGAAGGCCGTGTCGCGCACACTCGGTATGTCCGTCTGCAGGGCAATGAACAGATGGCCGGCGCACAGGAACAGCAGGGCAAAGCCCAGGCTGGCGATCAATGACCAGCCACAGGCCACGACCAGTGAGCGGCGCAAGGCCTCACGGTCACGGGCGCCGATGGCGTGGCCACAGAGCGCTTCCACGGCATGGGCCAGGCCATCCAGGGCATGCGCGGTCAGGAGCAAGCCGTTGAGCAGCAGGGCATTGGCGGCAACCGTCGCATCGCCCAGGCGCGCACCTTGAACCGTGACCATGAAGAACACCGATTGCAGCAGCAGGCTGCGGATGAAGATGTCGCGGTTGACCGCCAACAGGGGGCGCCAGCTCTGCCAGAGCGCCAGTGCAGCCCAGGCGATATGCCCGGGGTAGGCACGCAGGGCGCCGCGGGTCATGGCCAGGCCCAGCAGGGCGCCGGTCCATTCGGCGATCACCGAGGCCCGGGCCGAGCCGACGACGCCCCACTCAAGGCCAATGACGAACCACAGGTTCAGGGCGATGTTCACCAGATTGGTGGTCAACAGTATCGCCAGCGGCGCACGGGCGTTCTGGGTCCCGAGGAACCAGCCGACCAACGCATAGCTGGCGAGGGCGGCGGGCAAGCCAAACAGACGGGTATGGAAAAAGTCCCGGGTCAGTTGGTCAAGCTCGGCGGACGGTTGCATGAAGTGCAGCGCCACGCCACTGAGCGGCACGCCCAGCGCACCGAGTAGCAAGGACAGGCCCAGCGCCAGCAACAAGCCCTGTAGCAGGATCTGCCGCAACGCCGCGCCGTCGCCCCGTCCGGCGGCCTGCGCGGCGAAGCCGGTGGAGCCCATACGCAGAAAGCCCATGGCCCAGGCCAGGAAGGTGTACAGGCTGGCACCCACCGCGACCGCCCCCAACTGATGGGCATGGGGCAGGTGGCCGATCACGGTGCTGTCGACCAGCGCCACCAGCGGCACGGAAATGTTCGAAAGAATCATCGGCGCGGCCAGCGCCCAGACACGACGATGGGTGGCACGATCGCGCCAGTCGGTGATCAGGGTAGACATTCAGGCTCCTTGCGAGAGCGGGCATTGTAGCGGTAGATCCTGAAAGAAGGTGGTCCGGGGGAAAACCGCAAGGGGAGCAGGTCGTGCTTGAGAACCCCTCTCCCCGTCGTCGATCAATCTGATCAGCCTGGCAAGCGCTTGGGCTATAGTTACCCCCTTCGAGACTCCTGCCCGCGAGTGCCCCATGCTTAACAAAGGACTGTTCCTGGCTTGTGTACTGACATTGCTCAGCGCCTGCGATTCATCGACCCCCGACAAGACAGCGGCCCCCGCCGCGCCGACTGCAACGGCCACGGCACCCAAGGTCGTGCAGGACATGGCCGTGCTGAAACAGCGTTATGCCGGGCGTGAGCTGAGCGTGGTGGATGTCTCGGAAATCCAGCTCGACGGTGCCAGCACCTTGTCGGTGAGTTTCTCGGTGCCGCTGGACCCGCAGCAGAAATTCGCGGAAAAGTTGCACCTGGTGGACAGCAAGAGCGGCAAGGTCGATGGCGCGTGGGAGCTTGCCGACAACCTGATGGAACTGCGCCTGCGTCACCTTGAGCCGCAGCGCAAACTGGTCCTCACCGTCGATGCCGGGCTGGTGGGGGTCAACGACGCGAAGCTGGCCGCCGAATTCGTCAGCCGCCTGGAAACCCGTGACCTGCAACCGACCGTGGGCTTTGCCAGTCGTGGCACCTTGTTGCCGACACGCCTGGCGGAAGGGTTGCCAGTGATTGCCTTGAACGTCGACAAGGTCGATGTCGAGTTCTTCCGTATCAAATCCGAATCGCTGCCGACGTTCCTCGCCCAGTGGGGCCGCAACAACAGCCTGCAAAGCTATGAATCCCGCGAGCTGCTGCCCATGGCCGAGCTGGTGTATGGCGGTCGTTTCGACCTGAACCCGGCGCGCAACACCCGTGAAACCCTGCTCTTGCCGATTTCCGGCCTCAAGCCGTTGCAGCAGCCAGGCGTCTATCTGGCGGTGATGCGCGCCTCCGGTACGTACAACTACTCGCAACCGGCCACCCTGTTCACCCTCAGTGACATTGGCTTGTCGGTGCACCGTTACCAGAATCGCCTGGACGTGTTCACCCAGGCACTGGATGGCGGCAAGGCCCTCGACGGCATCAGCCTGGAGCTGCTCGACGCCGATGGCCGGATGGTTGCCCAAGGCAAGACCGGGCAGGGCGGCCATGCCGAGTTGCCGCTGCCGAAAAAGGCCGAGGTGCTGCTGGCCCATCAGGGCGAACAGACCAGCCTGCTGCGACTCAACAGTGCGGCGCTGGACCTGGCCGAATTCAACATTGCCGGACCGCAGGCCCACCCGTTGCAGTTTTTCGTGTTTGGCCCGCGTGACCTCTACCGTCCCGGCGAAACCGTACTGCTCAATGCCTTGTTGCGAGACAAGGACGGCAACGCGGTCAAGCCGCAGCCGGTCAGCGTCGAGGTGCGGCGCCCGGATGAGCAGGTCAGCCGCAAGTTTGTCTGGGACGCCGATGCGTCCGGCCTCTACCAGTATCAACTGCAACTGGCCGCTGAAGCGCCGACCGGGCGCTGGCAATTGGTGTTCGACCTGGGTGACGGCAAACCGCAGCTCTACGAGTTCCTGGTGGAAGACTTCCTGCCCGAGCGCCTGGCCCTGGACCTCAAGGGCAGCGACGTACCGATCAAGCCCGCCGACACCGCCGAAGTCGCGGTCAATGGTCGTTACCTGTACGGCGCCCCTGCCGCAGGCAATCGCTTGAGCGGCCAGGTGTATGTGCGGCCGCTGCGTGAAGCGGTCAAGAGCTTGCCTGGCTATCAGTTCGGCTCGGTCACCGAAGAGGAGTTGAGCCAGGACCTGGAGCTGGAAGAGACCGCCCTGGATGAAGACGGTGAAGTCCTGATCTCCCTGGACAGCAAGTGGGCCGAGGTCAAGTCGCCGCTGCAACTGATCGTCCAGGCCAGCCTGCAAGAGTCCGGTGGCCGGCCGATTACCCGGCGCGTGGTGCAACCGGTATGGCCGGCGGACCACATGCCGGGGCTGCGTGCCTTGTTCGATGGCGCGGAAACCGATGGTGACGTCCCGGTTGAGTTCGAGCTGTTGGTGGCCAACCCTGAAGGCCAGAAACTGGCGGCCGACAACCTCAAGGTGCGCCTGATCCAGGAGCGCCGCGACTACTACTGGAACTACTCGGACAACGATGGCTGGAGCTATCACTTCAACGAGAAGTTCCTCAACCTGGCCGAAGAGTCCGTCAGCATCAAGGCCGGTGGTACGGCCAAGGTCAGTTTCCCGGTGGAATGGGGACCTTACCGCGTCGAAGTCGAAGACCCGCAGACCGGCGTCGTCAGCAGCCTGCGCTTCTGGGCCGGCTACCGCGCCCAGGACAACGCCGAAGGCGGCGCGGTACGTCCGGACCAGGTGAAGCTGGCGCTGGACAAGCCCGCCTATGGTGATGGCGACACGGCCAACGTCACGGTCACGCCGCCAGCGGCCGGCAAAGGGTATCTGTTGGTGGAATCGGCGGATGGCCCGTTGTGGTGGCAGGCTATCGATGTGCCGGCCGAAGGTAAAAGCTATGCGGTGAAACTCGATCCGAAGTGGTCGCGCCACGACCTGTATGTCAGCGCACTGGTGATTCGTCCCGGCGAGCGCAAGGCTAACGTCACCCCCAAGCGCGCGGTTGGCGTGTTGCATCTGCCGCTGGACCGGACTCAACGCAAGCTCGGCCTGAGCCTGGCAGTGCCGGAGAAAATGCGCCCGAAACAACCGCTGAGCGTGAAGATTCAAGCGAAGAACGCCGATGGCAGTGTGCCGAAACAGGTGCATGTGCTGCTGGCTGCCGTTGATGTCGGCATCCTCAATATCACTGAGTATCCGACCCCGGATCCTTACTCCAGCCTGTTCGGCCGCAAGGCCTATGGTGCCGACCAACTGGATGTCTACGGGCAACTGATCGAAGCCGGGCAGGGTCGGTTGGCCAGCCTGGCGTTCGGGGGCGACGCGGCACTCGCCAAGGGGGGCAAGCGCCCGGACACCAGCGTGACCATCGTTGCCCTGCAAAGCGCACCGGTGACCCTGAACGAGCAGGGCGAAGGCGAGGTCAGCGTCGACATCCCGGACTTCAACGGTGAGCTGCGGGTGATGGCCCAGGCCTGGACCGATGAACGCTACGGCATGGCCGAAGGCAAAACCGTGATCGCCGCACCCTTGATCGCCGAACTGTCGGCACCGCGTTTCCTCGCCGGTGGCGACCAGACCACCCTGGCGCTGGACCTGTCGAACCTCTCGGGCAAGGCACAGAAGCTGGAGGTGCAACTGAGCACCGAAGGTCAACTGGACTTGGAGGGCGAGACCGCGCACAGCGTGGCGTTGACCCAGGGCCAGCGCACCACGCTGCACATCCCGGTGCGCGCGCTGGGTGGTTTCGGTCAGGGCAAGGTCAAGGTCCTGGTCAACGGTCTCGACTTGCCGGGCGAGAGCCTGCCGCCGTTCACCCGCGAGTGGACCCTGGGGGTGCGTCCGGCGTATCCGGCGCTGCTCAAGCACTATCGCGCGGTGCTCAAGGACCAGCCGTGGACCTTGCCTGAAGGGCAGTTGTCGCAGTTCGAAGTGGCCGGGCGCGAAGCCTTGCTCAGCCTGTCGAGTCGGCCGCCGCTGAACCTTGGCGAACAGATTCGCGCGCTCAAGGCTTACCCTTACGGTTGCCTGGAACAAACCACCAGCGGGCTCTACCCGTCACTGTATGCCGATGCCGCCAGCCTGAAACGCCTGGGGCTGGAAGGTGATCCGGACGCCGAGCGCAAGCGCAAGATCGAATTGGGTATCGAGCGCTTGCTGGGCATGCAGCGCTACAACGGCAGCTTTGGCCTATGGGGCGCCGATGGCGAAGAGGAGTACTGGTTGACGGCTTATGTCACGGACTTCCTGCTGCGTGCGCGTGACCAGGGTTTTGCCGTACCGCCCGAAGCCCTGAAAAAGGCCAGTGAACGGCTGTTGCGCTACCTGCAGGAGCGCAACCTGATCGAAGTGAACTACAGCGAAAACGACGAACACACCCGCTTTGCCGTACAGGCGTATGCAGGCCTGGTGCTGGCTCGCAGCCAACAGGCCCCTTTGGGGGCGCTGCGCAGTCTGTTCGAGCGCCGTAGCGATGCCCGCTCCGGCCTGCCATTGGTGCAACTGTCGATTGCCTTGCAGAAAATGGGCGATCAACCCCGTGCCAAGCAAGCGTTGCTGGCTGGACTGGCGGCGTCACGTCAACCGAACGACTGGCTGGCCGACTACGGTAGCCCGCTGCGGGATCAGGCGTTGATCCTGGCGTTGCTGGAGGAGAACGACCTGGGCCAGGGTGCACGCGAAGAGCGTTTGTTCGAGCTGTCCGATCAACTGGCGGCCAGCCCGTACCTGTCGACGCAGGAGCGTAATGCGTTGTTCCTCGCCGGTCGTGGATTGCTGGGCCAGCCGGAAGCCAACTGGACCGCGCAATTGAGCAGCGGCAACGAAACCCGTGAGCTGAGCAACGACCAGCCGGGGCTCAAACTGGAGGGGCCGTTGCTGGCTTCGCCGCTGTCCCTGCGCAACGAAGGCAGCGAGCCGGTCTATCAGCAGCTGACGATCTCCGGTTATCCACAACACGCGCCGGTACCGGGTGGCGAGAACCTGAGGATTCGCCGCGAGTACCTGGGCATGAACGGCCAGCCGCTGGACCTCAGCGACCTGGCCAGCGGCGATCTGGTGCTGGTGCACATTGCCGTCAGCGCCAAACAGCGCGTGCCGGACGCACTGGTGGTGGACTTGTTGCCGGCGGGCCTGGAGCTGGAAAACCAGAACCTGGCACAAAGCGCCGCGAGCCTGGAAAACGCCAGCAGCCAGGTCAAGGAGTGGCGCGAGTCAATGCAGAACGCCAGCCTCAAGCACCAGGAGTTCCGCGATGACCGTTACGTGGCGGCAATGAATCTGGAGGGTCGCGAGACCTCGCACTTGCTGTACCTGGCACGGGCTGTCACCCCGGGTATCTACCGTGTACCGCCACCGCAAGTGGAGTCGATGTACCGGCCGAACTGGCAGGCCGTGGGTGAAACCGTACCGCAGATGGTGATCAAGGGGCGCTGAATACCCTCGGGGAATTGATCGTTCCTGCGCGCGAGCGTGGGAACGATCAAGTTGGGGCGCTGATCCGAATCAGTGAATCACCCAGCTCAGCACCCACAGCCCCAGCATCAGCCAGATAACCCCGGCGATAATCGATGCACGCATGAAGGCGCGAATAGCCGAGTACAGCAGCATCAAACCGATGAGCAATGCGATGATGCTGATGACCGAGGTGTCCATGCCCAGTGCCTGCGACAGGCCTTCGACAAAATTGCCACCGGCGGAAGTCAAGGTATTGAACAACCCACTGAGCACCTCGACGATGAACCGGATGACCGACCCCAGCGCCTGGCCGAGCCACTCGAAAAAGCTTTCTACCTGCATGTGTGCGTCCTGATGAAAGTCTGTAGGGGCATTGCCAGCGCTGAACCTTTGGCCGTTGCGTGCAGGCTGGAGTTCCCTTGAGGCATAGAGGTTTGCGGTGTTGAGAGTGCGGATGATAGCGCAGCACATGCGTTCCCTGTGGGCGCGGGCTTGCCCGCGAAGGGCGCGACGGGGTGTGCCAGGCAGGGCGCGTTCGCCGGCCCGCAGGCTTCTGCGGGTTGGCCGTTGGGTTGTGGGCGGGTTGTTGCTGGTGGTTGCGCTGCTCTGGCTGGCCGATCGGATCTGGCCACTGCCCTTGCCCGGGGACGATCTGGCGCGGGTGGTGCTGGCCGAAGACGGCACGCCGTTATGGCGCTTCGCCGATGCCAATGGCGTATGGCGTTATCCGGTCGACACGTCGCAGGTGTCACCCGACTACCTCGACGCGCTGCTGACCTATGAAGATCGCTGGTTCTACCAGCACCCGGGGGTCAATCCCCTGGCCCTGGGCCGAGCCGCGTGGCAGAACCTGTTCGGCGGGCGAGTGTTGTCCGGTGGCAGCACCTTGTCGATGCAGGTGGCACGTCTGCTGGATCCGCATTCGCGAACGCTGGCGGGCAAGTTGCGTCAACTGTGGCGGACCGGGCAGTTGGAGTGGCACTTGACCAAGGATCAGATTCTCACCCTGTACCTTAACCGCGCACCGTTCGGCGGTACCCTGCAAGGGGTGGCGGCGGCGAGTTGGGCGTATCTGGGCAAGTCGCCGCTGCACCTGACCCAGGCCGAAGCCGCGCTACTGGCAGTGTTGCCACAGGCGCCGAGTCGCTTGCGTCCGGACCGTCATCCGGCGCGTGCGCAAGCCGCGCGCGACAAGGTGTTACGCAGGCTCGCGGCGTACCGGGTGTGGCCGCAGGCCGTGGTCGATGAAGCCCTGGAAGAACCCTTGTTACTGGCGCCACGCCTGGAGCCGAGCCTGGCACCGCTGTTGGCGCGGCGGTTGAACCGCCCGGACAGCCCACCGCTGATTCGCACCACCCTCGACGCCAACCTGCAGCGGCGGCTTGAAGACTTGTTGCTGGGCTGGCGCGCGCGTTTTCCGGAGCACACCTCGGCGGCGATTCTGGTGGTCGAGGCAGAAACCATGGCCGTGCGTGCCTACCTGGGATCGGTGGACATCAACGACACCCGACGCTTTGGTCATGTCGACATGATCAGTGCCATGCGCTCTCCCGGCTCGACCCTCAAGCCTTTCCTCTACGGCATGGCATTGGACGCCGGGCTGATCCATTCCGAGACCTTGTTGCAGGACGTGCCACGACGTTATGGCGACTATCGACCGGGCAATTTCTCCATGGGCTTCAGTGGTCCGGTAGCGGCCAGCAGCGCGCTGTCGACGTCACTGAACCTGCCCGCGGTGCAGTTGCTGGAAGCCTATGGGCCGAAACGCTTTGCCGCCGAAATGCGCATGGGCGGCATGCCCTTGGCCCTGCCACCGCTGGCCGAGCCGAACCTGTCGTTGATCCTTGGCGGTGCCGGCAGTCGCCTGGAGGACCTGGTCAGTGGCTACAGCGCATTCGCCCGTGGTGGCAAGAGCGCCACCGTCCGTTTGCAGCCTGACGATCAACTGCGCGAACGACCGCTGCTGTCGCCGGGCTCGGCGTGGATTGTGCGGCGGATTCTCAGTGGCCAGGCCCGTCCCGACCGTGACCCGCGTGCCGAGTTGGTGCAGCGTCCGCTGCTGGCCTGGAAAACCGGTACCAGCTACGGCTTTCGCGATGCCTGGGCCATCGGCGTCGGCCCGAGTTACCTGATTGGCATCTGGATCGGACGTCCGGACGGCACGCCGGTGCCGGGGCAGTTTGGCCTGGCCTCGGCGGCGCCGTTGATGCTGCAAGTGCATGACCTACTGATCAACCGCGACAGCCAGCGCGGCATCAGCGCACCGGTACAGGCGGTGCCCGCGAATGTCGGGGTCGCGGCGATCTGTTGGCCGCTGGGCCAGCCGATGAGCCGCAGCGACCCGAACTGCCGCCGCCAGCGCTTCGCCTGGACGCTGGACGGCACCACGCCGCCGACCTTGCAGGCCCTGGACCAGCCCTTGGGCGTGGGCCTGGTGGAAAAGATCTGGGTCAATGGCAAAGGGCTGCGGGTCGACAGCAAATGCCCGGGCGCCGTGGCGCGGGATATCGCCTTGTGGCCGGCACCGCTGGAGCCCTGGTTGCCACGCATCGAACGCCGTGAAGCACGCGTGCCGGCCAATGATCCGGATTGCCCGGGACCGGTGCTGGCGGCGTCTTCACCGCTGTCGATTGTCGGCGTGCGCGACGGTGATCAGGTGCGCCGGCCCGCGGCCAGTCGGGAACGGCTGCGGCTGAAGTTATCGGCGCTGGGTGGCACTGGACGGCGTTGGTGGTTTGTCAACGGTACCCCCTTGGGCGACAGCGCCAATCAGGACAGCATCAATGCCACCTTTGAACAGCTGGGACGCGTCGAGTTGAGCGTGCTGGACGAAGGTGGGCAGACCGCGCGGGTCGAGTTCAGCGTGGTCGATTGACCCACCGATTGACCGAGCTTGCCTTCATCGGCCATCCGCCCGAAGCTATACGCCTTCAGGAGAGCCCGATGAACCTTGTTGAACTGACCGAACGCCTGCACAGCATCCGCGACCGCAATGACTGGCGGCAATTTCACAGCCCGAAAAACCTGGCCATGGCCGCCAGTGTGGAAATGGCCGAACTGGTGGAAATCTTCCAGTGGCTGAGCGAGGACCAGTCGCGGCAACTGCCGCCGGAAAAGCTCGCCCATGCCGGTCAGGAAGTCGGTGATATCGTGCTTTATCTACTGCTGTTGTGCAGCGAACTGGGGTTGGACATGGAACAGGTCGTGCGCAGCAAACTGGCGGATAGCGAACGGAGGTTCAGCTGATGAGCGACCGTCATTTCGATCAGTTGGCGACTCGTTTCGCCGAAAAAATCTACGGCGGGGCCAAAGGCGCGATCCGCCTGGCAGTGCTACAGGCTGACCTGGCCGAGACCCTGCCGGATCGTCCATTGCGGGTGCTGGATATCGGCGCGGGCCTGGGCCACATGTCGCTGTGGCTGGCCGAGCGCGGCCATCAGGTCACCCTGGCCGAACCCGCCGAACCTATGCTGAACGGCGCTCGCCAGCGATTCGCCGACGCCGGGCAAACCGCAACCTTCATCCAGGCACCCTGGCAGGAACTGCTGGGACAACTGACAGAGCCCTATGACCTGGTGCTGTGTCATGCGGTGCTGGAGTGGCTGGCAGAGCCCCACGCGATTCTGCCCGTGCTGCATCAGCTGACCACTCAGGACGGCTGGCTGTCGCTGGCGTTCTATAACCGTGATGCCTTGATTTACCGCAACTTGCTCAAGGGCCATTTCCGTAAGATGCGCAAGAACGACATGGCGGGGGAGAAACAGAGCCTGACTCCGCAAATGCCCCTGGATCCACGGGAGTTGGCAGCACAACTGCAAAGCTTGTGGACGGTCGAAACCCAGAGCGGTGTGCGGGTTTTCCATGACTACATGCCGGTGGAGTTCCAGGCCCGCGCCGAACTGATCGACCTGCTGGAAATGGAACTGGCCCACCGTCGGCATCCGACGTTCGCCGGGCTCGGGCGTTACCTGCACTGGATCTGTCGTCCGGCCTGAAGCCGGCATCTGTGGAGAGCACCATGAAACGCCACCCGGGATTGATCCTGCTGTGCCTGGGGCTTGTCGCCTGCCAAGGCAGCAATCCGTATGTCGCCAGCTCCAACCCGTTGCCACCGGCCCCGCCGCAAGCCGCCAAGACCTTTGACCGCAGCGCCTATCCGGCCGCGCCTCGAGATTATGCCCGTTACCGCAGTTGGGCCTGGCTCGACGGCCAGTTGCCCAGCGGTTCGACCTGGGCCGACTCGGCGCAGATCGCCGAGTTGGTCAGCAATGCCCTGGACCAACGGGGCTTGCGCCCGTTGCATGACAACAGTCCGGCCGATCTGTGGGTCAGCGCCGAGTTGCAACAGGACACCCGGCTGCAACAAGCGCAGGATGACTACGGGTATGGCGCCTACGGTGGCTACAACCGCTACGGTGGCGGCTATGGCAGTGGTTACGGCATGTACAACACCGTTCCCGTCGTGCGCACCTACACGGTGCAAGTGCTGGTGGTCAGGGTAGACCTGTACGACGCCGAAACCGGGCAACTGGTCTGGAGTACCAGTGCCGAAACCGGCCTCGACGACAACGAAACCCAGCGTGCAAAAGCATTAAGGGAGGCTGTAGAAAAGGCGGTAGCGGCGTATCCTCCCGGTTAATGATACGCATTTGGTTGCGTGTCCGAACCGGAGAAAAATCATGTTTCGCCGCCTCGCTTTACTGGCCTGTGTCGTGCTGCTCAGTGCTTGCCAGTCCAACCAGATCAATCACGACTATGACGCCAGCCGCGACTTCAGTGCCTATCGCAGCTGGAGCTGGAAAGAGCCGGCCCTGCAATACCGTCCCGATGATCCGCGGATCAAGAGTGACCTCACCGAGCAACGCATTCGCCAGTCCGTGGCCGATCAGCTCGACCAGCGTGGCCTGCGTCCTGCCGCCGGCGGCAGCAAGGGTGATCTCAATGTGCAGACTTACCTGATCGTCGAGGAGCGTCAGCAACAGGTCACCACCAACTACGGTGGCGCCTGGGGCAATCCCTGGAACGGCTACTATGGCGCGCCGATGTACAACGAAACGCGCAACGTGACCTACAAGGTCGCCACCTTGCAGATCGACCTGATCGACGGCAAGGACGGCAAGCTGGTGTGGCGCGGCAGTGACGAGCAGATGCTCAGCAGTTCGCCGAATCCCACTGATCGCAGCAATGCGATTCGCGAGACTGCCCGACGGATCCTGAGCAACTACCCACCGAAGTAAGTCTGGAGGGGAAAGGCCGAGCCTTGACTACACTTCGAGCACTACTGGAGGTAGCGTCTGGCCGTGTGCCAGCAACGGAGTGCTCGATGTCTCCACGTTCGCGGTTATGCGGTCCGGCCCGACAGGGTGGGGTGATTGGATTGATCACCGCGTTTCAAACTGCCAGCAGGAGCGCTACGAAGTTTTTCCAGGGCTACATCGGTGGCCGTCAACGGGATGAATGGCGGCACATCACGCACCACCACCGGTTGGCGAGTCTGGTCTTCGGCATTCGCGATGGTTTTTCAACCACGGTGGGGGGCGCAAGAGGCGGAACAACCGATTCTGCAATCGGAGCCGGTTGCGGGCTCAAGACCAGTCCCCAGTATCCGACAATGATGGCTGCGACAAACAAGAGTCCAGCCAGCCCCATGGTGACACGACTGTTCATGACGGCTCTCCCTTTCCTGCTGCATCATCGGCTCGTGACACTCGACGAGATAACTTCGCAATCTGGCAGCTATGAACAAGCAACGATTTGGCTATTTGAAGGTAGCGCAGCTAATCCAAAATGCCACTACTGAACTTGAAAATACCCCCCGAAAGATGAGGTCCCTGTAAAGCTAAGTTATTTGGGTGTCTACGGCCGGATTACTACTTTGTGATTAGTTGGTTCTTACAGTTGCTGGAGAGGGCTTTGCTGACAATGCTCCGGTGGCACAGAGAAATCATGTCGCAGTTCCGTTCATTCGCGCCTTTGGCGCAAGGAGAAGTCTGATGACCCTTCACGTGCTGGTACTCAAAACCCGTCAGCTTTTCGATCGGACCGAAGGCGCATCAGCGATTGAGTACGCTATTGTTGCTGCAATGGTCGCCACGTTGGTGGTGTTGTTTATCTCACCGATCGGCACTGAGGTTTTCAATATATTCAACGATGTTCTCAAAGGGTTGGGTGGCACTGCGGTGGTCAAGCCGGCCTGACAAGTTGATCAAGTCGCAAGCATCGACAACAGTGGTTTGATCTTGGTTTTTTCGCTATGGGTACACCACATGACTGAGCTTTCCATGCCACGACAGCAACTCCTGTTGGTGGACGATGAAGAAGACGCCCTGTTGGAGTTGGCTGAACTGCTGGAGGGTGAGGGCTTTTGTTGCCTCACGGCGACTTCAGTCAAACTTGCCCTGCAGCATCTGACTCGCCACCCCGATATCGCGCTGGTCATCACGGATCTGCGCATGCCCGAAGAAAGTGGCATGTCGTTGATCCGCCGTCTCCGTGAGCACACCTTGCGTCAACACTTGCCGGTGATTGTCACCTCGGGTCATGCCGACATGGATGATGTCAGTGACCTGTTGCGCCTGCAGGTGCTGGATCTGTTTCGCAAGCCCATTTATCACATCCGTCTGCTGGAAACCCTGAACAACCTTTTTCCACAGCCACAATTGCAATCGGTCACGCATTGAACGCAACATGAGAGTGTGACCACGACAAGCAAGCGACCCGCCATGAGCGTAATGCTGTTCAGTTAAGGATAGGGTTGCTCAATACATCCCCCGTGGCGAGCGAGCTTGCTCGCGCTGGGCTGCAGAGCAGCCCCAAAAACTATCGTCGAGCTCGTTCTGAAAGACCGCAGTCGCTTTGTTGGGCGCGCTTCGCGCACCAGCGCGAGCAAGCTCGCTCGCCACGGGTCTCTCACCCGCTTCAAGCCTTTCTTAACTGAACAGCATTGCGCCATGAGCGAGTCGTTCTGTTTGTGCTGTCCTACAACTGGTAACTGAAACTGATGCTGTAGCGTGTGCGCCGGTTGAAGGTGTCCAGGGCTTCATCGGACATGGCCTTGCCGGCTTCCAGAGCAACGTTGTAGTACTTGGCATCGCCCAGGCGCAGGCCGAGGGCGGCGGAGGACAGGTTGCTGCCTTGTACCGGCAAGGTGTTGAACCAGGTCTTGGCCTGGTCCAGAGGATGCGCACCCAGCTGCCGTCGCGGTTGTAGCTGTAGTTGACCTCGTAGGCGACGCCCCAGCCTTTGTCACCCGAGGCCTGGTCGTCGGGGTAGCCACGGCCGAAGTTCTGCCCGCCGAAGACGGCGCGCTCGCTGTCGGGCAGGGTGTCGTCGGTCCAGTACAGCGCGGCCGACAGCACGCCTTGCCAGTTGTCGAAGAACGTGTTGCTTTGCACGCCCGAGAGCCGCAGAAGTCCAGGTCGTAGGTCGAGTCATCGCTGTTGGTGCCCATGCCATCGATACCCTGGTACAGGCCGCCACTGAGAATACGCAGTTGGCGGTCATCGGCCTTGCGCCAGTCGCTTTCAATGGCCAGGGCGCGGATGTCGGTTTTGATATCGACCGTGCGCCCGTCACCGACCACGGTGTAGCGCGTCTTGTCATCCACCGCATACAGCCTGGCACCGGCGTTGAGTTGCTGGGTCGGCGCGGCGATCAGCGCATGGGTGAACCCCATCGAGTAGCGGTCGTTCTCGCGGTGGGACTTGAGTTGCAGGCCGTTGTCCAGCAGCAGGATGGTGGCCGGGTCGGCACGATAGCCCCCAGTGCCTCCTGTACCTTCACCGCTGCCGGAGCCATCGCCTCCCGCAGTGCCTGCCGCGGCATCCGGTGACGAACTGTCGGATGCGCTGTGATGACCGCCACCGCCGCTGCTACAGCCCCCCAGTGAGAGGCTCAGCACCAGGGCCAATGCAGTACTGGTTTTCAACAAAACGTGAGTGTTCATGAGTGAGTTTCCTTGCACCTGTCACAACTGTTTTTATTTTCGAGGGCTTGCCGATTCTTGTGCCGGCAATGCCTCGTCCGTTGTGTACATATCTAATACAGGGGCTGTTTCACGCCATTCTCAACTTGGTATTAACAACTTATATACAAGGGTGGGGACCCTGCCAAACGACTAATACCAAGGGTGTGGTTGCTGATCGTGGCTTGTGAAAAATTCCTTTTAAATCAACAGGTGTGTGTTTCTATGGGGCTGCGTGGCGGATAAAAAACTTAAGTGATATATATACAATTAACCATGTTGGGCCGAGCCGGATTAAACGGTGCCTACACGTTGGGAGTCGAGTGCGTATACTGCATCCCCAATCGATTCCCTGGAGAACATCATGCCGGCTCCCGTCTGGTGGTTACTGTGTCTGCCGTTTGTTGCCGGTGCGTTTTTACCGCTGCAAGCCGGCATCAATGGGCAACTGGCCAAACAGGTTTCCAGTGTGCTGGCCGCCGCATTGATTTCGTTTTTTGTCGGCACCATGGCGTTGTTGCTGCTGGTGATGATCCAGCGTGAAGCGCCGACATTGACGGCGCTCAAGAGCCTGACCTGGTGGCACTGGAGCGGCGGTTTGCTGGGGGCTTTTTTCATCACCACCGCGGCGTTCGCCGGACCGCGAATCGGCGCGATGCTGTTCATGGCGCTGGTGCTGGCCGGGCAACTGGGCATGGCCCTGGCGCTGGATCATTTCGGTTGGGCGGGGTTTCGCGAGGCGCCCGTCAGCGCCGGCAAAATTGCCGGCCTGGTGCTGGTTCTGGCCGGTGTTTTTCTCATTCGGCGCGGCTAGGCAGGGCTATCGGCCGCCAGGCGCCAAGCATGTGCTCAAGTTCCCCGGCACCGATCAATTTCAGCTCGCCACGGGCATCCGCGGCGCTGGCCAGCAAGACAACCTCACTGGGTAACCGCACGGGCTTTTTGAACTGCACCGCGATCTCGTAAGCCGAATCTGGAAGGCGGCCACTGAGTGCGGCCAATGTGCGCGCCTTGACCCACAACCCGTGGGCGATGGCCCGGGGGAATCCGAACAGCCTGGCACTGGCGGTGCTCAGGTGTATCGGGTTGTAGTCCCCCGAGACCTTGGCGTACTGGCGGCCGATCTCGCCGGGTGCCCACCAGCGGGTCACTTCGTTCATGGGCGCAGTGGTATCCGCTGCCGGCTCGACGGCTTCGCCGGCTAGCGCGACCCCTTTGCAGAGCATCTGGCTTTCGGCTTCCCAGAGCAGCCCCAGCGCGTCATCCACGCAAGTGATCAAGTCGAACGTTGCGCCCTTGGCATGAGGTTGCAGGTTTTGCACCCGCACACTGACCTGCACCCGGCAGACACCGCCCAAGGGCCGCAGCACACGGATACGATTGGCCAGGTGCACCAGCCCCAGCAGCGGGAACGGGAACGCCTTGTCAGTGAGTAACTGCAGTTGCAAGCCGAACGCCAGCACCTGGGGGTAGGTCGCTGGCAGCAAGCCGCTTTCGGGAAAACCGCAGACTTTACGGTAGGCCGCCAAGTGACCGGCATCGACGCTGAGCCAGCAGCGCAAGCCCACATCGGGCAACTCGGTACCGGTGATTTTGCGGCGCGTCGCTGCCCGCCAATAGAGCGCCGACCAGTGGGGGGCGCTGTTCAATAATTGCCAGTCCGTCGCCATGATCAAGCCCCCAGTACGCTTTGCCCACACACCCGCAGCGCTTGCCCGCTGACCGCGCCACTGCCCGGTTGGGCCAGCCAGGCCACGGCTTCGGCGACATCCTGCGGCAGCCCTCCTTGCCCCAGTGAGCTCATGCGTCGTCCGGCTTCGCGCAGGGCGAAGGGAATGTGTGCGGTCATTTGGGTTTCGATAAAACCGGGTGCTACGGCATTGATGCTGATCCCGCGCGCTCCCAGCAGCGGAGCCCAGGCCTGTGCCAGCCCGATCAGCCCGGCCTTGCTTGCGGCATAGTTGGTTTGCCCGCGGTTGCCGGCAATGCCGCTGATCGATGCCAGCAGGATCACCCGTGCGTTATCGTGCAGGGTGCTGCTGTCGAGCAGTGCCTTGGTCAGCACTTGCGGGGCATTGAGGTTGACCGCCAGCACCGCGTCCCAGAACTCCGGCGTCAGGTTGGCCAGGGTTTTGTCGCGGGTGATACCGGCGTTATGCACCAGGATGTCGATGCCTTCAGGCAATTGTTCGACCAACCGGGTGGCGGCGTCTTCAGCGCAGATATCCAGGGCAATGCTGTTGCCGCCCAGGCGTGCGGCGAGGGCGTCGAGGTCGGCTCTGGCCGAGGGCACGTCCAGCAGCACCACTTCGGCCCCGTCGCGGGCCAGGGTCTCGGCAATCGATGCGCCAATGCCGCGAGCGGCCCCGGTCACCAATGCCTTGCGTCCCGCCAGCGGCCGGGTCCAGTCCTGTACCTGAGTCGCGCAGGGATCGAGTCGCACGACCTGACCCGAGACATAGGCGGATTTGGGCGAGAGGAAAAACCGCAGCGCGCCTTCGAGTTGTTCTTCAGCGCCATCGCCGACATACAGCAACTGCAGGGTGCCGCCGCTGCGCAGCTCCTTGGCCAGCGAGCGGCTGAAGCCTTCCAGTGCACGTTGGGCGCTGGCGGCAAACGGGTCGACCAGGGTCTCGGGAGCCCGGCCGAGAATCACTAGGTGCGCGCAGTGATCGAGGTTTTTCATCAGTGGCTGGAAGAACTCGCGCAGCGCGTTGAGCTGCCCGGTGTGCAGCAGGTCACTGGCATCGAATACCACGGCCTTGAGCCTGGGCCCGTGGCCTGGAATCCAGGCCTGGGCCACCAGCGGTTCCGGTCCGTAGCCGTAGATTTGCTCGGTGAGCTTGCTGGCCAGTGCGCCGACCTGCTGCGCCAGCGGGCCGCCGCCGATCAGCAACGCACCTTCGACCGGTCTGAGGCGACCGGCTTGCCAACGCTCCAGTCGGACCGGCGACGGCAGGCCCAGGGCGCCGACTACACGGTGGCCGAGGGACGAGTTGGCGAAGTCGATATAGCGGTCTGACATGGAACACGCTCCGGCAGCAGGGGTTCAACGTGTGGACCCTGCCTGGTGATCAGTCGTTCGATTCAAGAGATAAGGCCTACGCTTGTGGGGTGTGGCTTTCACAGAATAGGAGCTTTTCATGACTCAGTTGCGCCGCGTGGCAATCATTGGCGGTAACCGCATTCCGTTTGCCCGCTCCAACTGCCCCTACGCCACCGCCAGCAACCAGGCGATGCTGACCGCCGCGCTCGAAGGCCTGATCGAACGTTACAACCTGCACGGGTTGCGCCTGGGGGAAGTGGTGGCGGGGGCCGTGCTGAAGTTGTCGCGGGACATGAACCTGACCCGCGAATGCGTGCTGGGCTCACGGCTGTCAGCGATGACGCCGGCCTACGACATCCAGCAAGCCTGCGGCACGGGCCTGGAGGCGGCGCTACTGGTGGCGAACAAGATTGCCCTGGGGCAGATCGACTGCGGCATTGCCGGTGGCGTCGATACCACGTCGGATGCACCGATCAGCGTCAGCGAAGGCCTGCGCAGGATTCTGCTGCAGGCCAACCGCGGGAAAACCACGGGCGACAAGCTGAAAGCCTTCCTGCAATTGCGTCCCCGGCATCTGATCCCGGAGTTCCCGCGCAACGGTGAGCCGCGCACCGGTTTGTCCATGGGCCAGCACTGCGAGTTGATGGCACAGACTTGGGGCATTGCGCGCGCCGAGCAGGATCAACTGGCCCTTGAGAGCCATCAGAAACTGGCCGCAGCCTACGCAGAGGGCTGGCACAAGGATTTGCTGACGCCATTTCTGGGCCTGACCCGCGACAACAACCTGCGCCCGGACGTGACCTTGGAAAAACTGGCCGGGTTGAAGCCAGCCTTCGAAAAAAGCACCCTGGGCACCCTGACCGCGGGTAATTCGACGCCCCTGACCGACGGCGCCTCGGTGGTGTTGTTGGCCAGTGAACAATGGGCGCAAGCGCGCGGCTTGCCGATCCTCGCGTACTGGCGCGACGGTGAAGCGGCGGCGGTGGACTTCGTCAACGGCGCCGAAGGGCTGTTGATGGCACCGGTCTACGCGGTGCCACGGTTGCTGGCTCGCAATGGCCTGAGCTTGCAGGACTTCGACTACTACGAAATCCATGAGGCCTTCGCCGCACAAGTGCTCTGTACCTTGAAAGCCTGGGAGGATGGGGACTACTGCAAAACCCGGCTTGGCCTCGATGCGCCCCTGGGGGCCATTGACCGCAGCCGGCTCAATGTCAAAGGCAGCTCCTTGGCGGCCGGGCACCCGTTCGCGGCGACCGGAGGGCGGATTGTCGCCAACCTGGCCAAGCTGCTGGAGGCGGCAGGGCAGGGGCGTGGCCTGATTTCGATCTGCGCTGCCGGCGGCCAGGGTGTGACCGCGATTATCGAGCGCTAGGCCCCGTGCCGATTGGTTGCCCGGTCGGCAGGCGGCGGTTGGCGTGATGTTCGGCCACGGGTTCATCCCTACGCCCGGGAGCGTGAAACGGTACTCCATTCGAGAAAAACCCTACGAAGGGTTGGCGGCTGGATCTCTGACGCTGTCGCCAATACCTTCTGAAACGGTGGTCAACAGGCTGCAGAGTCTCAGCTATGATTTCCATCGGCCGACAGGGTTAATCTGATAAATCTGGCACATTGAGTGCATCCACACGGTTCATAGGTCGGCAACCCCTCCCCGCCGTGAGAGGATTGCCGTATAACGAGTGACATTCGCGTGTTTGGTAATAAAGGACCCACAATAAAAGCTGATGAAGACTCCAAAACGCATTGAACCCCTGATCGAGGACGGTCTGGTTGACGAGGTGCTGCGCCCACTGATGAGTGGCAAAGAAGCAGCTGTATATGTGGTGCGCTGCGGCAATGAGTTGCGTTGCGCCAAGGTCTACAAGGAGGCGAATAAACGAAGTTTTCGTCAGGCGGCCGAGTATCAGGAAGGCCGCAAGGTGCGCAACAGCCGTCAGGCACGCGCCATGGCCAAGGGCTCCAAGTTTGGCAAGAAAGAAACCGAAGACGCCTGGCAGAACGCCGAAGTCGCGGCGCTGTTTCGTCTGGCTAGCGCCGGCGTGCGAGTGCCCAAGCCGTACGACTTCCTGGAAGGCGTGCTGCTGATGGAACTGGTTGCCGATGAGTACGGCGATGCCGCGCCGCGTCTGAATGACGTGGTGCTGGACGCCGATCAGGCACGCGAGTATCACGCTTTCCTGATTTCTCAGATCGTGCTGATGCTGTGTACCGGTCTGGTGCACGGTGACCTGTCCGAGTTCAACGTGTTGCTGACGCCAAACGGCCCGGTGATCATCGACCTGCCGCAGGCGGTGGATGCAGCCGGGAATAACCACGCCTTCAGCATGCTGGAGCGGGATGTGGGCAACATGGCCTCTTACTTCGGGCGCTTTGCCCCCGAGTTGAAGTGCACCAAGTACGCCAAGGAAATGTGGGCCCTGTATGAAGCAGGTACCCTGCACCCGGCCAGCGTCCTGACCGGTGAGTTCGACGAACCGGAAGAGCTGGCGGACGTCGGCGGTATCATGCGTGAGATCGAGGCCGCGCGCCTGGACGAGGAGCGCCGCCAGGCGGTTCGCGCCGCAGACGATGCACCGCCAAGCAAGGCCGAAGAGCCGCCTCCACCGTGGCTGCAGTGATCGGTTGAACCAAGAACCCGGCCTCGGCCGGGTTTTTACTGTGCGCCCGGCGCTCTTCTGCAGACTGACGATATTCGAAACACCCACACTCAAGGATGAATGTGAACACTCTGCCCACTCCCCGGCAATCCAGTCGCAATGCCCACCTGATCATCGCTGCGCGCCTGGTCTCGGACTTTGGTGCATTTCTCAACATGGTGGCGCTGGCCACTTACGTGTACCTGCTCAGTAACAGTGCGATGAGCGTCGGGATTTTTCTGGCCAGTCGCGTGGCCGGCGGGGTCTTCGCCAGCCTGATCGGGACGACCTTCTACCGCCGCTTCAGGGGGCGCTCGCCCCTGGTGGCCTTCGATGTGCTGCGCGCCGGGTTGCTGCTGTTGCTGGTGCTGCTGCCGGTGGCCCAACACGCGCAGCTGTTGCCACTGATCGCGTTTGGCCTCGGGCTGGGCAACTCGATGTTTGCCATCGGTCTGAACAGCCAGCTGCCGAACATGATCAGCGCCGATCAACTGCTCAAAACCAATGCCTGGCTGACGTCGGCGTCCTCGGGCGCGATGGTTGCCGGCAGCCTGGTATCGGGTTTGTTGGTGGCGGGTGCTGGTTTTGAAGCGGTGTTCGCTTTGAACATTGTCACTTACCTGCTGGCGGCGCTGTTTGTGTTGCCGTTGCGCTTTCCAGCGCCAGAGGTCCGCGCGCAGCCCGAGCGCAGCAATGGTGAATGGGCGGTTTTGCGCGATGGGTTACGCAGTACGCCGGTGATTGCCGCGATGCTGGTGCTGTCCATGGCCGACACCCTGGGCAGTGCCGCACACAACGTCGGCTTTCCGATCATTTCCAGACTGTTGACGCCCGAGTCGGCCAGCACCACGTTGGGCCTGATGTTGGCGGTATGGGCCTGCGGCAAGTTGATCGGTGCGCGGATCGCCAGTCGCCTGCCAGGCTCGGAGAACGTCAATCTGGAGCGGCGGTTTTTCTTCGGCGTGCTGTTGATGTCCAGCGGCTTCATCCTGATGTTCCAGCAACAGAGCCTCTATGGCTTGCTGCTGTTCGCCCTGCCGGCAGGATTGGGCGACGGCTGTTCCGAGGTTGGCCTGATGTCGCGCCTGCAGCGTGAACCGGACCGCCTGCGGCTGCCGATTTTCAGCTTCCTGACCCTGCTGCAGATGACCGGGTTCGGTGTCGGCATGTTGATTGCCGCGCCCTTCTATAGCCTGTGGTCACCGGGTGGGGTGGTGGCTCTGTTTCACGGGATACCCCTCGGCACCTTGCTGGTGCTGAGGGGATTGGCACTCAGGGGCGAGCGGGCTCGGCGCAGCAGCCAGAGGCCAGCTCCTTGAGGATCGGGCAGTCGGGGCGGTGATCGCCCTGGCAATGCTCCACCAGGTCCTGCAGGGTGTCGCGCAACTGGCCCAGCTCACGGATTTTCTGGTTCAGCTCATCGATGTGCTGGCGGGCCAGTGCCTTGACGTCGGCGCTGGCGCGTTGGCGGTCCTGCCACAAGGTCAGCAGCTTGCCGACTTCTTCCAGGGAAAACCCCAGGTCGCGTGAACGCTTGATGAATGCCAGGCTGTGCAGGTCGTCATCGCCATAGAGGCGGTAGCCGCTGTCGGTGCGATGGGCCGGCTTGAGCAGACCGATGGACTCGTAGTAACGAATCATCTTGGCGCTCAGGCCACTGTGCTTCGCCGCTTGGCCGATGTTCATTCAATGTCCTCCAGGTCTTTGGGCTTCCAGGTCTTGAGCAGTAGCGCATTGCTCACGACGCTGACGCTGGACAGGGCCATCGCCGCACCCGCCAGCACCGGGTTGAGCAAGCCAAAGGCGGCCAGCGGAATCCCGATCAGGTTGTAGACAAAGGCCCAGAACAGATTCTGGCGGATCTTCGCGTAGGTCTTGCGACTGATCTCCAGCGCCGCCGGTACCAGCCGTGGATCACCGCGCATCAAGGTGATGCCGGCCGCATGCATGGCCACATCGGTGCCGCCACCCATGGCAATGCCGATGTCCGCCGCAGCCAGCGCCGGTGCGTCGTTGATACCGTCGCCGACCATGGCCACCACGCCGGTTTTTTTCAGCTCGGTGACGGTCGAGGCTTTCTCGGCCGGCAACACTTCGGCGTGGACGTTGCTGATCCCTAGCGCCGAAGCGACGACCTTGGCGCTGCCACGATTATCGCCCGTCAACAGGTGACTGCCGATGTGTTGCGCCTTCAACTCGCCAATCGCCTGCAGCGCACCGGGCTTGAGGGTGTCGCCAAAAGCGAACAGGCCCAGCACCCGCGGCTCGGGGCTTTGTTCGATCAGCCACGACAGGGTCCGACCCTCGGCTTCCCAGGCGGCGGCCGAGTCAGTCAGCGGGCCTGCATTCAAGCCACTTTCTTCCAGCAGGCGGCGATTGCCCAGTGCCAACCGACGGGTGTCCAGGGTGCCAGCAATGCCACGACCGGTCAGCGATTGGCTGGCACTGACGTCAGCCACCGGCAAGTCGCGCTCGATGCAGGCGTCCAGTACCGCTTTGGCCAACGGGTGTTCGCTGCCGCGTTGCAGGGCGCCAGCCTGTTGCAACAGGGTCGCTTCGTTACCCTCGATGGCGCTCAGATGAGCGATGCGCGGGGTACCGGACGTCAGCGTGCCGGTCTTGTCGAAGACCACTACGCTGACCTCATGGGCTCGCTCCAGGGCTTCGGCGTCCTTGATCAGAATCCCGTGGCGTGCGGCCACTCCCGTACCGGCCATGATCGCGGTCGGCGTGGCCAAACCCAGTGCGCAAGGGCAGGCGATCACCAACACGGCAACGGCGTTGATCACCGCCGTTTCCAGGGGCGCACCGTACAGCCACCAGCCAACCAGTGTGGCCAGGGCCAGGAGCAAGACCACCGGTACAAACACCTGGCTGACTTTATCCACCAGTTTCTGAATCGGTGCCTTGCCGGCCTGGGCGTCCTCCACCAGGCGAATGATGCGCGCCAGCACGGTTTCAGCACCCAAGGCCTGGGTGCGTACCAGCAACCGGCCCTCGCCGTTGATGGCGCCACCGGTGACTTTGTCACCGGGCTGCTTGGGCACGGGAAGGCTTTCGCCGCTGATCAGGGCCTCGTCGGCATGACTCTGGCCTTCGACCACTTCGCCGTCCACCGGGAAACGCTCGCCGGGTTTGACCAGCACCCGATCACCGAGGCGCAGGGCACTGATAGCGACGTCCTGTTCGCGACCGTCCACCACTTGGATCGCCCGCTCCGGGCGCAAGGCTTCCAGGGCGCGGATGGCGCTGGCGGTCTGGCGTTTGGCGCGGCTTTCCAGGTACTTGCCCAGCAACACCAGGGCGATCACCACCGCCGAGGCCTCGAAGTACAGATGGGGCATGCTGCCGGCACTGGCCGTGGCCCACAGGTAAATGCTCAAGCCGTAACCGGCGCTGGTGCCCAGGGCTACCAGCAAGTCCATGTTGCCCGCACCAGCCCGCACGGCCTTCCAGGCCGCGATATAGAAGCGTGCGCCGAAAATGAACTGCACCGGAGTCGCCAGGGCAAACTGTACCCAGGCCGGGAGCATCCAGTGCAGGCCAAAGGGTTGCACCAGCATCGGCAATACCAGCGGCAATGCCAGGACAACAGCCAGCAGTACGCTCCAGCGCTCACGGTGCAGGCGCTGTTGCTGATCGTCGTTGGAGGACTGTTCGGCTTGCCAGACGCTGGCGGTGTAACCCGCCTTGCCGACCGCGCTGATCAACTGCTGCGGATCGACCTGACCGAGCAACTCCAGGTGGGCACGCTCATTGGCCAGGTTGACGCTGACGCTCTTGACCCCGGCCACCTTGTTCAAGGCGCGTTCGACGCGACCGACGCACGAGGCACAGGTCATGCCGCCAATGCTCAGCTCAAGGCTTTGCGCGGGCACGCTGTAACCGGCTTGCTGCACCGCTTCCATCAGCGCCGGCAAGCTGTCCGGGGGCGCCTGGACACGGGCTTGCTCGGTGGCCAGGTTGACGCTGACTGCGCTGGCGCCGGTCACTTTGCTCAACGCGCGCTCCACACGCCCGGCGCAACTGGCGCAGGTCATGCCGGCGATCGGCAGGTCGAAGGTGGTGGAATCGGACATCGGTCTTACTCCCTGTAGAAATGACCTACAGGATCAACCTTGCCATGCTGGCAAGGTCAAGCGCCAATCTTTGACGGGGGCGATCCTTGTCTCCATGCTCGTCCGGCAGCGGCGACAGGGGTGGGCTCAATAGCCGAGCCCGGCCTTTTTCAGGTACACGCCTTGCCCATTCATGGCGATGCGGTATTTCTGGATGTCGCCGGCGCGCAAGGTGATGTCTTGCGAACCGGGGGGCAGCATTCCCGGATTGCAGCCTGGCATTTGCCCCGGGAGCAGTTTGAGGCGCAGGGAGAAGGTGCCCGGCGGCAAGTTGAACGAGGTACTCTGTTCCTGGAACAGGCGCGCCGACAGTTGATCCTGGATATACACGCCAATTTCGCACGAGGTCGCGACTTCAAGGCGTTCGCGAGAAATGATCAGCACGCCGTAGTCTTCAGCGTTGGCCGAGGGGGTGGCGGCGAAAAGACCGAGCATGCCAAGTAGGCTGAAAACTGACCAGCGCATGGCTGAATCTCCTGCTGTTAATTCATTGATGACGCAGCTTGGCCGAGCGCGCTGCCGATTGCCAGCCCGGCCGATCACAGCAGAACTTGACCTTGCCACGGTGGCAAGCTCGAGACTGCCCTCAATCTCATCAAAGGAGCTGCCTCATGCAAGTATTCAACGTTCAAGGTATGTCGTGCGGTCACTGCGTCCGGGCCATTACCCAGGCGCTGCAAGCCAAGGATCCAGCGGCCAGCGTGCGGGTCGACCTGGCGGCGAAAGAGGTTGGGGTCGAGAGTCAGTTGACCGCTGACCAAGTGATCGAACTGATCAGCGAAGAAGGCTACGGGGTCAAACTCGCCTGAAGGTTTTTGTTAGTTAGCGAGCTATCGGAATGTTCAAGGCGTTCAGGCGCGGCTAGACTGTCGGGCTGCCGACTGACGTAACCTGGACGCCTGATGAACATCCGTACCATTTTGATTCTTGGCGCCCTGAGCGCTTTCGGGCCGCTGGCCATTGATTTCTATCTGCCGGCTTTTCCGGCCATGGCGGCGGCTTTTGGTACGGACGAGAAACACGTCCAGCTGACGTTGGCGTCCTACTTCCTCGGCTTGTCGATCGGTCAGTTGGCATACGGTCCGGTGGCTGACCGTTTTGGCCGGCGCATTCCATTGCTGGTGGGCGTCGCCTTGTTCACCCTGGCGTCGCTGGTGTGTGCGTTTGCGCCAAGCCTTGAGTGGTTGATCGGTGCACGTTTTGTCCAGGCCCTTGGCGGTTGTGCGGGGATGGTGATTTCCCGCGCGGTGGTCAGCGACAAGTGCGATGCGGTGGGGTCGGCGAAAGTCTTTTCACAGCTGATGCTGGTGATGGGACTGGCACCGATTCTGGCACCGATGCTGGGCGGGTTGCTGGTCAACCTGCATGGCTGGCAGTCGATCTTTATCGCATTGACCCTGTTCAGCGCATTGTCGGCCCTGGCGGTGGCGCTGGGGTTGCCGGAAAGCTTGCCGGCCAACCAGCCGCGTCAGCCCTTGTCAGGCGCGTTGCGCCAGTACGGTCGGCTGCTTTCGGACAAGGTGTTCCTGGGGCATGCCCTGACGGGTGGCATCGCCATCGCCGGGATGTTTGCCTACATCGCAGGCTCGCCCTTTGTGTTCATCAAGTTGTACGGCGTTCCCCCCGAGCATTTCGGCTGGCTGTTCGGCAGCAACGCGGCGGGCTTCATCCTGGTGGCGCAACTCAACGCACGGTTGCTGTCCCGGCGTGGACCGGCCTTTCTGCTGTCGCGTACGGTCTGGATCTATCTGGCGGCGGGCCTGGCCTTGCTGGCGGTCTGCTCACTGCATACCGAGCAGTTATGGCCAGTGCTGATTCCACTGTTCATCTGCATCTCCAGCCTGGGCTGCATCATTCCCAACGCGTCGGCCTGTGCCATGAGCGGGCAGGGCGCGCGCGCCGGCAGCGCTTCGGCGATGCTCGGCTGTTTGCAGTTCAGCGTGGCTGCCGGTGCGTCAGCGTTGGTGGTGGTGCTGCACGATGGCACGGCGGTGCCCATGGCGATGGTCATCAGCCTGTGCGGGATTCTGGTGGTGAGCGTTGCGATGCTCACCCGTCGACTGCAACTGGCCCGGGCAGCACAAACCGTGGCGTGAGTCAGCCAGCCGCGCGTTGTTGGTGTTCCGGGAGGCGATGGGGGGCGTGCAATCGGGCCTCGAGGGTCGAGGTAAAGGCGCGAGCTTCTGCTTCAGAGCGGAAGTTCACTGTCTGGTCGTCCAAACGGACTTGCCATTGGGATTTCGCCAGTTCTTTAATCAGGATCTTCATTGCTGACCTCCGTGCTTAATGATTGCACTGCAGAGGTCACGATTGTAGTCCTGAATCCACTCGCCGTTCTGATGTAGATCAACTCTCTGACTGACGGCAAACGACCGCGCCTGGCAGGCCACGATCGCCTGATCCTCAGAAGCCCTCGAGCACGATCTTGCCCTTGGACGTGCCGCTTTCCAGCAGTGCGTGGGCCCGACGCAGGTTGGCCGCATTGATGGTGCCGAAGTGTTCGCCGACGGTGGTTTTCAAGATGCCGGCGTCGATCAACTCGGCCACCCGGTTCAACAACTTGTGCTGCTCGAGCATATCGGCGGTTTCGAACAACGAACGGGTGTACATGAACTCCCAGTGCAGCGACAGGCTCTTGCGCTTGAGCTGGGTGATGTCCAGTGCCTTGGGGTCATCGATCAGCGCGAGTTTGCCTTGCGGGACCAGGGCTTCGACCAGTTGGGCGAAATGCTGATCCGTCTGGGTCAGGCTGGCCACGTGAGTCACCTGTGGGTGACCGGCACGCTTGAGTTCGTCACTCAGCGGCTGGCTGTGATCAATGACCAGGTCGGCTCCCAGTTCGCTTACCCAGTTGCGGGTTTGCGGGCGGGAGGCGGTGCCGATGACGGTCAAGGCGGTGAGTTGGCTGGCCAGCTGGGTCAGGATCGAACCCACGCCACCCGCGGCGCCAACGATCAGCAGGCTTTGCCCCTCATCAGTCTTGCCTTCGCGCACCTGCAGGCGTTCAAACAGCAGTTCCCAGGCGGTAATCGCGGTCAACGGCAGGGCCGCCGCTTCGGCAAACCCCAGTGAGCGGGGCATGTGGCCGACAATCCGCTCGTCCACCACATGCAACTGGCTGTTGCCACCGGCGCGGGCAATGGAGCCCGCGTAGTAGACCTTGTCACCGGGCTTGAACAGGCTTGTCTCGCTACCAACGGCCCTGACCACGCCGGCCACATCCCAACCCAGCACTTTGGCGGCGCCGTCTTCAGGGCAGACGTTCTGGCGAACCTTGGTGTCCACCGGGTTGACGGAGATGGCCTTGACGTCCACCAGCAAGTCCCGTGGGCCGGCGACGGGCTCCGGCAGTTCGATGTCTTGCAGGGCATCTGGGTCGCTGATCGGCAGGCAGGTGTAGTAGGCGATGGCTTTCATGGCGTGGAAGGCTCGGTTGTCATGGGATGGCACCGATCATTGGCTATTTCTCTTAAAGATAAAAGCCGCTAAAAGAGCAGTCTCTTTCAATGAATTTTTGATAATGCGGGTGAGTGGATGCTGCGTTTCGATGACTTGCAGGTGTTTGTACGGGCCGCCGACCTGGGCAGCCTGTCAGCGGCAGCGCGCGGCATGGACATGTCGGCGGCAGTGGCCAGCGCGGCGTTGAAACGTATCGAGCAGCAACTGGGGGCGCGGTTGTTGGCGCGATCGACCCGCAGCCTGCGCCTGACGGCCGAGGGCGAGGGGTTCCTGGAATATGCCCGCGCGGCGCTGAGCCAGTTGGATGAGGGGCGGCGCTTGCTCGCCAGCGGACAGGATCAGGTCAGCGGTGTCTTGCAGTTGTCGGCCCCCTCTGACTTTGGGCGCAATCTGCTGTTGCCGTGGCTGGACGAGTTCCAGCGCGAGCACCCGAAATTGACGGTGCGTTTGCTATTGGCTGACCGGATTGCCGACCTGTTCCGCCAGCCGGTCGACATTGCCCTGCGTTACGGTGAACCGGAAGACTCAAGCCTGGTGGCATTACCCATTGCCCCGGACAATCGCCGGGTGCTGTGCGCCGCGCCGGCCTACCTCGCGCGGTGTGGCGAGCCGCGTCAACTGGAGCAACTGGCGCAGCACAACTGCCTGTTGTACATGCTCGGCAGTCGGGTTCACGACCACTGGCGCTTTCATGACGGCAAGCGGGAAGTGAGCCTGACGGTCAATGGTGATCGCTTCAGTGATGATGCGGATGTGGTGCGGTTATGGGCGCTCGCCGGCGCTGGAATTGCCTATAAGTCCTGGCTGGATGTCGCCGGTGATGTGATGGCCGGACGCCTGAAGGTGCTGATGCCGGAGTTGTCGGGCGAACGCGCGCCGCTGAATTTACTGTGCGCCCATCGCGCTCACTTGAGTAAGCCGATGAACCTGTTACGGGAAATGCTCAAGGGGCGTTGCGCGCAATTGACCGGTGATTTTTCGACAAGATTTGTCGATTGTCGGTAATCCGCTTCATATAGGGAAATTTCTCGCAGGCGCTATCTCCTTCAACGGTTTTCCCGGGGCAGGAACCGCCGATCATCGCGCTTATACTAGTCGCCCGCCAGTGTCGGCACTGTTGGCAGCAAACAGGCCAGGCCATGCTCGAGTCCTCGGAACCTCCTGTGGATCGTCAGCGGCGCGATTTCAGGATTTCGAGGAAATTTGTCGTATTAGTTGGTTGTTTAGCCCGGTTTTTGGCGGATATCACGCCTTTTCCGGTATCACATTACTGGTCAAGATGTCCCCCCGAGCAGTAGACAAATGATTCAACAGGGAGTGAATACATGGAACATGCACCTTGCATCAGCCAGATTGCCACCTTACTGGCCGACCCGAAGCGTAGCGCGATGATGTGGGCCTTGATGGACGGTACTGCACGGCAATCCGAGGAACTGGCGTTGCTGGCAGGTTTATCCCCGTCATCGGCCAGTGCTCACCTGGGACGTTTGTTCAGCGGCGGACTGTTGAAAGTCGAGGCGCGGGGACGAAAGCGCTTCTTCCGGCTGGCCGCTCCCGAGATCGGCGCGGCAGTCCAGGCACTGGCCAGTGCCACTCTGGCCAGCTCGCCAGGCAAGATTGCGCCCGTGTTCAAGCGCGCCAGCCCTTTGGCGAGTGTTCAGTCGGCGCCTGCGTCACTGCTGCGCGCCAGGCTCTGTGAAGAGCATCTGGGTGGAACCCTGGCGGCGGACCTGTTCCAGAGGTTGCTCGACGCCGGCTGGATCGAACAGCTGGACAAGCGCGTCACGGTGACCCCAAAGGGTGCCAGGCAACTGGCGACCCAGGGGGTGTTCATTCAGGCATTGGCGCGTAGCCACTCGCACGTGGCCTGCGCTTGCCCTGACTGGAGCGAGCGTCGGCCGCACCTGGGCGGCACGCTGGGTGCAGCGCTGTTGCAGCTGTTCATCCAGTCTGGCTGGTTGAGTTTGCCCAACGACTCCCGAGCCCTGGTGGTGACGGAGGCTGGTGCGCGTGAGCTCGAGCGGTTCGCCAGAGAAACCGAGTTGGAACTGGCGCTCTAGCGATACCCGAGGCCGGCGTCTGTGCTACGGGTACAGACGTCTTGCCTTGCGCCTCAGGGTTTCACCAGCCGTGCATCCAGGCTGTTCTGCGCCAGGCGCCGGGCCTGGTCCTGGGTCATGCCCAGATGGGTATGCAGGGCATGGAAGTTCTCGGTGACATAGCCGCCGAAGTACGCTGGGTCATCGGAGTTCACGGTGACCTTCACGCCCCGCTCGAGCATGTCGAGAATGTTGTGTTGGGACATGTGATCGAACACGCACAGCTTGGTGTTGGACAGTGGGCAGACGGTCAGCGGGATCTGCTCGTCGATGATCCGCTGCATCAGGCGCTCGTCTTCGATTGCGCGCACGCCATGGTCGATCCGCTGGATTTTCAGCAGGTCGAGGGCTTCCCAGATGTACTCCGGCGGGCCTTCTTCACCCGCGTGGGCGACGGTCAGGAAACCTTCGCCACGAGCACGATCGAACACGCGCTGGAATTTGCTTGGCGGATGTCCCATCTCGGAACTGTCCAGTCCCACGGCGATAAACGCATCGCGGAACGGCAGCGCCTGGTCGAGGGTTTTCTGCGCTTGTTCTTCGCTCAGGTGGCGCAGGAAGCTGAGGATCAGGCCGCTGGTGATGCCCAGTTGCTGTTCGCCGTCCTTGAGTGCAGCGGCGATGCCGTTGAGCACCACTTCGAACGGTACGCCACGGTCGGTGTGGGTTTGCGGGTCGAAGAAGGGTTCGGTGTGAATCACGTTTTGCGCCTTGCAGCGCAACAGGTAGGCCCACGTCAGGTCGTAGAAATCCTGGGAGGTGCGCAATACGTCGGCGCCCTGGTAATACAGGTCCAGGAATTCCTGCAGATTGTTGAAGGCATAGGCCTTGCGCAAGGTCTCGACGTCGCTCCACGGCAGGGCGATCTTGTTGCGCTCGGCCAGGGCAAATAGCAGTTCAGGCTCAAGCGAGCCTTCCAGGTGCAGGTGCAGTTCTGCCTTGGGCAGGGCGTTCAGCCAGTCGTACATGCTTCGAATCTCATCAGGTGCAATGGCGCCATTCTACAGAGGCTCGTCGCAACAATTGGTAAAACCTGACCAACCGGTTCATCACTCGGCGTCCTGTTCCACCGTCAGGCACAGGTGTCGGCAAGCCGCGACATGTAGGGGGGAGGGCTGGGCGAGAAAGGGCATGGAACACCGATCCACGCCCAGCGGGCCGATGACCCGCTGGGCGTGGACAGACCGGTCATTGCTTCAGCGTGCCATCCTGTCGCCGAGGTTCAGCGCAACGATGGCGTGCGGTCAGACGCCGGCGATCAGTTGCCGTGCGGCCTGGCTGTGATCGGCGATCAAGCCCTTCAGGTCCAGCCCTTCAACCTGGCCGTCGATCACTCGCCATTTGCCGCCAACCATTACCCGGTCCGCGCGATCGGCACCACACAGCAGCAACGCCGAGACCGGGTCGTGGCTGCCGGAGAAGCGCAGCTCATCCAGTTTGAACATGGCCAGGTCAGCTTGTTTGCCCACGGCCAGTTCGCCAATGTCGGTACGGCCCAACAGTTTCGCCGACCCACGGGTGGCCCAGCCCAATACCCGCTCCGGAGTGATTTTCTCGGCACCATAGCGCAGGCGCTGAATGTACAAGGCCTGACGGGTTTCCAGGATCATGTTCGAGGCGTCGTTGGACGCCGAGCCATCCACGCCCAGGCCTATCGGAGCGCCGGCATCGGTCAGCTCCAGGGTTGGGCAGATGCCCGAGGCCAGGCGCATGTTCGAGCTTGGGCAATGGCAGATGCCGGTGCCTGCCGCGCCGAGGCGGGCGATTTCGTCGGGGTTGAAGTGAATGCCGTGGGCGAGCCAGGTGCGGGGGCCGAGCCAGCCGACGCTGTCCAGGTAGTCCACGGTGCGCAGGCCGAAGCGCTGCAGGCAGAAGTCTTCTTCGTCGAGGGTTTCGGCCAGGTGGGTGTGCAGGCGCACGTCGAGCCTGTTCGCCATTTCTGCGCTGGCGGACATGATTTCGGGGGTGACCGAGAACGGTGAGCAAGGCGCCAGGGCGATCTGGATTTGCGCGCCTTCACCGCGCTGGTGGTATTCGGCGATCAAGCGCTGGCTGTCGGCGAGGATGACTTCACCTTCCTGCACGGTCTGCTGCGGCGGCAAGCCCCCGTCCTTTTCACCGAGGCTCATCGAGCCCCGGGTCAGCATGGCGCGCATGCCCAGTTCGCGCACGCAGTCGACTTGCACGTCGATGGCGTTTTCCAGGCCATCGGGAAACAGGTAATGGTGGTCGGCGGCGGTGGTACACCCCGACAGCAGCAGTTCGGCCAAGGCTACCTTGGTCGCCAGCGCGAGTTTTTCCGGGGTCAGTCGGGCCCAGACCGGGTAGAGGGTTTTCAGCCATGGGAACAACGGCTGGTTGACCACCGGTGCCCAGGCGCGGGTCAGGGTCTGATAGAAATGGTGGTGGGTGTTGATCAGCCCCGGCAGGATCACGTGCTCGCGGGCATCGAAGACCTGTGCGCAGGGAGTGGCCGGTTGCTGGCCTTGCTTGAGTACTTCGACGATCACGCCGTCTTGCAGCACCAGGCCGCCACGGGCATCGAGGTCGTTGGCCGTGAAGATGGCGAGAGGGTTTTTTAACCAGGTACGGGTCGCGGGCATTTTGCCGGCTCCTCTGAAAGTTGGGTTCAGGTTCGCCAGCTCAGTGTTGCCCTGTCTGCTGATCCAGGGTCGCCGCGGGGGACGAGGTGCGCAGTTTCGATCAAAAGTGCGTTGCGGGCAAGCCTGGCCCGACAGGACGATGAATACCTGTGGGCGCAAACGTGCACCCACAGGGGATGGCGGTGTTTACCAGGGAATGGTCTCGCCCTTGTAATTGATGAAGTGATGCCCACCCTTACCGGCGTAGTCATTGACCTGATCCACCAGCCCACGGGTACTGGTTTCCACATCAAGATCGGCCCCTTCACCGCCCATATCGGTCTTCACCCAGCCCGGATGCAGCGACAGCACGGTCAATTGCTGCTCGCCCAATTGGCTGACGAAGCTGTTGGTCATCGAGTTCAGCGCGGCCTTGCTGGCCTTGTACAGCGCCAGTTCCGGGGCGTCAGGCATGGTCACGCTGCCCAGTACCGAACTCATGAACGCCAGCACGCCGCTGCCTTCGCGGATCTGTCCGACAAAACGCTGGGCCAGGTTGATCGGCGCCACGGCGTTGGTGAAGAACAGCTGGCCGACTTCGGCCAGTGTCGCGCCACCGGGTGTCTGCACGGCGGGGCCCTTGACGCCGGCGTTGACGAACAGCAGGTCGAACACCTGGCCCTTGAGTTGTTGGCTGAGGGCGATCACCGCTTGTTGGTCGTCCATGTCGAGCTTCTCGATGCGTACGTCACCCAGCGCCTGCAGTGCCTCGGCGTTGTGCGGGGCGCGCACGGTGGCGGTGACGTGCCAGCCGTCGGCCAGCAGGGTCTTCACCAGCCCGAGGCCCAGGCCCCGGGAGGCGCCGATGATCAATGCGGTTTTTGCCGTAGACATGAATGGCTTCCTTGAGAAAAGAGGGTCATGGGTTCAGTGGACAAGGTTGTCCCAGCCGTTGTTGCAGTTCAAGACGCAACTCACCGAGTTCGGCGATGCGGATTTCGATGAGCGCCAGTTTGTCCTGGAGGAGTTGAGTCACCGCGTTTTCCGGATCCTTGGCATGCCAGAGCGCGGCGACACTGCTGCCGATCTCGCCAAGGGTAAAGCCCAGGCGTTGGGCGGTCTTGATGTAGAGCACCAGTTGCAGCATTTCCTCGGGGTAGTCGCGGTAACCGTTGGCGCTGCGTTGGGCGGCGATCAGCCCGCGCTGCTCGTAGAAACGCAGGGTATCGCGGCTGACGGCGCTGGCCAGGGCTAGTTCACCGATACGCATCGCCGAGACTCCAGGGGGGGTTGACCTTCGAGCATAGTCCAGGCTTTAGCCTTGGTGCTCCTTGAATCATTGGAGTGAGCGAAATGTGGACGACTGAACAGTATCGCCGACTGGTACGAGGCAGCGCCTGGTACGACCTGATCGTGATGGCAGCATTTGTCACGCCCTGGAGTTTCGGCGCGTTGCACGGCCTGTTGTCGGCCTTGAACCAGGCGCTCGGCCTGCCCGGAAGCTTTCCGCCGTTCGAACCGACGCACCTGCTGATGGCGAATCTGTTGGGCTCGATTGTCTGCGTCTGGTCGGTGCTGCGGATTCGTGATCCACAACCGCTGTATGGCCGCTATGACGCGGTCGGTCGGTTTCTGTTTGCAGCCTGGCAGGTCTATGCCTTGCTCCATGGTGCGACGTTGTTGCTGGCGGTTTTTCTGGTCTTCGAGTTGGCGTGGGGCGTTGCCCAGGCATTGCCTGTGAAGCAGGCATCACGGACAAGCCTCGTGCCTGGAGGGGCGCACTGACCGCAGGCACCCAAGGCTTGTTTCGAATGCCCGGCCTGCCCCGGCGCATACAACCGTGTGCGCACGGCGTCGCGGTTTCGCTCAAGCGCGTGCGGCATTTTGCATCTGCATGTGGCACCACTTCGGGGCGAAGTGCGAGATCGGGGGCGGGATGGATCTGGTAAGGCCTGGTTAAAAAATGATCATTCGGCTGCAGCCTATGCTGGCCATGCAACTGCGCGAGGCATGAACGGGTTATCCACAGGTTGCTCCACAGTAATTGTGCGCAAGCCAAAAGCCTGGGCATAAGCACTGGAGGGCTTTGTTCTAAAGGTGCTAAACCGTTCCAAGCTATTGTTTTTCGATGGAATTGAAGGGTTTGAGATGATTCTGGTCAAAAAGCGATCAATCCCCGCCAGGCCACGTGACAGAAGGGCTACAGCGCTGTGTGCTCAGGTTATCCACAGTCGGGTGCACAGCGGCTGTGGGCAAGTGCTGGCGAAGTTGGCATGCCGCGTTGCCCCAAAACATGGCGGGCGGTTGTTCAGCGCTGTAACACAATCCGCCCGCGACTCAGGCCGGCCAATTGCTCCTGCAATGTCTGGACCTGTGTTTCGCCCACCGCCAGTTGCAGGTCCACGCCGTTTGCGGTGAACGTCTCTTCCACCACCAGGCCGCCGAGTTCGGCGACGCGCAGCTTGACCAGGGCCAGCTCGCTGAAGCCACAGGCACAGCTGAGCGGCACACGGCTGATCAGCTCGATTTTCGCGGCGCCTTGCAGGCACTTGTTGGCACTGCCGCCATAGGCTCGGGCGAGACCACCGGTGCCCAGTTGGATGCCGCCGTACCAGCGAATCACCAGCACCGCGACCTGGTCGCAGTCCTGCGCCTCGATGGCGGCGAGTATCGGTCGACCGGCGGTGCCACCGGGCTCGCCGTCGTCGCTGCTGCGGTACTGGTCGGCGAGTTTCCAGGCCCAGCAATTGTGCGAAGCGTTCAGGTCACTGCGCTGTTCGATAAAGGCCTGCGCCTCGGCGGCACTGCTGATCGGCGCCGCGAGAGCGATGAAGCGGCTTTTGCGAATCTCTTCGCGGTATTCGCAAAGTCCATCGAGGGTAAAAGGCATGGCGTGGGTCTTAAATGGCAGGCGTGAGGCCGCAGCCTTTGAGAATGATACGGATCAGATTGTTGCCGGCGTCTTCCATGTCCTGTTTGGTCAGCTTGCTGCGACCGGTGACGCGGCAGATTTGCGTGGCGAAGTCGGCATAGTGCTGGGTGCTGCCCCACAACAGGAAGATCAGGTTCACCGGGTCGACGGGGTCCATTTTGCCGGCGTCGATCCAGGCCTGGAACACACGTGCACGGCCCAGGAACCAGGCGCGGTAGTCCTGGTTGAAATACTCGGTCAGGCATTCGCCGCCGCTGATGACTTCCATGGCGAACACGCGCGAAGCCTGCGGCTGGCGGCGTGAGAATTCCATCTTGGCGCGGATATAGCGGGTCAGCGCTTCGCTCGGATCGTCGTCGGCCGTCAGGGTGTTGAAGGTGCTGTCCCACAACTGGACGATGTTGCTCAACACCGCGATGTACAGGCCGAGCTTGTTGGTGAAGTAGTAATGCAGGTTGGCCTTGGGCAGCCCGGCATTCTGCGCGATGGTGTTCATGCTGGTGCCTTTGAAGCCGTGGCGCGCGAATTCGACTTCGGCGGCCTTGAGTATCGCTTCTTCGTTTTTCTGGCGAATGCGGCTGGCGGGTTTACCGGCGTGGGCAGGGACTTCAAGGGGCATGGACGTTTCCGGGCAGGTCAGTGGGGGCGCCTGTGCGTTGATAACGCACCCACGGGAATCCGACAAGCCTTGTCGCGACAAAAGCGCTCAGGCGCTCAAGTTTCAGGCCGTCAGCGTGTCGCCGCCAGGCTCTCCAGGAAACTTTCCAACACCAGATGCGGGCGTCGGCCCTTGCGTGTGACCGATGCCAGGCTCAGGTCATAGAAGCGGGCGTCGGGCTTGAGCGCGCGCAGGCGACCCTGCTGGACCCACAGGCTGGCGTAGTGATCCGGCAGGTAGCCGATGTAGCGTCCGGTCAGAATCAGAAATGCCATGCCCTCGCGGTCCGAGGCACTGGCGGTGCAGTTGAGCGCCTGGTAGTGGGCCTGAATCTCTGCCGGTAAACGGAAGGTCGGGGCAATGGCGTCCTGGCTGTTGAGGCGTTCATCGTCCAGTTGCTTGTCATCGACATAAAACAGCGGGTGGCCAACGGCGCAGTAGAGCAGCGAGCGCTCGCTGTACAGCGGCTGGTACTCAAGACCCGACAAGGCACTGGCCTGGGGCACTACGCCGACATGCAAGCGGCCGTCGAGCACGCCTTGCTCGACTTCATTGGGGGCGATCATGCGGATCTGGATCTGCACGTCCGGCCCCCGCTCCTTCAGTTGCGCCAGGGCGTGGGTGATGCGCATGTGGGGCAGGGTCACCAGGTTGTCGGTCAGGCCGATGGTCAACTCACCGCGCAAGTGCTGGTGCAGGCCGTTGACCTCGGTACGAAAACTTTCCAGGGCACTTAGCAACTGCAACGCCGATTGGTAGACCTCACGGCCTTCCTCCGTCAGTGAAAATCCGGCGCGGCCGCGCTGGCACAGGCGCAGGCCGAGGCGTTGTTCGAGATCGCTCATCTGCTGGCTGATGGCCGAGCGACCGATGCCAAGCACGCTTTCGGCCGCGGAGAAACCACCGGATTCGACCACGCTGCGAAAGATCCGTAGCAGGCGGATATCAAAGTCGCTGACTTGCGCCAGTGGATCGGGTCGACGGCTGCTCATGCGCTTACTCTAAAGTTTAGTGAGTGACTGACTGAAGGTTATAAAAGTTGGATTTCACAGACTTTATCCCCGTGGCAATTTAGCTGCAACAACGCTTTTTAATCCCTACGCCGCTTTTTGCCTTGCGAGGTTTTGCCCATGAACTTGCCTGAAAACGCCCCGACATCCCTGGCCAGCCAGCTCAAGCTCGATGCTCACTGGATGCCGTACACCGCCAACCGCAACTTCCAGCGCGACCCGCGCCTGATCGTGGGGGCTGAAGGCAGCTGGCTGATCGACGACAAGGGGCGCAAAGTCTATGACTCGCTGTCCGGTCTGTGGACCTGCGGCGCCGGGCATACCCGCAAGGAAATTCAGGAGGCAGTGGCCAAGCAACTGGGCACCCTCGATTACTCGCCAGGCTTCCAGTACGGTCACCCGCTGTCGTTCCAGCTGGCTGAGAAAATTACCGCGCTGACGCCGGGCAACCTGAACCATGTGTTCTTCACGGACTCCGGTTCCGAGTGCGCCGATACCGCGGTGAAGATGGTCCGTGCCTACTGGCGTCTGAAAGGCCAGGCGACCAAGACCAAGATGATCGGTCGTGCGCGTGGCTACCACGGTGTGAACATCGCCGGCACCAGCCTGGGTGGCGTCAACGGCAACCGCAAGCTGTTTGGCCAGGCAATGATGGACGTCGATCATCTGCCGCACACGTTGCTGGCCAGCAATGCCTACTCTCGCGGCATGCCGGAGCAGGGCGGTATTGCCCTGGCTGACGAGTTGCTCAAGTTGATCGAACTGCATGACGCGTCGAACATCGCGGCTGTGTTCGTCGAGCCACTGGCCGGTTCCGCCGGTGTGCTGGTGCCGCCTCAGGGCTACCTCAAGCGCCTGCGCGAAATCTGCGATCAACACAATATCTTGCTGGTGTTCGACGAAGTGATCACCGGTTTCGGCCGTACCGGATCGATGTTCGGCGCCGACAGCTTCGGCGTGACCCCGGACCTGATGTGCATTGCCAAGCAAGTGACCAACGGTGCCATCCCGATGGGCGCGGTCATTGCCAGCTCCGAGATCTACCAGACCTTCATGAACCAGGCGACGCCGGAATACGCAGTGGAATTCCCCCACGGCTATACCTACTCGGCGCACCCGGTGGCTTGCGCCGCTGGCCTGGCGGCACTCGACCTGCTGCAAAAGGAAAACCTGGTGCAGAGCGTGGCCGAGGTGGCCCCGCATTTCGAGAACGCACTGCACGGCCTCAAGGGTTCGAAGAACGTCATCGACATCCGTAACTATGGCCTGGCCGGTGCGATCCAGATTGCCGGGCGCGACGGCGATGCGATCGTGCGTCCGTTCGAGGCAGGCATGGCGCTGTGGAAAGCCGGCTTCTATGTGCGCTTTGGCGGCGACACCCTGCAGTTCGGCCCAACCTTCAACAGCAAGCCGCAAGACCTCGATCGTCTGTTCGACGCGGTCGGCGAAGTGCTGAACAAGATCGACTGATTCCTCCCTCTATATAAGTACAAACAGCAGGCGCCCGGTGACGGGCGCTTGTGGACAACTTTTCAGGAGCCCCGCATGAGCCTCATCCCGCATTTGATCAATGGTGAACTGGTGACCGACCACGGTCGCAGCGCTGACGTGTTCAACCCGTCCACCGGCCAGCCTATCCATAAAGTGCCATTGGCCAGCCGCGAAACCATTCAACAGGCCATTGACGCCGCCAAGGCTGCGTTCCCGGCCTGGCGCAACACGCCGCCGGCCAGACGGGCCCAGGTGATGTTCCGCTTCAAGCAATTGCTGGAGCAGAACGAAGCGCGTATCTCGCAGTTGATCAGCGAAGAGCATGGCAAGACCCTGGAGGACGCGGCGGGTGAACTGAAGCGCGGGATCGAGAACGTCGAATTCGCCTGTGCCGCTCCGGAAATCCTCAAGGGCGAATACAGCCGCAACGTCGGCCCGAACATTGATGCCTGGTCCGACTTCCAGCCGCTGGGCGTCGTGGCCGGTATCACACCGTTCAACTTCCCGGCCATGGTGCCGCTGTGGATGTACCCGCTGGCGATCGTCTGCGGTAACTGCTTCATCCTCAAGCCGTCCGAGCGTGATCCAAGTTCGACGCTGCTGATCGCGCAACTGTTGCTGGAAGCCGGTTTGCCAAAAGGCGTGATGAACGTGGTGCATGGCGACAAGTTCGCGGTGGACGCACTGATCGAAGCGCCGGAAGTCAAAGCCTTGAGCTTCGTCGGTTCGACGCCGATTGCCGAGTACATCTATGCCGAAGGCACCAAGCGCGGCAAGCGTGTCCAGGCACTGGGCGGCGCGAAGAACCATGCGGTGCTGATGCCGGATGCGGACCTGGACAATGCCGTGAGCGCACTGATGGGGGCGGCTTACGGTTCTTGTGGCGAGCGTTGCATGGCGATCTCGGTGGCCGTGTGCGTCGGTGACCAGGTGGCGGATGCCCTGGTGGCCAAGCTGGTACCGCAGATCCAGGCACTGAAAATCGGTGCCGGCACCTCTTGCGGCCTGGACATGGGGCCGCTGGTCACCGGTCAGGCGCGCGACAAAGTCAGCGGGTATGTGGATGACGGCGTCGCGGCCGGTGCCACCCTGGTGGTCGATGGTCGTGGCCTGAGTGTTGCAGGGCATGAGGAAGGCTTCTTCCTGGGTGGCTGCCTGTTCGACAACGTCACTCCAGAGATGCGTATCTATAAAGAAGAGATCTTCGGGCCAGTACTGTGCGTCGTACGGGTCAACAGCCTGGAAGAGGCGATGCAACTGATCAACGATCACGAATACGGCAACGGCACCTGCATCTTCACCCGTGACGGTGAAGCGGCACGGTTGTTCTGTGACGAGATCGAAGTGGGCATGGTGGGCGTGAACGTTCCATTGCCCGTGCCTGTGGCCTACCACAGCTTTGGCGGCTGGAAGCGTTCGCTGTTTGGCGACCTGCATGCCTATGGCCCGGATGGCGTACGCTTCTATACCCGTCGCAAGGCGATCACCCAGCGCTGGCCACAGCGTGCCAGCCATGAAGCGTCGCAGTTCGCATTCCCTAGCTTGTAAGTAGAAGGGTAGAAGGCCGGCCCCTCTCTTATGGAAGAGGAGGGCCGGCCTTCGTGTTTTCGGGGGTTTTTGAACAATATGACAGTTTTATGAAATTAGCAGTTGACGGCGAATTTTATCTGTCTATAATTCGCCCCACTTCCGGCGCAGTCGAAACGGAAAACTCCTTGGTAAACAAAGAGTTACGCAGTTTTCGGCAGCAGGTTGCTTCAGGTCATCGAAGCCAGAAGGAAGTTGAAAAAGAGGTGTTGACAGCAGCGTGTAACGCTGTAGAATTCGCCTCCCGCTGACGAGAGATCGGAAGCGCAAGTGGTTGAAGTTACAAGGGAAACTTTGAAAACTTCTGAAAATAACCGCTTGACAGCAACAGAGGCTGCTGTAGAATGCGCCCCTCGGTTGAGACGAAAGATCTTAACCAACCGCTCTTTAACAACTGAATCAAGCAATTCGTGTGGGTGCTTGTGCAGTCAGACTGATAGTCAACAAGATTATCAGCATCACAAGTTACTCCGCGAGAAATCAAAGATGTAACCAACGATTGCTGAG
>NZ_FYDL01000014.1 GCF_900187505.1 Pseudomonas sp. Irchel s3h17
ACCCGTGGCGAGGGAGCTTGCTCCCGCTGGGCTGCGTAGCAGCCCAAAAACAGGGCCGCTTTGCGCCCCAGCGGGAGCAAGCTCCCTCGCCACGGGTTTCGTGTTCGGCTTTATTTCTCTTAACTGATCGGCATTAGCCCCCATCGGGGCTCCCTTTTTTTATTTCACCGTGACGGTGATTTTTTCCGAAAGGATCGGCGGGTCGAACGGCATGTGGTTCTTGTCCCCCAACTCCAGTTGCAAGGTGTGCTTGCCAGGCGCCAGGGTCACTTCGGTCTCGGTCTGGGCCTTGCCGAAGTGGATGTGCTGGGCGTCCGCCGGAATCGGCAGGTTCTCGGCTGGCAGCTTGTCGACATCGATCAGCAAATGGTGGTGCCCGGTGTGAGGGGTTTGATCACCCGCCGGAGCCAGGGAAATGTCACTGACACCGAACTTGACTTTAAAGGTCTTGGCCACGGTATCGCCGTTGACCGGGGTGACGATAAATACTTGCGCGTCCTGCGGTGCCTGAGTGCGTGGGATATCCGCCGCACTGGCCAGCATCGAAGCACTGAGCATCAAACCCGCCAGGGCTGCACGAGACAAAAAGGTTTTCATTCTTTTCTCCATTTTTCCGCTTAATCTCTACGAATGGGACAACTTCGTAGCAATTCGTTGTCGAAGGACCTCAACACCATAGCAAAGCGAGCCGCAACAGCGCGTCGCCTATAAATAAATCAAGGAGTGACCATGCGTTTTCTGCCTGGCCTGATCATGTTGCTACCCCTTCTGAGCCCTTTGGCTCACGCCGAACTGATCGATGAAGTCAATGACCGCGGGGAGCTGCGCATTGCACTTGAAGCCAATACGCCACCGTTCAACTTCAAGGAAGACGGCAAGCTGACCGGTTTCGAAGTCGAACTCGGCCAACTGCTGGCCAGCGAGCTGGATGTGCGCGCCGATTTCGTCGTCACCGATTCCACCGACCTGCTGCCGGGTGTTGAAAGCGGCAAGTACGACGTCGCGATCAATCACATAGCACTGACCCCGGAACTCAAGGATCGTTTCGACTTCAGCGAACCTTATAGCTATTCGAGTGCACAATTGATCGTGCGCGAGGAAGAACAGCGCCCGCTCGGCTCATTGCTGGCACTCAAGGGACAGGCCCTGGGCGTTGCGCAAGGCAGTCAGTTCGTCGATCAGGCACGTAGCGTCGAGGGCATTGACCTGCGCAGCTACCCCGACGCGCAACAGCCGCTCAAGGACGTGGCGGGAAAACAGCTCGACGCGGCCATCAGTGATCGCCTGCTGATTCCCTACGCCATTCGCGACAGCCGCTTGCCCGTCAAGGAAGGGGCCAGGGTCGGTCCGACCTTGAGCCTGGCGATTCCGTTTCAAAAGGGTAACCCGGCCTTCCAGGCCGGCATCGACCGAGCGTTGCAACGGATCAAGGCAGACGGCCGGCTGATGAAACTGTCGCAGAAGTGGTTCGGCATGGACGCAAGCCAGCCGCCAAAACTGTAAGAGCTCGAGTTCCTCCCCTGTGGCGAGGGAGCTTGCTCCCGCTGGGTCGCGTAGCGACCCTGAAACCTGCAATCGAGCTCTGTCAGGCACATCTCGCTCAATGGTTTTTGCGACTGCTACGCAGTCGAACGGGAGCAAGCTCCCTCGCCACAGGTTTTGTGCCTGGCGTCAATCCAGCTTCGCCAGTGCAGCCGCCGCCTCGGCCAGTTGCAACTCGCTGAACACCCGCACGCCATGCCGGGTCAACAAGGCTGCGGTGACCCCCTCGCCGCTGACCTTGACCCCGCTGAAGGTCCCGTCATAGGTCAGCAGGTTGCCGCAGGATGGGCTGTTGGCCTTGAGCACGGCAATACGGATGCCGTGCTGTTGCACCAACTCCAGTGCCTGGCGCGCGCCCGACAGGAACGCGTCACTGACGTCCTCGCCCTCAGTCGTGATCACTCGGGCCGTACCCTCGAGCACCTGGACACCCTGGCCGCCAGGAATCTCCGCCGCTGCCCGAGGCGTCGGCAAGCCGCCGGCGACTTCCGGGCACAAGGCAATCACCCGACCTTCGGCGATCCACTGCTCCAGTTGATTGAACGGCCCGCTGGCGCCGCCGTCGTAACGAACGCGGTGCCCCAGCAGACAACGACTCACAAGGATTTTTTGCATGATCAGAACGGCTCGTTGCCCCGCCGGCGAAACCAGCCGGTCAATGACAGGCGTTCGCGGGTCGCGGGCAGGACTTCATGGGGCACTTCGCCTGACAGGAACACCACCAGGCAGCCACCCGTGGGTACCACATCATGCCCGGCGTCCTCCTCCAGGTACATCCGCAACTGGCCGCCATGCTCCGGCAACCAGGCGTCATTGAGGTAGATCACCGCCGAGACCATGCGCCGGTCGTCGTCGCGAAAGCGGTCGACATGCTTGAGGTAGAACGCCCCGGGCGGGTACAGGGCGAAATGGCTTTCGAAATCCTCAAGGCCCAGGAACAGGCCGCGGTTCAATGCCTCGCGCAGGCTGTCCATCAAGCCCAGATAGTGGTCGCAGGCCTCGGCTTGCCCGGGCTCCAGCCACTGAATGTGATCGCCACGGATACCTTCGCGAATCTCCGAGAACGGCCCGCGCCCTACGGCAGCCGGCGCCAGTTCACCCTCGGCCGCACGCTTGCGGCATTCAGCCGCCAGCTCGGTGGTCAGCCCCTGAGGCAGGAAAATATTCTGCTGCGACCAGCCGCGCGCAGCCAGGTCGTCAACGATACGTAACAGCAGCGGGTGATCAGAGGGTATGTGCATGGCGCGCATAGTATTCCTGCGCCAGAAAATCCGACAGCACCGCATAGCGGAGGATCGTCGGATAAGCCGACGATCCTGATACGAATTCTCGACAACCTGTGTCTGGCCCCGGAGAATAGTCGCCTGCCGACAGGAGTCCTTATGCGCCGTTTGCTTTTTTCACTGTTGATGCTCTGCACTTTTCCCGCCTGGGCAGACGGCCACGACCAGTTATACAAGGTCGCCGGCTGGCCAGAACAGCGCGCGCATTTTAACGATGCCCTGACCGCCGCCCAGCAGCGCTACCAAAGCAGCTTGCCGCCTGCGGTATTCCAGGCCCTGGTCAATAACAGCAATCAACGCTTTGCGCCGCAGGCCATGGATCGCCGTGCCGAAGCGCAACTGCGCAAAAACCTCCCGGATCCGAAACCGGCGTTGAGCTTCTTCCAGTCACCGCTGGGGCGCAAGATCATTACCGCCGAGTTGCTCGCGACCCGCCGCGACCAGTTGGCGAAAAACGCCAAGGGCCTGCCGAAAATGGAAGCCAGCGACACCCGCCAGTTGATCATCGGGCACTTGGCCCAGGCCCTGCCTGCGCGCGAAGCCGGTGCCGAAGTCAGCCTGGCAATCGCCGGCGTGGCGGCGGACAGCCTGAGCCAGATGATCCCCGGCCTGCTCGGCGGCAGTCAGGCCCAAGGCATGTTGAACGGCCAGCGCCAGCGCTTGATGGAGCAAATTGGCAGCGACCTGAACAACACCTTGCTCTACGTGTATCGCGACCTGTCCGATCCTGAGCTTGAAGAGTTCGCCACGTTCGCCGAGTCGCCACAAGGCAAGGCTTACTATCAGGCGGCACTGGCGGCGATTCGCGCGGGGTTGGCAGTGGGCCAGAGCACCTCGAGCCTCAACCCGTAATCTTCGGTGCCCGGACGATCGCTGTCGGCGAATTGCAACAGGTGCTAGCGATTCCAGCCCTTCATCCGCTTGGTCAGAAACCCGAAATACTCCTGGCGCAACGCCTGGGTTTCGTTCGCCAGATGATGGCGGGCCGCGGGCAGCTTCAACACCTGCGGGCGTTCGAATTTGCCTGCCAGTACCTCAAGGTTGTGCTGCCAATCCACCGTCATGTCTGACTGCCCCTGCACGATCAACGGCGTGCGACTGCTGCGTGGGGCGGCTTCGATGCGTTTGATCCAGCGCGCCAGCGCCCCGACCCAGGCGGTCGGCAAGCGTTGCGGCTGCAGCGGGTCGGCCTGCAGGAAGGGCAAGAACGTCGGGTCGTTGGAGTTCTCGCTGAAGCGTCGGGCGATGCCTTTGACGAATGGCTTAAGCAGGTAATAACTGAACTGCGACCAGCCCCAGGCCCGTGGCCGCACCAGGGGCGACAGCAGAATTACCTGGCCCTGGGCCGGACTGTTCGCGCCCTGATTGAGCACATGATCGATCACGATCGCCCCGCCGGTACTCTGCCCGCACAGATGCCACGGCTGTGGCAGGTCAACGGATCGCGCCTCGGCGAACACCCCTTGCAACGTGTCCTGGTACTCGGCGAAATCCCGGATGCTGGCACGCTCGCCACTGGACAGTCCGTGCCCCGGCAGGTCGCAAGCGATCACGGCAAAACCCTGATCCAGTGCCCACTCGATCACATGCCGGTACAGCCCGGTGTGATCGTAGAAGCCGTGGAACAGAAACAACGTCGCCTTCGCCCCCTCGGGCCACCAGAGCTGGCTGACCAGTTCATAACCGTCCACCTCGAAACGGCCCAGCCCCGTGCGCAGCGTGCGCCCCGGAAAATCCAGCCCGTAGAAATGCTGGTAGGCCCGGGCCTCCACCGACAGCGGCTGCGCCTGTGCCAGGGGCCGCAGGCTGGCGCGCAGGTGATCGGGATCGAAGGTGGCAGGCATGGCGGGTTTCCAGGCAAAGCGCGGGGCGCGAAACAGACTTTATGGGCCTGCGATATTCATCTGTCGCGGCAAGCATGGCAAGCTACGCCACCTTCAAGGATGGTTTCGTATGCGCCCGAACTCCCGCACGACATTGCTTGCCGCCCTGCTCACCCTGATATGCGCCGGCGTGCTGTGGGCGGCGTACGACTGGTTTCAGGGGCGCTACCTGCGGGCATTCAGCTCGCACACGGCGGTGTTTTCCGGCGATCCCTTGCGCCTTCCCGAGCACCTGGCCGGCCCCGGCGCGATTCGCGTCGTGCACTTCTGGGACCCGGCGTGCCCATGTAACGTCGGCAATCAACAACACTTGGCCGAGCTGCTGACGCACTACGCACCCCAAGGCGTGCAGTTCTACGCGATCCAGAAGCCCGGCAGCCAGGGGCAGTTGCCCAGCACCCTGAGCGGCCTGAAAACCCTGGAAATCCTCCCAGGCTCGGAACAGATCCCCGCCAGCCCGGCGGTGGCGATCTGGGATCGCAGCGGCAAACTGGCGTACTTCGGGCCTTACAGCGAAGGCCTGACGTGCAACTCGAACAACAGTTTTATCGAACCCATCCTGCAAGCCCTCAGCGAAGACCGTCCCGTCAGCGCCACCCACACCCTGGCGGTGGGCTGCTATTGCCCATGGGCCAGTGAACCGCAGTAGGGCATTCAGGACTTTTCAAGGTAGGTGATGCCCGACGCACAAGGTCTGTGCTAAATGTGATCGCCTTGGCTGGCGGCACCCATAAAAAGAACAAGGAGTTCCCATGAAACGCGTCCTGACCCTACTGGCTGCATTGCTTGCGGCCCTCATCGTCGGCGCTGGCTGGTACGTGTACAGCAAGCTGCCTTCGCGTCAGGGCCAGGTGCAGTTGCAGCACCTGGAGGGGTCGGTGACGGTGCGTTACGACGAGCGCGGCGTGCCGCACATTCGCGCCGAAAGCGAACTCGACCTGTACCGCACCCTCGGCTATGTGCAGGCCCAGGACCGACTGTTCCAGATGGAAGCCATGCGCCGCCTGTCCCGGGGCGAACTGGCCGAAGTCCTCGGCCCCAAGCTGCTCGACACCGACAAGCTGTTTCGCAGCCTGCGCATCCGTGAGCGCGCCGACAGCTATGTGGCCGCGCTCGACAAGCAATCCCCGGCGTGGAAGGCCCTGCAAGCCTACCTGGACGGGATCAACCAGTATCAGGACACTCACGCCGCACCGGTGGAGTTCGACGTGCTGGGCATCCACAAGCGCCCGTTCACCGCGCAGGACAGCGTCAGCGTCGCCGGCTACATGGCCTACAGCTTTGCCGCGGCCTTTCGCACCGAACCGGTAATGACCTACGTGCGTGATCAGTTGGGCCACGACTACCTGAATATCTTCGACCTAGACTGGCAGCCCAAGGGCGTGCTGGCCCAGCAGCACACCCCCAATGCTCCAGCCCTCAGCGCCAGTGACTGGCAAGACCTCAACGCCATTGCCCGCCTGAGCGAGCAAGCGCTGGCCGACAACGGCCTGCCGCAATTCGAAGGCAGCAACGCCTGGGTGATTGCCGGCAACCACACCAAGAGTGGCAAGCCCTTGCTGGCCGGCGACCCGCACATTCGCTTCTCGACGCCGGCGGTGTGGTACGAAGCCCAGCTGTCGGCGCCGGGCCTGGAGCTCTACGGCCACCATCAGGCGCTGGTGCCCTTCGCATTCCTGGGTCACAACCTGGACTTCGGCTGGAGCCTGACGATGTTCCAGAACGACGACCTCGACCTGATCGCCGAGAAGGTCAACCCGGACAACCCCAATCAGGTCTGGTACCGCGACAAGTGGGTCGACCTGGTCACGACCGAGCAGCAGATTGCCGTGAAGGGCCAGGCGCCGGTCAACTTCACCCTGCGTCAGTCGCCCCACGGGCCGATCATCAACGACGTGCTCGGCGCCAACGCCGGCAAGACCCCGATCGCCATGTGGTGGGCGTTCCTCGACACCCAGAACCCGATCCTCGAAGGCTTCTACCAGCTCAATCGCGCCGACACCCTGGCCAAGGCCCGCGCCGCGTCCGCCAAGGTCCAGGCACCCGGGTTGAACATCGTCTGGGCCAACGCCAAGGGCGATATCGGCTGGTGGGCCGCGGCACAACTGCCCAAGCGTCCGGCCGGGGTCAAGCCAGGCTTCATCCTCGACGGCAGCACCCACCAGGCCGACAAAGAAGGCTTCTACCCGTTCAGCGCCAACCCGCAGGAAGAAAACCCGGCGCGCGGCTACATCGTCTCGGCCAACTTCCAGCCGGTCTCGCCGACAGGCATGGAGATTCCCGGCTACTACAACCTGGCCGACCGTGGCCAGCAACTCAACCTGCAGCTCAGCGACAAGAACCTGAAGTGGGACATCGACGCCACCCAGAAACTGCAACTGGGCACCACCACGGGCTACGGCCCTCGCCTCCTGGCGCCGTTGTTGCCGGTATTGCGTGAAGTGGTCAGCGACCCGCAAGAGCGCGAATGGGTGGAACAACTGGCACTGTGGAAAGGCGATTACCCGCTGGAGTCCGTCAGCGCCACGCTGTTCAACCAGTTGCTGTTCAACCTGGCCGACGGCGCACTGCACGATGAACTCGGCAACAGCTTTTTCGACACCCTGCTCTCGACCCGGGTGATCGATGCCGCACTGCCACGGTTGGCCGCGAACGCGGATTCACCGTGGTGGGACAACCGCGCCACACCGGTCAGGGAAACCCGTGCCGACGTGGTCAAGGCCGCCTGGAATGCCAGCCTGGCGCACCTGAAAACCACCCTCGGCCCGGATGCCTCCCAATGGCAATGGGGCAAGGCCCATACCCTGACCCATAACCATCCGCTGGGCACGCAAAAGCCCTTGGAGCGCATCTTCGACGTCGGCCCGTTCGAGGCCCCCGGCACTCATGAGGTGCCGAACAACCTCTCGGCCAAGATCGGACCCGCGCCGTGGCCCGTGACCTACGGCCCATCGACCCGACGCATCATCGACTTCGCCGACCCCGCCCACGGCCTGACCATCAACCCGGTCGGCCAAAGCGGCGTGCCGTTCGACCCGCACTACGCCGACCAGGCCGAAGCCTATGTCGAAGGCATCTACCATCAAGCGCACTACAGCGAAGAGGAAGTGACCGCCAATACCCGCAGCACCTTGAAACTGCTGCCGGCGCGGGGCGTGCAGTAACGACTGAAAACCTGCAATCCCATGGCATCGGATACACCAAACCGCAGACGTAAAAAAACCTCGCGCCCGATACCGGGAGCGAGGTTTTTTTGTACAGCGGGCTTAAGCCGCTTCCGGCGCCTGGGCCCGGCGCACGTCCGGTTGCTTCCAGGAGTCGGCGGCACTTTCCTCGATGGCTTGCTGGATCGCACGCTTGCGGTTTTCTTCGGCGCGACGGCTGAAGAACCACACCAGGAAGGTCACGATCGATACCGCCAGCAGGATCAGGCTGGCCACGGCGTTGATCTCGGGCTTCACGCCCAGGCGCACCGCCGAGAACACTTCCATCGGCAGGGTGGTGGAACCCGGGCCGGAGACGAAGCTGGCGAGCACCAGGTCATCCAGGGACAACGCAAAGGACATCATGCCGCCCGCCGCCAACGATGGCGCGATCATCGGGATGGTGATCAGGAAGAACACCTTCCACGGCTTCGCGCCCAGGTCCATGGCCGCCTCTTCGATGGACAGGTCCAGCTCGCGCAACCGCGCCGACACCACCACCGCCACATAGGCGGCACAGAACGTGGTGTGGGCAATCCAGATGGTGACGATGCCGCGTTCCTGCGGCCAGCCGATCATCTGCGCCATGGCCACGAACAGCAGCAACAGCGACAGACCGGTGATCACTTCCGGCATTACCAGCGGCGCGGTGACCAGGCCACCAAACAGCGTACGGCCCTTGAAGTGGGTAATCCGGGTCAGCACGAAGGCGGCCAGGGTGCCCAGCGCCACCGCTGCAATCGCGGTGTAGCAGGCGATTTCCAGCGAGCGCACCACCGAGCCCATCAGCTGGGAGTTGTCCAGCAGGCCGACGTACCACTTGATCGACCAGCCGCCCCAGACCGTTACCAGCTTCGAGGCGTTGAACGAGTAGATCACCAGGATCAGCATCGGCAGGTAGATGAACAACAGGCCCAACACCAGCATCAGGCTGGAGAAACGAAAGCGCTTCATTCTCTACCCTCCATTTCCTTGGCCTGACTGCGGTTGAACAGAATGATCGGCACAATCAGGATTGCCAGCATCACCACAGCCAAGGCAGACGCCACCGGCCAGTCACGGTTATTGAAGAACTCTTGCCAGAGCACTTTACCGATCATCAGGGTTTCCGGACCGCCCAGCAGTTCAGGGATCACGAACTCACCCACCACCGGGATGAACACCAGCATGGCGCCTGCGATGATGCCGTTTTTCGACAGCGGCACGGTGATCTTCCAGAAGCTGTTGAAGGTGCTCGACCCCAGGTCGGAGGCCGCTTCCAGCAGGCTGGTATCGTGCTTCACCAGGTTGGCGTACAACGGCAGGATCATGAACGGCAGGTAGGAGTACACCACGCCGATATAGACCGCCAGGTTGGTGTTGAGGATCTGCAGCGGTTCGTCGATCCAGCCCATGGTCATCAGGAAGCCATTGAGCAGCCCGTTGTTGCTGAGGATGCCCATCCACGCGTACACGCGGATCAGGATCGCGGTCCAGGTCGGCATCATGATCAGCAGCACCAGCACGGTCTGCATTTCCTTGCGCGCACTGGCAATGGCATAGGCCATCGGGTAGCCGATCAGCAAACAGAGGATGGTGCTGATCAGCGCCATCTTCAACGAGCCGAGGTAAGCGGCGATGTACAGCTCATCCTCGCTGAGCATCACGTAGTTGCCGAGGTTGAGCAGCAGCTGCAGCTTCTGCTCAACGTAGCTGTAGATCTCGGTGTACGGTGGAATGGCCACGTCCGCTTCGGCGAAGCTGATCTTCAACACGATGAAGAACGGCAACATGAAGAACAGGAACAGCCAGAGGAACGGAACCCCGATGACCAGCTGACGGCCACCGGGAATTATTCGACTGAGTCGGCGCTTGAGCTTTCGCATGTTCATGAGCGCAGTACCACGCCGCTGTCGTCTTCCCACCAGACGTAGACCTGGTCGCCCCAGGTCGGACGCTGCCCGCGACGTTCGGCGTTGGCCACGAACGACTGCACCAGCTTGCCGCTCGGCAGCTCGACGTAGAACACCGAGTGGCCACCCAGGTAGGCAATGTCATGCACCTTGCCGCTCGACCAGTTGTGTTCGCAGGTCGGCATTTCGGCGGTGACCAGCAGTTTTTCCGGGCGAATCGCGTAGGTCACCGACTTGTCCTGCACCGAGGTGCTGATGCCGTGCCCCACGTAGATGTTGCGATCCAGGTCCTTGCAGGTGATCAGCGCATGGCCCTCGGCGTCGTCCACCACTTCACCTTCGAAGATGTTGACGTTGCCGATGAATTCGCAGACCAGGCGGCTGGTAGGGGTTTCATAGATGTCGATCGGGCTGCCGATCTGGGCGATCCAGCCAAGGTGCATGATCGCGATGCGCTCGGCCATGGTCATGGCCTCTTCCTGGTCGTGGGTCACCATGACGCAGGTCACGCCCACGCGCTCGATGATCTCCACCAGTTCCAGCTGCATCTGCGAACGCAGTTTCTTGTCCAGCGCACCCATCGGTTCGTCGAGCAGCAACAGCTTCGGGCGCTTGGCCAGGGAGCGGGCCAGGGCCACACGCTGGCGCTGGCCGCCGGAGAGCTGGTGCGGCTTGCGCTTGGCGTACTGGCTCATCTGCACCAGCTTGAGCATCTCGGTCACGCGGGCGTCGACCTCGGCCGTCGGGATCTTGTCCTGCTTGAGGCCGAAGGCAATGTTCTGCGCCACCGTCATGTGCGGGAACAGGGCGTAGGACTGGAACATCATGTTGATCGGCCGCTCGTACGGCGGCATGTCCGTGATGTCCACGCCGTCGAGGAAAATGCGTCCCTCCGTAGGCCGTTCGAACCCTGCGAGCATGCGCAGCAAGGTCGATTTGCCCGATCCCGAACCGCCGAGCAGGGCGAAGATCTCGCCTTTCTTGATTTCCAGGGACACATCGTCCACGGCAATCGTCTCGTCGAACTTCTTCGTGACCCGGTCGATTTTGACCAGCACCTGCTTAGGTGTCTGGTCGCCCTCGAGGGCTTTCTTATAGGCGCCGGAGGCAACTGCCATTTACGAAACTCCCAACAAAAAGAGTGCAGTTCGCCCAATACGGGCGAAACCTTGGATAGGTTGAGCCTTTGTCACTATTTACCCGACTTGACCTTGGTCCAGCTGCGGGTCATCAAGCGTTGAATGTTCGGTGGCAGCTCGACCGACACGTAGGTCTTGTCGAGGACCACTTGCGGCGGATACACCGACTCGTCTTCGCGAATCGACTGATCCATCAGCTTGTCCGACGCAGGGTTCGGGTTGGCATAGCCGACGTAATCGCTGACCTGGGCAATCACCTCAGGCTTGAGCAAGTAGTTGATGAACGCATTGGCTTGCTTGACGTTGGACGAGTCCTTGGGGATCGCCAGCATGTCGAACCACAACGCGCCGCCTTCTTTCGGAATCGAGTACGCGATGTTCACGCCCTTGCCGGCTTCGGCTGCACGCGCCTTGGCCTGGAAGATGTCGCCGGAGAAACCGATCGCCACGCAAATATCGCCGTTGGCCAGGTCCGCAATGTATTTGGAGGAGTGGAAGTAGGTCACGTAAGGCCGTACCGCGAGCAGCTTGGCTTCCGCTTTCTTGTAATCCTCAGGGTTGGTGCTGTTGGCATTCAGGCCCATGTAGTTGAGGACCGTCGGCATCATTTCATCGGCGGAGTCCAGGAAGGCTACACCACAGCTTTGCAGCTTCTTGATGTTTTCCGGCTCGAACAGCACGCCCCAGGAGTCGATCTTGTCGACGCCCAGTACGGCCTTGACCTTGTCGACGTTGTAACCGATGCCGTTGGTGCCCCACAGGTACGGCACGGCATACAGGTTGCCCGGGTCGTTCTGTTCCAGGCGCTTGAGCAGCACCGGATCAAGATTGGCGTAGTTGGGCAACTGCGACTTGTCGAGTTTCTGGAATGCCCCGGCCTTGATCTGTTTGCCCAGGAAGTGGTTGGACGGCACGACCACGTCATAACCGGTACGCCCGGCCAGCAACTTGCCTTCCAGGGTTTCATTGGAGTCAAACACGTCATACACCGGCTTGATGCCCGTGGCTTTTTCGAAGTCCGCCAGGGTGTTTTCGCCGATGTAGTCCGACCAGTTATAAATATGCACGGTGGGTGCGGCTTGCACACTGACGGCGAGTGTCAGGCCGGCGCCAACCAGCATGGCTTTGCGAAACAAAGAAATAGGCAAGTGATGGTCCTCTTAAATAGTTGGGCCAAAGTTGCCCAGCGTTACATGACAGCCGTGGCTGCCCGGCAACAAAACCGGCGCGCAACTTACCCTCGATAAACCGATCCAGCAAAACTTTCTGTCATTTAATTGTTCCTGCTGCCGCCGTCAGCACGACGACGGCAACAGGACAGTACTTCAAATCGGCTTATTTACCGGATTTGATCTTGGTCCAGCTGCGGGTCATGATCCGCTGGGTAGCGGCCGGCAAGTCGGCAATCGCATACAGCTTGGCCAGTACATCCGCCGGTGGATAAACACCCGGGTCGCTGGTGATGTCTTTGTCGACCAGTGCCGTGGCTGCCGCGTTACCGTTCGGGAAACGTACGGCATTGGTGATTTCAGCCATGATTTCCGGCTTCATCAGGAAGGTCATGAACTTGTAGGCACCCTCGACGTTCTCGGCATCCTTGGGGATGGCGACCATGTCGTAGAAGCTGCCTGCACCTTCTTTCGGAATGTTGTAGCTGACCTTGACCTTGTCACCGGCTTCAGCTGCGCGGGCCTTGGCCTGGTAGATGTCGCCCGAGTAACCCACGGCCACGCAGATGTTGCCGTTGGCCAGGTCGGAGATGTACTTGGACGAGTGGAAGTAGCCCACCGAAGGACGGATCTTCAGGAACAGCGCTTCGGCTTCGGCCAGTTGTTTCTTGTCCTGGCTGTCGGTCGGATAGCCCAGGTAGTGCAACGCCACCGGGATCATCTCGGTGGGCGAGTCGAGGAAACTGATGCCACAGGATTTCAGCTTGGCCGCGTTTTCCGGCTTGAACAGCAGATCCCAGGAGTTGGTCGGTGCGTCGGCCCCCAGGGCGGCCTTGACCTTTTCGGCGTTGAAACCGATGCCGATCGAGCCCCACATGTACGGGAAGGCATGTTCGTTGCCCGGGTCGCTGACCGAGACGGCCTTGAGCAGGTCAGGGTTCAGGTTCTTCCAGTTAGGCAACTTGGACTTGTCCAGCTTCTGGTAGACGCCGGCCTTGATTTGCTTGGCCAGGAAGTTGTTCGAGGGTACGACGATGTCGTAGCCGGACTTGCCCGCCAGCAACTTGGCTTCCAGGGTCTCGTTGCTGTCGAAGACGTCGTAGACCACTTTGATGCCCGACTCGTCTTCGAACTTCTTGACGGTATCCGGTGCAATGTAGTCAGACCAGTTGTAAACGTGCAGTACCTTGTCATCAGCCTGGACCGCGCCAGCCATCAGCCCCAGCAGGGACATGGCGAGCAGTGTCTTGCCACCGAGCTTTTTACCTAGTGCCTTCATGCGTAATGCTCCAAATTGTTCTTTTTTGAACCACCTGTTCCGCGGCCGAACCCGGGCAACTGGAACTATGGCTAGTCTGGCAAGTTCAGTGGCGGTCTTTCAAGGAAAGGCCAAGCTTTCTGATCTCCCTGAGCGAAAGGGCCTACATTCCCTTTCGCTCAGAGCCTAGCACTTAGCGTTGCAATGCACTCAGGGTCAAGTCCAGGCACTGACGCGCCTTGGTCACCAGTTCGTCGATTTCCGCCGGTGTAATCACCAGGGGCGGCGAGATGATCATGGTGTCCCCCACTGCGCGCATGATCAGGCCGTTGTCGAAGCAGAACTGCCGGCAAATCATGCCGACGCCCTTACCCTCGTAACGCTTGCGCGTGGCCTTGTCCTGAACCAGTTCAATGGCACCCAACAGGCCGACGCCACGGACTTCGCCCACCAACGGGTGATCGTTCAGTTCCCGTAGACGCTTTTGCAAATACGGTGCCGTTTCTGCATGAACGCGCTCGATAATTTTCTCTTCGCGCAGAATGCGGATGTTCTCCAGCGCCACTGCCGCGGCAACCGGGTGACCGGAGTAGGTGAAGCCGTGGTTGAAGTCGCCGCCTTCGTTCAGCACCTCGACCACTTCATCGCGCACGATCAGGCCACCCATCGGGATGTAGCCGGAGGTCAGGCCCTTGGCGATGGTCATCATGTCGGGCTTGAGGTCGTAGAAATCGCTACCGAACCACTCACCCGTGCGGCCGAAACCACAGATCACTTCGTCGGCGACGAACAGGATGTCGTACTTGGCAAGGATTTCCTTGATGCGCGGCCAGTAGCTGTCTGGCGGAACGATCACGCCGCCAGCACCCTGGATCGGCTCGGCAATGAAGGCGCCGACGTTGTCGACGCCGACTTCGAGAATCTTGGCTTCCAGCTGGTTGGCCGCCCAGATACCGAACTCATCCGGTGTCATGTCGCCGCCTTCACCGAACCAGTACGGTTGCGGGATGTGCACGATGCCCGGGATCGGCAAGTCGCCCTGTTCGTGCATATAGGTCATGCCGCCCAAGCTGGCACCGGCCACGGTCGAACCGTGGTAACCGTTTTTACGGCTGATGATGACCTTCTTGTTCGGCTGGCCCTTGATCGCCCAGTAGTGGCGAACCATGCGCAGCATGGTGTCGTTGCCTTCGGAACCGGAACCGGTGAAGAACACGTGGTTCATGCCTTCCGGGGCGATGTCGGCGATGGCCTTGGCCAGTTCCAGCACCGGCGGGTGAGCGGTCTGGAAGAACAGGTTGTAGTACGGCAGCTCACGCATCTGCTTGCTGGCGGCATCGGCCAGCTCGTCGCGACCGTAACCGATGGCCACGCACCACAGGCCGGCCATGCCGTCGAGGATCTTGTTGCCTTCGCTGTCCCACAGGTAAACGCCCTTGGCGTGGGTGATGATGCGCGGGCCTTTCTCTTTAAGCTGCTTGAAGTCGCTGAACGGCGCCAGGTGGTGATCGTTGCTCAGGATTTGCCATTCACGGGTTTGCGGGTTGTGGCTGGTCATAAAGCTCTCCTAGTTAGGTGAGAGTGCGGCTTTTGAGGGCCGCACCCGGCGTATCAGACGGCGAACAACAGGAACTCCCGTTCCCACGAACTGATCACGCGCTTGAAGTTTTCATGCTCGGCCCGCTTGACCGCGACGTAGCCAGTGATGAATTTATTGCCCAGGTACTTCTCGATAGTGGCGCTGTTTTCCATGCGCTCCAGTGCGTCTTCGATGGTCAGCGGCAGACGCAGGTTGCGCCGCTCGTAACCCCGTCCAACCACGGGTGCACTTGGGTTGATGCCTTCGACCATGCCGATGTAGCCGCAGAGCAGGCTCGCGGCAATCGCCAGGTACGGGTTGGCGTCGGCGCCCGGCAGACGGTTTTCCACCCGACGGTTTTGCGGCCCGGCATCCGGCACCCGCAGGCCCACGGTACGGTTCTCTTCGCCCCACTCCACGTTCACCGGCGCCGAGGTGTCCGGCAGGAAGCGGCGGAACGAGTTGACGTTGGGCGCGAACAGCGGCAGCAACTCAGGGATGAACTTCTGCAAGCCACCGATGTGATTGAGGAACAGCTGGCTCATGGTCCCGTCTTCATTGGAGAAAACGTTCTTGCCTGTCTCGAGGTCGATGATGCTCTGGTGCAGGTGCATGGCACTGCCCGGCTCGCCGGTCATGGGTTTGGCCATGAAGGTCGCCGCCACGTTGTGCTTGAGCGCCGCTTCGCGCATGGTGCGCTTGAACACCAGGATCTGGTCGGCCAGGGACAGCGCGTCGCCATGACGGAAGTTGATTTCCATCTGCGCCGTGCCGTCTTCGTGGATCAGGGTGTCCAGATCCAGCTCTTGCAGTTCGCACCAGTCGTAGACGTCTTCGAACAATGGGTCGAATTCGTTGGCCGCTTCAATGGAGAAGGACTGGCGACCGGTTTCCGGGCGGCCGGAACGGCCAATTGGCGGTTGCAACGGGAAGTCCGGGTCTTCGCAACGCTTGGTCAGGTAAAACTCCATTTCCGGCGCCACGATTGGCTGCCAACCCCTGTCGGAATAGAGCTTGAGTACCTTTTTGAGCACGTTGCGCGGCGACAGCTCGATCGGGTTGCCTTGCTTGTCGTAGGTGTCGTGAATCACCTGGGCGGTCGGTTCGATGGCCCACGGCACGAGGAATACGGCGTTTTCGTCCGGACGGCAGATCATGTCGATGTCGGCCGGGTCGAGCAGTTCGTAATAGATGTCGTCTTCGACATAGTCGCCCGTTACTGTTTGCAGCAACACACTCTCGGGCAGGCGCATGCCTTTTTCGGCAATGAACTTGTTGGTTGGCGAAATCTTGCCACGGGTGATCCCCGTCAAGTCGCCAATCATGCATTCGACTTCTGTGATCTTGTGGTCTTTCAACCAATCGGTGAGCTGGTCGAGGTTGTTACTCATAAATGCCTCTGGGCTGGGTTTCCTGACTTCATTAAGAGTCAGGCGTTGTTTGACGCGTCCGCGTCGCGTTGTATTGCCCGCTTGCGACAGGCATCGCCAAATGCCTGGAAGATGGCAAGGTAGTGAGGGTTGGAGCTTACCTGCCATTCGGGGTGCCATTGCACCCCCAAGGCAAAAGCCTGGCCTCCCTCGATCTCTGCGTCCTTGACAGACAGCGCCTCGATCAATCCGTCGGGCGCCAACGCCTCGATTTGCAGGCCCGGCGCCAGACGTTCAACGCCCTGACCATGAATCGAATTGACTGAAATCACGCTCGGCAGGCCCAGGCCCGCAAGTACGCCACCCGGCTGGATATGCATCGGGTGGCTGGGGGCGTACTGTCCTTCCAGCGGCAGGCTGTCGTCTTCACGGTGATCCATGAAGGGACCGGCCTCGTGGACGCTCTGGTGCAGGCTGCCACCGAATGCGACGTTCATTTCCTGAAAGCCACGACAGATCCCCAGTACCGGGACGCCTGCGGCCACCGCGGCGCGAATCAGCGGCAGGGTGGTGGCATCGCGTGCAGGATCATGGGCGGTTCCCGGCGCACTCGCAGGACCGCTATAGTGAAAAGGTTCTACATTGGAAGGTGAGCCGGTAAACAGGATGCCATCCAGGCCGTCCAGAATTTCGGACGGGGACAGCAATTCCGGCAGCAACGGCACAATCACCGGCAAGCCTCTGGCTGCCGTGGCCACTGCACGAACGTACTTGTCGCCACTGATGTGATAAGCATGCAGACCGATCTGCCTGGAGCAGGCGGTGACGCCGATTAACGGCAGGCGAGACATGAAGCACCCCGGTATTATTGCTGTTATGGGTTTGAATCGAGCTTAGCCTTGTTCATTTTTTTACACAACACCCCCGTAAAAAATACAACACGGCCCGCTCAAACATGCTGTAGCAAAAGAAGTGAAAGGCATAAAAACGCCCCAAACTGCCTCAAAAATGCCATTCGAGCGCTTTTTTAGGGCAATTAAGGCCTCGCTTGACTTCGGCATGCCATTGGGGTTGACTGGAATCTGAAAAGATCAATGATTGATATTTTTAACAACAAAGGTGTTGCATCATGTCGGTACCCCCGCGTGCCGTTCAGCTTAACGAAGCGAACGCGTTCCTTAAGGAACATCCTGAGGTTCTGTACGTTGACCTTCTGATTGCGGATATGAATGGTGTGGTGCGCGGCAAGCGCATCGAACGCACCAGCCTCCACAAGGTTTACGAGAAAGGCATCAACCTGCCGGCCTCTCTATTTGCTCTGGATATCAATGGTTCGACGGTGGAAAGCACCGGCCTGGGCCTGGACATCGGCGATGCTGACCGAATCTGCTATCCAATCCCTGACACCCTGTGCAATGAGCCTTGGCAGAAGCGCCCTACCGCGCAACTGTTGATGACCATGCACGAACTCGAAGGTGAGCCATTCTTCGCCGACCCGCGTGAAGTGCTGGCCAATGTAGTGCGCAAGTTCGACGAGATGGGCCTGACCATCTGCGCCGCCTTCGAACTGGAGTTCTACCTGATCGACCAGGAGAACGTGAACGGTCGCCCGCAACCCCCTCGCTCGCCGGTTTCCGGTAAACGCCCGCACTCGACACAGGTCTACCTGATCGACGACCTCGACGAATACGTCGACTGCCTCCAGGACATCCTGGAAGGTGCGAAGGAGCAAGGCATCCCGGCCGACGCCATCGTCAAGGAAAGTGCTCCGGCGCAGTTCGAAGTGAACCTGCACCACGTTGCCGACCCGATCAAGGCCTGCGACTACGCGGTACTGCTCAAGCGTCTGATCAAAAACATCGCCTACGACCATGAGATGGACACCACCTTCATGGCCAAGCCTTACCCAGGCCAGGCGGGTAATGGTCTGCACGTCCACATCTCGATCCTTGATAAAGACGGCAAGAATATTTTTGCCAGTGAGGATCCCGAGCAGAACGCCGCACTGCGTCACGCGATCGGCGGTGTGCTCGAGACCCTACCGGCGCAGATGGCTTTCCTCTGCCCGAACGTCAACTCCTATCGTCGTTTCGGCGCACAGTTCTACGTGCCGAACTCGCCGTGCTGGGGCCTGGACAACCGCACTGTAGCGATTCGTGTGCCGACCGGTTCCTCCGATGCCGTGCGCATCGAACACCGTGTGGCCGGCGCCGATGCCAACCCGTACCTGCTGATGGCTTCGGTCCTGGCAGGCGTGCACCACGGTCTGGTCAACAAGATCGAGCCGGGTGCTCCGGTCGAAGGCAACAGCTACGAGCAGAACGAGCAAAGCCTGCCGAACAACCTGCGCGATGCACTGCGTGAGCTGGACGACAGCGAAGTCATGGCCAAGTACATCGATCCGAAATACATCGATATCTTCGTGGCCTGTAAAGAGAGCGAGCTGGAGGAGTTCGAACACTCCATCTCCGACCTCGAGTACAACTGGTACCTGCATACCGTGTAAGTGGGTTGCAGTAAAAACGAACGCCGTCAGCCTTGCAGCTGGCGGCGTTTTTTTGTGCCCGCCATCCATCGCTTGGTCTTACAGCCATTATCCGTGGATATATCTTACAAAACCGTCAGACACGGATTACATCGATTGCCTACCTGCAAGTTCACACTTCAGGCCCCCGGAATTTAACCGGTTTCCTACCTGACTGCTGAGAACAACAAGCATGACAAAACTGCTACCAGGCACAGCCATGACCCTGATCGCCGCCGGTTTGTGCGCTACCGCCTGGGCCAATACCGCCGACACTGCCGAATGGGGCTACACCGCACCCTCCGGCCCGGAAAGCTGGAGCGAACTGAAGAGCGAATTCAGACTCTGCACCTCCGGTAAAGAACAGTCGCCAATCGACATTCATGACGCGGTGAAGGCTGGAGTCGAGCCCCCAACCTTCACTTATCGCCCAAGCACAGCCGCCGTGCTGAACAACGGTCATACGATCCAGGTATCGCCGACGGACCCAGGTGGTATCACCCTGACCTCCGGTGCCTATTCGCTCGTGCAATTGCACTTCCATACGCCCAGCGAGGAAAAGATCCAGGGCCGCTCCTATCCGCTGAATGCGCATCTGGTTCATCGCAACACCGCAGGCGAACTGGCCGTTGTGGCCTTGCTGTTTGAAGAGGGCGCACATAACCCGACGCTCGAGTCGATCCTGGCAGCCATGCCAAAGGACGCGGGTGGCACGGCGACCCTGGAGACACTGAACATTGCCGATTTATTGCCCGCCACCCACAACGCCTATTCCTACATGGGTTCTCTGACTACCCCACCCTGTACTGAAGGCGTGCGCTGGAATGTGCTGACTACTGCGGTGCAGATATCCCGGGCACAACTGGAGGCTTTCCAGGCGCTGTATCCGATGAACGCACGTCCGGTCCAACCCTTGAATGGCCGGAGCGTGCAGGTCGACGGCTAAGCCACCCTGGCGGCCAAGCGGCGCAGTGGGCCTGTACAGACAAGGGGCGAGTCGCCTCGTACAATGCCCGCTGCCTTTGCAGGAGACTTCAATGACCCGGCCCGCCACTCTTCGTAAACCCCGCGCCCGCAGCCAGGCGCGAATCGATTCGATACTCGATGCCGCCCGCACACTGCTGGCCGCCGAGGGCGTGGCCAGTTTGTCGATCTACAGTGTCGCCGAGCGCGCGGAGATCCCGCCCTCCTCCGTCTACCATTTCTTCGCCAGCGTCCCGGCCCTGCTCGAAGCCTTGACGACCGACGTCCACGCCGCATTCCGCGCCTGCCTGCAAGCGCCTATCGACCACGGCACCCTCAGTGGCTGGCGTGACCTGTCGCGGCTGGTGGAACAGCGCATGCTCGCGATCTACAGCGAAGATGCCGCCGCCCGCCAACTGATCCTCGCCCAGCATGGCCTGACCGAGGTCACCCAGGCCGACCGTCAGCACGACATCGAACTGGGCGACCTGATGCACAAACTCTTCGACCACCACTTCGAACTACCGGCATTGCCCAGGGACGTCGACGTGTTTGCCCTGGCCATGGAGCTGGGCGACCGTGTTTACGCACGCTCGGTGCAGCAGCACGGGCAGATCACCCCGCGCATGGCGGAGGAAGGGATGCGGGTGTTCGATGCGTACCTTGGGTTGTATCTGCCGCCGTATTTGCCAAAGCGTGTAGTTCCAGCCTGATTTCTGTGCTGGCTTCACTGCACTCTTCGCGGGCAAGCCCGCTCCCACATTGGGCCCCCAGTAAATGTCAGGCCTGTGCGCGACGCCGCTCAAAGGCGGCAACGGGCTTGCCCGTGAAGGGCTCACCACCACACTGACTCACACGCACACAACCCCGAAGGGCTCACACCCTTCGGGGTTGCTCGTGGCGCACGCGCTTACAACTTGGCGATCGACACCTCGGTAGATTTCACGAAGGCGATGACTTCACTGCCAATCACCAACTCTAGCTCTTTGACCGAGCGCGTGGTGATCACCGAGGTGACGATGCCGGAGGCTGTCTGTACGTCGATTTCCGAGAGCACGTCGCCTTCGACGATTTCCTTGATGGTGCCTTTGAACTGGTTGCGAACGTTGATGGCCTTGATCGTCATGATGTTGATTCCTGTCGTTGGGATAAAACTGCAGTTATTGAGCCCAGCGCAATTGCGTGGGCAAGGGTGAAACAGGTTCAGGTTCCGGTGGCTGGCCAGGCAGTGACAGCACACGGTTGAGGACTTCGGTTTCCAGTGCCGCCAGTCGATGGGAGCCACGCGCCCGGGGGCGCGGCAAGTCGACGTGCAGGTCCAGGCCAATCTCGCCCTCCTCGATCAACAGCACCCGGTCGGCAATCGCCACGGCTTCACTGACGTCGTGGGTCACCAGCAACACGGTGAAGCCGTGCTGCTGCCAGAGCCGCTCGATCAGTTGCTGCATTTCAATGCGGGTCAGGGCATCCAGGGCGCCCAGCGGCTCATCCAGCAACAGCAAGCGCGGCTGGTGGATCAGCGCCCGGGCCAGGGCCACCCGTTGCTTCTGCCCGCCGGACAACGCCGCCGGCCATTCATTGGCGCGATCCGCCAACCCTACGGCATCCAGAGCGTCCAACGCTTTCTGGCGCCAGTCGCCCTTGAGGCCGAGGCCAACGTTGTCGATCACTTTCTTCCAGGGCAGCAGACGCGCTTCCTGAAACATCAGGCGGGTGTCTTCCCGCGCCTGGCTGAGCGCCGCGGATCCGGCCAACAGCTCGCCATCCGTCGGTTGATCGAGGCCGGCGAGCAAGCGCAGCAATGTGCTTTTACCGCAGCCGCTACGCCCCACCACCGCGACGAATTGACCGGCCGGAATGTGCACGTCTATGTCCCGCAGTACGTGCCGCGCACCAAAGGTCTTTTGCAGCTTGCGCACCGCCAGTGGAATCCCGCGCAGCAGGCGCGGTGGTTGCTGAGCCGTCATGCCGCACCTCCCTTGGCCACTTGATAGGCCGGATGCCAACGCAACCACACGCGTTCCAGCCCACGGGCAGCGAGGTCGGCCAGCTTGCCGAGCAGCGCATACAAAACTATCGCCAGCACCACCACATCGGTCTGCAGGAACTCCCGGGCGTTCATCGCCAGGTAACCGATACCGGAGCTGGCGGAAATGGTTTCTGCAACGATCAGGGTCAACCACATGAAGCCCAGGGCAAACCGCACCCCCACCAGAATCGACGGCAGCGCGCCCGGCAGAATCACCTGGCGGAACAGGCTGAAACCGCTCAAGCCATAACTGCGCGCCATCTCCACCAGGGCCGGGTCGACGTTGCGGATGCCGTGGTAGGTGTTGAGGTAGATCGGGAACAAGGTGCCCAGGGCCACCAGGAAAATCTTCGCCGACTCATCAATGCCGAACCACAGGATCACCAGTGGAATCAGCGCCAGGTGCGGCACGTTGCGGATCATCTGCACCGAACTGTCGAGCAGGCGCTCGCCCCACCTCGACAGCCCAGTGATGAACCCCAGCGCCAGGCCAAGGCCACCGCCGATCACGAAACCGATGCCGGCACGCCAGCCGCTGATCGCCAGGTGTTTCCAGATGTCGCCACTGCGCACCAGATCTACGCCTGCCTCGATGACCGCGCTGGGCGCCGGCAGTATCCGCGTCGACAGCCAACCCGCCGACACCGACAACTGCCATACCGCCAACAACAGCACCGGCAGTGCCCAGGGTGCGAGGCTGTGGATAAAGGTTCCCCTCTTCATGGCGCGCCTCAGCTCTGGGACACGGCTTTGGGAAGGATGTCGTTGGCTACCATTTCGCCAAACGGGCTGACGTAGCCACCGCTTTTGGGCAGCTCCGGGCGCTCGACGTCCAGGTGCGGGAACAACAAGTCGGCCACCCGGTAGGACTCCTCCAGATGGGGATAACCGGAGAAAATGAAGGTGTCGATGCCCAGCGCCGCATACTCCTTGACCCGTGCCGCCACGGTCGGACCATCGCCGACCAGCGCCGTCCCCGCCCCGCCACGCACCAGGCCCACCCCGGCCCACAGGTTCGGACTGACTTCCAGGTTGTCGCGGCTGCCGCCATGCAGGGCCGCCATGCGCTGCTGGCCCACCGAATCAAAGCGCGCCAGCGAGGCTTGAGCACGGGCAATGGTGTCGTCGTCCAGGTGGGAGATCAGGCGATCCGCCGCTTGCCAGGCTTCAGCCGTGGTTTCACGCACAATCACATGCAGGCGAATCCCAAAGCGCACGGTGCGTCCCAGCTTCGCGGCCTTGTCCCGGACCTGCTGGATTTTTTCGGCCACCGCAGCCGGCGGCTCGCCCCAGGTCAGGACCATCTCGACCTGTTCGGCGGCCAGATCCTGGGCCGCCTCCGAGGATCCTCCGAAATACAGCGGCGGACGTGGCTGCTGGATCGGCGGATAGAGCAGTTTCGCGCCCTTCACGCTGATGTGCTGACCGTCGTAGTCCACCGTCTCGCCCTCCAGCACTCGACGCCAGATCCGGGTGAATTCCACCGACGCCTGATAGCGCTCCTCGTGACTGAGGAACAAGCCATCACCGGCCAATTCTTCCGGGTCGCCCCCCGTCACCAGGTTGAACAGCGCCCGGCCACCGGACAACCGATCCAGGGTCGCGGCCTGACGCGCCGCCACCGTCGGGGAAATGATCCCGGGACGCAGCGCGACCAGAAACTTCAGGCGCTGGGTGACGGGGATCAGCGAGGCCGCCACCAGCCAGGAGTCTTCGCAGGAGCGTCCGGTGGGAATCAGCACCCCGCCAAAGCCCAGGCGATCCGCCGCCTGGGCGACTTGCTGCAGGTACCCGTGATCGACGGCGCGGGCGCCTTCGGCGGTGCCAAGGTAATGGCCGTCGCCATGGGTGGGCAGGAACCAGAAAATATTGAGGCTCATGGAGTGGTCTCCTTGGAAATTGGAATTACTGCGCGTTGGCAACAGTCGCCGGTGGTGTCCAGATCACGTCTTTGATGCTCAAGGGCTTGGGGATCAACTTGAGCTGGTAGAAGCTGTCGGCGATTTTCTGCTGCGCCGCGACGACGTCCGGGGTGACGAAGTGCGCGCCAAAGCCCTGGCGCTTCATGGAAGTCAGGGTGATGTCCGCCGGCAGGCCGATCAGTGGCGAGACCTGCCTGGTCACGTCCTCAGGGTTGGCTTTGGACCACTCGCCGATGGCGCGAACCTGCTCCACCAGGGTCTTGATCACGACCGGGTGCTGCTCGGCATAGGGCCTGGTCGCCAGATAGAACTGGTGGTTGTCGACGATGCCCTGGCCATCGCGCAGGGTGCGTGCTTGCAGTTGCTGTTCGGCAGCCGCCTGGTACGGGTCCCAGATCACCCAGGCATCGACGCTGCCGCGCTCGAAGGCGGCGCGGGCATCGGCCGGTGGCAGGAAGACGGTCTGGATGTCGGTGTACTTGAGGCCGGCGTCTTCCAGGGCGCGCACCAACAGGTAGTGCACGTTGGAGCCTTTGTTGAGCACGACCTTCTTGCCCTTGAGATCCTGCACCGACGTGATCGGGGAGTCCTTGGGCACCAGGATCGCTTCACTGTGGGGCGCGGGCGGCTCGTAGGCGACGTAGAGCAGGTCCGCGCCGGCGGCCTGGGCGAACACCGGCGGCGTTTCGCCGGTCACGCCGAAATCGATGGAGCCGACGTTCAAGCCTTCAAGCAACTGCGGGCCGCCGGGAAACTCCGTCCACTGCACGTCGACGCCTTGGGCGGCGAGGCTTTTTTCCAGGGTGCCGCGGGCTTTGAGCAGCACCAGGGTGCCGTATTTCTGATAGCCGATTCGTAAGGTCTCGGCCTGGGCTTGAGTAATGGCGCCGAAGGACACAGCCGCAGCAAACAGAGCGACCAGACCGCGACGCAAAATGACAGGGCGCATGGCGCTCTCCTTTTTGCAGTGGGGGTTATGGCTGCACCTGCTTGCCCGTTAGCGGGCGAGTAAGGCCAGTATTTCTACTTTCGGGTAAGGCTTAGATGCTCCAGCGAGCACTTAACAGACGATCATTGAGCAGGCCAGGATCCAGCGGCTTCGGCCGACGGGCCATGGCGCTGAAAAACTGCTCCAGCGCTTCATGCAGACGCTGCTCCAGTGCCGGTGTCAGCTGCGCCTGGGCGTTGCCCTGGCCGTATGCGATCTGACTGTCCTCGGCGAAGATGCCGTGGAGCATCTCCTGCGCCTTGAGCGCCGACAGCACCGGCTTGAGCGCATAATCCACCGCCAGCATATGGGCAATGCTGCCACCGGTAGCCATCGGCAATACGACCTTGTGGCTCAGGGCACGCTCGGGTAACAGGTCCAGCAGGGTTTTCAGCGCGCCGGAGAAAGACGCCTTGTAGACCGGCGTGGCAATCAACAGGCCATCGGCGTTTTCAATCTGTTGCAGCAGGTCGATCACCTTCGGGCTATCGAAGCGGGCGTGCAGCAAGTCTTCGGCCGGGAAGTCCCGTACCTGATAACTCACCACTTCCACTCCTTGTTGTTGCAACCAGCGTTGGGAGCGATCCAGCAGCACCCCGGAACGGGAGCGTTGGCTGGGACTTCCTCCGAGTGAGACGACCAGCATCGGGTTGATTCCTTGCGTGTTATGGACGATTCGCGGCTTGCGATCTCGCTTTGATTGAGGTGACCTTAACAGCTGATTTATATATCGATAAATCATATTTATTCATTTGTTTATTCTATAAAAGAATATGGTGACAGACTTTCCGCAGACCAAAAAAAGGCCGTCGAAACGGCCTGAAAACCCCTGCTTTGTGAATTGGTTCACTCTGGATCCCGTGGTGCCTTGAAAGTCGCCATCGCGGGCAGGCCAAACAATGTGTGCGTACGCACATGCAGAGCGCTTCCCGTGGCGAGCGAGCTTGCTCGCGCTGGGGTGCGCAGCAGCCCAAAATCGATCACCGGGCTTTGTCTGAAAGCCTGCGGGGCCTTGTTGGGGGCGCTTCGCACCCCAGCGCGAGCAAGCTCGCTCGCCACGGTGTACGGTGCTGTCCTACGTGGTGAGAACAAGCCATGCGGTCAAGACAGCATCCCGCTAATGAACTACCGGTTGGGCTGTGGCGTCAGGCGCAGGTAAGGCTTCACGGCGCGATAGCCTTTGGGGAAGCGTCTGTTGATTTCGTCTTCATCCTTGAGCGACGGCACGATCACCACCTCGTCACCGTCCTGCCAGTTGGCCGGCGTGGCCACCTTGTAGTGGTCGGTGAGTTGCAGAGAGTCGATCACCCGCAGGATCTCGTGGAAGTTGCGTCCGGTACTGGCCGGATAGGTGATGGTCAGCCGGACCTTTTTGCTCGGATCGATGACGAACAGCGAACGCACGGTCAGGGTGTCGTTGGCATTCGGATGGATCAGGTCGTAGAGGTCAGACACCTTGCGGTCGGCATCGGCGAGGATCGGGAAATTGACCAGGGTGTCCTGGGTTTCGTTGATGTCTTCAATCCATCGGTGGTGCGAGTCCACCGGGTCGACCGACAACGCAATGGCCTTGACCCCACGCCGGGCGAAGTCTTCCTTGAGCCTGGCGGTAAACCCCAGCTCCGTGGTGCACACCGGGGTGAAGTCCGCCGGATGGGAAAACAGCACGCCCCAGCTGTCGCCCAGCCACTCGTGGAAACGAATGGTACCGGCGCTGGAATCCTGTTCGAAATCGGGGGCGATGTCGCCCAGTCTGAGGCTCATGGTGCTGCTCCTGGTCAGTGCGTGATGAACCTACTGTGCCCGGTGTTCCAATACACTAAAAAGAATAAATAACTATCTGCTTAGATCATATGGAGATATTAAAAATCTATTCATTGGACGCGCCCGCGTGCAACGGCCACGCTGCGCCCCAGGTTCGAGAAGGCCTGAGTTGCTGTAGAGAGGGAAGCAAGGGAGGGTCTACGGGGGTAGACCTTTCTGAAACACAAAAGCCCCGCCAGGCTCACGCCTGGCGGGGCTTTTTTACAGCTGGAGAAGCGCGCTGTTACAACAGCGGAATCGAGTAGCTGACGATCAGGCGGTTTTCATCCTGGTCGCGTTGACCCGGGATGTCGTTGCGCCACATCGCGTTCTTCCAGGCCAGGCCCAGGTTTTTCAGCGGACCTTGCGGAATCACGTACGCCACGGTCAGGTCACGTTCCCACTCGCTCGCGCCAGTGGCGTTGACCTTGGTCTGGGTGGTACCCACCTTACCCGAGGTGTCGATATTGTCACCACGCAGGTAGACCACACCGGCGGTCAGGCCGGGTGCACCCAGTTTGGCGAAGTCATAGGCGTAGCGAGCTTGCCAGGTACGCTCTCCGGCACGGGCGAACTTGGAGATTTGCGAGTCAGTGGTCAGGTAAGCCGACGAGCCATCACCCTGGTTCAGCCAAGGGAAATCGCTGTCGCCGTTGCTGACCTGGTAACCGCCACCGAAGGTGTGGCCGGAAACGCTGTACAGGAACAGGCCGCTGAACAGGTTGTTGTCAACCTTGCCCTTGGTGATGCCCGTGCCGTAGTCACCGGTGGTGTAGTAGGCCGGATCATGGCCGTTGGCACCGTCATCGCCGCTGTTGAAGTAACGCAAGTCCGACTTCAATACGCCCGGACCGATCGACCAGTTGTGCACCAGGCCCAGGAAGTGTTGCTTGTAGAAGTCTTCCAGGTTGCCGTAGTAGTACTGCGCGGTCAGGTCCTTGGTGATCTTGTAGTCACCGCCGCCGTAGATGAACTTGTTGCTGTCGCGGCCCGAAGCGGTAGGGCTGTTGGCGCCCGCGATGGACAGCTCTTCGTTGTTGCTGGAGTTACGGCCTTTGGCGTGCTCGATCTGGCCACCGATCAGGGTCAGGTCCTTGATGTCGTTGGTGCTGATCTGGCCGCCCTGGAAGGTTTGCGGCAGCAGGCGACCGTCGTTGGTCACGATCACCGGCAGTTTCGGCTGCAGGGTGCCGAGCTTCAGTTCGGTCTGGGAAATCTTGGCTTTGGCTGTCAGGCCCAGGCTCGAGAAGTTATCAACGGCTTCACCGTTGGACTTGCTCGGGAACACGGTACCGCCGTACGAGGTAGCGGTCGCGCCGTTGGTGCCACCACCGGAATCCAGTTTCACGCCCAGCAGGCCGATGGCATCAAGACCAAAACCAACGGTGCCTTGGGTGTAACCCGAGGTGAAACGCAGATCGAAGCCTTGGCCCCACTCTTCGTTCTTGTTCTGTGCACCGGCAGCTTTGGTGCTGCTATCGCGGTTATCGGTGTTGATGTAGAAGTTACGCAGCCCCAGGGTGGCCTTGCTGTCTTCGATAAAACCGGCGGCGCCTGCCTGCTGCGCGACAACCCCTACGGCCACAGCCAGGGCCAAGGTGGACTTGTTCATGTTTCACTCCTCTCGTTTCTAATTTTTGTGTTTCTTTGGTCCAGGGTCTAACGCCCCGGATCCACAGCTGCGCGATTAGCGCCAGACCGTGACTGCCAAGTCAATCGTAACAAGGTGTGTCTACGACCATGGTCTAACCGCACTCATTGGGTCCGTTCAGGTTAATGAGTTTTCCATAAACCTAAAAAGAATTATTTCGTAGTTTTTCATGCGATTCGGAAATATACAAATCCATCTCAAGCAAACCGGATGCAGGGTATCGGCAATCCAATTAATTCCTAAATGGTATTTGTTTATGTTTTTTTAGATCGTTTGATGAAATCTGTCATTGATATTCGTCAAGGCCGATCAAAAAAGCGACGCCCGTTTGCCGAGCGCGCATCTTCCGGGGCAATTGTTACGGTTTATGTATCGATTCGTACTTTTCTGACATCCAGACGAACGAACGCCGCCAGCCTTCACCCTTGAGGCAAAGGCGAAGGCTGCAGCGATCCGTTCAGAGGGCTTTTTCGAAGATCTTCGAATTGCGCTGGTAGTTGTACAGCGAGGCCCGCGCCGATGGCAGGCGCTCTACGGTGCTCGGCACAAAGCCGCGCTCGCGGAACCAGTGCGCGGTGCGCGTGGTGAGGACAAACAGGGTTTTGAGCCCTTGGGCGCGAGCCCGGCTTTCGATCCGTTCCAACAGTTCATCGCCGCGACGACCGTGACGGTATTCCGGGTTCACGGCCAGGCAGGCCAGTTCACCGGCGTCCGAATCGGCGATCTGGTACAGCGCCGCACAGGCAATGATCATCCCTTCACGCTCGACCACGCTGAACTGCTCGATTTCGCGCTCCAGCACTTCACGCGAGCGGCGCACCAGAATCCCCTGCTCTTCCAGCGGACTGATCAGATCCAGCAAACCGCCAACGTCTTCGATGGCCGCCTCGCGCAGCAATTCGAATTGCTCCTGGGCCACCAGCGTACCGCCGCCGTCACGGGTGAACAGCTCGGTCAGCAGCGCACCGTTTTCGGCATAACTGACAATGTGGCTACGGCCAACACCGCCCCGGCAGGCTTCGGCGGCGGCATCCAGCAGTTCGGCCTGATAGTTGGCGCCCAGGCGCTGCAAGTGGGCCGGCACCTGTTGCGGACGCAGCTCGCGGACCAGGCGTCCGCTCTCGTCGATCAGGCCCCTCTCGGCGCCAAACAGCAGCAATTTGTCGGCCCCCAGGTCAATGGCGGCGCGGGTGGCGACGTCTTCGCAGGCCAGGTTGAAGATTTCCCCGGTGGGCGAGTAGCCCAACGGCGACAGCAGTACGATGGAGCGTTCGTCCAGCAGGCGGTTGATGCCCTTGCGGTCGACCCGGCGCACTTCACCGGTGTGGTGATAATCGACGCCTTCCAGCACGCCAATCGGCCGTGCCGTGACCAGATTGCCGCTCGCCACCCGCAGGCGCGAACCCTGCATCGGTGAGGACGCCATGTCCATCGACAGGCGGGCTTCGATGGCAATCCGCAGTTGACCCACCGCATCGATCACGCACTCCAGGGTGGCGGCATCGGTGATGCGCATCCCGTGGTGGTAGTGCGGGGTCAGGCCGCGCGCGGCGAGGCGGGTTTCGATTTGCGGGCGCGAACCGTGGACCAGCACCAGCCGCACCCCCAGGCTGTGCAGCAGCACCAGGTCGTGGACGATGTTGCCAAAGTTCGGATGCTCGACGCCGTCGCCAGGCAGCATGACGACGAACGTGCAATCGCGGTGAGCGTTGATGTAAGGGGACGCGTGACGAAGCCAGTTGACGTATTCGGGCATAACACCTGCACCTGTAATAAATAGCAGCCGAAAAAAAGACGAAGCAAGACGCACAGCGGGCTGATGGTTATCGTCGGAACAGGTTTGGCGACACGCGCGCGCTCCTCATGAATACGGGTGGATTGCCCCGGGATTAAGCCGGGACCAGGCAGTAATGTTCGATCAGTTGACGTAATAGATGCACGGTAGGCTGCAAACGTGACATTTCAAGGAATTCTCCCGGCTGGTGAGCGCAGGCGATATCGCCCGGGCCCAGCACCACGGTTTCGCAGCCAAGGCGCTGAAGATAAGGCGCTTCGGTGCCGAACGCCACTGCTTCGGCACTGTGGCCGGTCAATCGTTCGGCCACCCGCACCAATTCGCTGTCTTCGGACTGCTCGAATGGCGGCACTTCGGGGAACAGCGGCGCGTAGTCGATCTTCACCTGGTGGCGCTCGGCAATCGGCTCAAGCTTCTGCCGGATAGCCGCACGCAACGCCTGCGGGTCCATGCCCGGCAACGGTCGCAGGTCGAACTCCAGCGAGCACTGACCGCAGATCCGGTTCGGATTGTCGCCGCCGTGGATGCAGCCGAAGTTCAGCGTCGGTTGTGGCACGCCGAATTGCGGGTTATTGAACTCGCGTTGCCAGAGCAAGCGCAATCCACGCAACTCACCCATTGCATCGTGCATGGCCTCCAGCGCGCTGTGGCCCAGCCTGGGGTCAGAGGAATGGCCGCTTTGGCCAAGGATGTCGATACGTTCCATCATCACGCCCTTGTGCAGGCGGATCGGCTTGAGCCCCGTCGGCTCGCCGATCACCGCCGCCCTGCCCAACGGCCTGCCGGCCGCCGCCAGGGCCCGGGCACCGGACATCGAGCTTTCCTCGTCACAGGTGGCGAGAATCATCAGCGGTTGTTTGAACGGTTTATCCAGCAAGGGCAGCACGGCTTCGATGGCGAGGGCGAAAAAGCCCTTCATGTCACAGCTGCCCAGGCCGATCCAGCGCCCGTCGACTTCGGTCAGTTTCAGTGGGTCGGTCTGCCACAGGGCGCCATCGAATGGCACGGTGTCGCTGTGCCCGGCCAGCACCAGGCCGCCCGGGCCGGAACCGAAGCTGGCGAGCAAGTTGAATTTTCCGGGGCTGACCTGCTGGATCTCACAGGTAAAACCCAGGTCACCGAGCCAGGTGGCCAGCAGATCGATGACCGGACGGTTGGATTGGTCCAGATGGGCTTGGGTGCAACTGACGGACGGCGTGGCGATCAGTGCAGCGAACTGGTCTTTCATGGACGGCAAAGGCATCGCTGACTCCAACTCCCGAAGTGAAGTCCATCATAGAACCATCCGGTGACCGGAATAAACCGTCGCGGCGCGTAGGCCGGGTGAGTGCTGTACACTGCACGGCCTTGGCAGCCACACATTCCCCCGGCTGCGCTCCCGATCCTGGATTTTCCGGCCATGCAGAAAGAAACCGAAATCAAACTCCGCGTCAGCCGCGAAACCCTCGCCGCCCTGCGCGAGCATCCATTACTGAAGAAACGCAACAAAAGTGGCTGGGAACGCCGTGAGTTGATGAACCAGTACTTCGACACGCCAGAGCGTGACCTGGCCCTGGCCAAGGTTGCCCTGCGCCTGCGCCGTGACGGCGAAGAAGTGATTCAGACCCTCAAGACCCGCGGCCAGAGTGTCGCCGGCCTGTCCGAGCGGAACGAGCACAACTGGAACCTGCCCAAAGCCAAGCTCGACGTGAAGAAACTGGACGGCGAATGCTGGCCTGAAGAACTGGCCGAACTGGACAAAAAGACCCTCAAGCCGATCTTCACCACCGATTTCGTGCGCGAATACGCTGAAATTGCATGGGGCCGTGGCAAGGCCAAAGTCGTCATCGAAGCCGCTCTGGACCTGGGCCACGTGGTGGCGGGCAAGCAGAAGGAAGAGATCTGCGAGCTGGAACTGGAACTGCGCGAAGGCGAGCCGGCGGCGTTGCTGGAACTGGCCGCCGAGCTGGCCGCGACCCTGGCGCTGATGCCGTGTGACATCAGCAAGGCCGAACGCGGTTATCGCCTGTTCGACGCCAACAGCTACTCGCTGAGCTTGCCGGCGCCGGAACTGAGTTTCGAGATGCCACTGGACGACGCCTTCGCCGCCCTGAGCTGGCACTTGCTGGGCAGCAGCCAGCGTCTGGCCGAGCAATATCGCTTCAATGGCCACTGGCGCCTGCTGCTGGACTGGGTGGAGCACCTCGCCGAACTGCGCGCGTTGATCGCCAGCCTCGGCCAGGCGGCACCGCGCCAGTCGACCCACGACTTGCGTGTCGCACTGGATGCCCTGCTCGAAGACTGGCGTCCGCTGGTTCAAGCCGGCATGGACGATGAAGACGTGCGCAAGGCCGCGCCGGAGCAGTTCCTCGAAGAGCTCGAAGACCCACGCTGGGGCCAGTTCTCGCTGAACGCCTCGCGCTGGTTGCTGGCCCGCACCTGGACGACCGACCGCAACACCCGTGGCAATCGCCAGGGCGCCGCGCAACTGGGCAACTGGCTGCCACGCCTGCTGGGCGAAGAAGCGACCTCGCTGCAACTGCAACGCTACCAGCAACAGCCGGAAGACCTGGCCGAGCAACTGCCACGCATCGAGCGCATCCAGGCCTGGCTGCACCACGCCCGTGGCGTGCTGGACATCCCGGAAATGGACCGCCTGTACGGTGAACTGAACAAGCTGGCGCACCTGGCCAACGAGTCGATCACCGACGAGGTCCTCGATGCCCGCAAGCAGCAGGCGATTGCTGTGTACCAGAACCGCGCGTGGAAGACCTTGTTGCGTCTGTAATCAATCAACACCACCTGTGGCGAGGGAGCCAGCTCCCTCGCCATAAAAGCAATCAACGCACTACCGGCAGACTCGTCGTGGACTTGATTTCGGACAGGGCCACGATCGAGTTGACCTCCTGGATCCCCGGCACCATCGACAGCTTCTCGAAGAAGAAGCGCTCATAGGCCTCGATATCCGCCGTCACGATCCGCAGCAGAAAATCCACCGCCCCCATCAGCACATAACACTCCAGCACTTCCGGAAAACCGCGTATCGCATCGGTGAACTCGGTGAAGTTCGAACGCCCGTGGGCGTTGAGTTTGACCTCGGCGAAGATCTGCGTGTTGAGGCCGATTTTCTTGCGGTCGAGCAAGGTTACCTGCCCGCGAATCACACCCTCGTCCTTCATCCGCTGGATGCGCCGCCAGCACGGCGATTGCGATAGCCCGACCTGCTCGGCAATCTGCGCGCTGGACAGCGAAGCGTCCTCTTGCAGCAGTGCCAGAATCTTGCGGTCGTACGTATCCAGCTCGCTATGCATAAAAAAACCTTAAAATCAGTGACGGACGAATCGAACAATTCTATAAATCAGCAATAACGCCCATCATAGATAAGAAATACCCGGCACCGAATGTAAAAATTTCTCCATTGATCTGGAGAACGACCATGCCCCCGCTCGAAGCCGTCAGCCCTTGCTCCCCCCGTGCCGACGTCTGGAACGTCAACAACGCCCATTGCCGCGTGCACTACCAATTGCTCGCCGAAGCCGAACCGGACCTGCTGTGCCGGGCATTGAACCTGTTTGCGCTGCAGTTCCTGGTGCCACAAGCGGTCAACGTAGAGCGCCGGGACGACCTGCTGGCACTCGATATCGTCATGGATGGCTTGAGCTGGCACCGCGCCCAGGTGATCGCGGAAAAACTGCGTAACCTGATCAGTGTGTGCTCGGTAGACCTGCAAGCGGCCGACACACACTGGGCGCAGCCCGTGCAGGCCGCGGGCTGAAACACGCCGGCAAAATCCCGCAATGCTTGCTTGGGCAGCGGCCGAACGGTCGGTACCGACGGGGACTATTCTTGGCAATCCGTGGTCAGAGACACACCTCTCTACACCCCAGGTGCAGGATCGTTTCTCTAAGGAGTCCGGATGTCCGTTCAACTCGCCACTCAGGATCGCTGGCTGGATCTCAATGACCTGCTGCGCGACCTGGTCGCCCAGGGTTTCATCAGCCAGGACACCGCCGAACAGGCGCTCGGCGCTCGGCGCAACGCCGCCAACAGCCAACTGCACCCGCTGGAATTCCTCGCCAGCCAACACTTCGACGACCTGCACCGCCCCGGCAAGCGCCTGGACCTGGAAAGCCTGACCCTGTGGCTGTCGCAACAGGCCGGCCAGCCGTACCTGCGCATCGACCCGCTGAAAATCAACGTCGCGCACATCACCCCGCTGATGTCCTACGCCTTTGCCCAACGGCACAAGATTCTGGCCGTCGCCATCGACCGCGACGCCGTGGTGGTCGCCAGCGCACAGCCTTATGTACGCGGTTGGGAAGCCGACCTGGTGCACGTGCTGCAGCGCCCGATCAAACGCGTGGTGGCGAGCCCGACCGACATCCAGCGCTATTGCGTGGAATTTTATCGCCTGGCCAAATCGGTCAGTGGCGCCAGCCACGCCGACCAGCAGGCCAACAGCCTGGGCAACTTCGAACAGCTGCTCAAGCTCGGCGCCAGCGACCAGGAGCCGGACGCCAACGATGCGCACATCGTCAACATCGTCGACTGGCTGTTCCAGTACGCGTTCGGCCAACGCGCCAGCGATATCCACATCGAGCCCCGGCGCGAGCAAGGTACCGTGCGCTTTCGCATCGACGGTGTACTGCATAACGTCTATCAGTTCCCGCCACAGGTCACCGTGGCCATGGTCAGCCGCCTGAAAAGCCTGGGGCGAATGAATGTCGCCGAGAAACGCAAACCCCAGGACGGCCGGGTCAAGACCAGGACCCCGGACGGCGGTGAAGTGGAACTGCGGCTGTCGACACTGCCCACCGCCTTCGGGGAAAAGCTGGTCATGCGGATCTTCGACCCACAGGTGCTGCTCAAGGATTTCGACCAACTGGGGTTTTCCGTCGACGACCTGCGCCGCTGGCAGGACATGACTCGCCAGCCCAACGGCATCATTCTGGTCACCGGCCCCACCGGCTCAGGCAAGACCACCACGCTCTACACCACCCTGAAGAAACTCGCGACGCCAGAGGTCAACCTGTGCACCATCGAGGACCCGATCGAGATGGTGGAACCTGCGTTCAATCAGATGCAGGTCCAGCACAACATTGACCTGACCTTTGCCAGTGGCGTGCGCGCCCTGATGCGGCAGGATCCGGACATCATCATGATTGGCGAGATCCGTGACCTGGAAACCGCTGAGATGGCCATACAGGCGGCACTCACCGGCCACCTGGTGCTCTCGACCCTGCACACCAATGACGCCCCGGGCGCCATCAGCCGCCTGCTGGAGCTGGGCATACCGCACTACCTGATCAAGGCCACCGTGCTCGGGGTCATGGCCCAACGCCTGGTGCGAACCTTATGCCCGCACTGCAAGGCCCCCTTGAGCCTCACCGAAGACGACTGGCACACTCTGACGCGCCCCTGGCAAGCGCCCTTGCCCAGCAACGCCCAGCGCGCCGTCGGCTGCCCGGAATGCCGCGATACCGGCTATCACGGCCGCGCCGGGGTCTACGAAATCATGCCACTGACCGACGCCCTCAAAGCCCTGATCACCCCAGACACCGACCTACTGGCCATCCGTCGCCAGGCGTATCAGGACGGCATGCGCAGCCTGCGGCTGTCCGGTGCGCAGAAAGTGGCGGCGGGGCTGACGACGGTTGAAGAAGTGCTGCGGGTAACGCAACAAAGTGAACAGAAGTAATAGGTCCCAACTGGCCATCACGCCGCTACACTCAGGCCTACCCCTTCATTGACTTGAACAAGGACTTTTCATGCAGATCGGCAGTGTACTTTTGCTGTTCCTCGCCCTGGTGGTCGCCATCCTGCTCATGGGCTTCAAGGTTGTGCCCCAGGGCTATCAATGGACGGTCGAACGATTCGGCCGCTACACCACCACCCTCAACCCCGGCCTGAACGTCATCATCCCGGTGATGGACCGCATCGGGCGCAAGATCAACATGATGGAGAGCGTGCTGGACATCCCGCCGCAGGAAGTCATCACCGCCGACAACGCCACGGTGCAGATCGATGCCGTGTGCTTCTTCCAGGTGGTCAATACCGCGCAGGCCGCCTATGAGGTGAACAACCTCGAACATGCGGTACGCAACCTGCTGCAAACCAACATCCGTACCGTGCTCGGCTCGATGGAGCTGGATGCGATGCTCAGTCAGCGTGACGCCATCAACGAACGACTGCTGCGCACGGTCGACGAAGCCACCGCACCGTGGGGTATCAAGATTACCCGGATCGAGATCAAGGACATCAGCCCGCCCGCCGACCTGATGGCGGCAATGTCCGGGCAGATGAAAGCCGAGCGGATCAAGCGCGCGCAAATCCTCGAAGCCGAAGGCCTGCGAGCCTCGGCCATCCTGACCGCCGAGGGCAAGAAGCAGGCGCAGATCCTCGAAGCCGAAGGCAGCCGTCAGGCAGCGTTCCTGGAGTCCGAGGCCCGTGAACGTCAGGCCGAAGCGGAAGCCAAGGCGACCCGGGTGGTGTCCGAAGCGATTGCCACCGGCAACGTGCAGGCGGTGAACTACTTCGTCGCACAGAAGTACATCGATGCCCTGGGCCAACTGGCCTCGGCCAACAACAGCAAAGTGATCCTGATGCCGCTCGAAGCCAGCCAGATGATTGGCGCGATAGGTGGTATCGGCGAGATCGTCAAAGCCACGTTCGACAGCAAAAAGGCCTGAGGCACGCGTTATGTGGGCATTTCTACAACACCTGTCGTATTGGGACTGGCTGGCGCTGGGTACGCTCCTGCTGATCCTGGAAGTGTTCGGTGCCGGCGGTTACCTGCTGTGGATCGGGCTCGCCGCAGCGGCAGTGGGTGTGCTGACCTTTGTCATGCCCCAGCTGTCCTGGGAATTGCAGCTCCTGCTGTTCGGCGTGCTGTCGATCCTGACCGCCCTGTACTGGTGGCGCCGCCAGCACAGTGTGGTTCGGGTCAGCGATCAACCCCACCTCAACCTGCGCGGACAGGAGTTGGTCGGCAACGTCTTTGTGGTGCATGAGGCGATCGTCGACGGCCGCGGCAAGATCAAGGTGGCAGATGGTGTCTGGATCGCCAAGGGGCCTGATTCACCCACAGGCACCAGGGTTCGGGTGGTGGGTCTGGAGGGGGTGATGCTCAAGGTTGAACACGCCGATTGAAGGCACGGAACTCGTTTGGGGTAACTGCAATCAAAGCCGCCAGTTAACCCAAACTGGAGTCACCCCATGCGTTTCAAACTGGCCACTGCCACCCTCGCCATGCTGTCCCTGTCTGCAGGGTCTGCAATGGCTGATAGCTTCTGGCAGGAAGTCATTTCCTCCGGTGCGACCACTGCGTCCACCTACCTGACCTTCAAGGATCACAAGATGATCGTCGCCGCCCAGGACGATGCCGGCAGCTTTGTCGCCAGTGACGGCAACATTCGCGGGCCGTTCCTGGAGTCCGCGATGCAGAAAGTCCGCGCCGACAACCCGGGCCTGAAGGCCACCGACATGGAGTTGGCCAACGCGATCCTGGCGAAGAGCGCCGTCGCACAACAGTGATTCATTGATGCAATACAGAATGCCGCTCACATGAGCGGCATTTTTTTTCCGCTGAAATCGACTTCAGACCGTGGCGAGGGAGCTTGCTCCCGCCGGGGTGCGAAGCGCCCCCGACAGGACTATTGCAGGCTGCAGATACAACTCGGCGCCGGCTTTGGGGCTGCTGCGCAGCCCAGCGCGAGCAAGCTCGCTCGCCACAGGGCACGTGTTCGGCATCCCGTGCCATTCAGCGGTACTCATCCACCGGCACACAGGCACAGAACAGATTCCGATCGCCGTAGACGTTGTCCACCCGGTTCACCGTCGGCCAATACTTGTGGGCCCTGGTGTGCGCATCCGGGGTCACTGCCTGTTCGATACTGTAGGGCCGATCCCAGACACCGATGAGGTCCGCCAGGGTATGGGGCGCGCGTTTGAGCGGGTTGTCTTCGGCGGACCAGTTGCCGTTCTGCACCTCGGAGATTTCCGCCCGAATGCTCAGCATCGCGCCGATAAAGCGATCCAGTTCCGCCTTGGATTCGCTCTCGGTGGGTTCGACCATCAAGGTGCCCGGCACTGGAAAGGACATGGTCGGCGCGTGGAAGCCGTAATCCATCAAGCGCTTGGCCACGTCTTCTTCACTGATCCCGGTCAGCGCCTTGAGCGGTCGCAGGTCGAGGATGCATTCATGGGCTACCCGCCCGTTACGCCCGCTGAAGAGTACCGGGAACGCCCCGGACAAATGCTCTGCCAGGTAATTGGCCGAGAGGATCGCCACTTCGCTGGCATCGGCCAGTTGCGGGCCCATCATGGCGATGTACATCCAGCTGATCGGCAGAATGCTCGCACTGCCCCACGGCGCGGCGCTGACCGCGCCGTTTTGCGGGTCCGGCCCTTCAATCGGTACCACCGGGTGATTGGCCACGAAGGGCGCGAGGTGGGCGCGGACACCGATCGGTCCCATGCCCGGCCCCCCACCCCCGTGAGGAATGCAGAAGGTCTTGTGCAGGTTCATGTGGGAAACGTCGGCGCCGATGTCCGCCGGGCGCGCCAGCCCCACCTGAGCATTGAGATTGGCGCCATCCATGTACACCTGGCCGCCATGGCTGTGGATCACTTCGCAGATTTCGCTGATGCCTTCTTCGTACACGCCATGGGTCGAGGGGTACGTGGCCATCAGGCAGGCAAGCTTGTCGCCGGACTCCATCGCCTTGGCTTTCAAATCCTCGAGGTCGACGTTGCCGGCCTCGTCGCAATCGACAATCACCACCTGCATGCCGGCCATCTGCGCCGACGCCGGGTTGGTGCCGTGGGCTGAAGCCGGGATCAGACAGATGTCCCGTGAGCCCTGTTGACGGCTTTCATGGTACTTGCGGATCGCCAGCAACCCGGCGTATTCACCCTGGGCGCCAGAGTTGGGCTGCATGCAAATCGCGTCGAAACCGGTGATCGCACACAACCAACGCTCGAGCTCCTCGATCATCAACCCGTAGCCCAACGCCTGTTCCTTGGGTGCAAAGGGATGCAGGTTGGCGAATTCGGGCCAGGTGATGGGGATCATTTCGCTGGTGGCATTGAGTTTCATGGTGCAGGAGCCCAGCGGGATCATCGACTGGTTGAGCGCCAGGTCCTTGTTCTCCAGCTGCTTGAGGTAACGCAGCATCTCGGTTTCGCTGTGATGGGCATTGAACACCGGATGACGCAAATACGGCGTCGTGCGCATCAGCCCCTGGGGAATCCCGGACGGCAGCGGCTCGCTATCCAACTCGGCCACCTCCAGCCCATGATCGGCCCCGAGAAGTACATCGAACAGCTTCGCCACGGTGCTTTCATCACACCGCTCGTCGAGGCTCAAGCCGATCTGCCCGCGCCCGAGAATGCGCAGGTTGATCTGCGCGGCCTTGGCACTTTCGATGATTGCGGTCTGGCTGCCACCGACTTCCAGGGTCAGGGTGTCGAAGAACTGTGGATTGAGCCGGCTCACACCTTTGCGCTCAAGTCCCGCGGCGAGAATGCACGTCAGCCGATGGACCCGCTGCGCGATGCGCTTGAGCCCCTGCGGGCCATGGTAGACCGCGTAAAAACTGGCAATGTTGGCCAACAGCACCTGTGCGGTGCAGATGTTCGAGTTGGCCTTCTCGCGGCGAATGTGTTGTTCACGCGTTTGCAGGGCCATGCGCAGCGCGACGTTGCCGCGAGCGTCTTTCGAGACGCCGATAATCCGCCCGGGAATCGCCCGCTTGTACTCATCACGGCTGGCAAAGAACGCCGCGTGCGGACCGCCATAACCCATTGGCACGCCAAACCGCTGGGACGAGCCGAACACCACGTCCGCGCCCATTTCGCCCGGAGGAGTCAGCACCAGCAGGCTCAACAAGTCAGCTGCCACGCAGGCCAATGCCTGCTGCGCGTGCAAGTGATCGATCAGGGGGCGCAGGTCACGGATCTCGCCGTGGGTATCGGGGTACTGCAGCAGCGCACCGAACACCTGGTGCTGCTTGAGGTTATCCACTGAATCGACGATCAGTTCGAAGCCAAAGCCCTCGGCCCGGGTCCGCACCACGGAGATGGTCTGTGGATGGCAGTGTTCGTCGACGAAGAACAGATTGCTTTTCGACTTGGCCATGCGCTTGGCCAGTGCCATGGCCTCGGCCGCCGCCGTGGCTTCATCGAGCAACGATGCGTTGGCCAGCTCCAGGCCCGTCAGGTCGATGGTCAACTGCTGGAAATTGAGCAGGGCTTCGAGTCGCCCTTGGGCGATCTCCGGTTGGTACGGGGTATAGGCGGTGTACCAGCCCGGATTTTCCAGCACGTTGCGCAGGATTACCGCGGGCGTCAGGGTGCCGTGGTAGCCCATGCCGATCAGGCTGGTCCAGACCTGGTTCTGATCGGCATAACCGCGCAGTTTTGCCAGCGCGGCCTCTTCATCCAGCGCTGGCGGCAACTCCAGTTCGCGATTCAGGAGAATCCCCGGCGGTACGGTCTGCTCGATCAGCTCGATCCGGCTGCCAAGCCCCAGGCTGTCGAGCATCGCCTGCTGTTCGGCGGTGTCCGGCCCAAGGTGGCGGCGCAGAAAGACATTGGGGTCGCGTAACTGACTCAAAGTGGGCAGCTGGGACATGACGGGCTCTCTCTTGATTGGCGCTCAGCGTCGATGCGATACGGTCAAACCAGCATAGCTCTCCCTGCGCGCGGGGCATGGCGTCTTTACCGCTTACGGCTCATCATCATGGGCCGCGCGTTTCACTACCCTTCACCACTCGGGTCCACTGATCTTCATGAGCCAACTGCCTTTTTTGCCGTTTTCCAAACCTGTTATCGATGAAGCCACCATCAGCGCTGTCGGTGATGTACTGCGCTCTGGCTGGATTACCAGCGGTCCCAGGGTTCAGGCCTTCGAAGCCCAATTGTCGGAGTTTTTTGGCGGGCGCCCGGTGCGCACGTTCAACTCGGGCACCTGCACCATGGAGATCGCCCTGCGCATCGCCGGGATCGGTGCCGGTGACGAAGTGATCACCACGCCCATATCCTGGGTAGCCACTGCCAATGTCATCCTCGAAGTGGGCGCCACCCCAGTGTTTGCCGACATCGACCCGATCACCCGCAACATCGATCTGGACAGGCTCGAAGCGGCCATTACCCCGCGCACCCGGGCCATCATTCCGGTTTACCTGGCCGGATTGCCGCTGGACATGCAGCGTTTGTACGGGATCGCCAGGAAACATGGTCTGCGCGTCGTCGAAGATGCCGCCCAGGCATTGGGCTCAAGCTGGAACGGCCAACGCATTGGCGCCACGGGCGACCTGGTGTCGTTCAGCTTCCAGGCCAACAAGAACGTCACCTGCTCGGAGGGCGGTTGCCTGGTGCTGAGCAACGCGGATGAAGTGCGGCTGGCGGAGAAGTATCGCCTGCAAGGCGTGACCCGCAGCGGCTTCGATGGACTGGACGTGGATGTACTGGGCGGCAAATTCAACATGACCGATGTGGCAGCGGCCATTGGCCTGGGCCAATTCGCGCACATTGAAGCCATCACCGCTCATCGCCGTGAACTGGCTAAACATTACTTCGCCAGTTTCGGCAGCGACTTCGAGGCCAAATACGGTGCGCAACTGCCACCGGCAGACTTTACCAACAGCAACTGGCACTTGTTCCAGTTGGTGCTGCCTGAACGCAAGGACGGCAAACCGGCCCGTGCGACCTTCATGGAGCAGATGCAGGAATTGGGTGTCGGCATCGGTTACCACTACCCGCCGATCCACCTGCTGAGCCTGTACCGCGAACGCGGTTTCAAGCAAGGCATGTTCCCGGTGGCTGAACGCGTCGGACGGCTGATCGTTTCACTGCCGATGTTTTCCACCATGCGCAAGAGCGATGTCGAGCGCTCGGTAGCAGCGGTAAAAGCTGTTTTACAGGGTGCTTGATCCTGCCCGGCCCTGAAAAATACATCTGGAACGCCCATGCCCTGCATTGGGCGTTTTTTATTGCAGCAATAACCACAATTACCAATAGTTATACGTAGAGAGTACGGCGCTTATTGCTCTGCGCCAAAAACTACCCCCCAGCGCTATTTCCAACGCGTACGTCGTAACCGATGGGGAATCCCAAACGATCACTTCAACAATAGTGGCGCGTGGGTTTCTGGTGAACCGGAAAAACGCCTGGCCGCAGATGCAGTCATGTCCCTGAATGCCAGAGTGAACAACGTTCTAGCCATCGGAAGAAAACGTTAGGCCGGCCTGCATCGGGCTACAGAGGCTGTATGCACGGCGTTGAACGAAAAACACCGCGTTCCCCGGCCAGGGATACGCGGCGCTCTTGCAGAGAATTCGCTGACGGCGTTGATTATTCGCCGATAGCGTTCTTGTAGCCAGTGGGGTCGAGCAACTTGTCCAGCTCAGTGGTATCACTTGGCTCGAGCTTGAAAAACCAGCTGTCGTATGGCGCGCTGTTGACCAACTCCGGGTTGTCGGCCAACGCTTCGTTAATGGCAATGACTGTACCGGAGACTGGCGAGTAGATATCCGAAGCGGCCTTGACCGACTCGACTACACCCGCAGCATCGCCGGCGGCGAACACTTTGCCGATTTCTGGCAGCTCGACGAACACGACATCACCCAAGGCTTCCTGAGCATGGTCTGAAATCCCCACTTTCACGCCGCCATCCTCATCCAGGCGGGCCCATTCATGACTTTCGGCATAACGCAGGTCGGTTGGGATATCGCTCATGTTCTGTATCCTCAAAAAAATGGCAGCGGTCGTTGTCCGCCAGAAAAGGTTAGATCAAGGTTTTGCCATGACGCACGAAGGTCGGTTTAACCACCCGGACCGGGTACCACTTGCCACGGATTTCCACTTCTGCCCGGTCGGCGGTTGCCATCGGCACCCGTGCCAGGGCGATCGATTTGCTCAGCGTAGGAGAGAAACTACCACTGGTGATCTCCCCTTCGCCAACATCGGCGATACGCACCACCTGATGCGCACGCAAAACCCCACGCTCTTCGAGCACCAGGCCCACCAGTTTTTGTTGCACGCCAGCGGCCTGTTCGGCTTCCAGCGCGGCGCGACCGATGAACTGACGAGTGGTCGGCTCCCAGGCGATGCTCCAGGCCATGTTGGAGGCCAGCGGTGAAACATCCTGGTGAATGTCCTGGCCGTACAGGTTCATGCCGGCCTCAAGGCGCAGTGTGTCGCGGGCACCGAGGCCAATCGGCGAGATACCGGCACCCACCAGGTCGTTGAAGAATGCAGGGGCCTGATCGGCCGGCAGGGCAATCTCCAGGCCATCTTCACCGGTGTAGCCGGTACGGGCAATGAACCAGTCACCGTCGCACTGGCCTTCGAAGGGTTTGAGTTGCTGGATCAGGGCGCCACGTGACTGGGTCACCAGTTCGGCGATCTTTTGCCGGGCGTGCGGGCCTTGAATCGCCAGCATCGCCAATTCGCTGCGCTCATGCAGTTGCACGTGAAAGTCGCCGAGCTGGGCGTGCATCCAGGCCAGGTCCTGATCGCGGGTGGCGGCGTTCACCACCAGGCGGTAAGTGCCTTCCAGGCGATAGACGATCATGTCGTCGACCACCCCGCCGCGCTCATTGAGCATGGTGCTGTACAAGGCACGGCCATTGCTGTGCAGGCGTTCGACATCATTGGCCAGCAAATGCTGGAGCCAGGCCTTGGCTTGGGGGCCGCTGACATCGATCACGGTCATATGGGATACATCGAAAACCCCGCAATCGCGGCGCACCTGATGGTGTTCCTCGACCTGCGAGCCGTAATGCAGTGGCATATCCCAACCGCCAAAATCGACCATCTTCGCGCCGAGTGCGAGATGAAGGTCATACAGAGGCGTACGCTGTCCCATGGGTTTCTCCTTCCGGGCTTGGCGAAGGTGCGGACAGGCACTGCGTGAGTTAAAGCCTTGAAATATAAGGCTTTCAACCAGTTTCAGTTACCCGGTCTGAAGGACGATCCGCACCGAATGCCGCGCATTGTAGCCGCAAGGTGTAGGACTGACACCTAACCGATGCGATGAGCCGAGCGACGGATCAAGCCGATGACCGGTAACAGGCCCACCAGAATCAGGGTCAAGGCCGGCAATGAAGCCCGTGCCCACTCGCCTTCACTGGTCATTTCAAAGACCCGTACCGCCAGCGTGTCCCAGCCAAACGGGCGCATCAGCAAGGTAGCAGGCATTTCCTTGAGCACATCGACAAACACCAGCAACGCTGCACTCAAGGTGCCCGGCAGCAGCAACGGCAGATACACTTTGAAAAACAGTCGCGGTCCGCTGACCCCCAGACTGCGGGCCGCTTCAGGCAGCGACGGCCGGATCCGCGCCAGGCTGTTTTCCAGCGGCCCATAGGCCACTGCAATGAACCGCACCAGATAGGCCAGCAGCAGCGCCGACAGGCTGCCGAGCAGCAACGGCTTACCGGCACCGCCCAGCCAACCCGACAGCGGCACCACCAGTTCGCGGTCCAGGTAACTGAACGCAAGCATGATCGAGACCGCCAGCACCGAACCGGGCAACGCGTAGCCGATGTTGGCCACGCTGATCCCCGAGCGAATCGTCCGGGTCGGCGCCAGGCGCCGGGCAAACGCCAGCAACAATGCGACGCAGACCGTGATCAGCGCGGCCATGGCCCCCAGGTACAAGGTGTGCAGGATCAGCCCGGCATACCGTTCATCGAGGTCGAAACGACCGCGTTGCCAGAACCACGCCAGCAGTTGCAGCAGCGGAATCACGAACGCACAGGCAAACACCAGGCCGCACCAGGTGGTCGCGGCCAGCGCCTTGAGCCCGCGCAGGTGATAGAGCGCCTGGCCTCGCGGACGCTCATTGGTGGCCCGCACAGCCCCCCGGGCACGGCGCTCGCCATACAGCAGCAGCATCACCACCAACAGCAACAGGCTGGCCAGTTGCGCCGCGCTCGACAGGCTGAAGAAGCCGTACCAGGTCTTGTAGATCGCGGTGGTGAAAGTGTCGAAGTTGAACACCGATACCGCACCGAAATCCGCCAGCGTCTCCATCAAGGCCAGGGCCACGCCCGCGCCGATGGCCGGGCGCGCCATGGGCAGGGCCACGTGCCAGAACGCCTGCCACGGCGATTGGCCCAACACCCGTGCCGCCTCCATCAGGCCCTTGCCCTGGGCCAGGAACGCCGTGCGCGCCAGCAGGTAGACATAGGGATAGAACACCAGCACCAGCACCAGGATCACGCCACCGGTAGAGCGCACCCGTGGCAGTCGCAAGCCACTGCCCAACCATTCCCGCAGCAAGGTTTGCACCGGTCCGGAAAAATCCAGCAAGCCGACGAATACGAACGCCAGCACGTAGGCCGGGATCGCAAACGGCAGCATCAGCGCCCAATCCAGCCAGCGGCGTCCGGGGAACTCGCACAGGCTGGTCAGCCACGCCAGGCTCACCCCCAGCAGCGTGACACCCACGCCGACGCCAAGGATCAGGGTCAGGGTGTTGCCCAGCAACCGGGGCATCTGGGTGTCCCACAGGTGGGACCAGATTTGCAGGTCGACGGTTTGCCACGACAGCAGCAACACGCTCAGCGGTAGCAGGACCAACGCGGCGATGGCGAAGACCAGGGGGTACCAGCGGCGTTGGGCGGGATGGGCCAAAAAACTGTCTCTCAAATGATTGTGCCCACGCTCTGCGTGGGCACATGGCCGGTGACGCTCAGCGTCACGCTTGAAAGGGTTCGATGCCAAGCGTCTGGGGATGCGTTCCCACGCAACGTGTGGGAACGATCAACTCATATGGGGCTCGAACGCGTCCGACGCATTCGGGGTCGCCTCGCGCCCCAGCGGGAGCAAGCTCCCTCGCCACCCGCGCAGTATACCGGGTCGATCAGTTCCAGCCAGCACGGTCCATCAAGCGAATGGCTTCGGCCTGGCGCAGGCCGGCCACTTCAACCGGCAAGGTGTCGGGGATGAACTTGCCCCAGGCTTCGACTTCCGCCGATGGCTTCACGCTCGGGTTGGCCGGGAATTCCTGGTTGACGTCGGCGAAGATCTTTTGCGCGTCCGGGGTGGTCATCCATTCCACCAGGGCCTTGGCGGCTTCCGGGTGCGGTGCGTACTTGGTCAGGCCGATGCCCGACAGGTTCACGTGGACGCCACGGTCGGCCTGGTTCGGCCAGAACAGTTTGACCGGCAGGTCCGGCTTCTGCTTGTGCAGGCGACCGTAGTAGTAGGTGTTGACGATACCGACGTCGCACTGCCCGGCAGCGATGGCTTCCAGCACGGCGGTGTCATCGGAAAACACGTCAGTGGCGAGGTTGTTGACCCAGCCTTTGATGATTTCTTCGGTCTTGGCCGCGCCATGGGTTTCGATCAGGGTGGCGGTCAGCGACTGGTTGTAAACCTTCTTCGCGGTGCGCAGGCACAGCCGGCCTTCCCACTGCTTGTCCGCCAGCGCTTCGTAGGTGGTCATTTCCGAAGGTTTTACCCGCTCAGTGGAGTAGGCCAGGGTACGGGCGCGCAGGCTCAAACCGGTCCAGGCATGCGACGCGGCGCGGTATTGCAACGGGATGTTGGTGTCGATGACCTTGGAGGTAAACGGCTGCAGGATGCCCATTTGCTCGGCTTGCCACAGGTTGCCGGCATCGACGGTCAGCAGGAGGTCGGCGGTGGCGTTTTCACCTTCGGCCTTGATGCGCTGCATCAGCGGCGCTTCCTTGTCGGTGATGAACTTCACCTTCACACCGGTTTTCTCGGTGTAGGCATCGAAGACGGGCTTGATCAGCTCATCGATACGCGAGGAGTAGACCACTACCTCGTCGGCGGCCTGCGCCGCGGTACCAATCAGGGTCAGGGCAATGGCTGTCAGTAGACGCTTCGGTGCCAACATGGGAGCGGTCTCTCGATATTTGAAGTGAGTCGAAATGATAAGGACTCACATTTGCCTTCTCAACTGATCCCTCCGCGCAGGCGTTACCAAATGTTGCGCGACAGGCGTGTCGTGATGAATGTTCGTCGCCCCATCGCGAGCCTGCTCGCGATGAAGTCATTAGCCTCAAGCCTTGGCCAGCTCCGGCAGGTCACCGCTCAAGCCCAGCGCCTGGCGCACGAACAGCGCCTTGGCTTCAGGCATCTGGTCGACCACTTTCAAGCCGGTATTGCGCAACCAGCGCAACGGCAGCGGGTCGGCCTGGAACAAGCGCTCGAACCCTTCCATCGCCGCCATCAGCGCCAGGTTGTGGGGCATGCGCCGGCGCTCATAGCGACTGAGGACTTTAACGTCCGCCAGGCGCTCGCCACGACTGGCCGCTTGCAACAACACCTCAGCCAGCACCGCCGCATCGAGGAACCCCAGGTTGACGCCCTGCCCGGCCAGCGGGTGGATGGTGTGGGCCGCATCGCCGATCAGGGCCAGGCCCTCGGCCACATAGCGTTTGGCATGGCGCTGGCGCAACGGCACGCAGAGGCGCGGGTCGGCACTCAGCACCGTGCCCAGGCGGCCCTCGAAGGCACGCTCCAGCTCGTGACAGAAGCCTTGGTCATCCAGCGCCATCAAGCGCTCGGCTTCGGTCGGGGTGGTCGACCAGACGATCGAGCACCAGTCCTGCTGCCCATCACGCTCCAGGGGCAGGAACGCCAGCGGACCTTGATCGGTAAAGCGTTGCCAGGCCGTCATCTGGTGCGCCAGCGAACTGCGAACGCTGGTGACGATGGCATGATGCAGGTAATCCCACTCCCGGGTCGCGACGCCGGTCAGGCGACGCACCGCCGAGTTGGCGCCATCCGCCGCGATCACCAGCGGAGCCCGCAGCGTACGGCCGTCGGCCAGGGTCAGCAGCCAGTCATCACCGGAACGGCGCATCTGCTCCAGACGGGCATTGGCCAGCAGGCCCAGGTCGCAATCGTGCAGGCGCTCGAGCAGCGCATCCTGAACCACCCGGTTCTCGACGATATGCCCCAGGGCTTGGGCATGAACGCTGGCGGCCGAGAAATGGATCTGCCCGGTACCGCTGCCGTCCCAGACCTGCATGTCCGAGTAAGGGCTGCAGCGGCGTTTGACAACACCTTCCCACACGCCCAGGCGCTCGAGGATCCGCTGGCTGGCGGCCGACAAGGCGCTCACCCGCGGTTCGAACGGCGACTGCGCATCGAACGGCTTGACGCTCAGGGGGCTGCCATCGAGCAGCAGGACTTCCAGCCCACTGTTCTGTAACGCCAGCGCCAAGGCACTCCCGACCATTCCGGCCCCGACAATCAGCAGATCTGCGCGCATGTCCATGCTTTAAGCCTGTCTCGCTTGCGGCTTGAGCCGCACGTAAAGGGTTTTCTTAAACATCGGAACGTGTTCCCAGGCCCATGGCCTGCCGGGCGAACCAGCGTTTGGCCGGCGGCAACAGGTCCAGGCCCAACAGGCCGATGTTGCGGCCCAGGGACACCAGCGGCTGAGTGCTGCCGAACAAGCGGGTCACCTGGTCGGAGAAGCCCACGGTCAGGTTCTGGTCCAGCCGCTGGCGTTCGCGATAAGCCTGCAACGTGGCGAAATCACCCGGGGAGCCCGGGTTGGCGAGCAAGGCTTCAGCCAGCGCCTGGGCATCGCGCAACGACAGGTTGAATCCCTGGCCGGCAATCGGGTGCAGGCTGTGGGCGGCATTGCCCAGCACAGCCAGGTGCGGACGTACCTGCTCTTCGGCCTCGATCAGCGACAAGGGGTAGAGATGCCGGGCACCCACCTGCTTCAACGTGCCCAGGCGGTAGCCGAACACACTTTGCAGCTCGCTGAGGAAACTGCGTTCATCCAGGTCGGCCAGGCGTTGCGCGTCCATGCCCTGACGGGTCCAGACCAGCGCGCAGCGGTTTTCCGGCAGCGGCAACAGGGCCATCGGGCCATCATCGGTGAAGCGTTCGAAGGCCATGCCGTTGTGCGCTTCGCTCGGGGTGATGTTGGCAATCAACGCGCTCTGGTTATACGGGCGTTTCTTGACGCCGATCCCCAGTTGCTCACGCAGCCCCGAACGGCCGCCATCAGCCAATACCGCGAGGTCGCATTCAAGGCAGGTTTCATCATTGAGGGTCAGGCGATAGCCGTCTTCCAGCGGTTCCATGCGCGTGACTTCGGCCGGGCAGCGCCAGCTGATCACGTCCTTGTCCAGGCCTTGCCAGAGGCATTGGCCCAGCCAGGCGTTCTCCACCACATAACCGAGGGCCGGAACGCCCTCTTCCATGGCCGACAGCCGCGCGGTCGAAAAACGTCCACGGTCGGAAACATGGATTTGCTTGATCGGCTCGGCGCGACGGGAAATTTCCTGCCACAGGCCCAGCCGTTGATAAATCTGCCGGGCGCCAAACGACAACGCCGACGAGCGCGCGTCATAGCTGGGCTGGTAGCTGTCGCCGGGCGCAAAGGGTTCGATCAGCACGATCTTCCAGCCACGGCTCTTGGCCCCGGCCTGCAAGGCCAGCGCCAGGCTGGCACCGACCAGGCCGCCACCAATGATTGCCAGATTGACGCGACTCATGCGGCTTGGGTCCGTGCCGCGGCCATCAGGGCCTCGATTTCGGCGACCGTTTTCGGCACGCCCCGGGTCAGGATTTCACAGCCTTGTCTGGTTACCACCACGTCATCCTCGATGCGCACGCCAATGCCGCGCCATTTCTTCGCCACGTTCAGGTTGCCCGGGGCAATGTAGATGCCCGGTTCGACGGTCAAGGCCATGCCGACTTCCAGCACCCGCCATTCACCGCCGACCTTGTACTCGCCAACATCATGGACATCCATGCCCAGCCAATGGCCGGCGCGGTGCATGTAAAACGCCTTGTAGGCTTCGTTGGCGATCAACTCGTCGACATCGCCGTGCAACAGACCGAGCCGCACCAGGCCGGCCGTAATCACTTGAACCGTCGCCTCGTGCGCCTGGTTCCAGTGTTTGTTCGGTGCAATCTGGGCGAATGCGGCTTCCTGCGATGCCAGCACCAGCTCGTAGATCGCTTTCTGCTCTGCTGAAAACTTACCGTTGACCGGCCAGGTGCGGGTGATATCGCTGGCGTAGCAGTCGATCTCGCAACCGGCGTCGATCAGCACCAGGTCCCCGTCCTTGAGCAGTGCGTCATTGCTCTGGTAATGCAGGATGCAGGTGTTGCGCCCGCTGGCGACGATCGAGCCATAGGCCGGCATTTTCGCCCCGCCCTTGCGGAACTCGTAGTCGAGCTCCGCTTCCAGGCTGAACTCGTGCAAACCGGCACGGCTGGCCTGCATCGCACGGATATGCGCTTGCGCGGAAATCCGCGCGGCTTCGCGCATCACCTTCACTTCTGCCGCCGATTTATACAGGCGCATGTCATGCAGCAGATGATCCAGGGCAACGAATTCGTTCGGCGGCTGGGCACCCAGGTGCGCTTTCGAGCGGATCACGTTGATCCAGTCCATCAGGTGCCGATCGAACTCCGGGTTGCTGCCCATGGCCGAATACACCCGGTCACGGCCTTCGATCAGGCCCGGCAGGATGTCGTCGATGTCGGTAATCGGGAAGGCGTCGTCGGCACCGTACTCACGGATGGCGCCTTCCTGTCCGGCCCGCAGGCCGTCCCACAGTTCGCGTTCGGCGTTGCGCTCGCGGCAGAACAGAATGTATTCGCCATGTTCCCGGCCAGGCATCAGGACGATGACGGCCTGAGGCTCGGGAAAACCGCTGAGGTACTGAAAGTCGCTGTCCTGCCGGTAGACGTGCTCGACGTCGCGATTGCGGATCGCCACGGCGGCGGCCGGCAGGATTGCAATACTGTTGGGTTCCATCTGCGCCATCAGCGCCTTGCGGCGACGGGTGTATTCCGATTTCGGGATATGGATCATGGGCAGGTGGAGGTCCCTTGCAGGCGGATCAGTGCAGAGAAGGCTTGGCAGCGGGTGCCGCCTTGCTGGTCTCGGTGAACAGCAGCAATGGGGCAACCCGCAGGTACTCCATGACTTCCATGTAGTCGCTTTCGCCGTCGTCGGACTCTTCCAGGGCGTCTTGCACCTGAGCGATGGCCGCCAGGTCCTGCAACACTTCGCTGGCTTCGGTGCTCAGCGCGCTGCTGTCACGGCAGTTCAGGCCAAACCCGCTGAGGAAGCCCTGGCACCACTGGCCCAGTGCGGCCGCGCGCTCGGTGAGCGGCGCGTCGTCGGACGGCAGCAGCAGAACGACGGTCATGTCGTCGCCGGTCAGCTCGCCCTTGACCATCTCCTGCAAGCCGATCAGGGCGTTGCGAACGTTGTCTTGTGGTTCACCTTCGAGCAGTTCAGCGGCATCGACCAGCCAGCCGTCCACTTCGAAGCCGGCGCCGGCGCAGCTGCGACCGAGTAGCAGGCCGTGCAGTTCGGCGGGCGAGACGGGATGACCGCTGGAATTCAGCAGGGTGGCGAAGGCTTGATACGGAGAATTCTGAATGGGCATGGGCAGCTAGGCGCCAAGCGGCGCTATGTCTAGAATGAAGCCCTGTATCCTACATCGACAGACACGCCAAGACTATTAAAGGCTGACCGCCAGTTACCGCCCATCAGACAAATCCTGTGGAACACGTATGGAAGACACCGACCTGCAAGCGCTGATGGCTAGACTCGAACTGCTAATTACTCGAGTCGAGCAACTTAAGAGTCAAAACGGACTCTTACTAGCTCAGGAAAAAACCTGGCGCGAGGAACGCGCGCACCTCATTGAAAAAAACGAAATCGCCCGGCGTAAGGTCGAATCGATGATTTCGCGCCTCAAGGCCCTGGAGCAAGACTCATGAGTTCAAGCAATAGCGTCACCGTGCAGATCCTCGACAAAGAATACTCGATCATTTGCCCCCAGGAAGAGCGCAGCAATCTGGTGAGCGCCGCCCGTTACCTGGACGGCAAGATGCGCGAAATCCGCAGCAGCGGCAAAGTCATCGGGGCCGACCGCATTGCCGTGATGGCCGCGCTGAACATCACTCACGACCTGCTGCACAGCCAGGAACGACCGGACGTGCAGGCCAGCGCCTCGACCCGCGAGCAAGTGCGTGACCTGCTCGATCGCGTGGACCTGGCGCTGTCCAGCGATACGGATGTCAGCAAGGGCTGATTCCTGAGGGTGGTTGCGGTATACTCGCGCCACTCCCTGGGGTTCTTGCCAGTTGACGATGTCCCTGAGCCGATTCGCACTACCCTGGAGGTTGCACGTTGGGCTGGTGTGCATGTCCGCTAGACGGAAAGCCTTAAAGCCTACTGCATCTTCCACCTTGAACTTTCGGGTTCAAGGGCCAAGTTGACAGCGGTTCATCCGGGGAGCCTGATTCAAGCCGATGCGGGTTATTGCCGGCATCGGCTTTTTACGACGTCACCGTCCTGGTGCCCTCGACACTCGAACAGCCCATGACGATGACCGAACCTGCGCCGCTTTCCCGCCCGCAACTTCGACGCATGCTGCGCACGGCCCGCCGCGCCCTGTCGCGCAGCGAGCAACGCCAGGCCGCTCGAGGGCTATATCGGCAGTTGGCGCAACAACCACTGTTTCGTCGAGCCAGACATATTTCCCTGTACCTGCCCACCGACGGTGAAATCGATCCGCGCTTGCTGCTGCGCGAAGCACAACGCCGGGGCAAGGCGACCTACCTGCCGGTGCTCAGCGCCTGGCCGCGAACCAAAATGGTTTTCCAGCGTGTTCGCCCCGGCGAAAAGCTGCGGTCCAATCGTTTCCGCATCCCCGAGCCACGGGTCAACCCGGCCCGGCAACGCAAGGTCTGGGCGCTGGACCTGGTGTTGTTACCGTTGGTCGGTTTTGACGAAAGCGGTGGACGACTGGGGATGGGCGGCGGCTTCTATGACCGCAGCCTGGCCTATCTGGCGCGCCGCAAGAATTGGCGCAAGCCGATCCTGCTGGGGCTGGCCCATGAATGCCAGAAAGTCGAGAAATTGGCTCAAGCGAGCTGGGACGTACCCTTGCAGGCAACGGTGACTGATAGGCGATGGTATTTTGCAGACCAGGCGCCACCGAAGGCCGCGACACCTGTTAGTTGAGCATCAGCGATTGAAGGGTGGTACCTGTTGCGCGACTTCGATCGGCGCATCGGTCTTGTTCGCCCACAGGCTTTGCGCGTAACCGGTGGTCACGACGCCCAAACCGAACACAATCACCAAAACCCATAGTAAATCCGGTTTGCGTTTCATCGATTGCCCCCCTCAAGGCATATCACACACGATGTCAGCAGCGGTGTCCGTTACAGGCCGTGCTTGCCGCGTCTTGCTTAAAAGTCCGGCATTCTGCGGTAACGTGCAGCGACACGCAAACGCTGGCGCCAACCGACTGTCGGTTTGTCATAAAATGGCCGAACGACTTTCCCAGCGCCCTTTTCGGAGCATAAAAGATGGCCTATTGGCTGATGAAATCCGAGCCCGACGAGCTCTCGATCAAAGGCCTTGAACGGCTCGGCGAAGCCCGCTGGGACGGCGTTCGCAACTACCAGGCACGCAACTTCCTGCGGGCCATGGCGGTCGGCGACGAGTTTTTCTTTTACCACTCCAGCTGCCCCGAGCCCGGGATTGCCGGGATTGGCCGGATCGTCGAAGCCGCCTATCCGGATCCGACGGCGCTTGAGCCTGAAAGCCATTACTACGACCCAAAAGCCACGCCCGAAAAAAACGCCTGGAGCGCGATCAATGTCGCGCACGTCGAGACGTTTCCCCGCGTGCTCAAACTCGATTACCTCAAACAACAAACCGCACTGGCCGACATGCCGCTGGTACAGAAAGGCTCCCGGCTATCGGTGATGCCGGTGACAGCCGAACAGTGGGCGGCAGTGCTGGCCTTGCGTTCGTAAGCCACGCGGCGACTGCACACAGGCAGTCGCCGGCAAGCAACACGCCTTATTGAATGATCAGGTTGTTGAACAACAGATCCTCGACCACCGGCTTACCGGTTTCGTCGTTCATTACCTGCTGGGTCTGCTTCAAGGCTTCCTGGCGCAGCTTCTCTTTGGCTTCGGTGTTGTTCATGGTCTCGGTGGTTTGCTGAGCGAACAGCGCGACCAATTGGTTGCGGATCAACGGTTCGTTGGCCTTCACTGCCTTGGCCGCTTCATCACCCGTCACCCGTAGCGCCACGTCGGCCTTGTAGACCTTGAGTTTGGGTGTGCCATCCAGGCCGTAGTTACCCACGAACGGCGGGCTCAGGCTGATGTAGCTGACTTTCGGCGCCTCGCCCTCTTTGGCTTCTTCGGCCATCGCTGCCACAGGCAGAGACAGGGCCAGCAACAACATGATCCACGCTTTCACAATTCGCTCCTTATCCGGTTTGCGGCCCAGCATAGCGACCCACCCCGACAAGCCCAAGCGCAAAGCTTATGGCTGGCTATCAGGGCGGGGCATGCTCGTTGACCGCTTGACTCACACACCTACACTTATCGGCCATCACTCCCAAAGGAATAGCCCTGATGAAAGCCGTGCTGTGCAAAGCCTTCGGCCCCGCCGAATCGCTGGTGCTGGAAGAAGTCGCCAGTCCTGTCGCCAAGAAGAACGAAATCCTGCTGGACGTGCACGCCGCCGGGGTCAACTTTCCGGACACGCTGATCATCGAGGGCAAGTACCAGTTCAAGCCGCCCTTCCCGTTTTCCCCGGGCGGTGAGGCGGCGGGCGTGGTCAGCGCGGTCGGCGAAAAGGTCAGCCACCTCAAAGTGGGCGACCGGGTCATGGCGCTGACAGGCTGGGGCAGCTTTGCCGAGCAGGTGGCGGTGCCGGGCTACAACGTGTTGCCGATCCCGCCGTCCATGGACTTCAACACCGCCGCGGCCTTCAGCATGACCTACGGCACCTCGATGCATGCCCTGAAACAGCGTGGCCAGTTGCAACCCGGCGAGACCTTGCTGGTGCTCGGCGCGTCCGGTGGCGTGGGCCTGGCCGCCGTGGAAATCGGCAAGGCCATGGGCGCCCGGGTCATCGCCGCGGCGAGCAGCGCCGAGAAACTTGCCGTGGCCAAGGCCGCCGGTGCCGATGAGCTGATCAACTACAGCGAAAACAGCCTCAAGGACGAAATCAAGCGCCTGACCGATGGCCAGGGTGCCGACGTGATCTACGACCCGGTCGGCGGCGACCTGTTCGACCAGGCGGTTCGCGCCATCGCCTGGAACGGTCGGCTGCTGGTGGTGGGCTTTGCCAGCGGCCGCATCCCGGAACTGCCCGTGAACCTGGCCCTGCTCAAGGGCGCAGCCGTGGTGGGGGTGTTCTGGGGCTCGTTCGCCCAGCGCCAGCCACACGACAACGCGGCGAACTTCCAGCAGTTGTTCGGCTGGTTGGCCGAAGGCAAATTGAAGCCGCTGGTGTCCCAGGTGTACCCACTCGGCAATGCCGCGCAAGCCATCAACGATCTTGGCCAGCGCAAGGCGGTCGGGAAAATAGTGGTACAGGTCCGCTAGATTGCCCCAGCGACCCGAATACCGGCGGAGGATGTCCGGGTCGCTTTCTCCCCTCGCGCTATAGAGCAACTTGCGAGTTTCCGCAGGGACCACTCGTTTGTACCTGAGCGATGGATTGTCGCGCGCGTGATCGTCGCTCCGGCACTCCTTTCCCCGCTTCCGATCCAAGCGCGGGAAACGTCCCAAAGCCTCGCCCATTCTTCTACGCGTAGACCCGGTTGATGTCGGCCGAGGCAAAACACCCTACGCCGCCTACTTATATCTGAGCGACATGTTCATAAAAGAATGTGCGACTTTGTTCATTTACGCCTTTTTAGCAGATGAGAAGCAGTGCTATTTTCGGTAACGAAACTGTAACATTCGCATCCGCAGTCAAAACAAGAATTCTGGAGCTCTTGAATGTTTGCTTTCTTTCGCCCTGCCGCACATCAGGCGCCATTGCCTGAAGAAGACGTAGACAGCACGTACCGGCGCCTGCGCTGGCAAATCTTCGCCGGGATTTTCATTGGGTATGCGGGTTACTACCTGCTGCGCAAGAACTTCTCCCTGGCCATGCCCTACCTGATTGAAGAAGGCTATACCCGCGGTCAACTGGGCCTGGCGATGTCGGCGATCGCGATTTCCTATGGCCTGTCGAAGTTCCTGATGGGGCTGGTGTCCGACCGCTCCAACCCGCGTTACTTCCTGCCATTCGGCCTGCTGGTGTCGGCCGGGGTGATGTTCGTGTTCGGTTTCGCACCTTGGGCGACGTCCAGCGTGACCATGATGTTCATCCTGCTGTTCATCAACGGCTGGGCCCAGGGCATGGGCTGGCCGCCAAGCGGGCGGACCATGGTGCACTGGTGGTCGCAGAAGGAGCGCGGTGGCGTGGTGTCGGTATGGAACGTCGCGCACAACGTCGGTGGCGGCCTGATCGGCCCGTTGTTCCTGATCGGCATGGGCCTGTTCAACGACTGGCACGCGGCGTTCTACGTGCCTGCCGCCGTGGCACTGCTGGTCGCGGTGTTTGCCTTTATCGTGATGCGCGACACCCCGCAATCGATGGGCCTGCCGCCGATCGAGAAGTACAAGAACGACTACCCGCACGGCTACGATGACAGCCACGAAGAAGAATTCAGCGCCAAGGACATCTTCGTCAAATACGTGCTGCGCAACAAAATGCTGTGGTACATCGCCCTGGCCAACGTATTCGTCTACCTGCTGCGCTACGGCGTACTGGACTGGGCACCGACCTACCTCAAGGAAGCCAAGCACTTCACCGTCGACAAGACGTCCTGGGCGTACTTCCTCTACGAGTGGGCCGGCATTCCGGGCACCCTGCTCTGCGGCTGGCTGTCGGACAAGGTGTTCCGTGGCAATCGTGGCCTGACCGGCATGGTGTTCATGGCGCTGGTGACCGTCGCCACCCTGGTTTACTGGCTGAACCCGGCCGGCAACCCGACAGTCGACATGATCGCACTGGTGTCGATCGGCTTCCTGATCTATGGCCCGGTGATGCTGATCGGCCTGCAGGCGCTGGAACTCGCGCCGAAGAAAGCCGCTGGCACGGCGGCAGGCTTCACCGGTCTGTTTGGCTACCTGGGCGGCTCGGTCGCGGCCAGTGCCGCCATGGGCTACACCGTGGACCACTTCGGCTGGGATGGCGGTTTCGTGCTGCTGATCGGCGCATGCCTGCTGGCCATGGCGTTCCTCGCGCCGACCCTGTGGCACAAGCAAGTAGCCAGTCAGGGCCGTGAAGCGATCGCTTGATCCTTCGATGACCCGCAACGCTTGAGCCGCGCCTCCAGATTCCGGTCTGGCATGGCGTGGCTACGCAGGGCGTTGGCGGTCTGCTCGACATAATCGCGAGTGGTGCCGTAGCGCCCGCAAGCGTTTTCGAACACCTGGCTCAGCACGTGATCCGGCAAGTTGCCGGCATAACTGGGCAAGTGTCGCTCCAATACAAACCCCAATGCCTGAACCTTGCTGCCATCTGCCAACCGGCAGGTGAGCCAGTGCGGACGATAGGACGGCACCGGCATTTCGCGCTGCCAAAGGGCATAGAGCGAAGCCTCCAGTTGCTCTTCGGGCAGGCGGTAGGCAAAGCCACTGCACGAACCACCCCGATCCAGGCCAAACACCAGGCCCGGCAACTCCGGCGTGCCACGGTGTTCGTGGGACCACAGGTACAAGCCGCGATGGTAGCCATGCACACGTGCGCGCACCCGCTCGACCGCCGTGCATTCCGGGCGCCAGATCAATGAGCCATAAGCGAACAACCACACCGGTCCGCCCTTGTGTCGGGCCAAGGTGCTTTGCATGGAGTGAAGCAATTGCTCGTGCGTCAGTTGCGGCCCAAGATCGAGCCGCGGAGGGTACGCCAGATTCAAGAAAGCAGATTCAATGGCTGTCATGGCGAATAGCGTTCAGCTCCCCGCGGGTAAACAATTACTCAATAGAACGCACGGGCGTAACAATAAGGCACATTTGTTTCAAGGCAACTTGAGTGCCATGGCATGGTTCTGAACGGGATGCCGGAATGACATATAGCCGATCGGTATTTATCCAATTGGATGAATACCGATGGGCTATATAGAGAGTTGTAACTAAGGCGTTTCGATTAACGAATGCGGATCAAGATCGAGGCTCAAGAGCGTGGATCAAGATCGCGGCGCATATGCAAATACGTCGGCGCGCATTTGATGGGCATCCATCCCGGCGTCGACCAGCGCATCCAGCGTGCCGTAGACCATGGCGGGCGAGCCGCTGGCGTAGACGTGCAGGGCCTTGAGATCAGGGAAATCCTGGCAGACCGCCTCGTGCAACATGCCGCAGCGCCCTTCCCAGCCGCACAGGTCGCTGACGACCTGGTGCAGGAACAGGTTGGGCAGCTTCATCCACTCATCCCAGTGTTCCATCTGGTAAAAATCCTCAGGACGGCGCACGCCCCAATACAGATGCACCGGGTACTTGAAGCCTTTGGCCCGGCAATGCTCGAGCAGGCTGTGGATCTGCCCCATGCCGGTGCCTGCGGCGATCAGTACCAGCGGCCCTTCCGGCAGTTCCGCCAGGTGGGTGTCACCGAACGGCAACTGGACCCGCGCCATGCGATTGCGCTGCAACTGCTCGATCAGACGCAGTGCGCTGGCTTCGCGCGCCAGCACATGAATCTCCAGGTCGCGACCGGAATGGGGAGCCGAGGCCAGGGAAAAGGCCGATTTCTCGCCATTCTCACGTTCGATCATCAGGTACTGGCCGGCGTGATAGCGTGGCGGTTTGCCGGCCGGTGCCCGCAGGCGAACCCGCCAGGTATCCCCGCCGACGTCCTTGCACTCAATGACCTGACACGACAAGGTGCGCACCGGCAACTCTCCCAGCGCAAGGACGCCATCCCACAATACGATGCAGTCTTCCAGCGGCTCTGCAATGCAAGTGTAGAACTCGCCGTGGTCACGCACATTGCCGGACTGCTCGACCCGACCTTCGACCAACAGCGCCGCACAAACGTGGCAGTTGCCGTTACGGCAGCTCTGCGGGCATTCGTAGCCCAGGCGCCGCGCCCCATCGAGAATCCGCTCGCCGGGCAGTATCTCTAGCACTGCTCCGGACGGCTGCAAGGTTACACGCATCAATCTATTCCTAATTGATTCCAGATGGCATCGATCCGGCGTGTCACCGCCTCATCCTTGACGATTACCCGGCCCCACTCGCGGGTGGTTTCACCAGGCCACTTATGCGTGGCATCGAGTCCCATCTTCGACCCCAGGCCGGAAATCGGCGAGGCGAAGTCGAGGTAGTCGATTGGCGTGTTATCGATCATCACCGTATCGCGCTTGGGGTCCATGCGCGTGGTGATGGCCCAGATCACGTCGTTCCAGTCGCGGGCGTTGATATCGTCGTCTGTGACGATAACGAACTTGGTGTACATGAACTGTCGCAAAAACGACCAGACACCCAGCATTACCCGCTTCGCGTGGCCCGGGTACTGCTTCTTCATGGTCACGATGGCCATGCGGTACGAGCAGCCTTCGGGCGGCAGGTAGAAATCGGTGATCTCCGGGAACTGCTTTTGCAGGATCGGCACGAACACTTCGTTCAACGCCACACCGAGGATCGCCGGTTCATCCGGTGGACGGCCGGTGTAGGTGCTGTGGTAGATCGGCTTGATGCGATGGGTGATGCGCTCGACGGTGAACACCGGGAAGCTGTCGACTTCGTTGTAATAGCCGGTGTGGTCCCCGTAAGGACCTTCGTCGGCCATCTCGCCCGGATGGATCACGCCTTCCAGGATGATCTCGGCAGTGGCCGGTACTTGCAGGTCGTTGCCACGGCACTTCACCAGCTCGGTACGGTTGCCGCGCAAGAGGCCGGCGAAGGCGTACTCGGACAGGCTGTCCGGCACGGGCGTCACGGCCCCCAGAATGGTTGCCGGGTCGGCGCCCAGCGCCACGGACACCGGGAACGGCTGGCCCGGGTGCTTCTCGCACCACTCGCGGTAGTCCAGCGCGCCGCCACGGTGACTCAACCAGCGCATGATGACCTTGTTGCGGCCAATCACCTGCTGGCGATAAATGCCGAGGTTCTGCCGGTCCTTGTTCGGACCCTTGGTCACCGTCAGGCCCCAGGTGATCAGCGGGCCGACATCGCCCGGCCAGCAGGTTTGCACCGGCAGCATCGCCAGGTCGACGTCGTCGCCTTCAATGACCACTTCCTGGCAGACGGCGTCTTTGACGACCTTGGGCGCCATCGAGATGATCTTGCGGAAGATCGGCAGCTTGGACCAGGCGTCTTTCAGGCCCTTGGGCGGCTCGGGCTCCTTGAGAAAGGCCAGCAGCTTGCCAATCTCGCGCAGCTCGCTGACCGCTTCGGCCCCCATGCCCAGGGCTACGCGCTCTGGCGTGCCGAACAGGTTGCCAAGCACCGGGATGTCATAGCCGGTGGGATTCTCGAACAGCAGCGCCGGGCCTTTGGCCCGCAAGGTGCGGTCGCAGACCTCGGTCATTTCCAGCACTGGGGACACCGGAACCTGGATGCGCTTGAGTTCGCCGCGCTGTTCCAGACCGCTGATAAAGTCGCGCAAGTCGCGATACTGCATGCGTGAGCCTCGTATTGGCCGTGGCGTTCGGGGCTGGCAGTTTAGCGCCGAACCCCGGGGTTCAGAACACTGAACTGCCAGTTCATCAATAATCAGATAACAAAAAGCCGGGTTTCCCCGGCTTTTTGTTGAGCCTTGTCGACTTACTTGCGTTTCATCGACAGGAAGAACTCATCGTTGGTCTTGGTCTGTTTCAGCTTGTCGATCAGGAACTCGATGGCCGCCACTTCATCCATCGGATGCAGGAGCTTGCGCAGGATCCACATGCGCTGCAACTCGTCGTCAGCCGTCAGCAACTCTTCACGGCGGGTACCGGAACGGTTGATGTTGATGGCCGGGAAGACGCGTTTTTCAGCGATACGACGATCCAGTGGCAGCTCCATGTTGCCGGTGCCCTTGAATTCCTCGTAGATCACTTCGTCCATCTTCGAGCCGGTTTCAACCAGCGCGGTGGCGATGATGGTCAGCGAGCCGCCTTCCTCGATGTTCCGTGCAGCACCGAAGAAACGCTTTGGTTTCTCCAGGGCGTGAGCATCGACACCACCGGTCAGTACCTTGCCGGAGCTCGGGATCACGGTGTTGTAGGCACGTGCCAGACGAGTGATGGAGTCGAGCAGGATGACCACGTCTTTCTTGTGTTCAACCAGGCGCTTGGCCTTCTCGATCACCATTTCGGCAACCTGCACGTGGCGGGTTGGCGGCTCATCGAACGTCGAGGCAACCACTTCGCCGCGCACGGTGCGCTGCATTTCCGTCACTTCTTCAGGACGTTCGTCGATCAACAGCACGATCAGATGAACTTCCGGGTTGTTACGGGTGATATTGGCTGCGATGTTCTGCAGCATGATCGTTTTACCGGCCTTTGGCGGCGCAACGATCAGACCACGCTGGCCTTTGCCGATAGGTGCGCACAGGTCGATGACACGACCGGTCAGGTCTTCCGTGGAACCGTTGCCGGCTTCCATCTTCATGCGCACGGTCGGGAACAGCGGGGTCAGGTTCTCGAAGAGAATCTTGTTCTTCGCGTTCTCGGGACGATCGTAGTTGATCGTGTCGACCTTGAGCAGTGCGAAGTAACGCTCGCCTTCTTTCGGCGGGCGGATCTTGCCAACGATGGTGTCACCGGTGCGCAAGTTGAAACGACGGATCTGGCTTGGCGAGACGTAGATATCGTCCGGGCCGGCCAGGTAGGAAGCGTCCGAGGAGCGCAGGAAGCCGAAGCCGTCCTGGAGGATCTCCAGCACGCCATCACCGGAGATTTCCTCGCCGCTTTTCGCGTGCTTTTTGAGCAAGGAGAAAATCACGTCCTGCTTGCGCGAACGGGCCATATTTTCTATGCCCATCTGTTCGGCCAATTCGAGCAGTTCGGTAATCGGCTTTTGCTTGAGTTCAGTCAGATTCATATAGGAATGACGTAATCATTTATGGAGGGGGGGAAATTAAGCTTTCGGCTTAATGAGGCCGCGCCGCGGAGAAGGCGACAGGATCGCGTACTTATTCGAAAAGGAGAGCGTCGGCGACGGCTTGCAGGGGGCACTGGAGGAACCAGTGCGGGACCGAATGTAACACCTGAGTTTAGGAGCGTCTAGCCCTGAATAACGAAAAAGCCCCGCAATTTACGGGGCTTTTTGGGTGACACTTGCAACGACGCTTAGATGTTGGCGTCGAGGAAGGCAGCCAGTTGCGACTTCGACAGCGCGCCGACCTTGGTGGCTTCGACGTTGCCGTTCTTGAACAGCATCAGCGTCGGGATACCACGCACGCCGTGCTTGGCCGGGGTTTCCTGGTTCTCGTCGATGTTCAGCTTGGCAACGGTCAGCTTGCCTTTGTAGGTCTCAGCGATTTCGTCCAGGACCGGAGCGATCATCTTGCATGGACCGCACCACTCAGCCCAGTAGTCGACCAGTACAGCACCTTCGGCCTTGAGTACGTCAGCTTCGAAGCTAGCGTCGCTAACGTGTTTGATAAGATCGCTGCTCATGGAAGTCTCCAGGTTGTAAGCAAAAAAACGTGGCCCATCATAGCTGCCCTTCCCTCGTTCAGGAAGCCGCAGATGATTGAGCCTCGCTATGGCGGCCCATGACTTTGGGTATAGCTCAAGTCAAGTGATGGCGCGCCCCCTTGCCACAGAGGTTGCCTGGATCAAGGCATTCAGCGCTGCGCGTTGGCGGCGGCGGTTGATCGTGGCACGATGGGCGGGTTATCGACCGAGACCCCCAGACCATGCCCCAATCCCAAGCCAAGAATCTGTCCCTGATCGCCGCTATCGACCTGGGCTCCAACAGCTTTCATATGGTCGTGGCCAAAGCTCACCACAATGAAATCCGGATACTCGAGCGACTTGGCGAGAAGGTTCAACTGGCTGCCGGGATCGACGAAGAGCGCCAGCTCAGCGAAGAGTCCATGCAGCGCGGGCTCGACTGCCTGAAGCGCTTTGCCCAACTGATCAACGGTCTGCCCCAGGGTGCCGTGCGGATCGTGGGCACCAACGCCCTGCGCGAAGCACGCAACCGTGCCGAATTCATCCGCCGGGCCGAAGAAATCCTCGGCCACCCGGTAGAAGTCATCTCCGGCCGTGAAGAAGCACGCCTGATCTACCTGGGCGTCTCCCACACGCTCGCCGACACCCCGGGCAAGCGCCTGGTGGCCGACATTGGCGGTGGCAGCACCGAGTTCATCATCGGCCAGCGCTTTGAACCGCTGCTGCGCGAGAGCCTGCAAATGGGCTGCGTGAGCTACACCCAGCGCTATTTCAAGGACGGCAAGATCACCCCGGCCCGCTACGCCCAGGCGTACACCGCGGCACGGCTGGAGATCATGAGCATCGAACATGCCCTGCACCGCCTGACCTGGGATGAAGCCATCGGTTCCTCGGGCACTATCCGCGCCATTGGCCTGGCACTGAAAGCGGGCGGCCATGGCACCGGCGAGGTCAACGCCGAAGGGCTGGCCTGGCTCAAGCGCAAGCTGTTCAAACTCGGCGACGCCGAGAAAATCGACTTTGAAGGCATCAAGCCCGACCGTCGCGCCATCTTCCCCGCCGGCCTGGCGATTCTCGAAGCGATTTTCGACGCGCTTGAGCTGCAACGCATGGACCACTGCGAGGGCGCCCTGCGCGAAGGCGTGCTCTACGACCTGCTGGGCCGTCATCACCATGAAGACGTCCGTGAACGCACCCTGGGCTCGCTCATGGAGCGCTACCATGCCGACCTGGAGCAAGCCGCACGCGTCGAGCGCAAGGCCCTGCATGCGTTCGACCAGGTTGCAGCGGACTGGGACCTGGACGACGGTGTCTGGCGCGAATTGCTGGGCTGGGCGGCCAAGGTCCATGAAGTCGGGCTGGACATCGCTCACTACCAGTACCACAAGCACGGCGCCTACCTGATCGAGCACTCCGACCTCGCCGGCTTCTCCCGTGAAGACCAGCTGATGCTGGCACTGCTGGTGCGCGGCCACCGCCGCAATATCCCCAAGGACAAGTTCGCCGAGTTCGGCGATGACGGCATCAAGCTGATTCGCCTGTGCGTGCTCTTGCGCTTTGCGATTCTGTTTCATCACATCCGTGGCACCCAGGCGATGCCGCAGGTCACGCTGCATGCCAAGGGCGACAACCTGGATGTGCAGTTCCCGGAGCACTGGCTGGACGAAAACCAGCTGACCCAGGCCGACTTCGCACTGGAGGCCGATTGGCTGACCCGGGTGGGCGTGGTGCTGAACGTTCGCTGAAAACAAAAATGGCGATCCACACGGATCGCCATTTTTTTTGCCCGATGCCAGCGCGTTAGTTGCTGACGGTCAGGATCGGACTGCCCAATCGCTCCAGCAGGGTCGCCTGGGCGCTGCGCGGGTTCTGGTTGCCGGTCGGCGTATTGCGCACGTAACGACCGTCCGACTGCAGGCTCCAGCTGTGGGTGTTATCGGTCAGATACAGCTCCAGCTCTTTCTTGACCCGCGTGATCAGCTTCTTGCCTTCCACCGGGAAACAGGTCTCGACGCGCTTGTCGAGGTTGCGCTCCATCCAGTCGGCACTGGACAGGAACATCTGCTCTTCGCCGCCATTGAGGAAGTAGAAGACCCGCGTGTGCTCCAGGAAGCGACCGATGATCGAGCGCACATGAATATTGTGCGAAACCCCGGCGATGCCTGGGCGCAGGCAGCACATGCCACGCACCACCAGGTCGATACGCACCCCTGACTGACTGGCCTTGTACAGCGCGCGAATGATCTTCGGATCGGTCAGCGAGTTGAACTTGGCGATGATGTGCGCCGGCTTGCCCTCGACGGCGAACTGGGTTTCGCGGGCAATCATGTCGAGCATGCCCTTTTTCAGGGTAAAAGGCGCATGCAGCAGTTTTTTCATGCGCAGGGTCTTGCCCATGCCGATCAACTGGCTGAACAGCTTGCCAACGTCTTCGCACAGGGCGTCGTCGGAGGTCAGCAGGCTGTAGTCGGTGTACAGGCGGGCGTTACCGGCGTGGTAGTTGCCGGTACCCAGGTGCGCGTAACGAACAATCTCGCCGGCCTCGCGACGCAGGATCAGCATCATCTTGGCGTGGGTCTTGAAACCGACCACACCATAGATCACCACGGCACCTGCCGCTTGCAGGCGGCTGGCCAGTTGCAGGTTGGACTCTTCGTCGAACCGGGCGCGCAATTCGATCACCGCGGTGACTTCCTTGCCGTTACGCGCCGCGTCGACCAGTGCATCGACGATCTCCGAGTTCGCGCCGCTGCGGTACAGGGTCTGACGGACCGCCAGCACATGGGGGTCTTTCGCGGCCTGGCGCAGCAGGTCGACCACCGGCGTGAACGACTCGAACGGGTGCAGCAGCAAGATGTCCTGCTTGCTGACCACGCTGAAAACGTTCTCGCTGTTTTGCAGCAGTTTCGGGATCTGCGGGGTAAACGGCGTGTATTGCAGCTCCGGATGGCTATCCAGCCCGGTGATGCTGAACAGGCGCGTCAGGTTGACCGGGCCATTGACCTGATACAACTCGGTCTCGCTCAGGTTGAACTGCTTGAGCAGGTAGTCGGACAGGTGTTTCGGGCAGGTGTCGGCCACTTCCAGGCGCACCGCGTCCCCGTAGCGACGGGAGAACAGTTCGCCGCGCAGGGCGCGCGCCAGGTCTTCGACGTCTTCGGTGTCCACCGCCAGGTCGGCGTTCCGGGTCAGGCGGAACTGGTAGCAGCCCTTGACCTTCATGCCCTGGAACAGGTCATCGGCGTGCGCGTGGATCATCGACGACAGGAACACATAGTTGTCGCCCGTGCCGCCGACTTCTTCCGGCACCTTGATGACACGTGGCAGCAGCCGTGGCGCCGGGATGATCGCCAGGCCGGAATCGCGACCGAAGGCATCGATACCTTCAAGCTCGACGATGAAGTTCAGGCTTTTGTTCACCAGCAACGGGAACGGGTGCGTCGGGTCGAGGCCGATCGGGGTAATGATCGGGGCAATCTCGTCGCGGAAGTAGCGGCGCACCCAGGTCTTGATCTTGGTGGTCCAATGGCGCCGACGAATGAAGCGCACCTGATGCTTTTCCAGCTCCGGCAACAGGATGTCGTTGAGGATCGCGTACTGGCGATCAACCTGGCCATGCACCAGGTCGCTGATGCGTGCCAGTGCCTGATGCGGTTGCAGGCCATCGGCACCCGCCTGTTCACGGGCGAAGGTGATCTGTTTTTTCAGCCCGGCCACACGAATCTCGAAGAACTCGTCCAGGTTGCTGGAGAAGATCAACAGGAACTTCAGCCGCTCCAGCAATGGATAGGACTCGTCCAGCGCCTGTTCCAGCACGCGGATGTTGAACTGCAGTTGCGACAGCTCGCGATGGATGTACAGGCTGCTGTCATCCAGACCGGGAACAGCGATCGCCGGTACCACGGGCGCCACGTCGACCACCACCGCAGGCGGAGCAGGCTCCAGCTCCAGCGGGGGTTCGACGACTGGCTCGACCACGGGTTGAGCTTCTTTTACGGCAACTTCAGTGAGGCCTTCGGTATTCATCGAGTGTTCCTGGGAGGGCTATTTTTGCTCTCGTAACAATTGGGCGGCACGTACGGCAAAGTAAGTGAGGATGCCATCAGCACCGGCACGTTTAAAAGCGGTCAGGGACTCAAGAATAACCCCTTCGCTCAACCAGCCATTCTGGATTGCCGCCATGTGCATGGCGTATTCACCGCTGACCTGATAGACAAAGGTCGGCACTTTGAATTCTTCTTTGACCCGGTAAAGAATGTCCAGGTATGGCATGCCAGGCTTGACCATGACCATATCCGCACCTTCTGACAAGTCGCTAGCCACTTCGTGCAACGCTTCGTTGCCGTTGGCCGGGTCCATTTGATAGGACGCCTTGTTCGCCTTGCCCAGGTTCAGCGCCGAACCGACGGCATCGCGGAACGGGCCGTAGTAGGCACTGGCGTACTTGGCCGAGTAGGCCATGATTCGCACGTTGACATGACCTGCCAGCTCCAGCGCTTCACGGATGGCCTGGATGCGGCCGTCCATCATGTCCGACGGGGCGACCACCTGGGCACCGGCAGCGGCATGGGACAGGGCTTGCTTGACCAGTGCATCGACGGTGATGTCGTTCTGCACGTAGCCTTCTTCATCCAGAATACCGTCCTGGCCGTGAGTGGTGAACGGATCCAGCGCAACGTCGGTGATCACCCCCAGCTCCGGGAAACGTGCACGCAGGGCACGCGTGGCGCGCTGGGCGATGCCGTCCGGGTTCCAGGCTTGCGCCGCGTCGAGGGACTTGAGTTCGGTCGGCGTCACCGGAAACAGGGCGACGGCCGGAATACCCAGCTCGACCCAACCGGCCGCCTCTTCCAGCAACAGGTCGATGGTCAGGCGCTCGACGCCAGGCATCGAGGCCACCGCTTCGCGACGGTTCTCACCGTCCAGCACAAATACCGGCAGAATCAGGTCATTGGTGCTCAGCACGTTTTCACGTACCAGACGACGCGAAAACTCGTCACGACGATTGCGACGCAGGCGGGTTGCAGGAAACAAACGGTTGGCGGGGGTAAAGCTCACGACAGACTCCTGAGCCCGCATTGGCAGGCGAGCGTGACAGTTATAAGCATCCATTATGACCAACAGATTACAGTTATGTGCACCCCCGTGACCGGTAGTCGCATCCATTGTCCTTGTAGGAAATGTTCACGTCGAGACACATTTGGATACTTTCCTCCATGGGCCTGAAGGGTTAGGCTGCGCGTTCATTTCGCCAGCACCCAGACAATGCTCCAACAATTCCTGAATGATTTTGGCTACTTTGCCCTCTTTCTCGGCACGTTCTTCGAAGGCGAAACCATTCTGGTGCTCGCCGGCTTCCTTGCGTTCCGTGGATACATGGACATCAACATCGTGGTGGTCGTGGCCTTCCTCGGCAGCTATGCCGGCGATCAACTGTGGTACTTCCTGGGGCGCAAGCACGGCCGCAAACTGCTGGCACGCAAACCGCGCTGGCAATTGATGGGCGACCGGGCGCTGGAGCACATTCGCAAGCATCCGGACATCTGGGTACTGAGTTTTCGCTTCGTCTACGGTTTGCGCACGGTCATGCCCGTGGCCATTGGCCTTTCGGGTTATCCGCCAGGCCGCTACCTGCTGCTCAACGGTATCGGTGCCGCCATCTGGGCCACCGCGCTGGCGGCGGCCGCCTATCACTTCGGTGCAGTGCTCGAGGGCATGCTGGGCAGCGTCAAGAAGTACGAGCTGTGGGTACTGGGCGCGTTGCTGGTGCTGGGCCTCATCCTGTGGCTGCGCCGGCGCTTCAAGAATGCTCGCCTGGCCAAGAAGATTTATGCCGACGAACAAGCCTTGAAGGCCGAAAAGGCCAAGGCTGGCGAACCTACGACGCCAGCCGAGTGATGCGGCTTGCGCAGCAGTAGAGGCCGATCCCGCTGAGCACGCTGTAACCGAGCAGGCCAACCCAGCCTGCCGTGCTGGCCGGCCATAGCCCGACCAGCGATGCCAGCCCCGCCAGCGGCAGGTTCGACGCCAGCCGCAACACCTCCAGCCTGAACGCTTGCGGGCGATTCTCCAGCATCGCCCCCAGCACAAACAGACCCCATGCCACCGCTCCCCAGCCCACTGCCAGGGCGGCCGTTGGCAGCTCGTGCTCCAGGCCCATCAGGTAACTGCCCAGCGCGATGTACAGGCAAAACTGCACCGCGACATACCCTTGCAGACGGCCGTCCAGCAGCACTTCGAATTTGCGGAACCGGCTCAGGTCCGGCTTGTTCATCGGGTACTTCGCCGCCACGTCCGCCGGGCGCCAACCGGTGCGCATGAACCAGATCCGCAGCTTGTCCCAGCCGCTCTGTGCGCGGCATGCATCCGTCCACAGTTGCACATAGAACTGCACATTCGCCCATAACGGGTTCCAGCTCGCCAGCGGCGTGGTCACGCCGAAAATCACCGGTTCGTTGTCGTCCTCTTCCTGAAACGTACCGAACAACCGGTCCCAGATAATGAACACCCCACCGTAGTTGCGATCCATATAGAGAGCATTCTGCGCATGGTGGGCGCGATGATTGGACGGCGTCACGAAGCACCATTCGAGCCAGCCCAGCTTGGGAATATGCTTGGTGTGAACCCAGAACTGATAGAGCAGGTTCAGCGCCGCGACGCTGACGAACACCAGCAGCGGCACGCCGAGCACGGCCATCGGCAGGTAGAAAATCCAGCCCAGCAGGAAGCCGGTACTGGTCTGGCGCAGCGCGGTGGAGAGGTTGTAGTCCTCGCTTTGATGGTGCACCGAGTGCGCCGCCCACAGGATGTTGCGTTCATGTCCCATGCGGTGCAGCCAGTAATAGCAAAAATCATAGAGCACAAAGGCAAGCACCCACACCCACAGGCGCTCGGCCGGCAGCTCGAACAGCGCCAGGTGCTTGAGGGCAAATGCGTACGTCACCAGCCCGACGCCCTTGGTCAGCAGCCCCGTGGTGGTCGACAACACACCCGTACTGAGGCTGTTGATAGCGTCTGCCACCCGGTAATTGCTCACCCCGCGCCAGCGGTCCGCCAACAACTCGATGGCGATCAGCAGAAAGAAAAACGGCACGGCATACAAAACGAAATTCATGACCCGGCCCACGTGCAATGGATTGTCAAAAGATTAGGCGCAACCGCCAGACTCCCCTATGGCAACGCGTGACAAATTAGTGGACATTTAACGCCATGTATCTGGAGAAGAACCCATGAGCAAAAAAGTTGCAGTGATACTTTCCGGCTGTGGCGTCTATGACGGCGCCGAGATCCATGAAAGCGTGATTACCCTGCTGCGCCTCGGCCAGCGTGGCGCTCAGGTCCAGTGCTTTGCCCCTGACATCGCGCAAATGCATGTGGTCAACCACCTGACGGGCGAAGAAATGCCCGAGTCGCGCAACGTGCTGGTGGAGTCGGCGCGCATTGCCCGGGGGAACATCAAGGACATCCGCGAAGCGAACGTCGAAGACTTCGACGCCCTGATCGTGCCTGGTGGTTTTGGCGCCGCCAAGAACCTGTCCAACTTTGCCGTCGAAGGCGCCGCCTGCACCATGCAACCGGACGTTCTGGCCCTGACGGAAGCTTTTGCCGAAGCAGGCAAGCCAGTCGGCCTGATCTGCATCTCGCCAGCCCTGGCCGCGAAGATCTATGGCCCGGGCGTGATCTGCACCATCGGCAACGACGCCGACACTGCCGCTGCCTTGGACAAGATGGGCGCCATCCACGCGGACTGTGCCGTGACCGAGATTGTTGAGGACAAGGCGCGCAAACTGGTCAGCACCCCCGCCTACATGCTGGCGCAGTCGATCAGTGAAGCGGCTTCGGGAATCAACAAGCTGGTTGACCGGGTGCTGGAGCTGACCCACGAAAACGATGCGTGACCTTGGCTGACATGTCTTGATCGTTCCCCACACTCGGTGCGGGAGTGATCAAGTAGCACAGGACCGGGGGCCTTGGGGTCGCTCCGCAACCCAGCGCGAGCAAGCACCCTCGCCACAGGAAGGTGTGTATCTCAGGGCTTGCGGGACAACCGCGTCAATATCCGGTCCAGCGCATTGGCGAACGCCTGCTTGTCACGTTCGCCAAACGGCGCAGGGCCGCCGCCCGCCTGGCCCTGCTCACGCAAATCGGTGAACAGGTTACGCACCGCCAGGCGATCGCCCATGTTCTGTGTGTCGAACTCCTTGCCCCGAGGGTCCAGCGCCGCGACCCCCTTCTTCACCAGACGGTCGGCCAGCGGCACATCGCTGCAGATCACCAGTTCACCCGGTACCGCATGCTCCACCAGGTAATCGTCGGCCGCATCCGGACCGCTGGGCACCACGATCAGCTTCACCAGGGCCAGGCCCGGCTTGATCTGTGGTTGACCGGCCACCAGCACCACCTCGAACTGACGCTTGAGGGCGAACTTCACCACCAGGTCCTTCGCGGCCCTCGGACAGGCGTCGGCATCGATCCATACGCGCATTACGTTTTTCCTCTTTTAGAAGCCTCGTCGGATCGCCGCCCGGAGCGAACCCGCCCCCACAGGTTTGGCGTCAACCTTATGGGAGTGGGTCGGGTGGCGCCGCGCGTCCGTAAATAAGCGCAGCGAACAGGGTCAAGCGGCTGGCACCCGGCGCTTCTCGGCCATGCGACTGCGACTGTACAGCACGATGATCGCCAGGATCGCCAGCACCTGCGCACTCAACGAGTAAGCGTCGGCATGAATCCCCAGCCAGTCGAAATCAAAGAACGGCACCGGCCGTGTGCCAAAGATCCCGGCTTCCTGCAAGGCTTTCACCCCATGCCCGGCGAACACCACCGACAATGCACACAGCAAGCCGGCGTTGATGCTGAAGAACAGGGCCAGCGGCAGTTTCGCCGAGCCGCGCAAAATCACCCAGGCCAAGCCCACCAACAGCACCAGTGCTGTCACGCCACCCGCCAGTACCGCCTCATGACCCGCCGGGCCGGCTTGTAGCCACAGGGTTTCGTAGAACAGGATCACTTCGAACAGCTCACGGTACACCGAGAAGAACGCCAGGATCGCAAACCCGAAGCGCCCACCGCCGCCCACCAGGCTGCTCTTGATGTAATCCTGCCAGGCCGCCGCATGGCGACGGTCGTGCATCCAGACCCCAAGCCACAACACCATGACGCTGGCAAACAGCGCCGTCGCACCTTCCAACAGCTCTCGCTGGGAACCGCTGACGTCGATCACATACGCCGCGAGCGCCCAGGTGCCCAGGCCGGCCAGCAGCGCCAACCCCCATCCGACGTTGACACTGCGCACCGCCGATTGCTGACCGGTGTTGCGCAGGAAGGCGAGGATTGCCGCCAGCACCAGGATCGCTTCCAGGCCTTCGCGCAGCAGAATCAACAGACCCGAGATGTAACTCAGGGACCAGCTGAGGCCATCGCTGCCCAGCAGGCCGGCGGACTCCTTCAGTTTCGCCTTGGCCACGTCCAGTCGCTGTTCAGCCTGCTCGACCGGTAAGCCGTCCTGCAACGCCTGACGGTAGGCCATCAGGGATTTTTCAGTGTCTTTGCGCACGACCGCGTCAACGTTATCGAGGGAGCTTTCAACCAGCTCGAAGCCTTCCAGATACGCGGCCACCGACAGGTCGTATGCCTGATCGTGCTCACCGGCTCGATACGCGGCGATACTCTTGTCCAGTGTCGCGGCGGTGTAATCGAGCAGTTGCGCCGGCCCGCGCTTGACCTGCGGTGGCTGGGCACGCTGCGCACGGAAGGTTGCCGCCGCCTCGGGACCTTCGGCCGCCAGCACCTCGGCCGGCGTCTGGCGCGCCAGGTCGGCAAGGTTGTAGGTCTTCTCGCTTTTTGCCGCTGCCGGGTCGGCACTGAAACTGGCGATGTAGGTGGCCAGGTCCCAACGCTGCCGCTCGTCGAGCTGATCAGCGAACGACGGCATGTCCGTGCCCTCAATGCCCTGCCCAAGGGTGCTGTAGATCGCGTAGAGGCTCAGGCGGTCCTGGCGTGCGCTATCACGCAGGTTCGCGGGCGCAGGCTCCAGGCCAACGCCTGCGGGGCCATCGCCAGCGCCACTGTCGCCGTGGCACACCGAGCAGTGCTGTGCATACAGCGGTGCGCCCCGCGTGGGGTCCGGGGTAATGATCGGGGCCTGGCTGACCTCGTAGGCCACTGCCAGTTTCGCCCCCAGCTGTCGTGCCTGACGGGCGACGCTCGCACCGTCCTGGCGTTCGTCGACAGCCTTGCGCAGGGCCGATACGCCCTGCTCCAGCTCAGCCTTCTGCGGCTTGGCCGGCAGCGACGCGACAAAGCCTTGCAGCGCCTTTAAAAACTCAACCTGCTCCTGGTACTCGGCCGCATCGATCACCTTGCCCGCCGCTACCGTAGCCGGGTAATCCGCACCCACGTAGTCGAGTACATGCAGGGCTTGAGGGGCGCCTTCCACGGTGTCGGCCAGCAGGTTGAAACTGCACAGTGCAAACAACGGAAAGACCAACCAGGCCAGAAAACGGGACGGCGCAGTCATGAATGAGTCTCAAATGGAAATACGAAGTTACACATTGTTCACTCTCAATGCCCTTCGCTCAAGCTTTGTCGTCTTTACGTTCAGGATTTCAGTGCGCACAAACAAAAAAGGCGACCTGATCAGGTCGCCTTGATTAACCGCTGACGGCTTACACCGCGGCCTTGCGAATGGTTGCCAGCAAACCGGCTGCACCGACAAACAAACCGGCGAACGCGCGGTTCATCCGGCGCTGTTGCTTGGGCGTGCGCAGCAGACGCAGGACCTTGGAGGCCAAGCCCGTGTAGCCGGCCATGACGATCAGGTCGACGCAGATCATGGTCACGCCCAGGATCAGGTACTGCGCCACCAGCGGTGCATGGGGGTCAATGAACTGCGGCAGCACGGCCAGCATGAACACCAGTGCCTTGGGGTTGCTGATGTTGACCAGGAAGCCGCGGAACACCAATGCCAGTGGCTTGCCGATCGGGCGGATGGCGGCGTCATCGCTCAGGTCGCTGGGCAGCGCACGCCATTGCTTGACCGCCAGGTAGACCAGGTAGGCCACGCCGAACCATTTGATCGCGTAGAACGCCGTGGACGAAGCGGCGAGGATCGCACCAACACCAGCGGCGACAATCGCAATCTGCATCGCCAGCCCCAATTGCAGGCCAAGGGCGTTCCAGTAGCCGCGCCAAAAACCGTACTGCAGGCCGCAGGACATCGACGCAATGGCGCCGGCGCCCGGGGAAAGACTGATCACCCAGCAGGCGGCAAAAAACGCCAGCCATGTCTCAAGCACCATTGCACACCTCGACTCAGACTCGTGTTAGGCGTCTAAGCTAATGCGCCGGCCAGCGAATGACTATCGATTTTTTGCAGGAAACGGCCGCTGCCGACCAGCGTTGTCGCTCACCCGGTTATTTTTCAAAGCCGCTGGAAGGCAAGACGTCGCTGCCGCGCCAGCGTCGAACCGAGCGCTGGAAGAACAGACTGTTAGGCACTTGCACCATGGCGCTGCCGGTACCCAGTTCTTCGGCCTCGATCAGCGTGGTGTACAGCAGGTTGATCGCCACGACCCGACCTTTGACGCCGGGCTTGTCGGTGGTGTCCACCAACTCGACCACGTCGCCAAGCCGGAACGGGCCGACCGTGAAGATCAGGATCGCGCACAACAGGTTGGACAGCACGCTCCACATGGCGAAGAACGCCACGGCGGCCACCGCCACAAAGCCGGACAGGGCTGTCCACAGTACCGTGGCGGAAACACCCAGGCGCTCCAGCACAAAGATCAGCGCACTGCCCATGATCAGCCAGCGCAAACCACCCCGTAGCGGCATCAGCAACTGCGGCGGGAACGGATAGCGCTCGCCCAGGCGGGTCAGGCCCTTGGCTACGAAGCGCTGGGTCAGGTAACCCGCCAACAGGATCAGCAGAATCTGCACGCCGAGCCAGATCGGCTCGACCCACACCGCCGGCAGCGGCAGCTTGAAGGCCTCCATCAGGACAGCGCCTCCAGCTCCGCCTGCATGTTCTCAAGAAGTTCCAGAGATTCCATCCAGGCCTCTTCCAGCTCGGCTTCCCGGACCTTCAGCTTCGCTTGCTCGGCCAGCAGATCACGCAGTTCGTTCTTGCGCGCCGGTTCGTAAATATCGCTGTCGCCGAGGCTGGCATCGACCTTCGCCAGCTTCTCGTGCAGCTTGCCCAACTCGGCTTCCAGCTTGTCGGCCTCGCGCTTGTGCGGTGCCAGTTGCTGGCGCAACGCGGCAGCGGCCTGGCGCTGGGCTTTCTTGTCGGTCTTGTCCGGATTGACCGGCGTGGTGTTCACCGGCGCGTTGCGCTGACGGTACTCGACCAGCCAACGGGCATAGTCTTCCAGATCGCCGTCGAACTCTTCGACCTTGCCATCGGCCACCAGGAAGAAGTTATCGGTGGTGCTCTTGAGCAGATGACGGTCGTGAGAAACCACCAGCACCGCGCCACTGAACTCCTGCAGGGCCATGGTCAGCGCCAGGCGCATTTCCAGGTCCAGGTGGTTGGTCGGTTCGTCGAGCAACAGCAGGTTCGGGCGATCCCAGGCGATCAACGCCAGCGCCAGGCGAGCCTTTTCGCCCCCCGAGAAATTCAGCACCGGCTCATCGATCCGCGCACCGCGGAAGTCGAATCCACCAAGGAAGTCGCGCAACGCCTGTTCACGCTCGGTCGGTGCCAGGCGCTGCAAATGCAGCAACGGGCTGGCTTTCGAATCCAGCGAGTCCAACTGATGCTGGGCAAAGTAGCCCACCACCGTGTTCTCGCCACGGGTCAAGCGGCCGGCCAAAGGCTCCAGCTCACCGGAGAGGTTTTTGATCAGGGTCGATTTGCCCGCACCGTTAGGACCAAGCAGGCCGATCCGCGCACCCGGGGTCAGTTGCAGCTTGACCTTCTCCAGCACGGTTTTCTCGCCATAGCCCAGACGGGCGTCGGACAGGTCGATCAGCGGGCTGGAAATCTTCGTCGACTCACGGAAGACGAAATCGAACGGCGAATCGACGTGGGCGGCAGACAGCTCTTCCATCCGCTCCAGCGCCTTGATCCGGCTCTGGGCCTGGCGGGCCTTGGTGGCCTGGGCCTTGAAGCGGGCAATGTAGCTTTCCATGTGCGCGCGTTGCGCCTGCTGCTTCTCGTAGGCTTGTTGCTGCTGGGCCAGACGCTCGGCACGGGCCCGTTCGAACGCCGAGTAGCCACCGCGGTACAGCGTAATCTTGCGTTGATCGACGTGAGCCACGTGATCGACCACGGCATCGAGGAAATCCCGGTCGTGGGAAATCAGCAGCAAGGTCCCCGGGTAGCCCTTGAGCCACTCTTCCAGCCAGATAATGGCATCGAGGTCCAAGTGGTTGGTAGGTTCGTCGAGCAGCAACAGGTCCGACGGACACATCAATGCCTGCGCCAGGTTCAGACGCATCCGCCAGCCACCGGAGAAATCTCCGACCTGACGATCCATCTGTTCATTCGTGAACCCCAACCCCGCGAGCAGCTTGCGGGCGCGAGCGTCGGCCGTATAGCCATCGGCGCTGTCGAGCTCCGAATGCAGGCGCGCCTGGGCGGCACCGTCATGGGCCGCTTCGGCCGCGGCGAGGTCGCGTTGCACCTCACGCAGGCGCAGGTCACCATCGAGCACGTAGTCGACCGCCAGGCGTTCGAGCGTGTCGATCTCCTGGCGCATGTGGGCGATGCGCCAGTCGGCCGGCAGGAAGCAATCACCCGAGTCCGGGTGCAGGTCACCCAGGAGCAAGGCGAACAGGCTCGATTTGCCGGCGCCGTTGGCACCGATGAGGCCGGCTTTATGGCCGGCGTGCAGGATCAGCTCGGCGTCTTCTAGCAGACGTTGCGGGCCACGCTGTAAAGTCAGGTTCTGAAGTCGAATCATAATGGCGGCGGAGTCTACCAGCTTCGCTCGCAACTGGCGCGAGTAGCACTATGTCCTCTGACCTGTGGAGCTTTTCCCTCAGCACTTACGCCCGCCCGGGTGTAGAGGACGCCTGCCTGGCACTGCAAGCGGCGGGTGCCAACGTCTGCTTGCTGCTCTGCGCCTGCTGGCTCGGCGAACGCGGCGTGGCGTGCAACCCGCAACGCCTGCAACAGCTCCTGCTACTGGCGGAGCCCTGGGACTCACAGGTGGTGCAGCCGCTACGACAGTTACGCCTGCAATGGAAAGCCGCTGCGGCTGCGGACGCACCACTCGGCATCCTGCGAGCGCAAGTCAAGGCATTGGAGTTGGAGGCCGAGCGGCAATTGTTGTTGCGACTGGAACAGTCGGCGCGGGAGTGGCCGACGGGTCAAGCGAACGACTTGGCCGCGTGGCAGGAAGGATTGGCGGCAAGCGCCGCCAACCTGAGTCGCGACGCGCTGCATCAGCTGCGCGTCGCGATGACCGATGCTTAGGAAGCGCTGGTCGAGGTGCTGGTTGCAGCTGCCGGTGCAGACGAAGCCGCCGGGGTGCTTGCCGCTGGGGCAGGTGTAGCCGGTGCCGCAGGTTTCGCTGCTACTGGTGCGGCGGCAGGTTTTTTCACCGCAGGCTTCGCAGCCGGTTTCGCAGCAACAGGTTTCGCAACCGGTTTGGCGGCGGCAGGCCTGACGGGCGCTTTGGCGACTGGCTTGGCGGCGACTTTAGCGGCAGCAGGTCTGGCGGCCGGTTTCGCGGCTACAGGTTTGGCAGCCGGCTTGGCGGCGGCTGTTTTAGCAACAGGCTTGGCAGCGGGTCTGGCCGCAGCCGGTTTCGCGGCGCTGGCGGCAACCGGTTTTTTCGCTGCTGGCTTGGCAGGTGCCTTGGCAGCAGGTTTGGCGGCGGCTTTCACGGGCGCCTTGGCAGCAGCCGGTTTGGCTGCTGGTTTTTTTGTGGCCGTCGCGGCAGCGGCAGGCTTGGCCGAACGCTGGGTCAGTAGCTTGCCGACAGCTTCCTTCACACGACCAACACCCTGGGCCAGTTTCAGGCTTTCCTGGGCGTCGCGCTTGAGTTGCAGAATGTAGTTGCGCGTCTCGGACTGACGATCCTTGAGTGCGTCGAGCAGCTCTTCAAGTTCTTGTACCGCACCTTTGGCCTTGGCCTGTGCCTTGGCTTTGCCGGCCGCCGCAGCGTCCTGCAATTTGGTGCGAGAATTGTGCAGTTTTTCCTGTGCTTTTCCGCGCTGCTTTTCCAGCTTGGCGAGCAGTTTTTCAGCATCAGCCAAGGCTTGGGAGCAAGCATTTTCCAAGTGCTCGAGCAGGCTGCCCGTGAGATTCTGGAGTAAGTGCAACGGAGTATTTACAGGCTTCTTATTGGCCGACATGGTTTACCTCCTGGCTGACGTGGGTGCGGCTCATACTAGACCTCTGCTGCTACCGCCGCTAGGGCATGTTGACAGTATCGATGGCCGTGCGTTGCACCAAACTGAAAATGTTCTGCACACCTCTCAAAGCAGTTCACCGGCCATGCCATTCTCGCTGGCATAATCCACCGCATTCCAGACTGGAGAACGCCCATGTCGCGTTACCTGTTGTTGCCCTTGTGCGTGGTATTTTCGACGGTGTATGCCACTGAGAAAAACCCGAACAATGATGCCCACGATCTTGCCTACAGCCTCGGCGCCAGCCTGGGCGAGCGCTTGCGCCAAGAGGTTCCGCAGTTGCAGATTCAAGCACTGGTAGAAGGCCTGCAACAGGCCTACCAGGGCAAGCCGCTGGCGCTCAAGGATGAGCGAATCGAACAGATCCTGGCCGAGCACGAAGCACAGATTGCCGAGCAGCCCGCGCTGCCACAAAGCGAGATAGCCCTGGAAAAAGAGCGCCGTTTCTTGACCACTGAAAAAGCCAGGCCCGGCGTCCGGGAACTGGCCGATGGCATCCTGCTGACCGAGCTGGTTGCAGGTAATGGGACCAAGGCCGGAGCCAATGGCAAGGTACAGGTTCGCTACATCGGCAGGCTGCCCGACGGCACGGTGTTCGACCAGAACGATCAGGCCCAATGGTTCAGCCTCGACAGCGTGATCAACGGCTGGCGCAGCGCATTGCAGCAAATGCCGGTCGGGGCAAAATGGCGCCTGGTGATCCCGTCGGCGCAGGCCTATGGTGCCGACGGTGCGGGGGACCTGATCGCACCGTTCACGCCGCTGGTGTTTGAAGTGGAACTGCTCGGGGCAACAGGCTGAACAAACTGCCCAAACGAAAAACGGTGCGCAAGGCGCACCGTTTTGCAGTTTGCTCGCGATCGAGGCTCAGGCCTGCGCGGGCACTTCTTCCTTGTGAGCCGTGTGCAGCACTTCGATCAGGCAGTCTTCAAGTTCGAAGCGCTCATGCAGCAAACCACCCAGCTCCTTGAACTTCTCGGCAACGCACTTGCCGGCATCGCACAGGTCGTTGAACGCCAGCAGCTTTTCCGTGATGACGTCGATGCGCGGGTAAATCGTATCGGCCAGTTCCAGCCCGCGCTTGTCACCAAACGCCTTGGCCTCACCGGTGAGTTGCTCATAGATCTCGAAATGACCGGCAGACACATAGTCGACCAGGACACCACAGAACTCCTGCAACGGCTTTCGGTCTTCGCCTAGAGCCTCAGGCTTGGCGCCGAGAGCATCATAGGCTCGAACCAGTTCGTGACGCTCCTGCAACCAGCGATCGATCAGCAGATGCACTCCACCCCAGCGTTCCTGAGCATTCTGACAACTTTCGAGCATGGTGATCTCTCTTCCCTTATGGGTAATGTCGCCCGCACTCGCCGCAAGACTTGAAGCCTCAGGCTCCGGCCAGGCAAAGCACCATCGAGCAACATAAATCCAATGATACGTGCGGGCCAGATTATGCTCGCACGCCAATGGCTTCAAGGTACGCAGGAGACAAAGTTCATACAAGTGTTTAATCGCCTCCCGGCCCCCGGTGCGACGACTCGCCGCTGGACGGTCGCCCAAAGGCGTGCCAGACAAGCAGCAGGATCTGGTAACCCGCGAGAATCATGACCGCCACAAAGAACAGCAGGCTCCACTCGGGGATGCTCAGATCAAGCAGCGACCAGGAAATTTGCGCACAAACTTCCGTGCCATCAAACGCCTGCTTCAGGAGGCACAGCAACGGCAGGTTTGCGGGGTCCTCCAGCGCACCGGGATAGCAGGCCACCAACTGCTGCACCGGATCGCTTTGCAACATCACCTGTCGCCAGGCGAGGGCCATGCCGGCAACGGCCCAGGCCAGGCTCAACAGCCAGTACAGCAAACAGCCTGCCCGTTGCGGGCCATGCAGTGAAGCGACCATGCATACGACGGTGAACAGCATCAGGAAAAAACGCTGCAACATGCACAGGCCGCAGAGCGTGAGCCCGATGGCGTACTCCAGGTAATACGACGCCCCCAACGCCACGGCACCTGCAACAAAGGCCATGAAAAACAGGGAGCGAGAGCAGGCCAGGAACATGGCTTATCCGTAAAAAAAGAGACCGGTATTTACGGTAGAGGAAAGCGCTGGGACCTTACAAGACGGGCCAGTGGAGAGACTTCGCCGCAGCGGTAAGGAATTCCCGATAGAAGCGACGGGACCGAGTGTAGTCACCTGTAGGATGATGCCTAGGCCAAGCCTTTCAGATGAATATCCGGCGCGACCAACAGCAGGCCCTCCCCCTACGGAAGAGCCTGCAAGCCGACGCTCAAGCGCGTGTCGGCACCGGTAACGGTGAAGCCAACAGACGCTCGTCCAGCAGGCCCAAACCCTCCTGGAACAACTGATTGCTACGCTCGGTATCGCCCAGTTGAGCGAGCAAGCGGGCAAGCTCGGCACAGGCTTCAGGGTTACGCTGAAGCCTGAGGCTGCCCTCCAGATAATCCCGCGCCTTGCCCCACAGACTGGCTTGCAAGCACAAGCGCCCCAGGGTCAACAGCAAGCTCGGGTCATTGGGATGGGCCTTCAACCAGCCCTCGGCGGTTTGCAGTTGACGCGACGGATCACTGCCGCGCAGCAACCCGTACAACCGCGCAAGGTGGCTGTCGTATTGTCGCTTGAGTGCTGTACGCAGGACCTCCTCGGCCTCGACCTCCGCGCCGAGCTGGCGCAACTGTTCGGCGTAGGCCAATACCAGTTGCGGCTCCTGACGCTGAGCGGACGTCAGTTGTTGCCAGGCGCGATTGAGCGACTGCAGGCCCACCGCTTCGCCTTCCTCCTGACGGGCCGCCAACGTCAGGTTTTCACCCCAGGCCCGACGCTCCAGTTCGGCCAGTTCGCTGGCTGGCAGCGCTTTGTCCTTGCGCAGCTCCGGCAACAGGCGAATCACCGAGGACCAGTCACCACGCTGCTGATACAAACGCTGCAATTGGCGCAGTACCTGGACACTGTGAGGATGCCGTTCGCGCATGGCCGAGAGCGTGGTCAGCGCACCGTCGGTATCACCGCGGTCGGTCTGCAATTGTGCATGACTCAAGGCAATCGCCAGCTCGGCCTGCGGCTGGCGCTCCAGCGCACGCTCCAACAGGCTGTCGCATTCGTCGTAGCGCCCTTGCTCATTCGCCGCACGGGCCGCGCCCAGGTAGTAGAGCAGCGGCTGGCGCTCAGCTTCGGCGGCACGCTGCAGGTGACGCTGGGCACTGGCCCAGCGACCTTCCGCGAGATCCAGCTGGCCGTGCTCGATTGCGACCTGAACCCGCCGGCTGCGATTGCGGTTCGACCATGGGTTGACCACCCCGCTGGAGACCGCGACCAGCTCGATCAAGGCCTTGATCCCCCACAACACCAACCAGATCACGGCCACCAGCAGCAGCGTCGCCCACAGGCTCGACTCATAGCGGAAGGTCTTGTAGGCGATCAACACGTATCCCGAGTGCTGGGCAATCGCCAGCCCCATAGCGCCAGCGACGGCGATGATCAGGAACACAATCACATAGAGTCGCTTCATGGGCTGGTCTCCGGCGTGGTGCCAGTGCCCGCCTTGACGGCAGGCTTGACCGACTCCTCGGCATTGACGTTACGTCGCTCCAGATAGCCCTGCACCACACTCAAGGTCATCGCCAGGTCGGGCGTCACCACAGTGACCGGTTGCTTGCTCAACCCGGCCAATTGCTCAAGCATGACTTTGCTTTGCGGGTTGTCCTGGTTGAAGCTGCCCTTGAGTACATCCCGCGCCTCGTCCAGCGCCTGGGTGTACACCGGCGCCTGGCCATTGAGCGCGGCCCATTGAGCCTGCTCGAGCGCCAGGCTCAGGGCCAGGCGCACCTGCGTCAGGCTCTGCCCGGCGAGCAGTGGGCGGATATTTTTATCGGCATCGAAGTCAATGCGGATGTAGCGCGAAATCTGCTCCCACCATTGCGCCCAGCGACTGGCACCATCGCCATCGGCGGTCAGTCGTTGCAGGGAGTCGCCACGCTCATGAAACTCGGGAGCCAGCTCGGTGAGTTCGGCCACTTGATCGCGCAAGGCGCCTAGCTGCAGGAACAAGCCGGTGCGGTCCGGTTGTTCGGTGCTGCGCAATGCCGCCAGCGTCTTGGCAATTTGCTCGCGGGCCGCGAAGGCGCCAGGATCATTCTGCTCGCGCAGAATTTCGTCGGCGCCTTGCACCAGGGCCTGGGCGCTGCTGATGTCCTGCAACGCCGAAAGGCGCAGGCTGGCCAGACGCAACAAGTGCTCGGCTTCGGCCAGACGCCAGTCCTTGCGGCTAGCACCCAGGACGGTTTCCAGGCGCTGGTTCAAGCGTTGCTGATCGCCTTGCAACTGGGCCACCAGACGTCGGCGCTCTTCCAGCTCTTCGGCTGCCGGCATTTGCTCAAGCCGCGCCGTCAGACGCTGCTCATTGAGCTTGAGACTTTGCGCCTGATCGCCCAACGCCTGCAATTGTCCCAACTGCTGCTGAGTGCTGGCCTGCAGGGTACGCACCTGCCAGATACCCCAGCCGCCGACGGCAACACCGGCGGCACCGACCAGCAGTGCAAAAATCGCCAGCCCGTTGCCCCGGCGCGGTTCTGGGTTGCTTACAGTTTCAACCGGCGCATCGAGCGCAGGCTGGACGTCATCTTTAGGCAAGGCTGTTTCGCTCACGTATCCATCCTTTGCATTAGAAAGCGGGGCGGGTTTCCCGCAACGCCGCTAGCAAAGCCGTGGCACTGGCACCACGACAATCCACAACTGTTTGGGCGCCTGCCGCCAGCGCCATCTCGGCGACCCGAGGGCTTGGCACAAACAAGGGCAACCGCGCCAACTCAGGCCAGGCATTGCCGGCCAACTGACGCAGGTGCTCAAAACCCTGTCCACTGCTGACCACCAGGCCGTTCAAGCGTTCCGCTTCAATCCGCTCAGGCAAGGCGTCCTCGGCATACTGCGGCAAGCCGCGACGGTACACCTCCAGATACTCGACACTAGCACCTTGCTCGCGCAAGCGCTCAGCCAGTAGCTCGCGCCCACCCTCGCCACGCAGGATCAACACGCGCGCACCTGGCCGCGCGATAGCCTCGCGCAACGGTGCCAGTCCAAGCAAGGCTTCGCTGTCATCGCCGCGCTCCGGGAAGCTGACATCCAGCCCGTGCTCCTGGAGGACCTGCGCCGTTGCCGCGCCCACACTGAACCACTTCAAACCCGGCGATTGCGGCCCATACCGCTCGACCAGGCCCATGCCGATCCGGGCGGCGGGCTTGCTGACCACGATCACCGCGCAGTAGCGATCCAGCCCCTGGATCACCTCGCGCATGGTCGCAGAGTCAGGGATCGGCTCTATTTCCAAAAGCGGCAAGCAGCTGCTGAAAATCCCCTGTTCGGCCAAAAAAACCGCCAGTGCCGCCGAATCGTCCAGCGGACGCGTCAGCAGCAAGCGCCACCCAGTCACTCGTGACCTGCCTCGCCGTAGACTGCCTTCAGGATCGTGTCGGCGCCCTGGCGCAGAAGGTCTTCGGCCACTTGCACACCCAAGGCCTCGGCGTCGCTGCGTGGTGCACGCGCCTGGGCACTGAGCAGCAGGCCGCCGCTCGGATCACCCACCAGGCCACGCAACCAGAGCTGCTCACCTTCCAGCACCGCATAGCAGGCGATCGGCACCTGGCAGCCGCCATTGAGATGTTTGTTCAGTGCGCGCTCGGCCGTGACCCGCGTGGCGGTGTCCTGATGATGCAGTGGTGCCAGCAACGCGTGAATTTCACTGTCTGCGCTGCGGCATTCGATACCGACCGCCCCTTGGCCACCTGCCGGCAGGCTGTCGTCGACGCTGATCGAAGAGCTGATGCGATCCTCGAAACCCAGGCGAATCAAACCGGCCGCCGCGAGGATGATCGCGTCGTACTCACCGGCATCCAGCTTGGCCAGGCGGGTATTGACGTTGCCACGCAGAAAGCGGATTTGCAGGTCCGGACGACGGCTCAGCAGTTGTGCCTGACGGCGCAGGCTGGAAGTGCCAACCACACTGCCCTGAGGCAGCGCGTCCAGGCTGGCGTAAGTGTTGGACACAAAGGCATCGCGCGGGTCTTCGCGCTCACAGATACAGAACAGGCCCAGGCCTTGCGGGAAGTCCATGGGCACGTCCTTCATGGAGTGCACGGCGATGTCGGCTTCGTTTTCCAGCAACGCGGTTTCCAGTTCTTTGACGAACAGGCCCTTGCCACCGATTTTCGAAAGCGGGGAGTCAAGCAGCTTGTCGCCGCGGCTGACCATGGGCACCAGCGTCACGACCAGCCCCGGATGGGCCTGCTCCAGACGAGCCTTGACGTATTCGGCCTGCCACAAGGCCAGGGCACTTTTGCGGGTAGCGATGCGAATTTCGCGAGGGGACATGGATCAATCCGTACTGAATAGATATGACGGATAATAACAGCTCAGCCAAATCCACTTTGACTTGTATCAGAAACAGCGTGGCCTCCCTGGCCTCACCTGCCCCGCAAAGGGGCGTTGAGTTGGTGTGCGAACAGCCAACTAGAGCTGTTGCATCATCTTGCGCACACCCGCGACGTGGCGTCTGCTGACAATCAGTGCATCTCCGTTCAGGCCTTTGAGAAACAGCTGGAAGTGCCCAAGCGGCGTGCGCTGCAGGCGCTCGATGCGCTCGCGAGCCACCAATGCATTGCGATGGATCCGCACGAAGCGGTCACCGAATTCGTCCTCGAGGGCTTTCAACGGCTCATCCAGCAGGACTTCGCCACCTTCGTGGCGCAAAGTCACGTATTTGTGGTCGGCAATGAAGTAGACCACCTGGGCCAATGGAATCAGTTCAATGCCTTTGCGGGTGCGGGCGCTGATATGGCTGCGTGGACCGCTGCCGCTTTCGGCCGCCGGCCGGGTCAGGGCAGCGAGCTGTACACGATTGGGGCGTTCGGCCTTTTTCAAGGCTTCGTGCAGCAGTTCGGCGCGTACCGGCTTGACCAGATAACCCACGGAACTGGCCTGCAAGGCCTCTATGGCAAACTCATCCTGAGCCGCACAAAACACCACGGCGGGCGGGGTTTCACGCTCACACAACCGGGCGGCGACCTGTAAACCATCCAGGCCGGGCATGCGGATATCGAGCAGCACGATATCGGGTTTCAGGCTGTCGATCAGGGTCAACGCCTCATCGCCATTGGTGGCGCTGGGCTCCAGGACATTGTATCCCTCAAGCTCGCCGACCATACGGCTCAGGCGCTCGCGGGCTAGGGGTTCGTCATCAACGATCAGGACATTCATATTGCACTGGCTTCCTGCGTGAGTCTCGCACAAGGATAGCGTAGACAGGTGAAGTGACGTCCGTCACCGCGATCCACGCTAAGACTAGCGCGAGGGCGAAAAAGTGCCGCACGTCGGACTGCAATATTTATCGGTACCGGCATCGCTGCCTGCGAAGACTGGCCTGGCGAGGCGTCACCGTAAGCAAAGCTGATATCCAATATGAACACTCCGCTCTTTTGTAGTCGGCGTCGAGGCTGACCGCATCACGCCTTGATTGGACATTTGCGCAGCCCCTAACGTCCAACTGTAGACGCTCGCTGCGCCAAAAGTGCTCATTTGACAAATATCGTTGCGTAAACGCAGGGACAGCCCTGGAGTATGGCCTTGTAAACAGCAAAAACGTATCGACCAGCGACACCGACTCGATTGGCAACCCTGTTATTATCCACGGCAGGTTTTTACGCCATCTTCCTTCAGCCGATCACGAGCGAATTCATGAGCACTGACAAGACCAATCAGTCCTGGGGCGGCCGCTTCAGTGAACCCGTCGACGCCTTCGTCGCCCGCTTCACCGCCTCCGTCACTTTCGACCAGCGCCTGTATCGCCACGACATCATGGGCTCCGTTGCCCACGCCACCATGCTGGCCAAGGTCGGCGTGCTGACCGATGCCGAGCGCGACAGCATCATCGATGGCCTGACCGTCATTCAGGGCGAGATCGAGGCCGGTACCTTCGACTGGCGCATCGACCTTGAAGACGTGCACATGAACATCGAAGCGCGCCTGACCGACCGCATTGGCGTTACCGGCAAGAAGCTGCACACCGGTCGTAGCCGTAACGACCAGGTGGCCACCGATATCCGCCTGTGGCTGCGCGACGAGATCGACCTGATCCTGGGTGAAATCACTCGCCTGCAAAAAGGCCTGCTGGAACAGGCAGAGCGCGAATCCGATACCATCATGCCGGGCTTCACCCACCTGCAAACCGCACAGCCGGTGACCTTCGGTCATCACATGCTGGCCTGGTTCGAAATGCTCAGCCGCGACTACGAGCGCCTGGTCGACTGCCGCAAGCGTACCAACCGCATGCCATTGGGCAGCGCCGCGCTGGCCGGCACCACCTACCCGATCGATCGCGAGCTGACCGCGCAACTGCTGGGCTTCGACGCCGTAGGCGGCAACTCGCTGGACAACGTGTCGGATCGTGATTTCGCCATTGAATTCTGCTCGGCCGCCAGCATCGCGATGATGCACCTGTCGCGCTTCTCCGAAGAGCTGGTGCTGTGGACCAGTGCGCAGTTCCAGTTCATCGATTTGCCTGACCGTTTCTGCACCGGCAGCTCGATCATGCCGCAAAAGAAAAACCCTGACGTTCCGGAACTGGTTCGCGGCAAAAGCGGCCGGGTCTTCGGCGCGCTGATGGGCCTGCTGACCCTGATGAAAGGCCAGCCGCTGGCCTACAACAAGGACAACCAGGAAGACAAGGAACCGCTGTTCGACGCCGCCGACACCTTGCGCGACTCGCTGCGGGCCTTTGCCGACATGATCCCGGCCATCAAGCCAAAGCACGCCATCATGCGCGAAGCGGCCCTGCGCGGCTTCTCCACCGCCACTGACCTGGCGGACTACCTGGTTCGCCGTGGCCTGCCGTTCCGCGACTGCCACGAAATCGTCGGCCACGCGGTGAAGTACGGCGTGGAAAGCGCCAAGGACCTGGCGGAGATGAGCCTGCAAGAGCTGCGTCAGTTCAGCGACCAGATCGAGCAGGACGTGTTTGCCGTGCTGACGCTGGAAGGTTCGGTCAATGCCCGCAACCACATCGGCGGCACCGCACCGGCCCAGGTCAAGGCGGCGGTGATTCGCGGCCAGGCGCTGTTAGCCTCCCGCTAAACCGTTGAATGCATCGCGGGCAACAGCCAGTTGCCCGCGAATGCAGGGATGAGAAACGCTACATACCTACCGCCTGGACGCAATCATCGCCAGAAACGCCGGCATTGCCTCATCCTTGTCAGCCGCAATACGCCTGGCTATGGGCGTCTGCTCCAACCGTTCCAGCAAGGCCCTGGCCGCCGGCAGCTCCGCCAACAGATCCAGATCGAAGAGCTTCTCGCCGACCGCGCACGCCAGGCTGACGCTGTACTGGAAGTACAGGTCCGCCACGCTCAGACTGTCGCCCGCCACGTACGGTGCAAACTTGCCGTGACGCCCCAGGGACGCAAACCCCAGCAACAGCTCGGCCCTGGCCTTCTCCTTGATCGCCTCCGGTACCGTCATGCCGAAAAACGCTTCAGCAAAACAGGTCCGCGCCGGCAGTTCGATGTACAGCTCGATTTCCTTGGCCAGTGCCAGCACCTGAGCGCGCTCGAACGGCGTCCTGGGCAGCAGTGGCGTGCCTGTCTGGGTGTCTTCGATGTATTGCAGGATCACGCCGGTTTCGTTGACAAAACCTTGCTCGGCACCCAGCACCGGGACCTTGCCGCGAGGACTGATGGCCAGTGCCTCGGGGCTTTGGCCGGCGTAAAACGGCACCTCCTCGAAAGGCACCCCCTTCTCCATCAGTGCGTGTTTGACCATGTTGTAGTAGTTGCTGACTGCAAATCCATAAAGCTTGAGCATCACGAAGCCTCCAGGCCGCTCAGGGGGGTTGGCGAGCGTTTGTTATAGAACGTCCGGGCCACTCTCGCCAGCAGCATCACGGCGTTGAATGCAGGTAAACTGACCACCTTTCCTACAGGAGCCTGTCATGAGCGAGCCAACACCCGGCACCCACGAAAACGACGACAACGACGAAGAGGCGTTCGCCGAAACCACTCTGATCGAAGCGATCGAAAACCAGATCGAGAGCGACAACCCGCCAGCGGCCAAGGCGACCTTCAACAAGTTGACCCTGGTGGGTTACGAGCGCGAAGAAATCCTCAACCTGATGGCCCACGTACTGGCCGTTGAAATCGACGCAATCCTCGAAGAAGACCGCGCGTTCGACACACAATGGTATGAAGCCGCACTGCGCGCCCTGCCCGAGTTGCCGCCGGAAAAGAAGTAAACAGCCCCTTTTACGGGCGAGTTGCAACGGGAAGGGGGCTCTCTCCCCTCCCCACAGGGTTTTACATCGCCAACCCTGCCCGGGACTAAAAAGCCTGTTGCGAGCACTGGACATGCCGGCCGAGTGCGTTCACCTTAGGTGACGCTATCGTCCCAATTCCTAGAAAGTCTGGAGTCCCTATGTCGCTTACCCCTGAGTTGGTTGCCGAACTGGAAATCCTTGCGCTCTTCAACCTGGACAGTTCCCAGGAAGGTTTGAAAATTCATCAGACCGCAGCCCCGAAAGCCATTGCCGCCGCACAACGACTGTTCGAAAAAGAACTGATCGACCAACCCGATGGCGGTTACCTGACCAGCCTGGGTCGTGATGCCGCGCAGCACGCGCAGAGTCTGCTGACCATCCTGTCCGTCGAAGAAACCGCATAACCCCCTCTGTATCGCCCACGGGAACCCCTCTACGGGATTTCCGCGGGCAAGCTGTCGCCCGTCGATAGTAATTTGACGCCAGAAACCAACAATCAGCTTAAAAGTCATGGGCGCGAGGCTGTAAACTGGCCCTCGACCTGAGACTTTCCCACATTCGTTGACTGCGAGCCGGTTTGAGCTGACATGACCCGCACCCATGAAATTCGCCCCGATCTGGACGAGGGAATCGACCGCAAGGTTCTCAGTCAATTACGCGCGCGCTTTCTGAAACTCAATGACGGCCGCCTGGCCCGCGCCATGGAAGGGCTGTCGCCACGCCAGCAAACGGTGCTGACGCTGTTGCCGCTGTTTTTCCACGTCAATCATCCCCTGTTGCCCGGCTATGTTTCTGGCAGCACGCCCGCGGGCTTGTCGAATTACGAACCCGACGCTCCAGCCCTCGCCGAAGCTCAACGCCTGACGCGCTCCTTCTCCTACAAGGCCCGTCACGGCAACCCGCCACGCCCCATTCACGGCCTGTTCCTGATGGGCAGCCTCGGCACACTGGCCCAGGCGGACCAGAGCGACATGGACCTGTGGGTCTGCCACGCCCCGGACCTGAGCGAAAGCGAACTCGCGGAGCTGGGTAAAAAGTGCCAATTACTGGAAGCCTGGGCCGCCAGCCAAGGCGCCGAAGCGCATTGCTTTCTGATCGACCCGCAGCGTTTCATACGCGGCGAACGGGACAAGCCGCTCAGCTCCGAAGACTGTGGCACCACCCAGCATTATCTGTTGCTGGATGAGTTCTACCGCACCGCGATCTGGCTGGCCGGGCGCACACCCATCTGGTGGCTGGTGCCGGTGTACGAAGAAGCCGGTTACGACCTGTACACCCATACCCTGCTGTCCAAGCGTTTTATCCGTGCCGATGAAGTCCTCGACCTTGGCCACCTGGCGCATATTCCGCCCGGCGAGTTCATCGGTGCCGGCCTCTGGCAGTTGTTCAAAGGCATCGAGTCGCCCTACAAGTCAGTACTCAAATTGCTGCTGACCGAGGTCTACGCCAGCGAACACCCGCACGTCGAATGCCTGAGCCTGCGTTTCAAGCAGGCGGTGTTCGCCAATCGCCTGGACCTGGATGAGCTGGACCCCTACATCGTGGTCTATCGCCGTATCGAGGAATACCTCGCGTCCCGCGGCGAGCCGGAGCGCCTTGAGCTGGTCCGGCGCGCCCTGTACCTCAAGGTCAACCGCAAGCTCACCGGCAACAATGGCCAACGCAACAGCAGCTGGCAGCGCCTGTTGCTGGAGAAACTGGCCCACGAATGGGGCTGGGACCGCCGACAGCTGGCGATGCTCGACAGTCGCAGCCAATGGAAGGTCCGCCAGGTCGCCGCCGAGCGCCGCGCGCTGGTGAACGAACTCAACTACAGCTACCGCTTCCTGACCCAGTTCGCCCGCACCGAACAGAGTGTCAGCCTGATCAACAAACGCGACCTCAATGTGCTGGGCCGCAGGCTGTATGCCGCCTTCGAACGCAAGGCCGACAAGATCGAGTTCATCAACCCGGGCATCGCCCCGGACCTTGCCGAAGACACCCTGACACTGGTCCAGTCGGCGAACAAAAAAGAGCCCGGACAGACCCATTGGGGCCTGTACAACGGCAACCTGGGCAATCTGGAGTGGGAGCATTTCGCGCCGATCAAACGCTGTCGCGAACTGCTGGAATTGCTGACCTGGTGCCACCGCAATGGTGTGATCGACAGCAGCACCCGCCTGGCGTTGCACCCCGGCAGCAGCGACCTGAGCGAATTCGAGCTATTCAATCTGCTGGGCAGCGTGCAGCAGACTATCGCCCTGCCGTTGACCGACGTCAGCGAGGAGCAACTGCTGCGCGCCAGCGTGCCGAGTGAAGTGCTGATCCTGGTGAATGTGGGCATCGATCCGCTCAAGCATCACCGCGACCTGAACATTCTGATGACCACTGAACGCACCGACTCGCTGAGCTATGCGGGCGTGCGCGAAAACCTGGTACTGACCCTCGACCAGGTCACGCTCAACAGCTGGAACGAAGTGTTGGTCAACCGCTACGACGGTGCTCACGCCCTGCTCGACTGCCTGCGCGACTACCTCAACGCCCTGCCCAAGGGCCCTCGGCAGCCACAGCTGCGGGTGCATTGCTTCTGTCACAACCGCGCGCAGTTCATCGCCCGGCGCGTGGAGGACATCCTCGATACTGCGCAGAATCTGTTACTCAGCCACCTCAATCATCGCTACCTGATCCAGGTCCAGCAGCATTACCACGTGCTGGAACTGGTGCCCGGCCAGGTCCGCCACGTGGCGCTGAACAACCTGTCGGCGCTGCTGGATTACCTGGGCAAGGAGCGGACCGACTACAGTCCGTTGCACCTTGACCCGATGGCGCTGGAAGACCAGGACCTGGCGCTGATCCTGCCCATGGGCCAGCCCGGCTGCATTCAGGTGTTCTACCGCACCCTGGACACCGGTGCCGAGCTCTACGTGCTGGATGAGTTCAACGCCCTGTGGCAACAGCGCCAGCCCTATCACGATGAGCAGAGCCTGTTGGTGCCACTGCAACGCTTCCTGCAGTCGATCCTGTATCGCCGCGAGGCATTACTGCCCATGGACACCGCACAACCGGTGGCCCCACTGGAGGTGGTGTACTGCCAACTGCTGCCATCAGGCAGCGGACGGGCACGCCGGGTCGAACCACGGCCAGCGCCCCGGACACCGGTGGACAAAGCCTTCTATGATGTCCAGGCGATCATCGGCAAAGCCGCTCCCGGGAAGGTGCAGGTCACTCTCTATTGCAATCAGCGGGAGTTCAGCGAACTGGAACACGGCGACCAGCTCTATGCCGTGGTGGCGCAGGAGATTGTCGGGCAACGCCGAGAGACCCAACGCTACCGCTGCTACATCACCGACCTGGACCTGTCGGGTGTACTCGGCGATGGCCAGGGCTCAAGCAATCTTTACCTGCGCTACAAGGCAGACCTGGAGCGCGCTTTGAACAAGGCGCTCGGACAGGCCTGAGAAAACGTCAGACCGGGAAATCACCGCCATTGGCAGGCTGCGACTCGACTTCCAGCAGGGTCAACTTCAGGGTCTTGCCACCCGGTGCCGGCCAGTCGATGTGCTGCCCCACCCGCAGACCCAGCAGGGCGCTGCCGACCGGTGCAAGAATGGAAATCCGGCCTTCGTCGGCATTGGCATCCTTGGGATAAACCAGGGTCAGGTGATAGTCCTTGCCACTGCTTTCTTCACGGCAATGAACGCGCGAGTTCATGGTCACGACATCGGCAGGCACTTCATCGTGACCGACCAGGGTGTCGGCGCGATCCAGTTCGGTTTGCAGCGCGATAACGCCCGGCAACGAATCGTCCAGGGTCTCGATCAACCGCTCCAGACGTTGCACGTCAAGGCGGGTAAGGATGATGGAAGGTGCGGTCATGATTCAGGCAGACTCCTTTCTTCTGCACAAAAAAGCAAAACCCCGCCAAAAATAGACGGGGTTTTCACGCGCCTCGATGGGTTGAGGCGTAACCGGACACTATCACAGCTCAAAAAATATACAAGCCATGGACTCCAGGCCACAGTGCCTGGTCAGACTGAAGACTTTCGCTCGGCCGCCTGGTCACAGATCACCCGGCGGCGCTCGTCGTCGGCCGAACGCCACTCGCGAATATCTTCGACATGACGAAAGCAGCCCAGGCAAACCTTGTGCTCATCCAGCCGGCAAACGCCGGAGCACGGCGACGGCACCGCCCCGCTGACATTGCTGTACAGCGGCTTGGGTGGGCGAACGGGGACGGGCTGGGTCACGGAATCACAGGCCTTCGAAATCGAGCTTGGTGCCAGCTTGCTCCCAGACGATGCGCTCAAGCATTTCACCCAACTGCTCTTCAGACTTGTCGCACATCCAGCGCTCGCTTTCTTCGTCGTAGTCGAAGTGGAAGCCACCGGAGACTGCCGCCAGCCACAGCTGACGCAAGGGTTCCTGACGACTGAAAATCAACTGGCTGCCGCCTTCGAACTTGACGGTGAGTACACCGGCCGAGCTTTCCAGATCTACATCCAGGCCACTCTCGTCGAAAACATCCTCCAGCGTCTGCTGGGTAGCATCGACCAGATCGTGGAAACGGGCTTCAGTCAAACTCATTGCGGCAACCTCAAAAAGTGTCTACTTACGCTCAAGCGCCGCAAGATACGGGCGCGCCCGGGTGATTGCAAAGGATACCGACCAAGCGCCGAACGCAATGAGGGGAAAACCCGGGCACCACCTGCCAATAGATTAGACGCCTCTGGCAAAGCCCCGCCGGACGGGTGGCCCGTCGCATAGGCAAGCTGCCGGGTGGCCGGTATACTCCGGCGCAATTAACGCATTTTCAAGGATTTCGCCATGAAGCGCCTGATCTCTTCCCTTGCTGCGCTCGCTTCGCTCGTCGCTTTTACCTGCTTATTATCGGCCTGTGGTCAAAAAGGTCCGCTGTATCTGCCCGATGACAGCCAGTCCCCTGAAGAGCAGGCGAAGTCGTCGCAGTCCAAAGCGCACCAGCACGACACCACGAACAGCACCAGCACCAGCACCTACTAAGGGAACATCATGGACGCTTTTAACTACCGTGACGGGGAGCTGTTCGCGGAAGGTGTTGCCTTGTCCGCCATTGCCGAGCGCTTTGGCACGCCTACCTACGTTTACTCCCGCGCGCACATCGAAGCCCAGTACCTGGCCTACGCCGATGCGCTGGCGGGCACGCAGCACCTGGTCTGCTTCGCGGTCAAGGCCAACTCCAACCTGGGTGTACTGAATGTCCTGGCGCGCCTGGGCGCCGGTTTCGACATCGTCTCCCGTGGCGAGCTGGAGCGCGTGCTGGCCGCAGGCGGTTCGGCGGACAAGATTGTATTCTCCGGCGTCGGCAAGACCCGCGACGACATGCGTCGCGCCCTGGAAGTCGGCGTGCACTGCTTCAACGTCGAATCCACCGACGAACTGGAGCGCCTGCAAGTAGTGGCCGCCGAGCTGGGTGTTCGCGCACCGGTTTCGCTGCGCGTGAACCCGGACGTCGATGCTGGCACCCACCCGTACATTTCCACCGGCTTGAAAGAGAACAAGTTCGGCATCGCCATCGCCGATGCCGAAGACGTCTACGTACGCGCCGCGCAATTGCCGAACCTGGAAGTGATCGGTGTCGATTGCCACATCGGCTCGCAACTGACCACCCTGCCGCCATTCATTGATGCCCTCGACCGCCTGCTGGCGCTGATCGATCGCCTGAGCGATTGCGGCATCTACCTGCGCCACATCGACCTCGGCGGCGGCCTGGGCGTGCGTTATCGCGACGAAGAGCCGCCATTGGCTGCCGACTACATCAAGGCCGTACGCGAGCGTCTCGACGGTCGTGACCTGGCGCTGGTGTTCGAGCCGGGCCGCTTCATTGTCGCCAACGCCGGCGTACTGCTGACCCAGGTCGAGTACCTCAAGCACACCGAACACAAAGATTTCGCCATTGTCGACGCGGCCATGAACGACCTGATCCGCCCGGCCCTGTACCAGGCCTGGATGGACGTCAGCGCCGTGCGCCCTCGCGAGACCGCAGCCCGCGCCTACGACATCGTCGGCCCGATCTGCGAAACCGGCGATTTCCTGGCCAAGGACCGTCAGCTGGCGCTTGAAGAAGGCGACCTGCTGGCCGTGCATTCGGCCGGTGCCTACGGGTTTGTCATGAGCTCCAACTACAACACGCGCGGCCGTTGCGCCGAAGTGCTGGTAGATGGCGACCAGGCAGTTGAAGTGCGTCGCCGCGAGACGGTAGCCGAGTTGTTTGCTGGCGAAAGCCTGCTGCCGGAGTAATCCCATGCTGCTGCGTTTTACCAAGATGCACGGCCTGGGCAATGACTTCATGGTCCTCGACCTGGTCAGCCAGCACGCACACATCCTGCCCAAGCACGCCAAGCAATGGGGCGACCGGCACACGGGTGTCGGTTTCGACCAGCTGCTGATCGTCGAGGCGCCGAGCAACCCGGACGTGGACTTCCGTTACCGGATCTTCAATTCCGATGGCTCGGAAGTCGAGCAATGCGGCAACGGTGCGCGCTGCTTCGCGCGCTTTGTGCTGGACAAGCGCCTGACGGCCAAACGGCAGATTCGTGTCGAGACCAAGAGCGGCATCATCGAACTCGATGTCCGCAACGACGGTCAGATCAGCGTCAACATGGGCGCCCCGCGCCTGGTGCCGGCCGAGATCCCGTTCCAGGCCGACGCGCAAGCGACAAGCTACAAGGTCGAGGTCGACGGCCAGACCGTCGAACTGGCCGCCGTTTCCATGGGCAACCCCCATGCCGTATTGCGCGTGAACGACATCAACAACGCGCCGGTGCATGAACTGGGACCGAAAATCGAACATCACCCGCGCTTCCCGGCCCGGGTCAACGTCGGTTTTCTCCAGGTCATCGACCGCAACCGGGCGCAATTGCGCGTCTGGGAACGCGGTGCCGGGGAAACCCAGGCCTGCGGTACCGGTGCCTGTGCGGCAGCAGTGGCCGCGATCAGCCAGGGGTGGATGGATTCGCCGCTATTGATCGACCTGCCCGGCGGGCGCTTGTCCATTGAGTGGGCAGGCCCGGGCCAACCGGTGATGATGACCGGTCCGGCAGTACGCGTATATGAAGGACAAGTGCGTCTTTGAGTGAGCCAAATCCATGACTGATCAGCCTCAGGTTCCAGCCCCACAGCCCGACGAATCCCCTTCCGAAAGCCTGGAGGCGGCGGCGATTGCCGCGTACCTGGAGGCTCATCCGGATTTTTTCGTCGAACACGATGACCTGCTTTCGGTCTTGCGCATTCCGCACCAGCGCGGCGATACCGTCTCGCTGGTCGAGCGGCAGCTGAAGATCCTGCGCGAACGCAACATCGAGATGCGCCACCGCCTCTCGCAATTGATGGATGTCGCCCGCGACAACGATCGACTGTTCGACAAGACCCGCCGCCTGATCCTTGCCCTGATGGACGCCAGCAGCCTGGATGACGTGGTCATCAGCGTCGAAGACAGTCTGCGCCAGGACTTCCAGGTACCCTTTGTCAGCCTGATCCTGTTCAGCGAAGAGCCGTTGCCGGTTGGGCGCTCGGTGACCGCGGCCGAGGCCCAGAAAGCCATCGGCGGCCTGCTCTCGGAAGACAAGAGCGTCAGTGGCAGCCTGCGTGAACACGAGCTGGACTTCCTGTTTGGCGAAGAGCAACGCAAGCAAATCGGCTCTACCGCCGTGGTTACCCTCGGCGGCCTGCAGGGCGTGCTGGCCATCGCCAGCCGTGATCCGCAGCACTACAAGAGCTCGGTGGGTACGCTGTTCCTCGGCTACATCGCTGAAGTCATGGGTCGCGTGCTGCCACGGGTCAACACCACCCTGCGCTCGGTACGCTGATCATGGAACGGCAACTGGACGCCTACTGCGAGCATCTGCGCAGTGAGCGCCAGGTGTCGCCCCACACCCTTGAAGCCTATCGCCGTGACCTGAACAAGGTTCTCGCACACTGCAACAAACAAGGCATCGGCGATTGGGCCAGCCTGGACATCCAGCGCCTGCGGCACCTGATCGCGCGCCTGCACTCGCAAGGCCAGTCATCGCGCAGCCTGGCCCGCCTGCTCTCGGCGGTACGCGGCCTCTACCACTACCTGATCCGCGAAGGCCTGTGCGACCACGACCCGGCCAACGGCCTGGCGCCCCCCAAAGGTGAACGCCGACTGCCGAAAACCCTCGACACCGACCGCACCCTGCAACTGCTCGATGGCGCCGTTGAAGACGACTTCATGGCCCGCCGTGACCAAGCCATCCTGGAGCTGCTCTACTCCTCCGGCTTGCGCCTGTCGGAGCTGACCGGGCTCAATCTCGACCAGCTGGATCTGGCGGATGGACTGGTGCAAGTGCTCGGAAAGGGCAGCAAGACCCGGGTACTGCCCATCGGCAGGAAGGCCCGTGAAGCCCTGGCGCTATGGCTGCCGCTGCGCGAACTGGCCAACCCGGTAGACGATGCGGTGTTCGTCAGCCAGAAAGGCCGGCGGATTGGCTCGCGGGCGGTCCAGGCTCGGGTCAAGGCCGCCGGCGAGCGCGAGCTGGGGCAAAACCTGCACCCGCATATGCTGCGACATTCCTTCGCCAGCCATTTGCTGGAATCTTCCCAGGACCTGCGCGCCGTGCAAGAGTTGCTCGGTCACTCGGACATCAAGACCACGCAGATCTACACCCACCTGGACTTCCAGCACCTGGCCTCGGTCTACGACAGCGCCCATCCACGGGCCAAACGCATCAAAGGCGATGAGCAATGACCCTCCAACTGATCACCTTCGACCTCGACGACACCCTGTGGGACACCGCCCCGGTCATCGTCAGTGCGGAAGCCGTACTGCGCCAGTGGCTGGCCGAGCATGCCCCCAGCCTGGGCGCCTTGCCGGTGGACCACTTGTGGGCCATTCGCGAGCGCGTGCTGAGCAGTGAACCCCAGCTCAAGCATCGCATCAGCGCCCTGCGCCGACGGGTACTGTTCCACGCCCTGGAAGAAGCCGGCTACACCCACGAGCGAGCGCTTGAGATGGCCGATCAAGGCTTCGAGGTGTTCCTGCAGGCGCGGCATCAGCTGGACATCTTTCCCGAGGTGCAACCAACGCTGGAGATCCTGGCCAACCACTATGCCTTGGGTGTCGTCACCAACGGCAACGCCGACGTACGCCGATTGGGGCTGGCGGACTACTTCAAGTTTGCCTTGTGCGCCGAAGACATCGGCATCGCCAAGCCCGATGCACGGCTGTTCCACGAAGCCCTGAAACGGGGAGGTGCAACCGCTGCAACCGCCGTGCATATCGGCGACCACCCGGGTGATGACATTGCCGGTGCGCAGCAGGCGGGGTTGAGGGCGATCTGGTTCAACCCGGCAGGCAAGCCCTGGGAGGCCAGCCAGGCGCCGGACGCCGAGATTCGTTGCCTGACCGAATTGCCGGCGTTGCTGGCACGCTGGAACTCAGCACCCTGACTGCCTGAGAACCGCTTTTGTGGCGAGGGAGCTTGCTCCCGCTGGCCCGCGAAGCGGGTCTAAAACCAGCGCACGCGTTTTTCAAGTAGCCCGCGATACCCGGATTGCGACTGCTACGCAGCCGAGCGGGAGCAAGCTCCCTCGCCACCGGTCTTGCGATCAACTCCCTATTTCCTTACCCCCATGAAAAAGCCCGCAGCGACGGCGGGCTTTTTCAGCAAGCACAGGGCAAGTCCTTAGATAGGACGGCTGCCGTACTTGTTATCTGGCTTCTTTGGTGGATCAGCCACCACGTTGGCCTCTACTTCCTGAACCTTGCCGCCTTTGGCCAGGAACTCTTCCATCGCGCGCGCCAGGGCATCACGCTCTTTGTTCTTGGCTTCAACGCTCGGCAGTTCGTCTACCGACACAGCAGCCTTGGCCTTGCCTTTGGCTGCCGGGACCGGAGTGTCGTCACCGCCATCGTCGTCAGCAACGTCTTCGACTGCTGCTTCAAGGCCTTCTTCGGTCTCGTCTTCGTCGCCTACTTCGAGGTCGTCGTTTTCCAGATCATCGTCGCTCATGTTCTACCTCATGACTTGCGAAAAGCAGATTAGTTATAGCCCAGCTTCGTCGTCTGTCGACGACTGCCAGAAAAAATTCAACATCCGCTGGTAACCAGCGGTTTATGCCCCTTCACCGTGCACGGTGGCGAGGACTTTGCGAGCACCGCCTTGATCACGGTGCTCGCCCAGATAAACACCTTGCCAACTACCTAACGCCAATCGGCCCGCCGTGATCGGCAAACTCAACTGACAGCCTAGCAAACTGGCCTTGAAGTGCGCCGGGAGGTCGTCCAGGCCTTCGTCGTTATGCTCATAGCCGGCTGCGCCTTGTGGGATCAGCCGGTTGAAAAACCGTTCGAAGTCGCGGCGTACCGCCGGATCGGCGTTCTCGTTGATGGTCAACGACGCCGAGGTATGCTGCAGCCACAAATGCAACAGACCCACCCGACATGCCTTGAGTTCAGGCAGGCCGGCGAGCAACTCGTCCGTTACCAGATGAAAGCCCCGAGGCCTTGCCCGCAGGGTAATCAGAGTCTGTTGCCACATACAGTTCTCCGCACGTTCGGGGCGCATTCTAGCGCGCTCTGGGAAAAAACAAAGAGCCTAATATTCCTGCAATGCTGTAAGCCATCGACCCTACAAAATCGTTTGGCGCAAAGGCTACAAAATACGCCTGAAAAAACCTTTCAGCCCGCTCCTCACGGTCAAATGCCAGGCAGAAAAAAGCCCGGCAAGCCGGGCGATTTCTTTGCGTTGGCTTACAAGTTGTAGCCACGCTCGTTGTGTTGTGCCAGATCGAGGCCAACCGCTTCTTCCTCTTCGGTAATCCGCAGCCCCATGACCGCATCCAGCACCTTGAGAATGATGAAGGTCGCGATGGCGGTGTAGATCACCGTGAAGCCCACGCCTTTGCACTGAATCCAGACTTGTGCGGCGATGTCGGTCACGGTGCCGAAGCCACCCAGCGAAGGGGCCGCGAATACACCGGTGAGGATGGCGCCGAGGATACCGCCGATCCCGTGTACGCCAAAGGCGTCGAGGGAGTCGTCATAGCCCAGTTTGCGTTTCAGGGTCGTGGCGCAGAAGAAGCACACCACACCCGCCGCCAGACCGATCACCAGGGCCCCCATCGGACCCACGGTGCCCGCGGCTGGAGTAATGGCCACCAGGCCGGCGACGACACCCGAGGCGATACCCAGGGCGCTGGGTTTGCCGTGGGTCAGCCATTCAGCCAGCATCCAGCCCAGGGCAGCAGCGGCGGTCGCGATCTGAGTGACCAGCATCGCCATGCCGGCGGTGCCATTGGCCGCCAGGGCGGAGCCGGCGTTGAAGCCGAACCAGCCCACCCACAGCATCGCAGCACCCATCAGGGTGTAACCCAGGTTGTGCGGAGCCATGGGGGTGGTCGGGAAGCCTTTGCGCTTGCCCAGTACCAGGCACGCCACCAGGCCGGCAATACCGGCGTTGATGTGCACCACGGTGCCGCCCGCGAAGTCCAGCACGCCCCAGTCCCACATCAGGCCGCCGTTGCCCGACCAGACCATGTGGGCAATCGGTGCGTAGACCAGGGTGAACCACACGCCCATGAAGATCAGCATGGCGGAGAACTTCATCCGCTCGGCAAAGGCACCGACGATCAGCGCAGGGGTGATGATGGCGAATGTCATCTGGAAGGTGATGAACACCGCCTCAGGGAACAGTGCCGTCGGCCCTGTCACGCTCGCTGGCGTGACACCGGCGAGGAACGCCTTGCCCATGCCGCCGACGAACGAGTTGAGATTGACGACGCCCTGCTCCATGCCGGTGGTGTCGAACGCAATGCTGTAGCCATAAATGACCCACAGGATGCTGATCAGACCGGTAATGGCGAAGCACTGCATCATCACGGAAAGAATGTTTTTGGAGCGCACCATGCCGCCGTAGAACAACGCGAGGCCTGGAATGGTCATGAAAAGCACAAGGGCAGTAGCGGTCAACATCCAGGCGGTGTCGCCGGCGTTGAGGACCGGGGCCGCCACTTCGTCTGCCGCCATGGCCAGGCTGGGCATTACGAAGGACAACAGGGCGCCTAGCCCTGCGAATTTACGCAGAGTCATATTGTTTTCTCCTGGGGCGTTGGGGTTTGGCGGCTTAGATTGCGTCGGTATCGGTTTCGCCGGTACGGATGCGAATAGCCTGTTCCAGATTGACCACGAAGATCTTGCCGTCACCAATCTTGCCGGTGTTGGCCGCCTTGGTTATCGCCTCGATAACCCGGTCAAGATCCTTGTCGTCGATGGCGACATCGATCTTCACCTTGGGCAGGAAATCGACCACGTACTCCGCGCCGCGATACAGCTCGGTGTGACCCTTCTGCCGACCGAAGCCTTTGACCTCTGTGACGGTAATGCCCTGCACGCCGATCTCGGACAACGACTCGCGTACGTCATCCAGTTTGAACGGCTTGATGATGGCAGTGACTAGCTTCATGAAAACTCTCTCCCGAATTGGTGGACTTGCCCCAGGAAAACAAACCCGTCTCAAGTCTAAGCGCAGTGCCTGGCTTTGTAACGCATCGTCGGCCTTACCTGCCCGACTGACGCCAGTTAACCGCTCCTGACGAAACTCCCCGCTCCGCCTGCCGCACTGCATTCGTCACAGCGACTGCATCAGTGCATGGGTTACTCAAGTCTTAGCAGAAAGCTTGCCATCTCCTGAAAAGTCACTGATTTCAATCTCTTGCCTGCGACCGTGAACGCTTGCCCCGATTCCCCCTCATCGATACGCACAATAACAGTGCGCCGACGGGCGGCCATGTGCACGAAAACCGTGCGGCCCGGTGCGCACAAATGACCATAGACGCTGCGTGATACACTGCCAGCCATCAGTTTTAAGGACCCTTACCATGCTCGCGCCCAAAGACCTCCTCGACGCCCTGAGCGGCCACGCCTCCCGCCTGTTCAGCGGCGAAACCCCGCTGCCGAAAAGCGAAATCGAAAGCCAGTTCAAAGCCCTGCTGCAAAGCGGCTTCAGCAAACTGGACCTGGTGAGCCGGGAAGAATTCGACAGCCAGATGGTTGTACTGGCGCGCACCCGGGCACGGCTGGAGAGCCTTGAGGCAAAAGTGGCGGAACTGGAAGCGAAGCTCAACCCGCCCGCCGAGTGAGCCCCTTACAGTAGGAGCAGCCGCTCGATGCTCGAGCGCTCGCGATGGGCGTCAACGATTACGCGTGCTGTCTGAATAGACGCGACGCTCTTGCGTTCATCGCGAGCGCGCTCGCGCCTACAAATGTCCCCCCGCCCGCAACATTCTGCGAACGTTTGCCCGCCCTCGCGCAGCGCTAAAACACCCCCGCGCAACTACCCTTGAACAACCGCAGGAAGCGGCTTTCTTTCGCTCAAGGAATGACCATGTCCCTCTCTATCGTCCACAGTCGCGCCCAAGTGGGCGTCGAGGCGCCTGCCGTTACCGTCGAAGTCCACCTGGCCAATGGCTTGCCGTCGCTGACGATGGTCGGCTTGCCCGAAGCGGCGGTGAAGGAAAGCAAGGACCGGGTGCGCAGTGCGATCATCAATTCAGGGCTGCAGTTTCCGGCGCGGCGCATCACGCTGAACCTCGCCCCTGCTGATTTGCCGAAGGATGGCGGGCGGTTCGACCTGGCGATAGCCTTGGGAATCCTGTCGGCCAGCGTGCAAGTGCCGACGTTGACCCTCGATGATGTGGAGTGCCTGGGAGAGCTGGCACTTTCCGGTGAGGTGCGGGCGGTTCGCGGGGTATTGCCGGCGGCTCTCGCGGCGCGCAAGGCCGGACGCGCGCTGGTGGTGCCGTGGGCGAATGCCGAGGAGGCTTGCCTGGCCTCCGGACTGAAGGTGATTGCGGTGAATCACCTGCTGGAAGCGGTCGCGCACTTCAATGGTCACACGCCCGTCGAACCCTATACCTCCGATGGCTTGCTCCATGCCAGCAAGCCCTATCCCGACCTGAATGAAGTGCAGGGCCAGATTGCGGCCAAGCGGGCGTTGCTGATTGCTGCCGCGGGGGCGCATAACCTGTTGTTCAGCGGGCCACCGGGCACGGGAAAAACCTTGTTGGCGAGTCGTTTGCCAGGGCTGTTGCCCCCCCTGGCGGAGAGCGAAGCACTGGAAGTGGCGGCGATTCAATCGGTCGCCAGTTGCGTGCCCTTGAGTCATTGGCCGCAACGGCCCTTCAGGCAACCCCATCACTCGGCTTCCGGCCCGGCGCTGGTCGGCGGCGGCTCGAAACCACAGCCCGGCGAAATCACCCTGGCCCATCACGGCGTGCTGTTCCTGGATGAGCTGCCGGAGTTCGACCGCAAGGTATTGGAGGTGTTGCGCGAGCCGCTGGAATCCGGCCAGATTGTGATCTCGCGGGCCCGGGATCGCGTGCGTTTCCCCGCCCGCTTCCAGTTGGTGGCGGCCATGAACCCCTGCCCCTGTGGCTACCTGGGCGACCCCAGTGGCCGCTGTTCCTGCACGCCGGACATGGTCCAGCGCTACCGCAACAAACTCTCCGGCCCCCTGCTTGACCGCATCGACCTGCACCTGACCGTCGCCCGCGAGGCCACCGCGCTCAACCCCGCCATCCAACCCGGCGACAACACCGCCAGCGCCGCCGAGCGCGTCGCCCACGCCCGGGAGCGCCAGCATAAGCGCCAGGGTTGCGCGAACGCCTTTCTCGATCTACCCGGCCTGCGCCAGCACTGCAGATTGTCCAAGGCTGACGAACACTGGCTGGAAAGCGCCTGCGAACGGTTGACCCTGTCCCTCAGGGCGGCCCATCGCTTGCTCAAGGTCGCGCGCACCCTGGCGGACCTTGAACAGGTGGAGCACATCCAGCGCGAACACCTGGCCGAGGCACTGCACTATCGACCTTCGAGCCAGTGAACGGCGCACCGGCTCAGTCCAGGCGCTGGACGTCCGGCAGCTCCATGGCCTGAACTTCACCCTGCAGGAAGTCACTCAGACGACGCAAACGCTCGCCTCCCGGACGGGTTTTCGGCCAGACCAGATAGTAATTCAGGCCGCTGGCAACAGCGGTCGGCCACGGCAGGCTCAAGCGCCCTTGAGCCACGTCCTCGGCCACCATCAACAAGTCACCCATCGATACGCCATACCCACGGGCGGCGGCAATCATCCCCAGCTCCAGGGTGTCGAACACCTGCCCGCCCTTGAGCGACACCCGCTCGGACAGGCCCATGCGCTCCAGCCAACTGCGCCAGTCGCGGCGATCCGGGGTCGGGTGGAGCAATTCGGTACTGGCCAGGCGCTCGACGTCCCAGGGCTGATCGTTCAACAGGTTCGGCGCGCCCACCGGGATCAACAACTCCGGAAACAGATAACTGGCTTCCCAGTCTGGTGGAAAATGCCCATTGCTCAGCAATACGGCACAGTCGAAAGGCTCGTGATTGAAGTCCACCGAGTCGATATCCATCCAGGCGCTGGTCAACTGCACCTCATTACCCGGCTGCAGATGCCGGAAGCGACTCAGACGCGCCAGCAGCCAGCGCATGGTCAAGGTCGAAGGGGCTTTCATGCGCAAGATGTCGTCTTCGGCGCGCAAGGTATTGCAGGCCCGCTCCAATGCACCAAAACCTTCGCGCACCCCCGGCAACAGCAACCGTGCGGCCTCAGTCAATTGCAGATGGCGTCCGCTGCGTTGAAACAACCGGCAGGCAAAGTGATCCTCCAGCGTGCGTATATGTCGGCTGACGGCACTTTGGGTGATCGACAACTCTTCGGCGGCGCGGGTAAACGAACTGTGTCGCGCGGCGGCTTCGAATGCGCGAAGGGCATACAGCGGTGGAAGACGACGAGACATCGATAGAGCTCCTGCAACGCAATGGGCCAACCCTAGCAGAATCTCTCCAGCATGAGTTTTAATCATGCCAGTGATCGTTTTTATCCCTTTGTGTAAACACCTCGGAGCGCCGAGAATCAGCCGTTCCCACATCTTCTGACGAAACGAGCGTGATGACCATGCAGCATCCAGCAAGGACCGAACTCTGGGCTATCCTGCGGCTGGCGGGGCCGCTGATCGCCTCGCAGTTGGCGCACATGCTGATGGTCCTCACCGACACCCTGATGATGGCCAAGCTCAGTCCGGAAGCATTGGCCGGTGGCGGCCTGGGCGCGGCGACCTACTCGTTCGTGTCGATTTTCTGCATCGGTGTGATCGCCGCGGTCGGCACCCTGGTGGCGATCCGTCAGGGTGCCGGCGACATCGAGGGCGCTGCACGGCTGACCCAGGCCGGACTCTGGCTGGCGTGGTTGATGGCACTGGTGGCAGGCTTGCTGCTGTGGAACCTCAAGCCGGTGTTGCTGCTGTTCGGGCAGACGGAAAGCAACGTACACATGGCCGGGCAGTTCCTGCTGCTCCTGCCGTTCGCCCTGCCCGGCTACCTGAGCTTCATGGCACTGCGCGGGTTCACCAGCGCCATCGGCCGGGCCACGCCAGTGATGGTCATCAGCGTGGTCGGCACCGTGGCCAACTTCCTGCTCAACTACGCGCTGATCACCGGTATGTTCGGCCTGCCGAAAATGGGCCTGGTGGGCATCGGGCTGGTCACGGCCATTGTCGCCAACTGCATGGCGCTGGGCCTGGCCTGGCATATCCGCCGGCACCCGGCGTATGACGCCTATCCACTCCGCAACGGCCTGTCACGCCCCAATCGCCGGTATCTGCGAGAGCTCTGGCGGCTGGGCCTGCCTATCGGCGGCACCTACGCGGTAGAAGTCGGGTTGTTTGCGTTCGCCGCGTTGTGCATGGGCACCATGGGCAGCACGCAATTGGGCGCGCATCAGATCGCCCTGCAAATCGTCTCGGTGGCGTTCATGGTGCCGGCCGGGATGTCTTATGCAATCACGATGCGCATCGGCCAACACTACGGCGCCGGGCAATTGCTCGACGCACGCCTGGCCGGGCGGGTCGGGATCGGATTTGGTGCGTTGGCGATGCTCGGCTTTGCCATGGTGTTCTGGCTGCTGCCCAACCAGTTGGTCGGGCTGTTCCTGGACCATGACGACCCGGCGTTCGCCGAGGTGATTGCCCTCGCGGTGAGCCTGTTGGCCGTCGCGGCCTGGTTCGAGCTGTTCGATGGTGTACAGACCATCGCCATGGGTTGCATACGCGGCCTGAAAGACGCCAAGACCACCTTCCTGGTGGGGCTGGGTTGCTACTGGCTGATCGGCGCACCCGCAGCCTGGTGGATGGCCTTCCACCTCGACTGGGGGCCGACGGGCGTCTGGTGGGGGCTTGCCTCGGGGCTGGCGTGTGCGGCGGTGAGCCTGACGCTGGCGTTTGAGTGGAAAATGAAGCGGATGATTCGCCTGGAGCCAACGCCAGAGCAGCATTTGCGGAACGCCCAGACAGACTGAGGTCTCAGTGGGAGCGAGCAGGCGGAACGCTGCCCGGCTCTCTCCCACATTGGCTTGCGGTCAGCTCACGACGTCCATTCTCGCCTGCTGGCTGCAGCCGAAGGTCAGGTACTCCACCAACTCTGCCAACGGCAGCGGCTTGCTGATCAGGTAGCCCTGCACCTGGTCGCAACCAAACCCCTGCAACAGCTCCAGCTGCTCCGGGGTTTCAACGCCCTCGGCAACCACTTCCAGATGGAGGTTGTGCGCCAGGTTGATCATGGCGTGGACCAGCTTGCGATTCTCCTCGCGCTGTTCCATGCCACCGACAAAGCTCTTGTCGATCTTCAGCAAGGTAATCGGCAGGCTGTTGAGGTGCACGAACGATGAGAACCCGGTGCCGAAGTCATCCAGGGAAAAGCGCACACCCAGCCGCCCCAGCGCGTCCATGGTCTGCTTGACCAGGTCACTGCGGCGCATCACCGCGGTTTCGGTCAGCTCGAACTCCAGCCACTGCGCGTCGACGCCGCGCTCGGCGATCAGCCGGCTCAAGGTCGGCAGCAGCTGGCTGTCCTGGAACTGGCGAAACGACAGGTTCACCGCCATATGCAACGCCGGCAAGCCGAGTTCACGCAGCGCTTGCATGTCACGCAGGGCCCGGGAAATGACCCAGTACCCCAGTGGCACGATCAAGCCGCTCTGCTCGGCCAGCGGCACGAACTCACTCGGTGGCAACAAGCCGCGCTCGGTGTGTCGCCAGCGCACCAGGGCTTCGAGGCCGACGATCTGCCCGTCATCCAGGTTCAATCGCGGCTGGTAATGCAGTTCCAGTTCATCGCGACGCAAGGCGCGGCGCAGTTCACTTTCCAGGTCAGCCATGCTGCGGGCGTTACGGTTGATGCGTTCGTTGAAAATATGAAAGGTGCAGCCCTGGGTACTCTTGGCCTGCTGCATCGCAATGTGTGCATGCCACATCAGTGGGTCGGCACCCGCCTGGGCCCGGGCATGGGCAATCCCCAGGCTGGAGCCGATCAACAGGCTTTCACCGTCCACCCAGTAGGGCTCGGACAACGCTTCGGTAATGCGCTCGGCCATCCATTCGGCGCGTTGTGGCGCGCGACGGGTGTCGATCAGCAAGGCAAATTCATCGCTGCCCAGGCGTGCCAGTTGATCGCCGGCCTCAAGCTGGCTCTTGAGCCGCGAGACCACCTGCAGGATCAATCGGTCGCCGGCCTGATGGCCAAGGGCATCGTTGGCATGACGAAAGTTATCGAGGTCCAGGTGCCCCAACGCCAGGCCGCGGCCTTCGTTTTCCGCCAGGCGTGCCGCCAGCAGGGTCTGGAACCCCTGGCGGTTGGCAATACCGGTCAGCGGGTCCTGCTCGGCTAGCCGCTGCAGGGTGTTTTCCAGCACCCCGCGCTCACGTACGTGGCGCAAGCAGCGCCGCAAGGTATCGGCATCCAGGACATCGCGCACCAGCCAGTCACTGACACCGACCGGTGGCAGGGAAGGTTCATGCTCGAGCAACAATACCGTCGGCAGGCTGCACCGGCCCGGCTCCGGTTGCAGGGATGGAACCGTCAGCAGCACCGCACTGTGGCTTTCGGTGAATAGGCTATTCACCGACTCCCAGGTCGGTGCACTGATCAGCACAGCCGAGCTCCCCATGGGAACCAGACACTCGCGCAACAACGCTGCCCACGCTGGCTCGGGTGCCAGTAGCAGCAAACGCAAGGGTTCGACAGGCGTAGACAAGCTAGCTCCCTAGACTCTGCAAAATATGTTGGCGGCGGGCATTATGACGCGCAGATAATCAGGAGCAAATGGTATTGATTATCAAACACTATGTTGTACCGCTCTAAATCGAACATTAGACGCAAATTCAGCACGCATCCTGCGCGAAAGTAACAAAACCGGCAAATTTAGATCGCGTGGTACGTCACAAGTCGGAGAGAGGCGGCAGAATCCGTGCATCCTGTTAAAATGCCCGCCCTTTTCGTAACCGACCCTTTTTTCCGTCATGTCCCGACTCAATCCCCGGCAGCAAGAAGCCGTGAGCTACGTCGGCGGCCCTCTTTTGGTGCTCGCCGGTGCAGGCTCCGGCAAGACCAGCGTGATCACCCGCAAAATTGCCCACCTGATCCAGAGCTGCGGCATTCGTGCCCAGTACATCGTCGCCATGACCTTTACCAACAAGGCCGCGCGCGAGATGAAGGAGCGGGTTGGCACATTGCTCAAGGGTGGCGAAGGGCGCGGCCTGACGGTCTGCACCTTCCACAACCTGGGGCTGAACATCATCCGCAAGGAGCATGTGCGCCTGGGCTACAAGCCCGGTTTCTCGATTTTCGACGAGACCGACGTCAAAGCCCTGATGACCGACATCATGCAGAAGGAATATTCGGGCGACGACGGCGTCGACGAGATCAAGAACATGATCGGCGCCTGGAAGAACGACCTGATCCTGCCGCCCGAAGCATTGGAAAACGCCCGCAATCCCAAGGAACAAACCGCCGCCATCGTCTACACCCACTACCAGCGCACGCTCAAGGCGTTCAACGCAGTGGACTTCGACGACCTGATCCTGCTGCCGGTCAAGCTGTTCCAGGAACACGCCGACATCCTCGAAAAGTGGCAGAACAAAGTCCGCTACCTGCTGGTGGACGAATACCAGGACACCAACGCCAGCCAGTATTTGCTGGTGAAACTGCTGATCGGCATACGCAACCAGTTCACCGTGGTCGGTGACGACGACCAGTCGATCTACGCCTGGCGTGGCGCCCGCCCGGAAAACCTGATGTTGCTCAAGGACGACTACCCGTCCTTGAAGGTGGTGATGCTGGAGCAAAACTACCGCTCCACCAGCCGTATCCTGCGCTGCGCCAACGTGCTGATCTCGAACAACCCCCACGAGTTTGAAAAACAACTGTGGAGCGAGATGGGCCATGGTGACGAAATCCGCGTCATCCGCTGCCGCAACGAAGACGCCGAAGCCGAGCGCGTGGCCGTGGAAATCCTCAGCCTGCACCTGCGCACCGACCGCCCATACAGCGATTTCGCGATCCTCTACCGCGGCAACTACCAGGCCAAGCTGATCGAGCTGAAGCTGCAACACCACCAGGTGCCCTATCGCCTGTCGGGCGGCAACAGCTTCTTCGGACGCCAGGAAGTCAAAGACCTGATGGCCTACTTCCGCCTGATCGTGAACCCGGATGACGACAACGCCTTCCTGCGGGTGATCAACGTCCCGCGCCGGGAAATCGGTTCGACCACCCTGGAAAAACTCGGCAACTACGCCACCGAACGCAAGATCTCGATGTACGCCGCCACCGACGAAATCGGCCTGGGCGAACACCTGGACAACCGCTTCACCGACCGCCTGGCGCGCTTCAAGCGCTTCATGGACAAGGTGCGCGAGCAGTGCGCCGGTGAAGACCCGATCTCGGCCCTGCGCAGCATGGTCATGGACATCGACTATGAAAACTGGCTGCGCACCAACAGCTCCAGCGACAAGGCTGCCGACTACCGCATGGGTAACGTCTGGTTCCTGATCGAGGCGTTGAAAAACACCCTTGAGAAAGACGAAGAGGGTGAAATGACCGTCGAAGACGCAATCGGCAAACTGGTGCTGCGCGACATGCTCGAGCGGCAGCAGGAAGAGGAAGACGGTGCCGAGGGCGTGCAGATGATGACCCTGCATGCCTCCAAGGGCCTGGAGTTCCCCTACGTGTTCATCATGGGCATGGAAGAGGAAATCCTTCCCCACCGCTCCAGCATCGAAGCCGACACCATCGAAGAAGAACGCCGCCTGGCCTATGTCGGGATCACCCGCGCGCGCCAGACCCTGGCCTTTACCTTTGCCGCCAAGCGCAAGCAGTACGGCGAGATCATCGACTGCTCCCCGAGCCGTTTTCTCGATGAGCTGCCGCCGGACGACCTGGCCTGGGAAGGCAACGACGACACCCCGACCGAAGTGAAAGCCGTGCGTGGCAATAGCGCATTGGCGGATATACGCGCGATGTTAAAGCGCTAGAATTGACTACTTTTTAACCGAACTCTTTTTAATTGAGCTTAGGCGCATGTAGCGCCATCAGAGGAAGCTTCATGGAAGCACTGCACAAGAAAATTCGCGAAGAAGGCATCGTGCTTTCCGACCAGGTCCTGAAAGTCGACGCCTTTCTGAACCACCAGATCGACCCGGCCCTGATGAAGCTGATCGGCGACGAATTCGCCGCGCTGTTCAAGGACTCGGGCATCACCAAGATCGTCACCATCGAAGCCTCGGGTATTGCCCCGGCGATCATGACCGGCCTGAACCTGGGCGTTCCGGTGATCTTCGCCCGCAAGCACCAGTCCCTGACCCTGACTGAAAACCTGCTGTCGGCGACCGTGTACTCGTTCACCAAGCAGACCGAAAGCACCGTGGCGATCTCCCCGCGCCACCTGACCAGCAGCGACCGCGTGCTGATCATCGACGACTTCCTGGCCAACGGTAAGGCCTCGCAAGCGCTGATCTCGATCATCAAGCAGGCCGGCGCCACCGTGGCAGGCCTGGGGATCGTGATCGAGAAGTCGTTCCAGGGTGGCCGCGCCGAACTGGACTCGCAAGGCTACCGCGTCGAATCCCTGGCCCGGGTCAAATCCCTGGCGGGCGGCGTCGTGACCTTTATCGAATAAGGGCAGCTTCAAGCCTTGAGCTGCAAGCCCACTCCCACAGGCATACCACTCTGTCTGTGGGAGCGGGCTTGCTCGCGAAAGCGGCTTGTCAGTCGCATCGATACTGGATGTACCGCCGTATTCGCGAGCAAGCCCGCTCCCACATTAGTTAATCTCGACTAGCTGTTATTGCACGGTGGCCTTCAGCCCCGCCAGCAGCAATCGCTGATACAAGTCCTCCTTCAGCCCTTCTGGATTGGCCAGCTGCATCCGCGCGAGATGAGCCGGGTAATGCGACGGCTCCGGTGCGTCCAGCGCAGCCTTGCCCAACTCGAGTATCTCGGTCAGCTTGAACTTGCTCTTGAGCCAGTTCAGCGCCCGCAATAAATCCCGCTCCTCGCTCGAGAAATCACTGCCCAGCGGATACTCCGGAAACAGCTGCGGGTGTCGCGCCGCAATCGCCTGCAGGCGCTGCGGGGTGTTGTCGGTAAAGCGCGGTTCTAGGCTGAATTCCTTTGGCAGCTTGCCGACCTTCTGTGCCTGCTCGATCAGGCCCGGCTGGAAGCGCGAGTCGCTGATACTCAACAGCGCCTCGATCACCTTGGCATCGGTTTTACCCCGCAGGTCGGCGATGCCGTACTCGGTGATCACGATATCGCGCAAATGCCGCGGGATGGTGCAGTGCCCGTATTCCCAGACAATATTGGAGCTGACCTCGCCCCCCGACTCGCGCCAGCTGCGCAGGATCAGAATCGAGCGCGCACCTTCCAGCGCATGGCCCTGGGCAACAAAGTTGTACTGCCCGCCCACGCCACTCAGCACCCGCCCATCCTCCAGCTGATCGGCCACTCCAGCCCCCATCAGCGTCACCGTGAAGGCGCTGTTGATGAAGCGCGCATCCACACGTTGCAAGCGCTTGAGCGCCTCGTGACCATACAGCTCGTTGATGTAACTGATGGCGGTCATGTTGAACTCGGCGAGTTTGCCGTGGGGCAAATCACGCAACCGCTGATAGAAACTGCGCGGCCCGAGGAAGAACCCGCCGTGCACCGAGACGCCGCCTTGCTGTGACGATTCGTCGAGGGTGCCGGCGTTGGCTTGCAGTTGCAGGGCAACGTTCGGATAAACCTTACGGCGTACGATCCCGGCGTCGGACAACGCCAACAGGCCGTTGACGAACATCTCGCTGCAACCATAAAGCCCCTTGGCAAACGGCTCCACACCGCCTTCACGGCTGATCAGCGGCGCCCAGTAGTGGACATCGAGGTCCGTCAGCAGCGCGCGATAACCGTCGTTATCGGCCTGGCGCGCCAACAACGCAGCCGTCAGCGCATCCCCCATGGAGCCGATGCCGATCTGCAGGGTGCCGCCGTCGCGCACCAGGGTGCTGGCGTGCAGGCCAATGCAGTGATCCTGCAAGCCCACCGGCATGTTCGGCGTGGAGAACAGCGTGCTGCCCTCCTCTTCGTCGAGCAGCAGGTCAAACGCCTCGCGCCCCAATTCCGAGTCGCCGGGCATGTACGGCAGGTCGCTGTGCACCTGGCCCACCAGCAAGATGGTTTCTCCTGCGGCCCGGCGCCTGGCGATCATCGGCAGCAGGTCGAGGGTGATGTCCGGGTTGCAGCTCAGGCTCAGGCGAGCCGGCTGCCGCGGATCATGCGCCACCAGTTGCGCCACCAGGTTCAACCCTGCCGCATTGATGTCGCGGGCGGCATGGCTGTAGTTGCTGCTGACATAGTCCTGCTGCGCCGGCGCACTGTGCAACAGGCTGCCGGGCTGCATGAAAAACTGTTCGATGTGAATGTTGGAGGGCAGCGTGTCGCGATGCAGGTCGGCGAGGTAATCCAGCTCGGGGTAATCGCCAAACACGCGTTCAACGAAAGGTGCCAGGAAACGCCGCTGCAACCCGTCGCCCAATGACGGGCGCCCCAGGCTCAATGCCGTATAGACCGTCAGCTGCCGTTCGGGCAGTTGGGCAATGCGTTGATAAAGCGCATTGACGAAGCGGTTGGGCTTGCCCAGCCCCAGGGGCAGGCCAAGGTGAATGTGCGCTGGCAACCGCGCGAGCACATCATCGACTGCCTGTTCGATTGAAACGGACTGCACCATCAGAGCCTCCCGACCTATCCATGAGTTGAGGTCGTTCGAGCTTGCCGGGTCTGGCCGGTGATGACCAGCCTCCAGATCAGATCGCAGGCACAAAAAAGCCGCTCGAAAGCGGCTTTTTCGCTGAAGATGGGGCTTACTTCAAGCCGGACATCTTCTGGATAGCGCCTTTCAGATCAGCGTCGGAGCAATCTGCGCAGGTGCCTTTAGGGGGCATTGCGTTGATGCCGGTGATCGCCTTGGCCAGGATGCCGTCAAGGCCGCCCTGGTGATCGGCACGCTCTTTCCAGGCAGCGGTATCACCGACTTTCGGTGCGCCCAGCAAGCCCGAACCATGGCAAGCATTGCAATGCTTGGCAATGATCTCGTCCGGTGTTTTCGCTCCACCGCCGCCTGCCGAAGCAGCGACTTCCATCCCTTTGCACTCTTTACCTTGCACACAGACCTGGCCGACTGGTTCAAGGCGTTTAGCAATATCGTCGGTAGTCGCAGCTTGAGCGCTGACTGCCCAAAGGGCCAATACGGTTGCTGGTGCGGCCAGCATTTTCATAATTAGGTTCACGCGTACACCCTCAATGGTGGCTAGTCACGCCCACGGCCACGGTTTCGCAGGCGGGCGCAAGTATAACGGTTAGCCCGCCACACTGAAACAACCCTAAAGTCCAAGGGGTATTAAGTAATGACGAAAAACGGCTCGGGCGGCTCGCAAAACCTCGGCGGACGCCTCTTTTCTTAAAAGTTCGCGGGTGTGGCTGCGCTGATTAGTCGCGCCGGCGCATCAAACGGATTGCGGAACCGGTGTGGCTTGGTGCTTTCAAAATAGTAGCTGTCGCCAGCTTCCAGCACAAAAGTCTCCAGACCGACCACCAGCTCCAGCCGTCCTTCGAGCAGGATTCCGGTTTCTTCGCCCTCATGGGTAAGCATCTCTTCCCCAGTGTCGGCACCGGGTGGATAGATCTCGTTGAGGAAGGCGATAGCGCGACTCGGATGAGCCTTGCCGACCAGTTTCATGGTCACGGCGCCATCGGAGATGTCGATCAGCTCGTTGGCCTTGTAGACAATCTGAGTCGGCTTTTCCTGAAGAATCTCTTCGGAAAAGAACTCGACCATGGACATGGGAATACCGCCAAGCACCTTCCTCAGCGAACTGATGGAGGGACTGACGCTGTTTTTCTCGATCATCGAAATGGTGCTGTTGGTGACACCCGCACGCTTGGCGAGCTCACGTTGGGAAAGACCTTTCAGTTTACGGATCGATTGCAGTCGTTCACCGACGTCCAATGCATTAGCCTCCCAGGATTCAGATTGTGTGGATAGTGAACGTTATCATGGCGACAGCGTTCAGTATTTACAACACTTGAGCCTGAGTCCTGTTTGGCAAAGCGACTTCCGGTCAACCCCGCACCCCGTCAGTCCCCGCTATAGAGCCGTGGCACGCGACGCAGATTGCAGAATATCTGGTAGGGAATAGTGTCAGCGGCCATCGCCACATCACTGGCCAGGATGTTTTTACCCCACAATTCGACCGTCGAACCGAGGCCCGCCTGGGGCACATCGGTCAAATCGATGCACAGCATGTCCATCGACACCCGCCCCAGCAGCTGACTGCGCTGCCCGGCCACCAACACGGGTGTACCGGTAGGCGCCTGGCGCGGATAACCGTCGGCATACCCCATCGCGACCACGCCGATGCGCATCGGCTTCTGGGTGATGAACCGGGCGCCATAACCCACGGGCTCGCCAGCGGGCAGTTCGCGTACGCTGATGACTTTCGATTCGAGGGTCATCACGGGCTGCAAACGCGCGGCAACCGGATTGGCCTCCTCGAAGGGTGTCGCGCCATAGAGCATGATGCCCGGTCGCACCCAATCGCTCGGCACCTGAGGCCAGCCGAGCACGGCGGGCGAATTGCGCAAGCTGACCTGCGCCGACAACCCCTGGCGCGCGGCTTCGAACACCGCGACCTGCTCTGCGGCACTGCTGCTGTCGAGCTCATCCGCGCGAGCGAAGTGACTCATCAGCACAATCTTCGACACCTTGCCGCTGGCCAGCAGGCGCTGATACGCCGCTTGATAATCCGCCGGATGCAGGCCGACCCGGTGCATGCCCGAGTCCAGCTTGAGCCAGACCGTGATCGGCTGGCGCAGGGCGGCTTTCTCGATCGCCTCGAGTTGCCAGAGCGAATGCACCACGCACCAGAAATCATGCTCGACGATCAACGACAGCTCATTGGCTTCGAAAAAGCCTTCGAGCAGCAACACCGGCGCGCGAATGCCGGCTGCACGCAGCTCCAGGGCTTCTTCGATACAGGCAACGGCAAAACCGTCCGCCTCGGCCTCCAGGGCCTGGGCACAGCGCACCGCACCGTGGCCGTAGGCGTCGGCCTTGATCACCGCGAGGGCACGAGCCCCCGTGAGCTCACGGGCCAGTTGATAGTTATGACGCAGGGCTTGTAGATCGATCAGGGCACGGGCAGGACGCATGGCGGCAGACTTCTAGGCGGTCTCGAGAGGAAAAAAACCGGCGCTGACTGGCGGCGTGAACCACCAATAGCACCGGGAGAGGGATCGTTCAAGGCAGAGCGGCCACGACCGACAGCTCGACCAAGATTTCCGGTTCGCACAGTTTGGCTTCAACCGTTGCCCGTGCCGGCGCAACGTTCTTCGGCAGCCAGGTGTCCCAGACACTGTTCATGCCCTGGAAATCGGCATCAATGTCTTTCAGGTAAATCGTCACCGACAGCAACCGGGTCTTGTCGGTCCCCGCCAGGTCCAGCAAACGCTCGATGTTGGCGAGGGTTTCGCGAGTCTGCTGTTCAATCCCGGCGCTCATATCGTCGCCGACCTGCCCTGCCAGATACACGGTGCCGCTGTGAACCACGATCTGGCTCAAACGCTCATTGGTGAGCTGGCGCTGGATTGCCATGTTTTGCGGACTCCTGGGGGGTGTTGCCATAACGGGAAATATCGAGGCCTTCAGCGCTGATCTGCGGCGTTTTCTTCGCCATCAGGTCAGCCAGCAAGCGGCCGGAGCCACACGCCATGGTCCAGCCGAGCGTGCCGTGACCCGTGTTCAGGAACAGGTTCTTGAACGGGGTAGCACCGACAATCGGCGTGCCGTCCGGCGTGGTCGGACGCAAACCGGTCCAGAAACTGGCCTGGGCCAGATCGCCGCCCTGAGGATAAAGATCGTTGACGATCATCTCCAGCGTTTCGCGTCGACGCGGGTTCAGCGACAGGTCAAAACCGGCTATTTCAGCCATGCCGCCCACACGAATACGGTTGTCGAAACGGGTGATCGCGACCTTGTAGGTCTCGTCGAGGATGGTCGAAGTCGGAGCCATCGCCGGGTTGGTGATCGGCACGGTCAGCGAATAACCCTTGAGCGGATAAACCGGGGCCTTGATGCCCAGCGGCTTGAGCAGCTGCGGCGAGTAACTGCCGAGCGCCAGGACGTAACGGTCCGCGGTTTCCAGCTTGCCGTCGATCATCACGCCATTGATCCGGTCGCCGGCGTAGTCGAGGCGTTGAATGTCCTGGCCGAAACGGAACTCCACACCCAGTTGCATGGCCATTTCAGCCAGGCGCGTGGTGAAGATCTGGCAGTCGCCGGTCTGGTCGTTCGGCAGACGCAGTGCGCCGGCGAGAATATCGGTCACGTTGGCCAGGGCCGGTTCGACGCGGGCAATGCCGGCGCGGTCGAGCAGCTCGAAGGGAACGCCGGACTCCTTGAGCACAGCGATGTCCTTGGCGGCGCCATCGAGTTGTGCCTGGGTGCGGAACAGTTGGGTCGTGCCCAGGCTGCGGCCTTCATAGGCAATGCCGGTTTCCGCGCGCAATTCGTCGAGGCAGTCACGGCTGTACTCGGACAGGCGGACCATGCGTTCCTTGTTCACGGCGTAACGGCTGGCGGTGCAGTTGCGCAGCATCTGCGCCATCCAGAGGTATTGGCCGATATCGGCGGTGGCCTTGATCGCCAGCGGCGCGTGGCGCTGCAACAGCCATTTGATGGCCTTGAGCGGCACACCCGGCGCAGCCCATGGCGATGCGTAGCCCGGCGAGACCTGCCCGGCGTTGGCGAAACTGGTTTCCATGGCAGCGGCCGGTTGACGGTCCACAACCGTCACTTCAAAGCCGGCCCGAGCCAGATAGTAGGCACTGGCGGTACCGATAACGCCGCTACCCAAGACCAGAACGCGCATTTTTTATCCCTCATCGCGGCTTATCGCCGACGTTTGTTGTGTGCAAGCAATGATGAGCGCAGTTTAAAAAACATTCGCCAGTGCTTTTCACTATATAAGTGCCTATATTTGGCGACAATTCTCGGCAAAATAGCTTTTGACGGAGGCGCATCCCCTATGCGGACCAACACTCAGACCAAACGTGAGCTGGACAAGATCGACCGGAACATCCTGCGCATCCTGCAAGCCGATGGGCGAATCTCGTTCACGGAACTCGGGGAAAAGGTCGGACTGTCGACCACGCCCTGCACGGAGCGGGTGCGCCGCCTGGAGCGCGAAGGGATCATCATGGGCTACAACGCCCGGCTCAACCCGCAGCACCTTAAGGGTAGCCTGCTGGTGTTCGTCGAAATCAGCCTCGACTACAAGTCCGGCGATACCTTTGAAGAGTTCCGACGCGCGGTGCTGAAACTGCCCCATGTGCTGGAATGCCACCTGGTCTCAGGGGATTTCGACTACCTGGTGAAGGCGCGGATTTCCGAAATGGCGTCGTACCGCAAACTGCTGGGCGACATCCTGCTCAAGCTGCCTCACGTGCGCGAGTCGAAGAGCTATATCGTGATGGAAGAAGTGAAAGAGAGCCTGAGCTTGCCGATTCCGGATTGAGCCCGGATCGTCACACCAACACCTGACGGGTGCTGGCCATGTACGCGTGAATCTGTTTCTCGACCCGTGGATGAATCAACTCCACGGGGCCGCGCCCATTGGGGCATGGCAAGGTGGGCGTGGTGCCGAACAGGCGACAGATCAGTGGCCGCTCTTCGTACACGGTGCAGCCGTCGGGCCCCAGGTGCACGCAGTTCAATTCGTCCATCGCCGCATCCTGCTCGGCGCGGGTCTTGCGCGGCAGGCGGGACATTTCTTCCGGCGAAGTCGTCACCGGCCCACAGCAGTCGTGGCAACCGGGGACGCACTCGAACGAAGGGATCTGCTGCCGGAGTGTGCGAACGGTCTGGCGGTTGCAGCTCATCGACATGAATACCGGAGAAAGTGAATGGGGCGCAATTTTGCCCTAAAAGCCTGACGCCAGACAGCACTGGCCGACCAGTGTTGCCCGCGCCGAAAGGTCCGGCTTATGCTCCGTAAAATTTACTCAACACCGAAAACTCAGGATCACCCCCATGCACGCCCGTGTTCAGCAACCTGTTCCGAGCAACCACACCGCCTCCTATTACGCCGCCAGCAGCCTGCCGCAGCCTGATCACCCAGTGCTCCAGGGCCAATTGCTGGCTGACGTGTGCGTGGTAGGCGGCGGTTTTTCCGGCCTGAACACCGCCATCGAACTGGCCGAGCGCGGCCTCAGCGTGGTGTTGCTCGAAGCCCACAAGATCGGCTGGGGGGCCAGCGGACGCAACGGCGGGCAACTGATTCGCGGCGTCGGCCATGGCCTGGACCAGTTCACTGACGTGATCGGCGCAGACGGCGTTCGCCAGATGAAACTCATGGGCCTGGAAGCGGTGGAGATCGTCCGTCGGCGGGTCGAACAGTTTCAGATTGCCTGCGACCTGACCTGGGGTTACTGCGACCTGGCCAATAAACCGCGAGACCTTGAAGGTTTTGCCGAGGACGCGGCCGAACTGCGTAGCCTCGGCTATCGCCATGAGACCCGACTGCTGCAAGCCCATGAAATGCACAGCGTGGTCGGCTCCGACCGCTATGTCGGCGGCTTGATCGACATGGGCTCCGGACATCTGCACCCGCTGAACCTGGCCCTGGGTGAAGCGGCAGCGGCGCAGCAACTGGGGGTGAAACTGTTCGAACACTCGGCCGTGACCCGCATCGACTATGGCAATGAGGTCAGGGTCCACACGGCACAAGGGTCGGTGCGCGCCAAGACGCTGGTGCTGGGCTGCAACGCCTACCTCAATGATCTGAACCCGGAACTCAGCGGCAAAGTGCTGCCTGCCGGTAGCTACATCATTGCCACCGAACCCTTGAGCGAAGCCCAGGCACACGCCCTGCTGCCACAGAATATGGCGGTCTGCGACCAGCGCGTGGCGTTGGACTATTACCGACTCTCGGCCGATCGACGCTTGCTGTTTGGCGGGGCCTGCCACTATTCAGGCCGCGATCCTTCGGACATCGGCGCTTATATGCGGCCGAAGATGCTTGAGGTGTTCCCGCAACTGGGTGGGGTAAGGATCGACTATCAGTGGGGCGGGATGATCGGCATCGGTGCCAACCGCCTGCCGCAGATCGGCCGGCTCAAAGACCAGCCGAATGTGTATTACGCCCAGGCGTACTCCGGCCATGGCGTCAACGCCACCCACCTGGCCGGCAAGCTGCTGGCCGAAGCCATCAGTGGCCAGCAGGGCGGAGGGTTCGACCTGTTCGCCAAGGTGCCACATATCACCTTCCCCGGCGGCAAACACTTGCGCTCGCCGCTGTTGGCCCTGGGGATGTTGTGGCACCGGCTTAAAGAGCTGGTCTGATGCTGATTTGATCGTTCCCACGCACCACACACGACAACACTTACAACCGCCAGAACGGCTTCAACCCCTCCGCCCGCGCCTGTTCACGGCTCAAGCCCACATCGCGCAACTGCTGCGCCGAAAGTTCCAGCAACACCTTGCGCGTGTGCAGACGATGCCAGAACAGACCCCAGCGCCCCAGGCAGGACGGCGCATTGCGGGCGCGGGCCTCACGCATGCCCTGCGCCTGACCTGCTGCCAGTTCCTGACTGTGTAACGTCAGCCGCACATCGCTCAAGCCGTTCATTTTCAATGCTCCTGTTTACTTGGGTAGCCAGAGATTCCATGATGCGTGGGCAGGCAAAACCATTACAGATTCAATGAATATGTATTACCTCCATACAGATTTTCTGTTTTGGCGACTGAATCCTGTATTTTTGCCCCATCTGTACTGATCCCCGTATCTCTTCACCGAGGCTGCACCATGACGCTTTACGTCAACCTCGCCGAATTGCTCGGCACACGCATCGAACAGGGCTTTTATCGCCCCGGTGACCGACTGCCGTCGGTACGGGCATTGAGTGTTGAGCACGGGGTCAGCCTGAGTACGGTGCAGCAGGCTTACCGGGTGCTGGAAGACAGCGGGCTGGCGCGACCGAAACCGAAATCCGGCTACTTCGTCCCGGTTGGGCGCGAGCTGCCGGAGCTGCCCGTGGTTGGTCGCCCGGCCCAACGCCCGGTCGATATTTCCCAGTGGGACCTGGTGCTGGAACTGATCCGCGCCGTGCCACGCAAGGACGTCGTGCAACTGGGCCGTGGCATGCCGGACATCACCACGCCGACCATCAAGCCCCTGCTGCGCAGCCTGGCCCGGATCAGCCGGCGGCAAGACATGCCTGGCCTGTACTACGACAACATCTATGGCACGCTGGAACTGCGTGAGCAGATCGCACGCCTGATGCTCGACTCCGGCAGCCAATTGAGCGCCAGCGACCTGGTGGTCACCACCGGCTGCCACGAAGCGCTCTCCACCAGCATTCGCGCAATCTGCGAACCGGGGGACATCGTCGCCGTGGACTCGCCAAGCTTTCACGGGGCCATGCAGACACTCAAGGGACTGGGCATGAAAGCCCTGGAGATTCCCACCGACCCGCTTACCGGGATCAGTCTCGATGCGCTGGAACTGGCCCTGGAGCAATGGCCGATCAAGGCCATACAGTTGACCCCCAACTGCAACAACCCCTTGGGCTACATCATGCCGGAGTCGCGAAAACGCGCGTTGTTGACGCTCGCACAGCGGTTTGACGTGGCCATCATCGAAGACGATGTGTATGGCGAGCTGGCCTACACCTACCCGCGACCACGCACTATCAAGTCGCTCGACGAAGACGGTCGCGTCCTGCTCTGCAGTTCGTTCTCCAAGACCCTGGCGCCTGGGCTGCGCATCGGCTGGGTTGCACCGGGCCGGTATCTGGAACGGGTGCTGCACATGAAATACATCAGCACCGGCTCGACCGCGGCACAACCCCAAATCGCCATTGCGGAGTTCTTGAAAGGCGGCCACTTCGAGCCTCATTTGCGGCGGATGCGCACCCAATACCAACGCAATCGCGACCTGATGCTTGATTGGGTCAGCCGCTACTTCCCGTCCGGCACCCGCGCCAGCCGTCCGCAAGGCAGCTTCATGCTGTGGGTCGAACTGCCGGAAGGCTTCGATACCCTGAAGCTCAATCGCGCACTCCTCGACCAAGGCGTACAGATTGCCGTGGGCAGTATCTTTTCCGCCTCGGGCAAGTACCGCAATTGCCTGCGCATGAACTACTCAGCCAAGCCTACGCCGCAGATTGAAGAGGCGGTGCGCAAGGTCGGCGCTGCAGCAATCAAGTTGCTGGCCGAGAGCCCTGGCGCAGACACCTGAGTAGCGCCCAAGCCGTGCCATACTCCGAGCCCGGCCCTCTTGCAGGAACAACCGACTTGCGCCCCAGCCCCGTCCTGCTCCTTGTGTTGCTCGTCACGCTGATCAGCGGCTGCGCCTCGCTCGACGTGGCACGTGAGCCGAGCCAGGCATTGCCGGCGAGCGAGTCCTCGTTTGGCCGCTCGATCCAGGTCCAGGCGGCCGCGTATCAAGGGCGTTCCGGTTTCCGCCTGCTGTCGGACAGCGGCGAAGCCTTCAGCGCTCGCGCCGAACTGATCCGCCAAGCCCAGCGCAGCCTCGACCTGCAGTACTACATCGTCCACGACGGCATCAGCACACGGTTGCTGGTGAACGAACTGCTCAAGGCGGCCGACCGAGGCGTACGCATTCGCATTCTGCTCGACGACACCACCAGCGACGGCCTGGACCAGACCATCGCCACACTGGCCGCTCACCCGCAAATACAGATTCGCCTGTTCAATCCGTTGCATTTGGGCCGCAGCACCGGGGTGACGCGAACCATGGGCCGGCTGTTCAACCTGTCGCTGCAACACCGACGCATGCACAACAAGCTGTGGCTGGCGGACAACAGCGCCGCCATCGTCGGCGGCCGCAACCTGGGGGACGAGTACTTCGATGCCAAGCCCAACCTGAATTTCACCGACATCGACCTGCTGGGCATCGGACCGGTCGCCGAACAACTCGGGCACAGCTTCGACCAGTACTGGAACAGCGCCCTGAGCAAACCCATCGACGGGTTTGTCGCCAGCAAGCCCACCGCCAAGGACCTGGCCGACACCCGCGCAAGACTGCTGGCATCCCTGGACGAAAGCCGCCGACAGAACCACGCGCTGTACCAGCAGCTGAAGACCTACCAGACCGACCCGCGCCTGGACGCCTGGCGAACCGAGTTGACCTGGGCCTGGAACCAGGCGTTATGGGATGCGCCGAGCAAGGTACTGGCCAAGGGCGAACCGGACCCGCAACTGTTGCTGACCACCCAGCTGGCGCCCGAACTGCAGGGGGTCAGCAAAGAGCTGGTGATGATCTCGGCCTATTTCGTTCCTGGCCCTCCCGGTCTGGTCTACCTGACAGGCCGCGCCGATGCCGGGGTATCGGTGAGCTTGTTGACCAACTCGCTGGAGGCGACCGATGTGCCAGCGGTCCACGGCGGCTACGCGCCCTACCGCAAGGCGTTGCTGGAGCACGACGTGCAGCTGTTCGAACTGCGCCGACAACCCGGCGAGGGTGACGGTAGTGGTCCGACGCTGTTTCACAGCACCTCCTACCTTGGCTCCGATTCCAGCCTGCACAGCAAGGCAATCATCTTTGACCGGCAAAAATCGTTCATTGGCTCATTCAACTTCGACCCGCGCTCAGTGCTCTGGAATACCGAAGTCGGCGTGCTGGTGGACAGCCCGGAACTCGCCGAGCGTGTGCACGAACTGGCCTTGCAGGGGATGGCGCCGGCCCTGAGTTATCAGGCCCGGCTGGAGAACGGCCAGGTGGTATGGGTGACCGAAGACAATGGTCAGCTGCACACCCTGACCCGCGAGCCGGGGAACTGGTGGCGGCGTTTCAATGCCTGGTTCAGCAACACCGTTGGCCTGGAGCGTATGCTCTAGACCGGCTCGACCACCTCACCAAAAGCCCCCTGGCGCAGCAACAGGACAATCAACCCGAACGCCCCCGCCGCCATCAGCCACGGCAAGGCGTGCCCACTGATCCATTGGCTGCCGGCGCCCGCCGCGAGCGGACCGATCAGGCAGCCAACCCCCCACAGTTGCGCGATATGGGCGTTGGCTCGCACCAATGCATCATCGCGATAACGTTCGCCGATCAGAATCAGCGACAGGGTGAACAAGCCACCGGCACTGGCCCCGAACAGCACCCACAGCGGCCAGATCAGCAAGGTGTCGATCAACAGCGGTATCGCCAGGCTCGACAGCAGCAGAATCACCGCGCAGCCGGCAAACAACGTGCGCCGGGATACCCGATCCGCCAACGCGCCGATGGGTAGCTGCAGCAAGGCATCGCCGACCACCACGGTGCTGACCATCGCCAGGGCGATTTCAGCGGTGAATCCCTGTCGCAGGCAGTACACCGGCAACAAGGTCAGAATCATCGCCTCGAAGGCCGCGAACAACGACACCGCCCAGGCAATCGCTGGCAAGCCACGGCAGAAAACCAGCAAGTCGCTGAACGTGACACTGCAGGCTTCGCTGCTGGGCGCCCCGCTACGCCCCAGCAGCAACAGCGGCGACACCACCAGCAACGCAACGCCGACCCAGAACCCGAAATCGTTCTCCGTGCCCAGCATGCCCAGCAAGACTGGCCCGGACAGTTGGCTCAAGGCATAACTGCTGCCGTACAGCGCCACCAATCGACCACGCCACTGCTCCACCACCAACTGGTTAATCCAGCTCTCGCCGAGGATGAATACGATGGTCAGGATGACCCCGATCATCAGCCGCAACACCAGCCAGACCGGGTAACTGGGCATCAACGCCAACAGGCCGATAGACACCGCGCCGGCCCACAGGCACAGACGCATCAGATTCGCCGTCCCCAGGCGCGCCGCCAGGTGACTGGACACCTTGGCACCCAGCAGCACGCCAATCGCCGGCATCGCCGCCATCACACCGATGGCAAATGAGCCGTAGCCCCAGCTTTCAAGGCGTAACGACACCAGCGGCATGCTGACACCCAGGGCCAGGCCGACACTCAGGACAGACGCCAACACGGCGAAATAAGTCGCCCAACGCATTTTCCACGCTCCTGTGGATTGTCATTTTTCAGACTGAATACAAAGCAATGTGGGAGCGGGCTTGCTCGCGAAGAGGTCATCACATCCAACATCAATGTTGGCTGTCACACCGCCTACGCGAGCAAGCCCGCTCCCACAGGGATCTGTGTTGCATTGAGCCCCGGCGAACCGGGGCCCGTCATCACTTACAGCTTGATCCAGGTCGCCTTCAGCTCAGTGTACTTGTCGAACGCGTGCAGCGACTTGTCACGGCCGTTGCCCGACTGCTTGAAGCCACCAAAGGGAGCGGTCATGTCGCCACCATCGTACTGGTTGATCCACACGCTACCGGCACGCAGCGCCTTGGCCGTCAGGTGCGCCTTGGAAATGTCCTGGGTCCACACTGCGGCAGCCAGGCCATAAGGCGTATCGTTGGCGATCTGAACCGCTTCTTCGGCGCTGTCGAAGGTAATCACCGACAACACCGGGCCGAAGATTTCTTCCTGAGCGATCTTCATCGCATTGCTCACACCGTCGAAAATCGTTGGCTCTACATAAGTGCCACCGGTCTCCTGAAGGATGCGCTTGCCACCGGCAACCAGCTTGGCACCGTCGGCATGGCCCGCTTCGATATAGGACAGCACAGTATTCATTTGCTGGGTGTCGACCAGCGCACCGACGTTGGTGACCGGATCCAGCGGGTTGCCCGGCTTCCAGGCTTTCAGGGCCTCGATTACCAGCGGCAGGAAGCGGTCCTTGATCGAGCGCTCGACCAGGAGACGGGAGCCGGCCGTGCAGACCTCGCCCTGGTTGAATGCAATGGCACTGGCAGCGGATTCAGCCGCCGCTTGCAGGTCCGGTGCATCGGCGAACACGATGTTCGGGCTCTTGCCGCCGGCTTCGAGCCAGACGCGCTTCATGTTCGACTCGCCGGAGTAGATCATCAACTGCTTGGCGATCTTGGTCGAGCCCGTGAACACCAGGGTGTCGACGTCCATGTGCAAGGCCAACGCCTTGCCTACCGTGTGACCATACCCCGGCAGCACGTTCAGCACGCCTTTCGGGATACCGGCCTCAACGGCCAACGCAGCGATACGGATGGCGGTCAGCGGAGATTTCTCTGACGGCTTGAGGATCACCGAGTTACCGGTGGAGAGCGCCGGACCCAGTTTCCAGCAGGCCATCATCAGCGGGAAGTTCCACGGCACGATTGCGCTGACCACGCCCACCGGCTCACGGGTCACCAGGCCCAGTTGGTCGTGAGGGGTCGCCGCCACTTCGTCGTAGATCTTGTCGATGGCTTCGCCGCTCCAGCTCAGCGCTTGAGCCGCGCCGGGAACGTCGATGTACAGGGAGTCGCTGATCGGCTTGCCCATGTCCAGGGTTTCAAGCAGCGCCAGCTCTTCGGCATGCTGCTTGAGCAGGCCGGCGAAACGGATCATGGTGGATTTGCGCTTGGCCGGGGCCAGGCGCGACCAGGCACCCGAATTGAAGGTGGCGCGGGCGTTTTCCACGGCGCGCTGGGCGTCGGCGGCGTCACAGCTGGCGATCTTGCCCAGCAGGCGGCCATCGACCGGGCTGATGCACTCGAAGGTCTCGCCGGAGACCGCGTGGGTGTATTCGCCATTGATATAGGCGCGGCCTTCGATGTTCAGGTCGCGGGCACGTTGTTCCCAGTCGGCACGAGTCAGGGTGGTCATACGAGTGTCCTCCTCTTATTGAATACGAGCGCCACGCGGGCTACGCAGGCACTGTCAGGAATTGGGCCCGGCCAGCCGTCAAATCGGCCCTGGGCACCCACCACCCTAAACCAGCCACACCTCTAGTTTCAATATATTTGACACAAGGCCGGCAAACGGCCTTGCGATGTTCATTTTAATAAACATAGACTCGGGGCTTTTCAACCACTCGCGCCGCAATCACGGGGGATTACAATAATGAGCATCCAGGACATCGTCGACTTCAACCAGGCCACCACCGCCGCCGAACGTTATCGCCCGGAGGCCGCCAAAGTGCTCAAGGGCGACCCGGAGCAAACCGTCTACAACCACTACAACAGCCCCTGCGGCCAGCTTAACGCCGGTGTCTGGGAAGGCGAAGTCGGACAGTGGACCGTGAACTTCACTGAACACGAATACTGCGAAATCGTGCAGGGCGTTTCGGTACTGCGCGACAGCGACGGCAACGCCAAGACCCTGCGCACTGGCGATCGCTTCGTCATTCCAGCCGGATTCAAAGGCACCTGGGAGGTGCTGGAGACGTGTCGCAAGATCTACGTGGCGTTCGAACAAAAGGCCTGAGGCCTTTTCAAGCCACAACAAAAAAGGCCCGTATCTCGCGATACGGGCCTTTTTCTCAAGAGGGAAAAATCAATTACTTGATTTTGCCTTCTTTGTAGATCACGTGCTTACGAACAACCGGATCAAATTTCTTGATCTCGATTTTGTCCGGAGTAGTACGCTTGTTCTTGTCGGTAGTGTAGAAGTGACCAGTACCGGCGCTCGAAATCAAACGAATCAATTCACGCATGATTAGCTCCCTTAAACCTTGCCATCGCGGCGAAGTTCGGCCAGCACGACAGTGATGCCACGCTTGTCGATGATACGCATGCCTTTAGCAGATACGCGCAGACGCACAAAACGTTTCTCTTCTTCAACCCAGAAGCGGTGATGCTGCAGGTTCGGCAGGAAACGACGACGGGTTTTGTTGTTTGCGTGGGAAATGTTATTCCCAGTCACCGGACCCTTACCGGTAACTTGACAGACTCTAGACATGCCTCAGCCCTCTAAAACCACATGCCCAACCCGGCATGGGTTGGCCGCTTAATCTCTCAGTCATTTGGCGCCAGGCGCCGCGTTTCTTTAAGGGTCTTACCGGCTACACCTACAGTGAAGGAACCGGGCCCCTAGAAAAGAGCGCTGCTTTATACCAGAAAGACCCGGTAGCAACAACTATCGGTGTGAAGAGACTTTTCAAAAACCCCGAATTCCGGGCGCCAGATGCCTTGGACAAAGGCTATCAATGCCAGCGACCGCTCGTCGCAGAGCGTCGACTTGCGTGCCAACACAGACACCAGGCCCCGGTCACTTTACCCGGATTCGTCCTCCAAGGAACGCCGCCCAAGGCAAATTCCCGATAAAAAACGCCTGCCGCCCCCCTCCCCGCCAAACAAAAGCACCCGCCAACCTGCCACAAAATGCAAAAGGGGATAGTCATTTGCAGGCGAGGTCACTAGGGTAAGCCTTTTCCAGACTGCACTCGCAGATGGGCCTTCGATCTGCAAAGGAATCCACACATGCGCCTCGCTGCCCTACCGCTGTTGCTCGCCCCACTGTTGCTGAGCCCACTGGCCCAGGCTGCCGCCCTGAGCGTCTGCACGGAGGCCAGCCCGGAGGGGTTCGATGTCGTTCAATACAACTCGCTGACCACCACCAACGCCTCGGCGGATGTGCTGATGAATCGCCTGGTGGACTTCGACACAGCCAGCGGCAAAGTGGTCCCCAGCCTGGCGGACAGCTGGGAAGTATCGGCCGATGGCCTGACCTACGTCTTCAAATTGCACCCCCAGGTGAAATTCCACCGCACCGACTACTTCAACCCGAGCCGCGACCTGACGGCGGGAGACGTGAAGTTCAGTTTTGAGCGCATGCTGGATCCGGCCAACCCATGGCACTCCATCGCCCAAAGCGGCTTCCCCCACGCCCAATCGATGCAACTGCCGGCGCTGATCAAGAAAATCGACGCGCTGGACCCACTGACCGTGCGCTTTACCCTGGATCACCCCGACTCGACGTTCCTCGCCACGCTGAGCATGGGCTTTGCCTCGATCTACCCCGCTGAGTATGCCGATCAACTGCTCAAGGCCGGCACGCCCGAGAAACTCAACAGCCAGCCCATTGGCACTGGCCCGTTCATTTTCGGGAGATTCCAGAAAGACGCGTCGATACGCTACAAAGCCAACCGCGACTACTTCGCCGGCAAGCCCGGGGTAGACACCCTGGTGTTCGCCATCACCCCGGACGCCAACGTGCGCTTGCAGAAGCTGCGGCGCAACGAATGCCAGGTCGCCCTGTCGCCCAAGCCCCTGGACGTACAGGCGGCCGCCCAGGAGCCGACCCTCAAGGTCGAGAGCACGCCCGCCTTCATGACGGCATTCGTGGCCATCAACAGCCAGCATCCGCCCCTGGACAAGCCCGAAGTGCGCCAGGCGATCAACCTGGCCTTCGACAAGACCAGCTACCTCAAGGCCGTGTTCGAAGACACCGCGCAAGCCGCCGACGGCCCCTACCCGCCTAATACCTGGAGCTACGCCAAGGACCTGCCGGGCTATCCGAAAGACCTCGCCAGGGCGCGCTCGCTGATGGCCAAGGCCGGCCTCAAGGACGGCTTCAAAACGACCATCTGGACACGTCCGTCCGGCAGCCTGCTCAACCCCAACCCAAGCCTTGGCGCCCAGTTGTTGCAGGCCGACCTTGCGGAAATAGGCATTCAGGCGGAAATCCGGGTGATTGAATGGGGCGAGCTGATTCGCCGTGCCAAGGCCGGCGAACACGACCTGCTGTTCATGGGCTGGGCTGGCGACAATGGCGACCCGGATAACTTCCTCACGCCACAGTTTTCCTGCGCGGCCGTCAAGTCCGGGACCAACTTCGCTCGCTACTGCGACCAGGGCCTGGACAAGCTGATCAACGCCGGCAAGACCACCACCGAACAAGGCGTGCGCAGCAAGCTCTACGAGCAAGCCCAGGCGCAGATCCAGCAACAGGCCCTGTGGCTGCCGCTGGCCCACCCGACCGCCTTCGCGCTGACGCGCAAGGACGTTCAGGGCTATCAGGTCAGTCCGTTCGGACGCCAGGATTATTCGAAGATCAGCTTCAAGCCATAAGTTATAAGCGGCAAGCTCAAGACAGTACGCGTGCTGCTCTGGCTTGCCGCTTGTAGCTTGTAGCTTGTAGCTGCTGTTTCACATCCAGCCATACTCGGCCATCGACAGCGGGTCCCCATCGCCCACGATGAAATGATCGAGCACCCGCACGTCAATCATCCCCAGCACTTCCTGCAGGAGCTTGGTCAGCACCCTGTCGGCCTGACTCGGCTCGACATGCCCCGACGGATGGTTGTGGCACAGGATCACGGCGGCAGCATTGTGCGCCAGCGCGCGCTTGACCACCTGGCGGGGATGAACGCTGGTGGTGTCGATCGAGCCGCGAAACAGTGTCTCGAACGCCAGGACCCGGTGCTTGGAGTCGAGAAACAGGCAACCAAACACCTCGTGAGGTTCATGCCGCAGCATAGCCTTGAGGTAATTGCGCACCTCGATCGGGTTCTTGAGCACCGAGGCACGCCGCAGATGCTCCGCCAAATGCCGTCGCGCCATTTCCAGGACCGCCTGCAACTGGGCAAACTTTGCCGGCCCCAGCCCGAGCTGGCGACCGAACGTTTGCTGGTCCGCCTCCAGTAACGTACGCAGGCCGCCAAATTGCTGCAGCAGGTGCCGCGCCAGGTCCACCGCGCTTTTCCCGGCGACCCCGGTGCGTAGAAAGATGGCCAGCAGCTCGGCATCCGAAAGACTCGCCGAACCCTGCTCCAGAAGCTTCTCCCGCGGCCGTTCCGCCGCCGGCCAGTCACGAATGCTCATAGCACCTCCATGTGTGTGGGCGCCGCTGTTCCGTAGCGGTCGCTGTGATATCGTAGCCCATCTTTTTTGCGGGCGAATTCACCCTGGGGAGGGGGTTTCGCCACGTATGTCACCAACGAATTGAAAGGCAGACCTATGCAGCGGCTGTATCGGAAACGCATCGTTCTGGGCGTCGGCGGCGGCATTGCTGCCTACAAGAGCGCCGAACTGGTTCGTCGCCTGATCGACCAGGGCGCGGAAGTACGGGTGGTCATGACCCGTGGCGGCAGCGAGTTCATCACCCCGCTGACCATGCAGGCCCTCTCCGGGCACCCGGTGCACCTGGACCTGCTGGACCCCGCGGCTGAAGCTGCCATGGGCCACATCGAGCTGGCCAAGTGGGCCGACCTGGTACTGATCGCCCCGGCCACCGCCGACGTGATCGCACGCCTGGCCCAGGGCATCGCCAATGACCTGTTGACCACCCTGGTACTGGCCACCGATGCCACCGTGGCGCTGGCGCCCGCCATGAACCAGGCCATGTGGCGTGATCCAGCAACCCAGGCCAACACCCAACTGCTCGAAAGCCGAGGCTTCAAGGTCTTCGGCCCGGCCTCCGGCAGCCAGGCCTGCGGCGACGTCGGCATGGGCCGCATGATGGAGGCCGATGACCTGGCGCAGTGCGCCGCCGATTGCTTCCAGCACCTGGCGTTGACCGGCAAACACGTGCTGATCACCGCTGGCCCGACCCAGGAAAACATCGACCCGGTACGCTACATCACCAACCACAGCTCCGGAAAAATGGGCTTTGCCCTGGCCGAAGCCGCGGTTGAAGCCGGCGCCCGCGTGACCCTGATCACAGGCCCTGTGCATCTGCCGACACCGGATCGCGTTACCCGCATCGACGTGGTCAGCGCCCGCGACATGCTGGCCGCCTGCGAGGCCGCGATCCCCTGCGACCTGTTCATCGCATCCGCAGCGGTTGCCGACTACCGCCCGGAAGTCGTCGCCCCACAAAAACTCAAGAAAGATCCTACGACCGGTGACGGCTTTGTGCTGCAAATGGTGCGCAATCCAGACATTCTGGCCTCCATTGCCACTCGCCCCGATCGCCCGTTCAGTGTCGGCTTCGCCGCCGAAACCGAACACCTGCTCGATTACGCCGCACGCAAGCTCAAGGACAAGAACCTCGATCTGATCGTTGCCAACGACGTCGCCAACCCGAGCATTGGCTTCAACAGCGAGGAAAACGCCTGCAGCGTGATCGATCGTGAGTTGCACGCCACCCTTTTCGCCCAGACCAGCAAAGGCAAGATTGCCCGCCAGCTGATCACTTTTATCGCCGAACGTCTGAACCAGGTTTAACTCGTATGCACGCTTTGCAAGCCAAGATCCTCGACCCACGCATCGGCAGCGAATTCCCGCTGCCCCAGTACGCCACCCCAGGCTCCGCCGGCCTTGACCTGCGGGCCATGCTGGAACAGGACACCGTCATCAAGCCGGGCGAAACCCTGCTGATCCCCACCGGCCTGTCGGTGTACATCGGCGACCCGGGCCTGGCCGCGCTGATCCTGCCGCGCTCTGGCCTGGGCCACAAACACGGCATCGTGCTGGGCAATCTGGTCGGCCTGATCGACTCCGATTACCAGGGTCCGCTGATGGTGTCCTGCTGGAACCGTGGCCAGACCGACTTCAACATCGTGGTTGGCGAGCGGCTGGCCCAATTGGTGCTGGTACCGGTGGTGCAGGCGCACTTCGATCTGGTTGAAGAGTTCGTTGAAACCGAACGCGGCACCGGTGGTTTCGGCCACTCCGGGAGCCACTGATAACACCCGCGCCGAGACCGGCGCCCCGGCCCGGTCTCGGCACTTTGCTTTGCATTTCAGGATGAACCTTGCGCTGACGCCAACTGAAAGGCTTAACGACCCCAATCAAGGCACTAGACGACGCCGCAGGCAACAGGCCACCCCCATATGGCACTTGCACAGCACGAACTCTCTGCCCAAAACGTCGTCATACCCTTCAGTTTGAACCCGCCGCCGAACTGTTCGCCGGCCCGTCCAGCAACCTTTGAGTTGGAGCTATCCCAGTATGAGCAACACGACCCGAGTCGCCCCCACGTTCCCCGACAGCATCTTTCGCGCCTACGATATCCGTGGTGTTGTCCCAAAGACCCTGACCGCTGAAACGGCCTACTGGATCGGTCGCGCCATTGGCGCCCAGACCCTGGCCCAGGATGAACCGAACATCAGCGTCGGCCGTGACGGTCGCCTGTCGGGCCCGGAACTTGTCGAGCAACTGATCCAGGGCCTGGCGGACAGCGGCTGCCACGTCAGCGACGTCGGCCTGGTGCCAACACCGGCGCTCTACTACGCCGCCAACGTACTGGCTGGCAAATCCGGCGTTATGCTCACCGGTAGCCACAACCCATCGGACTACAACGGCTTCAAGATTGTCATCGCGGGCGACACACTGGCCAACGAACAGATTCAGGCCCTGCATGAACGCCTGAAAACCAACAACCTGACCAGCGGTCAGGGCAGCATCACCAAGGTCGAGATCCTTGATCGCTACACCACCGAAATCGTCCAGGACATCAAGCTCGCTCGCCGCCTGAAAGTGGTGATCGATTGCGGTAACGGCGCAGCCGGCGTTATCGCCCCCCAACTGATCGAAGCCCTGAACTGCGAAGTCATCCCGCTGTTCTGCGAAGTCGACGGCAATTTCCCGAATCACCATCCGGATCCGGGCAAGCCTGAAAACCTGGTGGACCTGATCGCCAAGGTCAAGGAAACCAACGCCGATCTGGGCCTGGCCTTCGACGGCGACGGTGACCGTGTCGGTGTCGTCACCAACACGGGCGACATTGTCTTCCCGGACCGCCTGCTGATGCTGTTCGCCAAAGACGTCGTGGCACGCAACCCGGACGCGGAGATCATCTTCGACGTCAAATGCACCCGTCGCCTGATCCCGCTGATCAAGGAGTACGGCGGTCGCCCACTGATGTGGAAGACCGGTCACTCGCTGATCAAAAAGAAAATGAAGCAAAGCGGCGCCCTGCTTGCCGGCGAAATGAGCGGGCACATTTTCTTCAAGGAGCGCTGGTTCGGTTTCGACGACGGCATCTACAGCGCCGCGCGCCTGCTGGAAATCCTGAGCAAGGAGAAATCCAGCGCACAAGAGCTGTTCGAGACCTTCCCGAACGATATTTCCACGCCGGAAATCAATATCCATGTGACCGAAGAGAGCAAATTCAGCATCATTGATGCACTGCATGACGCTCAATGGGGCGAAGGTGCCGACCTGACCACCATTGACGGTGTGCGCGTCGACTATGCCAAAGGCTGGGGCCTGGTTCGCGCCTCCAACACCACACCGGTGCTGGTCCTGCGATTCGAGGCCGACAACGACGCCGAACTGCAGCGCATCAAGGACGTGTTCCACGCCCAGCTGAAACGTGTTGCACCCGACCTCCAACTACCATTTTGATTTTTTGAAGCGCCTTTCATTGAAGTGCCGGAGCCCTGAATGACCCTCGAACGCGAAGCCGCCGCCAACACCGCCAAGGTCCTGTCCGAAGCGCTGCCTTACATTCGCCGCTACGTCGGCAAGACGCTGGTGATCAAATACGGCGGCAACGCGATGGAAAGCGAGGAGCTGAAGACCGGCTTTGCCCGCGACATCGTGATGATGAAAGCCGTCGGCATCAACCCGGTGGTGGTTCACGGTGGCGGCCCGCAAATCGGCGACCTGCTCAAGCGACTGTCGATCGAGAGTCATTTCATCGATGGCATGCGCGTCACGGACGCACAGACCATGGATGTGGTGGAGATGGTCCTCGGCGGCCAGGTGAACAAGGACATCGTCAACCTGATCAACCGCCACGGCGGCAGCGCCATCGGCCTGACCGGCAAGGACGCCGAGCTGATTCGCGCCAAGAAGCTCACCGTCACCCGCCAGACGCCGGAGATGACCCAACCGGAAATCATCGACATCGGGCAAGTGGGCGAAGTGGTCGGCATCAACACCGACTTGCTGAACTTGCTGGTCAAAGGCGACTTCATCCCGGTGATCGCGCCGATCGGTGTTGGCGCCAACGGTGAGTCGTACAACATCAACGCCGACCTGGTGGCCGGCAAGGTCGCCGAAGCCCTGAAAGCCGAGAAGCTGATGCTGCTGACCAACATCGCCGGCCTGATGGACAAGTCCGGACAAGTCCTGACCGGACTGACCACCCAGCAGGTCGACGAGCTGATCGCCGACGGCACCATCTATGGCGGCATGCTGCCCAAGATCCGCTGCGCGCTAGAAGCGGTGCAAGGCGGCGTGGGCAGCTCGCTGATCATCGACGGCCGGGTACCCAATGCGATCCTTCTGGAAATCTTCACCGACACCGGTGTGGGCACCCTGATCAGCAATCGCAAGCGTCCCTAAGCAACACCCATAAAAAAGGGTTCTTCACGGAATCCCGGGAAACACAGAAACAAGAACGCCGATTTGATTGATGATGTTCGTGCGAGCAAACACATCTAACAAACCGGCGTTCTTATGCGTGATATTAATACTTTCCTTCCTTTTT